>CAKOWW010000001.1 GCA_934129785.1 uncultured Clostridia bacterium
TAAAAACATTCTATCAAATTGGTATCTCTTATTCAATTTTTTTCTTAAAATTTCCCTACTAAAAGTTTATACTAACAACTCTCTGTAGATGCAACAATAAAAGGAAATCCTGAAGAATATATAGATGTTGCAAAAAAAGCAACAGAATTAGAATATATAAGAGTGGAAGCAGATGAAAATAAAAAATATTATGATTCTTTAACGGAATTTATAAAAAATTGTAATGAAAAAGTAGAAATAGCAAATAGTTTAGTAGAAAAAGCAAATAAAAATGAATATCTAAAAGGTGAAGAAAAGATAAATCAAATAATATCTGAGATAGATCCAAAATGGTCAACGAAGCAAAAATCAGCATATTTGCATTATAAAATGGGAGAGATACTATCATATGCTCCAGACTTTAATTTTAATGAAAAAAACCCATATTCAAAAGAGATATATGATGTTAGAAATATTTGGAAATCACTTTCAGAAGGAAAAAGCGTATGTAATGGAATTACAAAAATAGAGAAAAACATATTATCTAGATTGGGGATAGAATCAGAAGAACTATCATCAGGAAGTCACGCATTTTTGCTAATAAAAACGGAAGAAGGAAATATAATAACAGATCCGACCTGGGACTTAGCAAACAGTTTGTATAAAGCAAGGCCAATGTATTTTGGCGTAACATATGAAGAATTAAGGAAAAGGAAAATGGGGATTTCAAATGCACATAAATTAGAAAAACAACCAGAAAATGTTATTGAAATTTCTTCAAAAGAATTAAGAGATATTTATAAAAGTATAGGGCTAACAACTAAAGAAGGCACATTTCCACTTCCTATTTTAGACGAAATCGAAAAAATAAATGCAAAGCCAAATGCAACAAAAGAAGAAAAAATACAATCTTTTTTAAAGATGTTTCCTGAAAAATTTTCAGAAGAAGCAAAACATTTGGCAGAAACAAGAAGTATGCTAGAAACATGTATTAATGAACTAGGAATAGAAAATGATAAAATAAAAACAAAATTTGTATACTCCAAGTCAGATATTAATTCAGAAAGGCCATATTTAATGGTACATATTAATTCAAAAGAAATGAAAGACCAAATTCAAATATTAAATGCAGAAGAAAATAAATTTAGTGAAATAGAATTACAAGAATTTGATAAAGAATATAAAGTCCATAATTATGATACAGCAAAACCTTTTTGGAAACAATATATGCAAGAAAAAGAAGAAATAAAGGAAAATATTCAAGAAAAATAACTACAAAAAAATGTTCGCAAAAATAACAAAAATATATTGACTTTACAAAAAGAAAAATGTATAATTCTGAAAGAAAAAATAAATGCAAAAACAAAAGAATGGAGAATAAAATGCAAGATATATTAAAAGGGCTAAATGACAAACAATATGAAGCCGTAACAAAAACACAAGGACCATGCTTAGTAATAGCAGGAGCAGGAAGTGGAAAAACAAAAGTATTAACACATAAAATAGCATATCTAATAGAGCATGAAGGAGCTAAACCATGGGACATATTAGCAATAACATTTACAAACAAAGCAGCAAATGAAATGAAAGAAAGAATAACAAATCTAATAGGCGAATCAGCAAAAGACATTTGGATGGGAACATTTCACTCAATATGTGTAAAAATACTAAGAAGATTTATAGATAGAATAGGATTTGACTCATCATTTATAATATTTGACACATCAGACCAAAAAACACTAGTAAAAGGATGTTTAAGAGACCTTGGAATAGACGATAAAATGTTCACAGACAGAAGTGTATTATCAGAAATAAGTAATGCAAAAAACGAAATGCTAGAACCAGATCAATATCAATTAAGAGCAAATGGAGATTTCAGAAAAGAAAAAATAGCAACAGTATATGAACTATATCAAAAACGACTAAAAGAAAACAATGCCATAGACTTTGACGACATAATAAATTATACAATAAAAATACTACTAGAAAATCCAGATATAATGGAATATTACTCAAATAAATTCAAATATGTACTAGTAGATGAATACCAAGATACAAACAAATCACAATTTACACTAGTAACCATGTTAGCATCAAAACATGGAAACATAACAGTAGTTGGAGACAATGACCAAGGAATATACAGCTTTAGAGGAGCAGACATATCAAACATATTGAACTTTGAAAAAGACTTTCCAGGAACAAAAATAATAAAACTAGAACAAAACTATCGTTGTACTGGAAATATATTAAAAGCTGCAAATGCAGTAATAAAAAACAATGAAGTAAAATACAAAAAAGAATTATGGACACAAAATGAAGAAGGAAATTTACCAAAAGTTTATCAAGCAAAAAACGAATATGACGAAGGCGCATATGTTGTAGAACAAATAGAGCATCTAAAAAGGGAAGAATATTACAAATATTCAGACTTTGCAATATTATATAGAATGAATACACAATCAAGAGCAATAGAAGATATTTTAAGAAGAGAAAACATACCATATAAAATTATAGGTGGTCTAAAATTCTATGAAAGAAAAGAAATAAAAGATATCATAGCATATTTAAGGCTAATTCAAAATGGAAATGACAATCTAAGCTTAAAAAGGATAATAAACGAACCAAAAAGAGGAATAGGAAAAACAAGTTTAGACAAAGTAGAGCAGTTATCTATACAAACAGGAATATCAATGTATGAAATAATAAAAGATGCAGAACAATATGGGCTAAATAGAGTATACCTAAATTCAAGAGAATTTGTAAATTGTATAGAAGAATTAAAAGCAAAAAAAGAAGAACTACCAATATCAGAATTAATAAAACAAACACTAAAAAAATCAGGTTATACAAAAGCGCTAGAAAACGAAAATACAATAGAAGCAGAAAACAGAATAGAAAACTTAGATGAATTTTTAACAGTAGCAATAGAATTTGAAGAACAAGAAGCAGAAAACACCCTAAGTGCATTTTTAGAAGGAATAACATTATCAAGTGACATAGACAACCTAGAAGATGATGAAGAATATGTAACACTAATGACATTACATAGTGCTAAAGGACTTGAATTTCCAGTAGTATTTTTAGTTGGAATGGAAGAAGGAATATTCCCAGGATACAAATCAATATCAGAACCAACAGAATTAGAAGAAGAAAGAAGACTATGTTATGTAGGAATAACAAGAGCAAAAGAGCACCTATTTTTAACATGTAGCAAACAAAGAACAATATTTGGATCAACAAGTTACAATCCGGTATCAAGATTTTTAGGAGAAATTCCAGAAGACTTGTTAGACGGATATGAAGAAGCATTTGGAGAAACAAGCAATAAAGAAGAAATGTTCCAAGACTCAAAATACAGTTGGACATATGGAAGCAAAAATAACGGAAATATTAAATCATACAAAATAACAGAAAGCAAAGAACCAGTTGCAGCAACAAGTAAAACAGGTAATACAAATAACCAATTTTTATTTAGAACTGCAGAAAGCTTCTTAAATAATTTAGCAAGTAAGAAAACAACAACACAAGATTTATCAAAATATAAAGCAGGATTGCGTATATTCCACAAAAAATTTGGAGAAGGAACTATAAGCAAAGTAGAACCAGAAGGTGAAGATTTAAAAGTTGACATTAACTTTGATAAAGTTGGTCATAAAAGATTAATGGCTAAATTTGCAAATTTAGAAATAATAGAATAAAAACAAAAAAGGAATTTTGGTTAATTATAACTCAAATTCCTTTTTAAAAATGTAGTTAATCTTCATTTCGAAGATAACCTAGAGCTAAAATAATGTGCTTTGCAAGAAATTTTTGCTTTTTAATCTTACAAGAATTTCTTGCCAGCTTTAATTCCTGTGCTAATTCTTTTTTTTCACGTATCCATTTATTATCTAAGATGGAAGAAATACCCATTTTCATTTCATGAAATTCATCATTACTACATCTCTGACGATTTAAAAAGTCTATATAGGCTCTTAATATCCTCATTACTTCGTCCTTGCTAAATACCTTTTTATCAATTTGTTGCTTATCCATTTTTGTCATCCTCCTAAAACTGATAAATTTCGACAAATTTTTTTGTCAGTAAAAATATTATAATATCATTTTTAAATTATGTCAAATAAAATTTTAAAATAAAAAATCAATTTTATGATTCATTTATGATAATGTCTTAATAAATCATTTAGGAAAATGTCTTAATCTAAAAAACATAACGAATAAAAAAATAAAAAAGAGAAATAATAATAAAGTAAAATCAAAAGAAAGGAAATGATAAAAATGGCAGATTTAAATCAATTAGAATTACAAAATTTAAGACATTTAATAGGAGCACACCAAAATGTATATCAAAAATTAAACACATACTCATCACAAGCAGTTGACCCACAAATAAAGCAATTATTTGCAAAATCAGCACAAGATGCATTAAACACAAAACAAAAACTAATGAGTTTTTTAAATAATTAATAAGGGAGGAAAATAAAAATGGATGAAAAAGTAATGGTAAATGATATATTATCTGGTGTTAAATCAGATCTAACGGCATATCAAACAGCAATATCAGAATCTGAAAATATGCAATTAAGACAAACATTTCAACAAATTAGAAACAATGATGAAAGTTTTCAATATGAGTTATTTAAAATAGCTCAAACAAAAGGATATTATCAACCAGCGCAAAAAGCAACTGTTACAGAAATAAATACCGTAAAAACACAATTAGAACAATAAATGAGGTGAAGCACAAAAGCTTCATCTTTTAATTTTGAATTAATTAAAAATGTACATATTTAAACAGCCAAAGTCAATTATAAAAATATAAATGAAAATGGAAGAAAAAGCGAATAAAACGGAGGAAAATAAAAGAAAACGAAAAAAACATACGGAAATCAAACAAACAAACTCTTTGCAAAAAGAACAATATTACAATATTATTACAATGAATAAGAATACAAAGGAGATAAATATACATGTTTAAAAAAGTATTGATACACACTAGAAGAGGACTAAAAATAACAATATTAACAGCAATAGCAGCATTTTTAATAATAGGAACAATAGCATTTTTATTTAAACCAACATATAGCGTAACTATAAATGGAGAGCATGTAGGATATACAGAAAACAGAGCAAAATTACAACATGAAATAAATAATTATGCAGAAAAAGGTAATGAAGACCAACAAAATGTAGCATTTGTTCAAATACAAAACTTACCAGAATACAAACTATGCTTATTAAAGAAAAATATAGTAACAAACGATGAAGAAATACTAAACAAAATAAAAGAAGAAGGAACAACATATTATAGATATTATGCAATAGCAGAAAACCAAGAAGAAAAACTATATGTATCAAACTTTGAAGAAGCAGAACAAGTAGTAA
Organism: uncultured Clostridia bacterium; assembly: GCA_934129785.1. Lineage (GTDB taxonomy): Bacteria > Bacillota > Clostridia > TANB77 > CAG-508 > CAG-269. The sequence goes on from CAKOWW010000001.1 coordinate 5,368, forward strand.
ATAGCTTAAAAGAAAAGAACAGTACAAATATAGATCAAATTTCAATAGTTGAAAAATATGAAACAGACATACAAGACTTAGTAACATCAGAAGAAGCAATATCAAAACTATATGTAGAACCAGAAAAAAAAGCGGTAACAGTAGCAAAAACAAAAACAAAAACACAAACAACAACAAAATATGCAAGCTCAGGAAGAGTAAATACAGCAGGAACAACATCAACAGCAAAAGCAAGCATAGGAATCTCATTAATAAAACCAGTATCAGGAATAATAACATCAAGGTTTGGAGCAGGAAGCGCAATAAGAAGATCAGCACATACAGGATTAGATATAGCAACATCAACAGGAACACCAATAAAAGCTGCAGCATCTGGAACAGTGACATTTGCTGGATATAAAGGCTCATATGGGAATATGATAGTAATAACACATGCAAATGGAATACAAACATATTATGGACATTGTAGTGCATTATATGTTTCTGCAGGAGCAACAGTATCACAAGGGCAAACAATAGGGGCAGTAGGCTCTACAGGAAACTCAACAGGACCACACTTACATTTAGAAGTAAGAGTAAATGGGGTAGCATATAATCCACAAAACTATGTATATTAAAATAAAAAATTCAATATATATTTCTAAAACAAAATCAGAAAATATATATTGAATTTTTTTTAGTAGATATCATAATTTATAAAAAATATTTTTAAATTTTATCGCAAAATTTTGCCCCAATAGTAATAGCGTTTTTCTTTATAATAGGTTTTCCATATTCAATAAGTTTATTTTCAAAATTATTAGAAAAACTAGAAAAAGAAAACTCGGAAACAGATGAAAAAAATAAATTCTTTTTTTCATAATCCAAATTTATATTTTCTACAATCATATAATATGTATTATTATAAAGGTACAAAGCTACATTCTTAGAAAACTTTTTAAAATCAAATGTAGATATCGAATTTATCATATAACAAAACTCACAAAAATCTTCAAAACTGCTAAAACCGTAGATTGCCTGCTTTTTGGAAAAAGAAAAAATTCTTTTAGCTACAAGTTTTTTAGGAAAGTCGTAACTACTATTTTTTACAGTAGAAGAATTTTTTGTAATAGTAAAAACTAGAATTTCATCAGAAATTAAAAAAGCTTCAATAAGTAACTTAGAACCTTCCGAATCAAAACCAAGTTCTTTTTTTGCTAAAACCAAAATTCTTGTGAAAAAATCTTGATTTTCTAAAGCAAACTTAACAAATTTTTTATTATTTATATTTTCTTTAGGTATATCTTCATTTGAAATAATTACGCGAATTTTATTTTCAGTTAATTTCTCAAATTTCATAAATAAACTCCTTCCATAGATAACTGTTAAATTTATTATACTACTAATAACATTATATTTAAATGCACAAATTTTGGTAACTGCAGGCTGAAAAAAGTTGAAAAATCAAAATGCAATAAAGCTACCTTGTTAAATGTGGCTTTTTTTGTTATAATAAAGCTCAACGATTATAAGGTAAAAAGCCTAATTTTCAACCAAATTTATGTACATAAAGGAGAAATAATGGAAAAAAAGGTATATTTAATAAGACACTCAGAACAACTAAAAATAAAAAATGAAGAAGAAAAAAACGAACAAATAAAAAACGAAAAAATAATATTATCAGTAGAAGGAGAAAAAAAGGCAGAAAAACTAAGCAAAATTTCCCAACTACAAAACATAGAGCAATTATGGTCAAGTAACTATGTAAGAGCAATATCAACAGCAAAATACATAGCAAAAGAAAACAACATAGAAATAAACATTTCATCAAAATTAAATGAAAGAAAATTAGGAAACTTAGAAACATTAAAAAAAATGGCAGAAAATAAGAAAAATTCATATACAACAGAACAGCTACTAAACAGAAAATTAAAAAACAAAGATGGAGAAAGTTGCGAAGAAGTTTCAAAAAGAATGAAAGAGAAAATACAAGAAATAGTAGAAAATGGCCCTGAAAATATAGCAATAGTAAGCCATGGAGCTGCTATAAAATTCTACTTATCAAACTTTTGCAGGATAGATGAAAATATAAATTTTATATATAATGAGAAAATTATAATTAAAAAAAATATAAATTCGCCAGACATTATAGAATTAACATTTTCAAATAATAGCCTAAGAAATATAGAACATATTTAACACCTTAAAAAATTATAAAATCGAAAAAATAAATAAAAAATTAATGGAAAAATAATCCTATTTTACTTGAAAAAAAAGGCAAATCAATATATAATATAGCAAGTAAAAAATAAAAGAGCCGTAAGGAAAAATAAGATTTGGAGGAATAAAAATGGCAACAAAAGAAAAAAACATATGGATACTATTAATATTTATATTATCAGGACTAGTAGTAGGGGGACTATTAGGAGAATTAGCATCAAAAGTAAACTGGTTATGGTGGCTATCATATGGAGAAAGCTTTGGACTAAAAGATCCAGTAATATTAGATTTAAGTGTAGTACAACTAACATTTGCACTAATGTTCAAAATGAGTATATCAAGCATAATCGGAATGGTATTAGCAATATTCATATACAAAAAAATATAAGAAAAATAAGGGGCAAAATTCTTGGGGGACAAAATAAAAAAGCAAGAAAGGAAATGAGAAATTTTGTCTATAAAAATAAAAGAATTACCAGAATTAGAAAGACCATACGAAAAACTAGAAATGTATGGAGAAAAAGCACTATCAAATGCAGAATTATTAGCAATAATAATAAAAACAGGAACAAAAGAAGAAACATCAGTAGCAATAGCACAAAAAATACTAAAATTAAATAACACAAATGAAGAAGACTTAAACTTTATACAAACACTATCAATAGAAGAACTAATGCAAATAAAAGGAATAGGAAAAGTAAAAGCAATTCAATTAAAAGCAGTTGGAGAAATAGCAATAAGAATGTTCAAAAAAACAAACTTTAAAAAAGAAAAAATCACAAAACCACATGACATAGCAAGAATATTAATGAGTGACCTAAAATTCGAAAAAAACGAAAAAGTAAAAGTAGTAATATTAACAAATAAAAATGAAATTCTAGCAATAAAAGAAGTGGCAGTAGGAGGAACAAACTTTGCTAATGTTTCTATTAAAGATATTTTGTATGAACCAATAAAAATGAAAGCACCTAAGATAATACTAGTTCACAATCATCCAAGTGGTGATTCAAAACCAAGCAATGCAGACATTGAAATAACAGAAAAAGTACGCAAAACGGCAGAAATAATGGGGATAGAACTATTAGATCATATTGTAATAGGCAATATGAATTACACAAGTATATTTACAGATATTTTTTTACAAAACAAAAACATAGCAAAAGGAGAATGAGAAAAATGAATTTAAAAAAATTATTAACATTTGGGTCAAAAGATGTAGGAATAGACTTAGGAACAGCAAACATTCTAGTAACACTAAAAGGAAAAGGAATAATACTAAAAGAACCATCAGTAGTAGCAATAAACAGAAAAACAGGAAATATAATGGCAACTGGAACAGAAGCAAAAGAAATGCTCGGAAGAACACCAGAACAAATAAAAGCAGTAAGACCACTAAAAGATGGAGTAATAGCAGATTTTACAGCAACACAATTAATGTTAAAAAACATAATAGGCAAAGTTGCAAGAAGATATAACATAGGAAGACCAAGAGTTGTAGTTGGAGTACCATCCGGAATAACAGAAGTAGAAGAAAGAGCTGTAGAAGAATCAGTATTACAAGCAGGAGCAAAAGAAGTATACCTAATAGAGGAACCAATGGCAGCAGCAATAGGAGCATCTCTAGATGTAGGAGAACCAAGTGGAAACATAATAGTAGACATCGGTGGAGGAACAACAGAAGTAGCGGTAATATCATTAGGAGGAATAGTTGTAAGTCATTCATTAAGAGTCGCAGGAGACGAACTAGATGAAGAAATAGTAAACTATATAAAAAAAGAAATGAATCTAGCTATAGGAGAAACAACAGCTGAACAAATAAAAATGCAAATAGGATGTGCAATGCCATTAATGACAGAAAGCACAGTAGAAGTAAGAGGAAGAGACTTAAATAATGGATTACCAAGAACAGTAACAGTAACTTCAACACAAATAGAAGAAGCAATAAAAGAATCAATAAACAAAATAGTAGAAATAGTAAAACTAACACTAGAAAAAACACCACCAGAACTAGCATCAGACATAATGGAAAAAGGAATAGTGCTAGCAGGTGGAGGAGCATTAATAAAAAATCTGGACAAGTTAATTAGTCAAGAAACAGGAATGCCAGTATATGTAGCAGAACAACCATTAGACTGTGTAGTAAGAGGAGCAGGAAAAACACTAGATGATTTAGAAAGATTAAAAACAGTGCTTATTAATGCAAGAAATAGAAGATAAAAAGTAAGGAGTAAAAGATGTATAGAAACAAAAAAAGTGGAATTGTAGGTATTGTAATAACAATAATAATTTTAATACTAATTGTTATATTCTCAAATGGAGAAAAAAATGCAAGTTTTATTGAGAATGCGGCAGCAAACCTAATCATGCCAGTTCAAAATGGGTTAACATACTTAAAAAACAAACTAAGTGGTAACAGTACATTTTTTACAGATATAAACAACTTGAAAGAAGAAAATAAAGAACTAACAAAGAAAAACAACGAACTTGAGCAATCACTACGTGAACTTGAAAATATAAAAACACAAAATAAAACATTAAAAGAATATTTAAATTTAACAGAAAAATACGGAGAATACAAAACAATTCCTGGATATGTCATAAACAAAGATATAAGTAATTATTCAAAAACAATAGTAATAAACATAGGAAAAAAAGACGGAGTAGAAGAAAATATGACAGTAATAGGAAATGAAGGTTTAGTAGGACATGTAATTTCTGTAACAGATTCAACAGCAAAAGTACAAACAATAATAGACACAGCAAGTTCAGTAAGTTCATCAATGAGCACAACAAAAGACAGTATAGTATGTAAAGGAACACTAGATGAAAAATCAGCATTAAAAGCAATGTACATACCAACAGAAGCAAATGTGATTCAAGGAGATAGCATAGAAACATCAGGATTAGGTGGAATATATCCAAAAGGAATACACATAGGAACAATAAAAAAAGTTACAAATACACAAAATATGACAGATAGATATGCAATAGTAGAAACGGCAGTAGACTTCGACAAATTAGATACAGTATTAGTAATAACAAACAAATAGTATGAAACAAAGGAGTGAACAAATTGAGAAAAGCAATAATAAATATTGCACTAATAATAGCAACATTAATTATATATTACATGCAATCAAACTTTTTCCAATGGTTTAATATTGCAGGAATAATGCCAAATTTATTTGTAATATTAGTATTGTTTATAGGTTTGTTTGCAAGCAGAACAATGGGGACAGTATATGGAATAGCAATAGGGCTATTACTAGATTTAATATTCGAAAGTAAAATAGGAATATGTGCAGGAACACTAGGAACAATAGGATTTTTAGCAGGTGTATTTGATAAAAATTTTTCAAAAGATAGCAGAATGACAATAATGTTTATGGTAATGGGGGCAACCATAATATTTGAAACAGTAAATTACATAATAAATTATATAGTTTTATCAACAAATGTAGAAATTATAAATTTTATAATAACACTAACAATAGAAGTAATATTTAATATGTTATTAACAATAGTGCTTTATCCTTTAATTCAAAAAGCAGGATACTATATTGAGAATGAATATAAAGGAAATAAAATATTAACAAGATATTTCTAAAATACTAAAAAACAAACTAAAAAAGGTAGGTGGAAAGTCCAATAAATGAGAAATAATAAAAGAGCAAATATAAATTTAAGATTTAATTTATTAACAGTACTAATATATGTAATAGGAATAGTTCTAATAATAAGACTTTTTGACCTACAGATAATACATGGGGCAGAATATAGGGAACAATCAAATACAAGGCTAACCAGAGAAAGTACATTAGAAGCATCAAGAGGTGCAATATTAGACAAAACAGGAACAACTCTAGTGAGTTCAAAAATGGAATTTGCACTTCAAATGTATAAAACAAAAGTAGATACAGAAACATTAAATAAAGACATATTAAACATGATAAATGTCTTAGAAAAATACAATATCTCATATGTAAATTCATTCCCAATAAAAACAAATCCATATGAATATACAATAAGTGAAGAAGCACTAGTAAAGTGGAAAAAATCAAATAACTTAAATGAATCAATAACTGCAGAAGAGGCATTTGAAAAATTCAGAACAAAATATAAAATAGAAAATACAAATAACATAGAAGAAATAAGAAAAATAATAGCAATAAGATATGAACTATCACAAAAAGGCTATAGTAGCACAAAAGCTGTAACAATTGCAGAAAACATACCAAGAGAAGCAGTAGCAGAATTTAGTGAAAGCTCAGACAATTTTGCAGGACTAAATATAGTAGTAGAGCCAGTAAGAACATATACATCAGGCTCGCTAGCATCACACATATTAGGATATGCGTCAAGAATAAGTTCAGAAGAATATGAAACAAGAAAAGATAGATATGATCAAAATGATATAATTGGAAAAACCGGTATTGAATCAGTATTTGAAGAATACTTAAAAGGAAAAAATGGAACAAAACAAATAGATATGGCAGTTGATGGAACAACAACAGCAGAATATATCTCAAAAGAGGCAATAGCAGGGTCAGACATAGTGCTAACAATAGATGCAAACTTACAAAAAGTAACAGAAGAAACCTTAAAAAATAACATAAAAAAAATAGCAAGTGGAGGATTTGGAAAAGTATATAATGCAAATGCTGGAGCATGTGTAGTAATGAATGTAAATTCAGGAGAAGTTTTAGCAATGGCAAGTTATCCAGACTATAATCCAGAAGATTTCGTAGGTGGAATAAGCAATGAAAACTGGGCTAAATATAGAGACAATACAGCTAAACCATTAGTAGATAAGGCAATACAAAATTCATATGCACCAGGTTCAACATTTAAAATGATAACAGCAATAGCAGGACTAGAATCAGGAGTAATAAATACAAGCACAAAAATAAATGATGTTGGACAATACAAAAAATATGGAATAACAATGAACTGTTGGTATTACACAGATTATCACAGAGGACATGGATATGTAAATGTATCAGAAGCAATAGAAAAATCATGTAACTATTTCTTCTATGAAACAGCAGACAGAATGGGAATAGATAAACTAGCACAAATAGCAAAATACTTTGGACTAGGTGGAAAAACTGGAATAGAACTAAAAGGAGAAACATCAGGAGTACTTGCAAGCAGAGAAACAAAATCAAAAAATCATCCAGATGATCCAAACTGGAATCCAGGTAATACACTAAATGCAGCCATTGGACAAGGTGATAACGAATTTAGTCCATTACAAATGGCAAGATATATAAGCATGCTTGCAAATGGTGGTAAAAAAATATCACCAACAATAATAAAAACAATAAGAAACGCAGATGGTTCAGAAGTTTCAAAAGAAGAAATGAAAGCATTTGTAAAAAACAAATTAGGATTACAAGATGAAGACCAAGAAGATATATCAATAAATCAAGCAAACCTAAATGCAGTATTACAAGGAATGAAATCAGTTACTAGTGACACTGGTGGTACAGCATATGTGAGATTTAAAGACTTTAACATTAGTGTAGGAGGAAAAACAGGTTCAGCAGAAGCTGGAGACAAAGTAAATGCGTGGTTCGTAGGATTTGCACCATTTGAAAATCCAGAAATTGCAATAGTTGTAATGGTAGAAAATGGTGGACATGGAAACTACACAGCAGAAGTAGTAAGAGACATAATGGCAGAATACTTTGGAATGAATACGCAAAATGTAGAAGAAGATATGACAGCAAAACCATATATACAAATAATGAATTAAAATTGAAAGGACGTAAAAATGAGAGTAAGTGCAGTAAGTATAAATTTAAAAAAAGATGAAATAGTAATAAAACTAAAAGAAGATGCGAAACAAGAAGAAATAATAGCGCAACTAAAAAAGAAACTACCAGAATTAAAAAAATTATACAAAGATGAAAAAACACCAATAAAAGTTACAGGCAAAATTTTAAAAAATAAAGAAATAGATGAAATACAACTATTAATAAAAAGTAAAATAGATGTAGATATAGATTTTGATATGCCTAAAACATTAGGGCTACACAGCATAAGAAAAACATTTGATAGAGCAATAGCAACATCAGAAACAAAATTTCATAAAGGCTCATTACGTTCAGGACAAAAACTAGAAACAGAAGGAAGCATAGTAATACTAGGAGATGTAAACTCTGGGGCAGAAGTAATTGCATCAGATAACATAGTAGTATTAGGAGCATTACGAGGTTTAGCACATGCAGGAGCAAAAGGAAATAAACAGGCAATAGTGGCAGCTGGGCTATTTAATGCAGTACAAATAAGAATAGCAAATATAGTAAAAGAAATAAATCAAGATGAAGAACCAATGCATAAACAAGCATACATAAGTGTTGCAAATGAGAAAATAATAATAGAATAATAAAATTAGCTCAAAAGCAACAAAATAAGTACAATAAAAAGTAATTCATCTTGTACACCCTCAGTATAAAGAAAAAACAATAAACAAAGAATAATAATATCATCTAAATATAGACTAATACCTAATATTTCAAAAATAGGTTCATCTATATTAGATGATATTTTTCTATCTTTAGAAATTTTCTCACAGGTAGAATTATCAGTATTATCAACATTTTTTAAAGATTTAACATTTAAATCATCTGTTTTAAAACTCGTACTGTTAGTGTTATTTTGCTTATAAAAATGTGGATATGTACTACAATAATTATTATAATAATATCTGCTGTATGGAAATCCAAAAAAAGGAAAATTACCCATTATTTATTCTCCTTTTTCTCATTTTTAAAAATTTCAGCAATTTTTGCTATATTCATCAAATTGGCATATTGGTCTAACTTATCTTGCTTACTTTCGCGCAAATAAGGTTTTAGAGAATGTAGCAAATTATTTCTAGGGTCATTAGAAGAATTCATTTTTTCCATTACAGACTTCATTTTCATAATAGTGTTAATATCAATATTATTAAAATTAAAAGAATTACTACTATTATTAGTGTTACTTCCGACTAGAACTGACAGTATCACTAGAATTGCTTCCAGAAGAAGCACTATCAGAATTACTAGAAGATTTATTTGAAGAATTAGAATTATTAAGAATAGAAGAGAAATTTTGAATCATTTCAGGCGGAATTTGAGAAATCACATCAGAAAGTTCACCTTTATTCATCATATCTTTTAATTTATTAACAGTATTTTCATCAAAATTAAAATCGCTCAAAACAATCACCCCTAAATAAATATATTCAAAAAAGAATTTATCTATGTAATAATATGCACTTATATTATAGAAATGTTACAAAAATATAATGAAATTGTAACAAAAAAGTAAAATAACTGAAAAGTCATTTCCGTAGTAAATTTTGCCAAAATAAAAAGAATTTACATAAAAAGTTAAAAAAATCGTTAAAAGCATTGAAAAAAGAGGAAAAAAGCGGTATAATATTAACTGATAGATTGGAAACCAAGGAGGCAAATATGAAAGGGAAAATATTTAAAACAATTACAGCCATATTACTATTAATGGCATTAACAATGACAAACTTCATATATGTTGGAGTAGGTCTTGTAAGTTATGCAGAAAGTAATGTAGCAACAAACAATCAAAATGTAGAATTTGGTGCACAAATAGTAAATGGTAAATTAAACTTAGAATTAAGTGTAAAAAAGGATGGATACTTTAATGGAACAATCGAATTAAGTGATTCAAACTTTAAATTAAAATCTTCAAACAGTGAATACATAAACCAAGTAGAAGAAGGAAAAATAACACTTAATCAAATTAATGCTGGAACAACAGCAAAAATGGAAATTGAGATAGAACCTGTACAAAACGAGATATTTAATGCAGGGCTATTAAACGCGACAAGTAAATTACAATTGTCAGGAACTTATAAAAATAGCAGTAATAAAGAAAATACTGTAAAAGCAACAAGAGAAATTGATTACAGATATACTGCTAATACTGCACAAGAAAATATTGAAAATACTGCACAAATAATTACAAATAAAATAGCAAATGTGTCAGGTGAAGAAAAGAGAATAGTAGAAATATCTATGAATATGGGATTAAAAGATAATAGCTATCCAATTAAAAAAATTGAAACAAAAATTGCTATTCCACAAATAGACGGCAAATCACCAAAAGTTGTAAAAAAAGTAAACTTTAATACAATGACACACTATGATTATCAATATGATGGAAAAGAAGCAACATTTACATTTACAAATGAACCAAATGAAAAAAATCTAATATTATGGAAAAAATCTGGTGCAGAAAATGTTGTTTTAACATTAATATATGATAAAGATGCTAAAATAGAAGGTAATGAGATAAAAATAAATCAAAAAATAGGAATATATGATAATGCAAATGATTTAGAAACAACTAACAATTTAAAATTAGATAATGAGGAAAAAGACGGAATAATTAGTGTAACAACATCAAATACTGAAGGAACAATATATAAAGGAAAATTAAATTCAAAATTAGACAGACAAATGGAAACAAAAACTTCAGTAGCAGTAAATTTCAGTGGCGTTGCAAATTATTTAAATATTTTAGAACAACCAGAAGCATTAAAAACAGATACAGAAACAAATCAAATAAATACAGTTTATAACAAAACAACAATATCAAAAAGTTCATTTGATGAAATCCTTGGTGAAAATGGAACAATAACAGTAACAAATCAAAAAGGTGAAGTTATTGGAGTAATAAATAGTGCTACACCAATTGATAATGATAAAAACATAGTATTAGACTATACTGGAAATGAACCAGAAACAATAACAATAAAAACATCAAAACCAGTTGCAGAAGGAAATCTAGAATTTACACACTTAAAAACAATAAAATCTGCAAACATAAATGATAAATTAGTAAAATCTGCAAAAGCTATAGTTACAAATGTAAATTATGAATATGGTGAAAACACAGCAAAAACATCAACAGCAGAAACAGAGTTAGCAGAAGCAAAAACAGAAGTTGCATTAGAAGTAAATAAAGAAACATTATCCACAACTGTATCAAATAATGTGGAAATGAGAGCCAAAATTAAAGCTAATAGTGAAAAATATAATTTGTTAAAAAATCCAACAATAACAATAGAATTACCAGAAGATGTTGAAAGTGCTAAAATTAATAGTATAGATTTAGTATATGAAACAGAATTAAAAGTAAAAAATTATAATATAAATGGAAGAATTTTAACAATAGAATTAGAAGGACAACAAACAGCATATAAGGAAGCAGGAGTAGAAGGAACAATAGTTGTAATAAATGCTGATATAACAATAAATAAAAAATCAGCAACAAAAGATAGTACAATAAAATTAAACTGCACAAATGGAGACGAAAATGCAACAGATTCTAAACCAATAAAAATTGTAGCTCCTAAAGATATGACTGTAATAAACAATATTAAAGACTTAAATATTGAAACAGCAGGACAAGACGAAGTAAAACAAGTAACAATAAAATCAAGTGAAAGTGAAAAACAATATCAAACAGAAATAGAAATAGTAAATAATAATGAAAGTCAAATAAAAGACGTAAAATTATTAGGAACATTTGCAACAAATAATGATACTAATAATATGAATGCAAAAATAGCAGAAGGAATCACATTAAGTAATTCAGAAAATGCTAAAGTTTATTATACAGAAAATGCAAATGCAACAGATGATGTAGAAAATACATCAAATGGATGGACAGCAGAAATAAAAGATGCAAGTAAAGTTAAAAAATATTTAATAACAGTATCAAAAATGGAATCACAAGAAAGTATTAAAGGAACATATAAAACAAGCATTCCAGCAAACCTAGAATATAATCAAACAGCAAGACAAGGATATAGTGTTAAATATACAAATACATTAACAAATACAGAATCAAACATAAAAGCAACTACAATAGAAATACAAACAGGTGTAGGAGCTAAAGTTGACACAAAACTAGAAATGAAAGCATCAGGAATAACACCAGAGCAAAATGCAAAAGTAAAAAATGGAGAAGTAATAACATACACAATTCAAGTATCAAATATTGGTAGTAAAGATTTAGACGAAGTAACAGTAAAAGGAAAAGTACCTGAAGGAACAGTTCTAGTAAAACCAGTAGATAATTATGAATATACAGGAACATTATATTATGAAGAATTATCTGATACACAATATGAACAAAAAATCAAAAATCTTAAATCAGGACAAGTTGTAACACTAGAATATGAAGTAAGAGTTAAAAATGATACAAAAGAAGGAACAAATATTACAAATAAAATAGAAACAAATTATGATGGAGAAACAAAAACATCAAATGAAACAAATCTTGTATCAGCAAAAGGAAACTTAAGAGTTACAGTAAAAAGAATTACAGATAGAAGTATAGATCTTTATGAAAATGGAACAGTTGCATATTATGCGATAATTGAAAACATATCAGAAGCAACACAAAATGATGTAAAAGTAAAAGCAAATATACCAGAAGGATTAACAGTTGACAGACTTGAGTTAATAACAGGTATGACAGGAGAAACAGTAAAAGATAGCGATTTACATCAAATAGGAGTTGACGAGGAAACAGACGCAACAAACAATACAGCTGATGATTCTAGCAATGTAAAATCTGAAACAATTGAAAACAAAGAAGAAGTTAGTATAGGAGATTTAAAAGCTGGAGAATCAAAAGTATTATGCTATAACTTAAAAATTGGTAAAAAAGTAAAAGATATAAACTTCTCAGTAGTTGCAAAATCAGGAAATGAAGAATATAAATCAAATAATAGTACAAGTGATGTAAAAACAACAGATATTTCATTACAAATGACAACAAATACTGAAAGCCAATATGTAAAAACAGGAGATACAATAGAATATACTATAAAAGTAAAAAACAACGGAACAGAATCTGTAGAAGGTTTATACATAAAAGATAAAATACCAGCAAGCTTATCAGTAGAAAAAGTAACATTTAATGATCAAGAAATTGAAAAATTAAAAAATGAAAATGATATAGCAATATCATGTGATATATCAGCAAAATCAGAAGTTACAATAAAAATTACAACAGTAGTAAATCGTTCAGATGCAAGAGATGAAGCTGAAGCAATTACAAATAGCGCATATGCAGAATTACTTAATGAAAAAATTGCAACAACAGCTGAAATTAACCACATTATTGAAGCAAATGAAAACAGCAACGGAAATAATAACGGAAATAATGGTGGTAGTGGAAAAGACAACACAGTAGAGAACACAGATGTAGCTACAGGAAGCAAAACAATATCAGGAATTGCTTGGTATGATGAAAACTCAAACGGTAAAAAAGATGACAATGAAAAAACATTAAGTGGAATAAAAGTACAATTACTAAACACACAAACAAATAATTTAGTAAAAGACAAAAATGGAAATGTATTAGAAGCAACAACAAATGAAAACGGAATGTTTATATTAAACAATATTGGAAATGGTAAATATATTGCAATATTTGACTATGACCAAACAAAATACTCATTAACAAAATACAGAGCAGAAAATGTTGATGAAAGCAGAAATTCAAATGCATTAATGAAAGAAATAGAATTAAATGGAAACAAAAAACAAATGGCATCAACAGACATAATTGAAGTTACAAATAATAATATTTCAAACATAAACATAGGTTTAACACAATTACAAGAATTTGATTTACAACTAGATAAATATGTAAGCAAAATAGTAATTCAAAATAAAGCAGGAACAACAGTAAAAGAATATGATAATGAAACTGTTGCAAAAGCAGAAATTGATGCTAAAAAAATAAATGGAACAACAGTAATCGTAGAATACAAAATAAAAGTAACAAATGCTGGTAAAGTACCAGGATGTGCAAGAAAAATAGCAGACTATATACCAAATGATTTAAAATTCAGTTCAGAATTAAATAAAGATTGGTATCAAACAGGAAATGCATTATATAACGCAAGTTTAGCAAATGAAGTAATCAATGCAGGAGAATCAAAAGAAGTAACATTAACATTAACAAAAGCAATGACAGAAAACAATACAGGAAGAACAAATAACACAGCAGAAATCGCAGAAGCATATAATGATTTAGGATTAAGTGATACAAACTCAACACCAGGAAATAAAAAACAAGGTGAAAACGATATGGGATCAGCAGATGTAATTATAAGTATTAAAACAGGTGGAATCGTTTATGTAAGTATAGCAGTAGCAGTAGTAACAGTTCTTGCTGGAGCAGCATTTATAATAATAAAAATAAAAAATAAGAAAGAAAATATGTAGGAAAGGAGGTATATGAACATGAAAATGAAAAATCTATTAAAAACAACATTTGGAATAATAGTTGCAATGACAGCAATGCTAGGAGTAGCAACAACAAATGTAGAAGCACGTGGAGAATATGACTATAAAGTTGGAGACGAAGTAATGCTTGGTTATAAAGAATATAAAGGTTATGATAAATTATATTGTATGCAACACGGACAAAAATTAAAATCAAAAAGAACAAAATATAAAGTAATCTCACAAGTAAGCATTGATGGAACAAAGTCAACAGATCATACAGGAAAAACAATTGATAATAAATCAAATGCAATATTTGCATATATATTAAATCAAAACAATGGAACTGGTAAAAAATCAGATGGATATGTAGCAAACGCTATTTGGACATATGGATATACATGGATGCAAAATGTAGGTCAACATCATGCAGGATTAGACTTAAGTTTTGTAAGAAATAAACCAGGAAAATATGTAGATTTATCAAGTGCAGAAAGATACGCAAATGAAATATCTGCAGGACAAAGCGCAAAAGACAATACAGATAAAAGTAGAATAAAAGTATCTTCTTATAACAAAGATGGAAAACAATATATGAGAGTTGGACCATTTAATTGGACATTCTCAGGAACATTATCAGATATATCAATATATGACCAAAATGGAAATTCAATATCTGAAAAACTATACAGTAACTTTAATGGAACAACAGAAAACTGGTTCAATGCCTCTGGAGTAAAATCAGGAAGTGACTTCTATATTTCAATACCAGCAAGTGCAAATGTAACAAAAATAACAAAAGTAACTGGAAGAAGTTTAGTAAACACAAAGAAAGTTGATGTATGGTTCTTTAAATCAGAAACATCTGGATTCCAAAACTTAATATTAATTAGACCGGGAACATCACAACAAAATATAGATTTAAGTTTTAATTATGATATATCAATATTAGGGAATTTAAAAGTAATAAAAGTAAATAAAGATAACACAACTGTAAAATTACAAGGTGTTGGATTCTACTTACAAAATAAAGAAACAGGAAAATATGTAAGTAAATCAGCAGATGGAAAAATTACATATGTAGACAGTAAAGAACAAGCAACAGAATTTATAACAGATAAAAATGGTGAATTTACCGTAGAAAACCTAATAGTAGGAACATATGTAGCATATGAAACTAAAAACCCAAATTACGGATATGAAATAATTAAAGATGGAGTTGAAAAAACACTAACTGTTGATAAAACAACTGAATTACAAATTCCAAATAAACAAATATATATAAAACTATCAGGATATGTATGGGTAGACAAAATAAGTGGAAAACAATCATTAAGAAATGATTTATACAAAGATACATCAGATAGCAATTATGATGATTCAAAAGACATATTATTAGATGGAATAAAAGTAAGATTAAAAGATAAATCAGGAAACACAATTAAAGAAGCAGTAACAGCAAATGGAGGAAGTTATCAATTTACAGATGTATTAATTGAAGATTTAGACAAATACTATGTTGAATTTGAGTATGATGGATTAACATACACAAATGTAATACCACATATAGACAGAGATAATGGTTCAAAATCAGCAGAAAGTACAGAAACAAGAGATGCATTTAACCAAAACTTCGCAGTAGTTGAAGGAAAAACAGAAAACACAGGTATAACAAGAGACCAAAACGGAAATCAAAAACACGAATTAAATTATAATATAGACAAAAATGAGCATACAGCAACATTAATAAATAATGGACAATACAAAATAACAGCAAACACAAATGAAGCTGGATATAGCATAAGAACTCACTTTACATATGGACAAGAAGAAATAAAATACATCAACTTAGGGTTATATGAAAGAGAACAACCAGACATAGCATTAGTAAAAGACTTACAAAATGTAAATGTTGCAATAAATGGATATAATCACATATATGAATATGCACAAAGAACAAACAATCCAAGCGAATATGGTGGAGATGGATTTAATATTGGAGTAAAATTTGGAAGCAAATATAGCACAACAAAACCATATAGCAGAGCAATTTACAAAGCGGATTATGAATATGTAAATGAAAACGATAAGAGTAAAGAATTACAAGTATATGTAACATACAAAATCTCAATGAAAAATACAAGCTCAAATCTAAAAGTTGTAGTAAACAGCATAGCAGAACATTATGACAGCAGATACGAACTAGTAGGAGCTGGAACAGGATTAAGCAAAGAAGGACAAATAACAGGAAACTTACAAACTGGTAATACACAAAACAATGGAAAATACACAAAAACAATAGTAAACACTGGAACAAGAATAGAAAATCAACAAACAGAATCAATATATGTACAATTTAAACTAAACAGAGAAGCTGTTCTAAATATATTAAATGACAAAGCAAACTTAGACAATGTAGCAGAAATAAACTCATATTCAGTATATGATGAAAACGGAAAAATATATGCAGGAATAGACAAAAACTCAAATCCAGGAAATGTAGCACCAGAAGATAAACAAACATATCAAGATGACACAGACTCAAGTCCAGCCTTAAAACTAGAAGTAGCAGATGCAAGAGAAATATCAGGAAAAGTATTCTTAGATGCAACATCAGGTGAATTAATGACAGGAAAAATAAGACAAGGAAATGGAAAATATGATAATGGCGAAAAAGGAATACAAGATGTTAAAGTAACATTAAAAGAAAACACTGGAAGCGGAAAAGTATATGAAGCTACAACAAACGAAAACGGAGATTATACAATATCAGGATTTATACCAGGAGACTACACAGTAACATACACATGGGGAGACAAAACATACACGGTTCAAAACTATAAAGGAACAATATATGACAGCTCAAGAAACCAAAACGACAAAGAATGGTATAAAAAAGATGTAGACAACAGACTAACTGATGCAATAGACAATTATGAAATAAGACAAAAAATAGATGAAGAATTAAAAACACAAGGATATAACACAACAACATCAATAGACAAAATGGACTCAACAACTCCAACAATGGGAATAGGAGTAGAATATGATTCAACAACTACAGCATCAGCTGGTAACAGATATGTATACAAAATATCAAATGTAGACTTTGGAATAGTAGAAAGAGCAAGACAAGACTTATCACTTGCAAAATCAGTAAAATCATTTAAAGTAACACTTGCAAATGGTCAAGTAATAGCAGATGCAAAAATTGAAAATGGTAAACTAACAGGAGAAATAAAAAATGTAACATACATGAAACCAGGAAACAATGTAATACCAAAAAACGGAAGCATAAAACTAGAACTTGATAATGAATTAATCCAAGGTGCAACAGTAGAAGTAGAATATGAAATAAAAGCAACAAACAACAGTGAATTAGATTACTTATCAGAAAACTACTATAAATACGGAAAACAAGAAGGAAAAGTAATTACAATTTCAGCACCTGGCATAATAGACTACTTAGACAAAAACTGGGCATTTGATGCAGAACAAAATAAACAATGGACAGTAAAAACAATAAATGACATAAAAGAAATTGTATCAGAACAAGTATGGAACACAAACAAAAATGAAGAAAATACAATTGGAGACAAAACAATACTATACACAGAAAGCTTAAAAGACAAACAAATAGAACCAACAAAATCAGAATCAGTAAGCTTAACAGTATCTAAAAAACTAGCTAACACAGATGAAGTATCATTAGATAATGAAGCGGAAATTACAAAAATAGAAAAAACAGGTGGTTCAAAAACACCTTCAACTCCAGGTAACTATGTACCAGGAACTGGAAAAACAGAATCAGATGATTCAACAGCAGAAACTGTAATAGTAACACCAAGTACAGGTGCAAACTTAAATGTAATATTACCAATAGGAATTGGAATTATGGCATTAGTTGTATTAGGAGCTGGTGTAGTAATAATTAAGAAAAAAGCATTATAATATAATACTTTAAATAACAGCCTGAATTTCAATAGTGAAATACAAACCAAAAGGAGGATTTGAATAAAATCTTCCTTTTTCGATTCCATGTTAATATAGTCCTGTACCAGTAGTTTTGATATTTTTCAATATGCAAATTTTGAAAAACTACGCAAGAAAGCGTTTTGACGAATTATTGAATAAAATAAATGTTTATGAATGAATATGTAATAAAAATGTAAAATAAACTTAAAAAAAGAAATAAAAAACTTGCAAAGCCTATATCCTTAAATGTATAGAAGAGTTTTTTGTAATATTTGGAAAATAAACAATAAATGGGTATTGCTTATTTTCTTTTGTATCTATAGTATATAAATATAAAAAAAGTTTGAAGAAAATAAAGGGGTAGCAAAGCATGTTAAGGATTAGTGAAAAAGTCAAGAAAATGGGGAAAAACTTGATAAGTATATTAGTTTTATTAATGATGCTATTAAGTAACTCAAGTATGGTAATTGCGAGTGAAATACTAGAAAATGCTCAAAATGAAAGCCCAAAAGAAATTGCTGAAGCTGAATTAATTAAATATAGCAATTACAAAGTTCAAGATAAAAAAGGTAGTTTGATTAAGTTTAAATTAACAACAGGGGTGGAGTATCCAGAAGATGCACAAACTTATAACTTAAAAAAATCTGTAATATTACTAAATATGCCTCTTTTAAAAAACAAATTTCCAGAAAGTGTAACTGTAGTTTCTGATAACGCACAAACTAAAAAGGATGAAAATCAATTTACTTATGTGTATGACAAGGAAACAGGAGCACTACAAATTAATATTGGAAATCAAAATATAGGCGAAAATTCTAAAGAAATTAAAAATGAATGTCAAATAATTTGTAACTATGATGAAGCAACATATGAAGAAGAAGATACGAAAAAAGAAGCATCAATACAAATTGTGGCACAATCATATATTGATAATGAAGAAGAGAATGTATATACAGCAAAAAATGACATTAATTTCAATTTACAAGAAAAAAACGAAACTGTAATTTCAGCTAGCCTTGGAATTGAACCAATTTATGATGGATATATAAAATGTAATAAAGTAAATGGAACTGATTATGAAACAACATATAAGGAAGAAACTAATATTGATATTGGATGTAAAGTAGAAACCTTAGAATTAAATGTAATACAAGAAAATCAATATTTAAACTCAAATAATGAGGTAATTGATGGACTAGATGGAATTAACTATAAATCAACAAAAGTTAATAAACAAAATGTATTAGACATTGTTGGTGATGATGGAGCTCTTATTATTGTTACAGATACTGGAGATATTTTAAAAAGAGTCAATAAAGATACAGAAGAGAATGATGTGGAAATACAATATGATGAGAATACAAAAAAAGTTTCATTTATGTTATTATCTGTAAAAAAACCAGGAACTTTAAAAATAGAAAATATAAAATCACTTCCAGCTAATATTGGCGCTAATGTCTCTAGAATAAAAACAAAACAGTCAGAAACTGTTTATGATTATGGAACAGATAATCCAAATAGTGGAATGCAAGTACCAAATGCACATTATGATGAAATTGGAACTCAGGAAGTTATTCAAGAAATACAAAAATCAACATCAAATGTAGAGGTTGAAATAAATAATAATAATATGACAAATGGAGCAACAAATGATGTAACAATTACAGCAACATTGCAGTCAGATTCACCTCAATATGAATTATATAGAAATCCGAAAATACAAATAGAATTACCAGAAGATGTTGAAAAAGTTGTATTAGGTGATGTTTCATTAGTACATACAGATGAATTATCTGTAAAAAATGCTCAAATATTAGAAGGAAGTAACGGAAAAAAATCAGTTATTATTGAGCTTTCAGGGACACAAACGAAGTATATTGGAGATTCAATAAATAAAGGTATTAATGTTATAATACCAGTAAAATTAATATTAAAAAATGATATAGAATCTAAAAAGGCATCAATAAAAATAGCATATGCAAATGAAGTTTTATCAGGAAATAAATATGTATCAGAACAAAAAAACGCAAATGATATTGAAGTAAATATAGTATCAGTTACAAAAGAGCCGGATAGTTCTGGAAAAACAGATGAAAAGACAGACGAGAAAACAGACGAAAAAGCAGATGGAGAATTGAATGAAGATAAAAATAATAATTCTTCAACATCAAAAGACATAGACAGCAATAATATTGAATTAAGTGCATATGCACAAATAGGAAGCAAAAAATTATCAAATGGTGATAGTATACATGAAACTGAAATAATAAAATATGTTGTAGAAGTAAAAAATACATCTAATAAGAAAATGACAAATGTAAAAATAGATTCCCAAATACCAGAAGGAACAGTTTATGCAACAATAAATAGAGGATCATATTACTGGGAAGATTATACATATGAACAAGACACAAGTAAAAAAGATTATTCATTTGAGGCTGAAACACTTGAACCAGGAGAAACAAAAAGAGGATTTTATGAAGTTGTAATTAATAAATTAGATGACAATATTACTGAGAAAAATATAAGTAATAAGATTTCTATTGTATCAGGTGGAAAAGAAATAAAAAGCGTAATTCTAGAAAACAAAATTATAAAAGCAAAATTGAAGGTCTATTTAAGATCATATATAGGAAGAGACGCGAAAAATTCGTTTTGGTATTACTTGGATATAGTGAATACTAGCAACGAGGATATAAAAAATATAGAGCTCAAATCAAATAAGTTACAAAAAGAAATTAATGTTGTGGAATCCAACTATTATGAAGATAATGAAAGTACAGGAACTGGAGAATTTGGAAAATTTGAGGATAGTGTTGAAAGTGGCACAATGTCAGGTGTTAATGCTGGAAATACAAGGACCATTTTAATAAAAATTAAGGCTCAAAATTTCGATGAAAATGTAAATGAAGTACCTATTACGATGTCTTTTGAAGCAAATATAAAAGATAGTAACGAAACATATTATTCAAATGAGAACAGAAGAACCGCTTATCCTGAATATGTAACAGCTCAAATAACTTCTGATAAAGAGGGAGAGAAAGTGCAGGCAGGAGAAATTGTTACATATAAACTAAAGATAAGTAATCCATCAAAAATTAGAACATATGTTAATATAAAAGATAAATTACCAACATCTTCTGTTCAGGGAATAACGGCTTCATATACAATGTTTGATCTAAAAGATGATGATGCGGAAGAAACATGCTATGATATAGATGCTGAAGCTAATATGGAGTATACTCCAAAAAAAATTGAAAGAGATATACATGTAAGTAATGCAGAAAGTCCTGAAATAAATGAAGCAGTTGTGATTTTAGCTGGAAAATCAATTGAGATGACGGTAAAGGTAAAAACTAGTACTGTATTGGATTCAAAAGAAGTATCTAATTATGTAACAGTTGATGGAAACCATATAAAAACTGTAACATCAAATATTTCAAAATTCACATTAGTTGGAAAGTATAGTAATATAAACAAAGCTGATGATAATGACGATAAAAATAATGAAAATAATCAATCACAAAATAAAAATACAATTTCTGGTGTTGTATGGAAAGATGAAAATAAGGACGGTAAAAGAGATTCAGAAGAACAATTATTAAGTGGAGTTAAAGTTAAATTATATAATGTAAATACAAAAACATTGAGTCAAAAAAAAGACGGTACAGCACAAGAATTTCAAACAGATACAAATGGAAACTATAAGTTTACAAATGTTGAAAATGGTGAATATTGGGTGTTATTTGAATATGATACTAATCAATATGGAGTAACAGCATATAAAAAGAGTGGAGTTTCAGAAAACTTGAATTCTGATGCAATTGAAAAGCAAGTTTCAATAAATGGCGTAGAGAAGAAAGTTGGACTTACAGATACGTTAAAAATTTCGGATTCTGGATATTCAAACATTGATATGGGACTTATATCAAATGGAACTTTTGATTTGAAATTAGATAAATATATAAGCAAAATTAATTTAAATATTCCAAATGGAAGTAAAGAATATACATATGACAATACTCAATTTGCAAAAATTGAAATAAAAGCGAAACAAATAAAAAATGCAAATATAACTATTGAATACAAAATAAAAATAACAAATGAAGGTGATATAGAGGGGTATGCAAGTCAAATAACTGATTATATTCCAAGTGGATATACAATGGATACTACTCAAAATAGTGAATGGGTAAAAAATGATAATGGAACTATAACAAATAAGAGTTTATCTAGCGAATTTATAAAACCTGGTGAATCAAAAGAATTAACATTGATTCTAAAAAAACAACTTAGCGAAGATGATACAGGAAGTGTAAAAAATAGTGCAGAAATCACATCATGTAGAAATTCTTATGGCATTTCTGATAAAGATTCAATACCAGGAAATAAAAAATCTGGTGAAGATGATTATTCAGAGGCAGAATTATTGATTTCAATTGAAACTGGTTTTGTAAAACATACAATAATGATTTTAATTATAATAGTTGTATTGCTAATAGTATTTTTTATTAATAAATATTTTAGAAATAATAAGATTTTAAAAAAAGGTCTTAAGTCAATGGCAATTTTGCTTTTTATGATTGGATTAATGACAACACAAGTATTTGCTGAAAAAGATATAAGAACAATTTATACAAAAAATGCCAATGGACAATGGGAAGAAGTAGGTGGATATTATGAAGATAACAGACACAAGAGAAAATTTTATGAAGTAAGTGGATATGATTATGCAACTGGACATGCAATAATGAAAGCAGGATCTCCTACATACTATTGTGAGAGCCCACATGAGCATCAATGTACATATGGTGGTCATTATTATCATGATGGAGCTGATGAAGTACAGTATCATCATGATGTACAAGGTTCTCAAACAAAGGAAATAAAAAACATTGTAATAAGGCTGGATGAAAGCCAAGTTAAAACAGCAATTTTAAATAATGAATATAATATTGTTGGGCCGTATTATATAACAACAAATGTAACTGATTCATCAATTATTAGTGCAGAAATTTCTTATACAATTGATGGAAAATATTACATTGCGGGTACGGAAAGTATTGTTAATAAAAATGGAGAAAGTCAAAATTTTACTCTTAAGCCAAATGATAAATATGAATTTTATATAAAGGTCAGCAATGAAGTTGAGAAAATTAATAAAGATAGTAGATTATGTATTAAATCTAAAAAAACAAGTAAGGTAACTGTTGACTATTATAATTATTGTAAACGTTACTGTATTAGGGTTAGTGATAAGAAAAATATTGGTAAGGGAAAGGAAGTAGCTCATGGAACCACAAAAGATAATACACAAGCTATGGGAACTTATGAATTACATAAGAGAACGGAGACTTTTGATTCTACAAATTATATCAATTTTCAAAAGGAGGTTCTTTTACAAGGAAAATTCGAACTACAAAAAAATGATGAAACAACAGGAAAACCACTAAGTAATATTGGCTTCACATTAAAAATGACAGATGGTACAAAAGCAGGACAATATGTTGGAATAGATAAAAATGGAAATGCAACATATTCTGAGAATGCTGTAACATTAAGAACAGATGAAAACGGACAAATTAAGATTAATTTTATGGAAAAAGGTAATTACGAACTAATTGAAACTTTTAATCCATATGAAGGATATGGAGACTTACCAAAAGTAATAAATTCTACCTTAAACATAAAAGCAGGAAGTACAACGAAAGTAAATGTAACCAACAAACGACAATACATTAACCTTTCTGGACATGTATGGGAAGACATTGCATGGTCAGTAGGAAAAGAAACATTCATAAATGAACTATATCATGGTGAATCAGGAGATACACAAGATAAAAAATTAGCAAACATAATAGTAAAACTTAAAGACAGTAACGGCAATGAAATTGCAAAAACAACAACAGACTCAAATGGAAGCTATAAATTTAATAAAGTAGACATAGATAAATTAAGTGATTATCATATAGAATTTGAATATAATGGTATGAGTTATGAAAATGTAAGCAAAATTGAAACAAACTTATCAAATGGCTCAAAGGCAGCAGAAGGTGCAGAAAGAACAAAATTTAATAATAAATTTACAACAATAGGAAAAGGAAAAGCATATGCTGGGGGAGATGATACAAGTTCTGTTGAATTAAAATATAATGAAGGAAATAATAAGAGTACAATTATTTTAGGAGATAATCCTCAATATGGATATAACGGAGGTAATAAACCACCAGTAAATGGTGTATATGACCAATATTTAATAAATTCAAGCACACAAAATGCATATGGTGGAAATCTTGACAAAATAAAATCAGCAGAACAAATAAGACAAGATGGCACAACAGAAATAACAGATATCAACTTAGGATTAAAAGAAAGAGAACAACCAGATGTAGCTATTAACAAAGACTTGTACAGTGCAAGAGTACAAGTGGGAAATTATAACCATGTTTATAATTATGCAGACAGATATAAAAACATAGCAGGAGATAATATAACAGATCCAACAGTTAAATTTGGATTGAAATATGGAAATAAATCATATACAAGAGGATTATATGCATCAGATGTTGTGGCAGCTAAAAATGGAGATACATCATTATCTGTAAATGTAATTTATGAGATATCTCTAAAAAATGAATCAACAAATTTAACATCAGTAATTAATAGATTAAATGAATATTATGATTCAAAATACGAATTCGTAAAAATTGGTAATGATGTTGAAAATGGCTATGTCGTAGATAATGCAATAGCAAATGGTCTAGGAGATGTAAATGGTGATGGTAAAATTAATTACCTAGATGCAATTTTGGTATTAAGATATGTAAATGGACTTACAGATTTAACATCAGATCAAAAAATAAAAGCAGATTTTAATTATGATGGGAAAATTACAGAAGATGATGCAAAAGCAATATTAGAATATGATGCTGGTAAAGGTGAAAGAGCAACAGCAGAAGAAAACGGTTATACATATACTTCAGTTTACACAGGAATAACAATACCACCACAAAGTGAAAGAAAGATTTATATTGAGCTAAAAGTTAAACCAGAAGAAATATACAAACTATTAGACAAAACAGATAATTCTGATAGAAATCCAACTGAAGTAAAATTAGACAATATTGTCGAAATTGCATCATATGGAACTAAAGATAAAGATAATGATACATATGCTGGAATTGATGTTGACGCACAACCAGGAAATACAGATGTAACTAAACAAGTCACTTGGGAAGATGATACAGATAAAGCACCAGGACTTCTTCTAAAACTACAAGAAGAAAGAAAAGCAAATGGTATAGTATTTGAAGACAATACTGAAGAGCAATCTGATGGAACAAGAAAAGGTGATGGCTTGTATAATAGCACAGACGGGAAAGACACAGTTGTACCAAATGTAAAAGTACGTCTTGCTGATGAAGAAGGAAACACAGTTCAAACATATGAATATAATAAAGATACAGGAAAATATGACAAGAAAAATGCAGAAACAACAACTGATAATCAAGGACAATATACAATAATTGGATTTTTACCAGGAAATTATCACTTAGAATATGAATGGGGCGGTGAAAATCACAATGTATATGACTACAAATCAACAACAGTAGACAAAAATAGATGGGAAAATGTAACTAATGAAAACAATTTAGAGTGGTATAAAAACAATCCAGATATTAGATATTCAGATGCGGTAGACAACTATCAAAGAAGAGAAGAAATAGACAAACAATATAAAACTGTAACAAATGGTACAAAATCTGATTATAATAACAGTAAATCAAGTGAAAAAATGACAGCTACAACACCTAACTTTGTAGTAAATCTAGAATATAATACAGGATCAACTAACAATAGAGATGAATATAAACTAAATGATGATGGAAGCGTAAAAATAGACGAAAATGGATATGCAGTTAAAAAAGATGGTTATAAAAATGAACTTATAAATATTGATTTTGGTATTGCAAAAAGAGCTAAACAAGAATTAGAATTAACAAAATATGTTAAAGAAGTAAAACTTTCATTAGCAAATGGTAATGTTTTACTAGATAGTAGAAGAGATAATGCAGATTCTAAATTTGAGAACACTAAATATATGGCTAGTGTTCCAAAATCAAATGGTGCAAATGAACAAATAAAAGTTGAAATTGATAGCGAAATAATACAAGGAGCTTCACTAAAACTTACATATGGATTTAAAGTAGAAAATACAAGTGAGGTTGATTACAATGATCAGGCATTCTACTTATATGGTGAAAAACCAAGTGATATTAGCAAAGTTATTACATTAAAACCAACTAAAATTGTAGATTATACAGATGGAAAATTAGTTATAAATGATGATAATTCATGGGAGATAGTAAATGTAAATGGCTTGATAAATACAAATGATAAAAAGCAAAATTATATTAATGATGATGTAAAAGCATATGTTACAAATATTACAAAAATTTTAGTTTACAAATCAGACAAAGCTTTATATCCAACAAAACTAGGACAAAACGAAAATAGTTTTGAAATTAATATAACAGGATCAAAATTATTAGCAAATACATCTGATGAAACATTAATTGAAAATAATGCTGAAATAATTGAAACAGCAAAAACAGGTGGATCAATGATTACAACAACACCAGGAAATTATGTACCAACAGACTCAGCAACATTTGAAAAAGATAGTTCATCAGCAGAAAATGTAGTAATATTACCACCAACAGGTTTAGCAACATATACAATTGAATGGATAGTGCTAATATTAAGTTCATTAGGAATATTGATGGCCGGAATAATTTTGATTAAAAAATATGTTCTTAAATGATTATATAATTTAATTAAATAAAAAGTTACGCTGTATAGTAAATTAAGCGAGTAAATGAGGAAAGTTAAACGACTTACCCTGTGAGGTCTTGTGAGAATAGAGTAGAAAAATTTTATTAAATAAAATTTTTCTACTCTATTCGATTAATTGCGGTGAAGATTTACGCAATAAAGCAATACAGGGAAAATAAGGTGTAAAAAAACAAAAAATGTTGAAAAATGTAATAAAAATGTTAAATAAACTTAAAGAAACATATAAAAAAAGCCAAAAACTTATATCCCTAAAGGGATTTTTTTGCATCTTGTAATATTTTAAAAACCTGTAATATATTGGCATTGCTATACTTTAAAAAAAAATGTATTATATGAATAAAATAAAGTCGAGTCAGGAGGTAGAAATGAAAAAAACTATACAAATAAAAATGTTAATAGGCATAATAGCAATACTTCTTATAAGTATAATAGTTTTGGGAATAGATAGCAAAAAAATCAATACTGTATTATCAGGCATGATACAAAGTTTTGCAGGAGAAAAAGAAGAAAATAATATAGAAATGAAACAGGAAATTGAAAAATATTTCGTTACAGAAGATTCAACAATTTTGCAACAAAAAATTGAATTAACAGAAAAAAAGACACAAGCAAAACAAGAAAGCCAAAAGGTTGAAATAAATATACCTGAAATGCAAGAAGAAATTCCTAACTCAGTAACAATATTAAAAAATGGGGAAAAAATAGATGAGAGCAAATATGTAATTAATCAAGACAGTCAAAAAATAGAAATAAATTCACAAGAACAAGAAAATACAACATATAAAATAATATATAAATATTCAAAACTAGATAGAGTAGAGCAAACAATAGAATTAAATACTCGTGTAAGTTATAAATTAGAAGATCAAGACGAAAGTGGATTTGCAGATTCTAAAAATGTAAATTTACAAGAATATATTGGAAGTAATATATCCTATATAGAAAATTATAAAAGTAACATATATAAGGGTAATTTATATGAAAAAAAGAATGAGACCGGATATATGCAAAATTACAATTTAGAAATTTCTGATGCGAAAAATATAGAAGGAATTCATATAAAAGAAGAATCAAACGAAAAAACATATTATAAACAGACTCTATTAAATAAAGATAATTTAATAAATATATTAGGTGAAGACTTTGAAATACAAATAAAAAAAGATGAAAATGAGGAAATAACAACATTAAACAAGGATACAGAGGCAGATGAGAACGGAAATATAAAAATAGAGTACGAAAATGTAAAGAAAATAGAAATGAGTATAACAAAACCAATAAATGCTGGAGAATTAAAAATACGAAATAGTAAAGCAATCCAAAGTGATACAGGATTAAGTAGAGAACAAATAAAAAATTGGAATGTTATAGAAGAAAAAATTACAATTAATGAAAGTGAATTTAAAAGTAGTAATGAACTAAAGGAGACAACAACACAAGCAAAACTTGAAATTAATAAAACAAATTGGACAACAATGTCTAAAAATGAAAATATTGAAATAGGGGTAACACTTGAATCAAGTAATAACACTCAAGATTTATATAAAAATCCAACAGTAAAACTAGAATTGCCAAAAGATATTGAAGATATAGAAATTAATAATATAAGTAAATTATATGGAGACGAATTTGAAATTGTTAAAGCATATAATTCAGAAGAAAATGGTAGAAAATATATTTTCTTGCAACTAAATGGCGAACAATTAGAATATAAAGAAAAGGCAATTGATGGAACAAAAATTGTAGTTAATGCAAATATCACTTTAAATAAAAAAATGACTAATAAAAAAGATACTATAAAACTTATTTATACAAATGAACAGGCAAATGGATATGCTAATGAAAACGGAGAAATAACACAAGAAATAGATATAATCTCACCAAAAGAAATAATTACTGTAAACAAGATAAGTGAACTTGGAATTGAAACAATAGGAGAAGATGAAATTGTAAGTAAAGAAATTTCAAGAGGAGATAAGAAAAAGACAATAAATGTAGAATCGCAAATTATTAGTAATTACGATTCAAAAATAAAAAATGTTTCAGTAATTGGAAATTTTGCAACAGATGGAAAAGTTATGATTGGTGATGAAGAGAAAGAAAACAATTTGGGAATAACATTAAGTAGTGAAATATCTGTATTAGAAAATGAAAATAAAAACATACAAATATATTATACTGAAAACTCAAACCCAAGTAATGATTTAAGTGATAAAAATAATCAATGGACAAATGATTTATCAAGCATAAAAAATCCAAGAAAATATTTAGTAACAATTAATGAATTAAATAAAGACGATATTATAACATTAAAATATCAAGAAGAAATACCAGGAAACCTAAAATATAATCAACAGGCTTTCCATGGATATAATATTTTATACACTAAAGAAGATACACAAGAATTAGGTAGTGCCAAAGCTACAACTATAAATATAAATTCTGGAAGAGGGCCAGTTATAGAAGCAAAAATTTCGGCAAATGTTAACAATCAAGCTGTAAATAATGGTGATATTTTAAAAGCAGGAGAAGAAATTAATTATGAAATAACATTAGAAAATGTTGGAACTGAGACAGCTAAAAATGTTAAAGCTATAATGAGTGTCCCTGAAAATACTAAAATAAAAAACAACGAAAGTAATGAGAAAACAATTGAAGCAATAAATGCAGGAGAAAGTAAAGTTGTTTCATTTACTGTTAGAATAAATGACGATATTTCTTCAGAGATAAATATTATTGCAAAGGCACAAATAGAGTACAATGGTTTAACAATAAAAACTGAGGAATGTAGCAATAAGGCAATTCCAGCGAGCATAGTAGGAGAAATAAAATGTATATCAGATATAAAATCATTTAGAGAAGGAGATGTAATTCAATACAAATTATATATAGAAAATAAAACAGACGAAGAACAGAAGAATTTAACATTAAATTGGAATTTACCAGATTATGCTAAAATTACATCTCAAGGATTAATAGATGATACTACTGGATTTGCTGGTAAACTATTCTCTAATGATAAAGTAATCAATTTACCAGATTTACCTGCAAAAAGCAAAATTGGAATAATACTAGAAGTTAAATTGGAAAATGTAAAGAAAAGCGAAGTTTTATCAATATCTGCAGATATTAAGCAAGGCGATGAAACATTTAGAATTGGGAAAACGGAAGAATTAACTGTTTATTGTACAAATAATTTTGAAATAAAAATGAGTGCAAATAAAGAAAATGAATATGTAAAACCGGGAGATGAAATAGATTACAGAATAGAAATTATTAATAACAATGATCCAGATGCATATGTTGGAAAAACTTATCCGATAAGTATTAAAGATAATATACCAAATGAATTAAATGTATTAGAAATTTTGGTAAATAATGAGAAATACAAACAAGAAGATACAGCAGATACAAATCAAGTATTTGCAGTTATAAATTCCAAACCAGGAGAAACAACTACAGTAGAAATAAAAACAGTTGTAAATTATGCTGAACATAATGAAAATAGGAAAATAACTAATAAAGCTACAATGGTTTCTGTTAATGGGACTGAATTTGAAACTAATGAAGTATCTCATACAATAGAATTTAGAAACAAGAATAATTCTGGAAACAATAATGGAAATAATAACGGAAACAATGAAGAAAGTAAATACGAAATAAGTGGAAAAGTTTGGGTAGATAAAAATAGAGATGGAGAAATGGGTGACAATGAAACTACACTTCAAGGAATTAAAGCAATGTTACTTAATTTAACAACAAATGATTATGCAACAGATAAATCAGGTAATACTATTCAGGCAGTAACAAATAGTAATGGTGAATATACATTATCTAATATATCTAAAGGAGAATATTTAGTCGTTTTTGAATATGACTCATCAAAATATACATTAACTAATTATCAAAAAGAAGGTGTCCCAAGCAATAGAAGTTCAAAAGTTATAGCTAAAAAAATATCACTTGGAGAATTAGAAAAATATTATGCAGTTACTGATACAATTAAAGTTTCTGACAGAAGTATAGGAAATATTAATATGGGATTAGTAGAAGCAGAAAAATTTGATTTAAAACTAGATAAATATATAAATAAAGTAATAGTTCAAACATCAAAAGGAAGTAGTGTATATAGTTATGATAAAGCTCAACTTGCTAAGGTGGAATTAGATTCTAAGAAACTGTCAAATGTCAATATTATTGTTGAATATAAAATAGTTCTAAGCAATGTAGGAGAAATAGAAGGCTATGTAAAAAAAGTTGCAGATTATTTACCAGATGGTTTCGCATTTTCATCAAATGAAAATAGTGGATGGAATAAGCAAGGAAATGATTTATATAATTCAAGTTTAGCTAATGAAAAAATTCCAGTTGGACAAACAAAAGAATTAACATTAAAAGTATCAAGAAAAATCAATGCAAATGAGGTAGGCACATATACAAATGTAGCTGAAATTGTAGATGGTTATAATGAGAAAGGTATAACGGATATAAATTCTACACCAGGAAATAAAGTAAAAGGCGAAAACGATATGAGCCAGGCTGAATTAATTATTAGTATAAAAACAGGAAAAGTTTTACTATATATAACAATGATTTTAGCTTTAATAATAACAATAGGAATAGGAATTTATGAAATTAAAGTAAAGGTTTTAAATAAAGAAGAAAGGAGGTAAAATAGTGATAAAAAATAAAAAAATTGTAATAATATGTTTAAGCATTTTATTAATAAATTTGTTTGGAATAATAAATAAAACCTATGCGATGAAAGTTCATTTTGAAGAAGAAGAAATTAAAATAAATGTTAGGAAGAGTTTGGGATTAAATGCAGAGGCAAGATACAATATGGAAGATAATCCAAAAGGAATGTTTCAAGAAGGAATTTTTTGTATTCAACATGGACAAACACTTCATAGTTATGCTAGTAATTCTAGTAAAAAAACATTATATAAAGCTACAAAACATGTCGTTCTAGACGGAGAAAGAGGAGAATGGTGGGCTTTTGGAAACCATGATATAAGATACACGAAAGATAATGTAAAGATGGCGTGGATATTGTGCCAAGAAGATACAGGTTCTAAGTATAGTAGCAATAGAGATGAATATTCTGAGAAACAAAGGGCAATATATCATGAAATGGGAGCTTGGTTTGCCGGATTAAATATGTTCACAACAAATCAAAGTGGAGGTTTTACTTCAACATGGGTTACAAATGATTCGGAAAATTACTATAATAGATGGAAATCAACTCCAGATACAGCATATATAAATAATAATACAGATTTGAATAAATTAAGTAGAGAAAATTATACAATAAATAATGAAGAATACGTAAAAGTAGGACCATTTAATGTTTCTTATGCTTCTTATTATTCTGATGTAAATGTCATTGACCAAGATGGTAACAATATTAATAGATATGTGAAATTTGCTAGATATAATGGAACAGAATTTAATTTGAGTAGAGACATATATGAAGCATCTAATGGAGGAAGTGATTTCTATATGTTAATAAATACAAATAGTAATGCAAGAAATATCACTTTAAATTTAAAAGCTAAAAATACTAAGGATAAAATATCTGCTGAAGTATATATATTAGAAACAAATGTAGGACACCAAAGTTTGCTAGTAGGACAAGGAAAAGTAGAGCCTAATACTACAGAAGCAAGTGTATCTATTGGACCAATAGAAATGATGTGTGAAACAGAAATTATTAAAATAGATGAAACAACGCAAAAACCATTAAGTAATGTAGGGTTCACACTAAAAATGCAAAGTGGAGTAAAAGCAGGATTGTATGTAGGAATAGATCAATCTGGAAAAGTAATATATTCTCAAGAAAAACAAACACTTATAACAGATAGCAATGGAAAAATAAGTATTAAACAAATGTATCCAGGAAACTATGAATTAATTGAAACTGTAAATCCACATTATGGTTATGAAGATTTGCCAAAAACAATAAATTCTAACTTAAACCTAAAAGCAGGAAGTACAACAAAAGTGAATGTAACCAACAAGCGTAAATACATAGACGTATCAGGTTATGTATGGGAAGACAAAGCATGGGACGAAGGAAAAACAACAAAAAGAAATGAATTATATCAAGGAGAAGAAAACGATACAAAAGACAAAAAAGTTTCCAATGTAGGAGTATTCTTAGTAGAGGGAGATAATCAAAATGGATATGAACTTATACAACATACAACAACAGATGAAAACGGAAATTACAAATTCAAAAATGTAGAGATAGATAAATTAGCAGATTATTACATAGTATTCCAATATAATGGAATGAATTATCAATGTCTTGATACTATTGATAAAGATAAAGAAAATGCATCAAAAGCAATTGAAGGAAGCACAAGAGAAGCATTTAATGCAACATATGCAACAATTGAGCAAAACAAAGCAATAGCAACATATGACAAACAAAATGTACAAGGAAAAGTTGAAACACCGCTAAAATATAGTCAAGCAAACAATGTTAGTAAACTAATTCTAGGAGACAATCCACAATATGGCTATGAAGGTGCTAAATATCCAGTTTCTGGAGTGTATCCATATTTTTCAATAACAGCAGACACATATACAGCGCTTCATGGAAAACTAGATGTAATAAAATCACCAGAAGAGATAAGAAAAAATGAAATAACAGAAATCACAAATATTAACTTAGGTCTAAAAGAAAGAGAACAACCAGATATAGGATTAACAAAAGATGTATATAAAGCAAGAGTACAAGTTGGAAACTATAATAATATTTATGATTATGGAACTAGATTTAATGACATAGGAAATGAAAACAAATCAGATCCAACTGTAAAATTTGGTAAAAAATACGGAAGTAAATCATATACACAACCTATGCACCCTTCAGATATTAGAGCAGCTAAAAAAGGTGATGTAGATTTATCAGTAAATGTTATATATGAAATATCATTGAAAAATGAATCAACAGATTTAACAGCAGTTGTAAAAGGACTAAACGAATATTATGATACAAAATATGAACTAGTAAAAGTAGGAAATGGCGTAAATGAAGATGGTGAAGTAATTATAAAAGAAGACACAAATGGCTTAGGAGATGTAAATGAAGACGGAAAGGTAGACTTCTTAGATGCAATTATGACCTTAAGATATATAGAAGGTTTAGCTGAACTAACACCAGAGCAAATACTAAAAGCTGACGTAAGCTGTGATGGTAAGGTTACTGAAGATGATGCAAAATTAATTTTAAATTATGATGCTGAAATAATAAATGGCTTCAGTAGTGAATTTGCAGGATATTTAAATGAAATAAATAATTCTATAAACGAAGACTATGTAAATGGATATGAAATTGGAGATGTTAATGCAGACGGAAAAGTTGATTCAACAGATGCTAATTTAATATATAACTATATAAGAGGAATTAAGACATTTACTTCCGAAGAAGAAACAAGGGCAGATTTCAATAAAGATAGAATAATAAACGAAGAAGATGCAAGAGCTATAGAACAACAATATAATTCACAATATAAGAGTAAATATTTAAATTTAAAGAATTTAAAAATATTACCTCAAAGTGAAAGAAAATTATATATAGAATTCAAAGTAAAAGCTGAAAATCTTTTCGAAATTGTTGAAAAAGAAGGAACAGACGATTATGTTAAACTTGATAATATAGTTGAAATAGCCTCATATGGTACTTTAGATAATACAAATAGCATTTATGCAGGAATTGATAATGACTCACAACCAGGAAATTCAGACATTACAAAACCAGAAACATGGGAAGATGATACAGACAAAGCACCAGGACTAAAAGTTCAATTAGGAAATGATAGAACAGCTACAGGTATTGTATTTGAAGATAATACACAACTTAATAACAATGAAAGAAAAGGTAATGGTATCTATGATGAAGGTACAGAGCATGGAATTGCAGGTATAAAATGTATATTGCGTGATGCTAATGGAAATATTGCAAAATTATACCCTAAAGATTCGAATGGCAGTAGCGTAGATGCTACAGGAACAACAGATGAGAACGGAAATTATGTAATAAGTGGATTCTTACCAGGTAAATATTATGTTCAATTTGAATGGGGTGGACAAAAGAGTGGTGAAACTACATATACAGTTCAAGATTATAAATCAACAATAATGACAAATGAGAAGATTAACTTTAGTGATCAAGAGAACAACTTAAAATGGTATGTAGCAGATAGTGAAAATACTAAGAGATATTCAACAGCAATAGACTGGGAGGACGCTAGAAAAATAATAGATAATGAAACAAATAATGTGACAAATGAAACTCAAAATAAAATAAAAAATGGAAATTGTTTTAATAAAATATTAACTGCAAACACACCAAAAATAGGAGTAGATATTGAATCAAATGATATAAGCAATATAAACTTTGGTATAGCAGAAAGACCAAAACAAAAAATTCAATTAGATAAATATGTAAAAGAAGCAAAAATAATATTAGCAAATGGAAATGTGTTAGTTGATGCAAAAATTAAAGATGGAAAATTAGAAAACACAGTAAAATATGCAACATTTATGCCAAAATCAAATTTAAATAATGGAACTTTAAAAATAGAAATAGACAATGAATTAATTCAAGGAGCTACATTAGAAATTACATATGGATTTAAAATAACTAATATTAGTGAAATTGACTATTTAGATAAGGAATATTATTTCTATGGAAAAAATGGTAAAGATATAGTTACATTACAACCAGTTAAGGTAGTAGACTACATTGATAAAAATTTCGTAGTACAAAATTCTGAAAACAATCAGGCTGGTAGTACTACTGAGGCAAACTGGGTAACAAATGATGAAATAGTGAAAGGTACAGACAAGAGTGTAGATTCTAGTGTTAAAACATATATAAAAGCAAATAACAATATAGTTTTAACATATGAAACAGATAAATTAGGAAAACTAAAACCAGGAGACACTGTTGACATTAAAGATGTGACTCAAACAAAGATGTTATCAACTGTAAACGATGGAACAAGTGTAGAAAATAATTCTGAAATATTAAAAATAGTAAAAACAGGTGGGGCACCTATAGTAACAATACCAGGTAATTATATACCAACAGATGAGACAACATACGAATCAGACAGTTCAAAATCAGAAAATGTTGTAATAGTACCACCAACAGGATTAAATACTTATATAATTGAATGGACAATTATTGCATTATTATCACTAGGAATATTAATTCCAGGAATTGTTTTAATAAAAAAATACATTTTAAAATAACTAAAAAAATAAAAGCGCTATAATTAGCGCTTTTTATTTTGCCTATGCGCATTCGTCATTTCATTCAAAGTTTATATATCAAGGATTTCTTTTGAAAATTTTAGCAAAACCATTATCAGGTAACCCTATTTTTATAAGAATTGCGCAGTATCCTTGACAATATTTGCTAAAATGTAATAAAATAAAAATCGAAAAGATAAAAATAAAAAAAGTGAGCATAGAAAAAGGAAAAAAACGCTCAAAAAAAGCAAAAAACTTTTTTGGAATTGCAGACCAAAAAAGACAAAAACCACAAAAGACAAGTAGTAAAATAAGCCTATAAAAATAAAGAGGTGGTAAGGATGTTTCAAAATATAAGTGAAGATACAATAGGAATAGAAAAAGAGGAAAAAACAAATAAAATAAATATATTTTCAAATGTATTTGCAAAGGAAAATGTAGCAATATATTTAATATCTTTTTTATTATCATTAGTAAGTTTAAATGGAGAATTTTCAATATTTAGTTTAAGTATTTTAGGAGCAGGAATTGGAGCATCAATTCCTGTATTAGGAATACTAATAGTATCATTAATTGGAAATTTAATAAAATTTGGAATAAATGGACTTTTAGAATATCTTATAACAGCGCTAATAATGATAGTTTCATTATTCATAATAAAACCAAGATATAATGAAAAAGAAAGAAACGAAAAAATAAAAATAGGAAAAAATGTATTTATATCAACGCTTTTTGTACAAATAATTAAATTTGCAATAGCAGGTTTTACGATATATGATGTTTTATATTCAATAACAATATCAATACTAGCATTAGTATTTTATAAAATATTTGTAAACTCTCTAGTTGTAGCAAAAGAGATTCACAAAAACAAAGCTTTTTCAATAGAAGAGGTAATTGGGGCAAGTTTACTTTTAGCAATAGCTGTTGGAGGACTAAATGGAATAAATATATTAGGATTTAGCATAACAAATATTTTAAGTATATTAATAGTAATGGCATTAGGGTGGAAAAATGGAATACTAGTAGGAACAACATCAGGAGTTACAATAGGTGTAACATTAGGAGTAATAACGGCATCAGAGCCAATAATGATAGCAGCATATGCAATATCAGGAATGATAGCAGGAATATTAAATAGATTTGGAAAAATAGGAGTAGTAATTGGATTTGCCTTAGGGAATATAGCACTTGCATATGTATCAAATGGATATACAGTAGAATTAATACATTTCAAAGAAATATTAATAGCATCAATAGGATTGCTAGCTATACCAAAAAGTTTTAATATAGATTTAGAAGAATTTATTGGTAACTCGAAATTTTTACCAGTAGTGCCAGAAAGAGCACTAAACAGAAGCAAGGAAGTAGCAACAAGTTTAAACAATGTATCACAAGCAATACAAAACATGGCAACAACATATAAAGAAGAGCCAAAAGAAACAGAAGGAAAAAATGCATATTCAGAAGAAAACAAAGAAAGTTTTATATCAGAATTGCTAAACAATTTAGAGCCATATAAAGACAATATGTTATATGACGATATTGCAAAAGAAGATGGAAAAATAATAGATGAAATCTTTAAATTTATGTTGGACAAGCAAGAAATGACAAGCAAAGACTTACTACAAATATTTGCAGACTGTAACAGCTATATAGTGGGATTTGAAGATAAAAACATAAGCACATACTTAGAATCAAATATAACGCAAATGGTAAGAATGATAAATACATCATACAAAATATGCAAATCAAATTTTATATGGAAAAAGAAAATAGAACAAAACAAGAAAAACATAGTAAAACAATTAGATGAAGTATCAAAAGCAATAAAAGACATGGCAAATGGAATAGAAAGTGATATAAATCTAGAAACTAAATATGAAAAAGAAAAAATAGAAATCCAAGAACTAATAAAACAAAAACAAATAGAAATACAAGATTTAAGTATAAAAAAAGAAGACAGATATTTAGTAGAAATATATGTAGAAGAAAATTTAGAACTATCAAAAATAGAAATAATTGAAAAAATACTAACAAAAGTACTAAAAGAAAAAATAGTATTTAATGAAGAAATAAGTGTAGGAAAAAGACTAAACTTCTTATCAGATGATAAATACATAATGGCAATAGGAATGGCAAAAGAAACAAAAACAAAAAGTGAAACCTCAGGAGACAGCACATTAAATATAAGGTTAAAAGACGGAAAATACTTAGTAGCAATAAGTGATGGAATGGGAAGTGGAAAACAAGCAAAAGAAAGTAGTAAACAAACACTAAAGCTACTAGAAAATTTACTTCTATCAGGATTTAACAAAAAAATATCATTAGACTTAATAAATTCAAGTTTAATAAATAAAAATACGGAAACATTTGCAACACTTGATATAGCAATAATTGACTTATATAAAGGCAATATAGAATTTATAAAAAGTGGAGCATGTCCAACATATATAAAAAATAAAAAAAGAGTACAAATGATAAAATCAAGCTCATTACCAACAGGAATAATAGAAGGAGCACATGTACAATCATTTGACAAGGACATAGAACAAGGTGAAATAATGCTTATGTGTTCAGATGGAATATTAGATTCAAATGTAGAATACAAAAACAAAGAATTATGGGTAAAATATATGTTAGAAGACATAGAAACAAGCAATACACAAAAAATAGCAGACTTAATAACAAATGAAGCAATAGACAATAACTATGGAGTATCAAAAGATGACATGAGTATAATAGTATGTAAATTTAGAAAAAAGGAGAGCTGAAAAGTTTGAACAGGGGAAGAAGATATGAAGAACCAAAATTAAATATGAAAAAAGTATTTGCAACAATACTAGCAGTAATAGTAATAATAATGTCAATAGTAGTGTTAGTAGGAATATTAGGAAAAGATAAAGAACAGGGAAAAATAACAAGCGAAGACTATTTTTCAGCATACAAAGACAACAAATGGGGAGTAATAAATTCAAAAGGAGAAAATGTAATAGACCCATCATATGCAGAAATGATAGTAGTTCCAAATAGTAAAAAAGATGTATTTATATGCACATATGACACAGACTATGATACAGGAACATACAAAACAAAAGCATTAAACAGCAAAAATGAAGAAATACTAACACAATATGACCAAATAGAAGCAATATCAAATCAAGATGAAAACAACAACTTATGGTATGAAGACATGGCACTAAAAGTAAAAAAAGATGGAAAATATGGACTAATAAACCTTGATGGAAAAGAATTATTAGGTTGCGAATATGATAAAATATCAGCATTACCAGGAATAAAAGCAACTTTAAAAATAGAAAAAGATGGAAAAATTGGAATAGTAACAACAGAAGGAAAAATGCTAATAAAACCAGAATA
This sequence comes from uncultured Clostridia bacterium, assembly GCA_934129785.1. GTDB lineage: Bacteria > Bacillota > Clostridia > TANB77 > CAG-508 > CAG-269. Next base: position 45,321 of record CAKOWW010000001.1, read on the forward strand.
CCAAGAAATTCAAGCTTTAGGCAAAGAGAGTAAAGATGGATTTATTGTAAAAAACGAAAAATATGGAATAGTAAATACATCAAATGAAGTAGTTTTAGAACCAAAATATGATGAAATAACAAACATATATGAAAATGAAATATATGTGGTAAAAAAAGATGGAAAACAAATTGCAGTAAAAAAAGATGGAACAGAAGTATTAGCATCTGGATATGATGAAATAACAAAAATATTAAAAAGTTTAGATGGTGCAATAATAAAAAAACAAAACAAATATGGAGTAATAAAATTAGATGGAACAACATTAATAGACCCAACATATGAAGACTTAAAAGAAACAAAAACAGGAATATACATAGCAAAACAAAACGGAAAATATGGTATAATAAATCAAAATAAAGAAAACAAAATTGACTTTAAATATGTAAGTTTAGTGTATAACGAAAAAGCGGACTTATACATAGCAGAAGATGACAATTACAATAACGAAATAATAAACAGCGAATATGAAACAAAACAAACAGGAATCTTAGTTGATTTAGACACAGACAAAGGTTACATAGAATTAAGACAAAACAATGAAAATAAATACTATAACTTTAAATTTGAAGAAAAAAATGTAGCAGAAATATTTACATCAAATACATTGTATTTAAGCAAAAAAGATGGAAAATATGGTTTTGTAGATAAAGATGGAAAAGTAGTAGTTGACTATAAATATGATGATGCAACTGAACAAAATTCATATGGCTATGCAGGAATAAAAAAAGATGGAAAATGGGGAGCTATAAATTCAAAAGGCGAAGTTGTTCAAGATACAACTTATGATTTGGATGATTATTTGAAAATTGATTTTATAGGTAGATGGCATTTTGGAAAAGATATTAATATGAATTATTATAATCAATTGTAATTATGAAATATTGTTTATAAATTAACTTTATAAGCAAACTTAAATAATATTTAATAAACTTTAATATATATTTTTATGCAACAACAATTCGGGGGGACCGACTTTTATACTGTCTGTTATGAAATTACAGACAGTTAAAAGGTGGGAGTTGTAAATAAAAATATATATTAAAGTTATAAATATTAAAGTCATAAATAAAAAGTCATAATTAATTTTTATATATAAATATACTAAAGAAGGTGGAAAAAGTGGAACTAAAGACAAACTATCAATACACATATTTTATACATCCGTTCATAATAAAAGAAAACAGATACCAAAAATACATATTAAAAATGTTAAAAGACAAAAGATGCAACCTAAAAATATTTCAAAAAGAAAAAGACTTAAAAATGTACCAATATTTCTTGCCAAAAACTAGAGAATTTTTATTCTCAAGTTTTAGTTTTGGAAACACAAAACTAAAAAAATTAGAAGAATTACCAATAGAAACGCAATCAGCAATACTTAGCAAATATGAATGCAACATATTTGAATACACATTAAAAAAAGACATACAAGGAAAAATTGATGAGAAAAAAGGAATATTCTTTAATGTGCAAAAAATAGAAGTAATATGCTTTAAAACAGGAATTGGCTTTTTAGTAATGAAAACAAGCATAGAAGACTATCAAAATTTTGCAAATATATTAAACTTCAATTACAAATTTAAAAGCATAAATCAAGAACAAACAAATTTGGATAAATATGACAATATACGCTTACAAACAAGTAGTTTTGAAGATGTAGAAACATTTAGAGAATTTATAACAGGAATAACAGGTGCAAATTTAGGAGCCTCAAAACTAGACATAGACACAGAAAGATTTTTAACATATTCATATGTATGTATAGACCAGTCAGCATGGAATCATGAAAATGAATTTGAAAAAATAAAGCATAACTTTGAAAAATATGCGCTAATATTTCCGGCAGATAATAGCAGAAATGTAGAAAGCAAAAACATAAAAACAATGTCAAAATGGAAATATGCAAAAGTGGCACTAAGTAAACAAGGTGTAATGCTATTTTCATCAAGTGCAGATATGAATAATTATACAATATTGCCAGATGAATATGAAAAACAATATTTATACACATATATATTAAACTTATATAAAAAAATAGAATTGAAAAAAATAGAACAAGAATTTAAAGACCCGAAAAAAGTAAAAAAAGCAAGAAATAAGTTTGTTGAATTTACAAGAAATATGTGGATACAAGAAATTACAGAAGATGAAACAGGAACAATGTTAAATCATAAAATTCAAGAAGCACTTGAAACAGAAAAAATATTTGCACAAGTAAAAAATAAATATGATATTTTATATAAAGATTTAAACATAGAAAAAAACAAATTTGCAACAATAGCAATAAGTGTAGTTCTAGTGGCATCATTAATATTTAACATATTGAATTTTATAATGCTAGGTATAAATAAATTATAAAGAAATAAAATACACATAATGTTAATTATTTCAGGCCTAAAGCTAGGATAAAAATGAAAGGGACAAATAAAAATGAAAATAACATGTGGCACTGATATAATAGAAATTGAAAGAGTAAAGGAAAGTATTGAAAATTTAGGAGAAAAGTTTTTAGAAAGAGTATATACAAAAAAAGAAATTGAATATTGTGAAAGCAAAAAAAAGCAAAAATATCAACACTATGCTGCACGATTTGCAGCTAAGGAAGCGTTATTTAAAGCAATATCATGGAAATTAGAAGATAAATATGAAATATGCTGGAAAGACATAGAAGTATTAAATAACAACCAAGGTAGACCTGAGCTAAAACTAATAGGAGTGGACTTGAAAAATATCGAAAATATAGACATAAGTATATCACATTGCAAAAATTATGCAGTAGCAAATGTAGTTGTACTTGCAAAATAATAATTTGGTTGGAAAAAGACTTCTTCCAACCAAATTTGTAGTTCATAAAGAAATGTTAAGTATGAAAAAATGCAAACTACAACATTTTTAATCAAATTTTGAATCTTTAAAGAAGGGAACGATAAAAATGAAACTTTTTGACAGTCATGCACACTTAGACGATGAAAAATTTAATGAAGATAGAGAACAATTAATTGAACAAATTCATAACGAAAATGTAGAAAAATTTGTATCAGCAGGATATAGTTTAGAAACATCAAAAAAAGCAATAGAGTTATCTAAAAAATATAAATATATATACCCAACATGTGGTATTTCACCAAATGATATTCCACAAACTGAAGAAGAACTGTGGAAAGAACTAGAAGAAATTAGAAAATTAGTAAAGCATAATTCCAAAATAGTTGCAATAGGAGAAATTGGCTTAGATTATCACTGGAATCAGGAAAACAAAGAGCTACAAAAAAAAGCATTTATAGAACAAATAAAAATAGCAAATGAATTTCAATTGCCTATACAAATACACACAAGAGAAGCAGTTATGGATACATTAGAAATATTAAAAAACAATCATGTAAAAAAATGTGGCATTTTCCATTGCTGTCCATTAAATAGAGAATTAGTAAAAGAAGGTTTGAAGCTAGGATTTTATATATCTTTTGCAGGACCTATAACATTTAAAAATTCCAAAAATGCAAATGAAATAATTGAAATGGTCCCAAATGATAAAATGTTAATTGAAACAGATAGTCCATATCTTTCTCCAGAGCCATTGCGTGGAAGAAGAAACGACCCTAGAAATGTTAAATATATGGCTGAAAAAGTGGCTGAAGTAAAAGGCTTGACAGTGGAAGAAGTGGCAGAGATTACATATAATAATGCAATTAGGATTTTTGAAATTAGAAATTAAGTAATTGAAAAAGATGAATAAAAATTAAAAAAGGAACTATATATTTTTTATTTAGTAATAATTCGGGGGGACCGACTTTTTAGCAGTCTGTTATGAAATTACAGACTGTTAAAAGTTGGGAGTTACAAATAAAAAATATATAGTTCCTTTTTAATAGTATAATAAATATAAATAAAAGAGCCAGTTTATACTAGCTCTTTATTTGATATTTCTTAAAGCTTCAATACGATCTTCTGTACTAGGGTGTGTTGACCACAAACTTGAAGATTTTCTTTTGCCTTCAGCTGTATTTTTCTTAAAAGGATTAACAATATACATATTTGCAGTAGCAGAATTTGCTGTTTGTAATTGATTAGCATCTGCTTCTAATTTTTGCAAAGCAGAAATTAAACCATCTGGGTTACGAGTAAATTCTACAGCAGTACTATCAGCTAAAAATTCTCTTTTTCTTGATAAAGCAAGTTGCATTAATGAACCAAAAATTGGTGCTAAAATTAAGCAAACCAATCCGAGCTAACATTAAAATAGCATTTGCTTTGCTATCATTATCAGAATCATTGTCTTTTAAACCACCCCAAAAGATAGTTCTAGAAAATATATCTGATAACATAACAATAAATCCAACCATAACTGAAACAACTAAACTAAGGCGAATATCATAATTTTTAATATGGCTCATTTCGTGAGCAATAACACCTTCTAATTCATAGTAGTCAAGTTTTTCAAGAAGTGCTGTAGTAACACAAATAACTGCATTTTCAGGATTCCTTCCAGTTGCAAAAGCGTTTGGCTGTTCATCTTCAACAACATATAAACGTGGTTTGTGTGAAAGCCCAGAAGCAACCATTAATGAATCCAATATATTTGTTAACTTCAAATCTTCTTCTTTAGTTGCAGGTCTAGCATTACTTAAAGATAAAACAATTTTATCACTGTAATAATAAGAGCCCCACGCAGAGGCAATAGAGAAAATTAAAGCAATAACAATTGACATTTCCCCAAGTTTCAATGCATTACAAATGTAATAAACAATTAATGTAATAAATAACATGAAAATTCCAATAATAATGCCAGACTCAAATTTGTTCTTTTTTGTAGTTTCAAACATAAAATTCAGACTCCATATTATTAATTATTATTTCCAAAATCAACTTTAACATTTTTTCTAGCTTCATTGCTTTCAGCTGTAAATAAGTCACGAGCCTTGAATTTGAACATTCCAGCAACAATGTTAGAAGGGAATAGTTGTAATTTGGCATTATACATAGTTACTGCATCATTATAAAATTGTCTTGAAAAAGAAATTTTATTTTCAGTATTTCTTAATTCTTCTGATAAATCAGCAAAATTTTGATTTGCTTTTAATTCAGGATAACTTTCAGAAACAGCCATAATTGTTTTTAAAGTGTTTGAAAGTTCACCATCTAAATTAGCTTTTTCAGAAACACTAGTTGCATTAGCCCATGAAGTTCTAAGTGCAGCTATTTTTTCAAAAGTTTCTTTCTCATGTGTCATATAACCTTTTACAGTTTCAACAAAATTTGGAATTAAATCAAATCTTCTTTGTAATTGAACATCAATTTGACTCCAAGCGTTGTCAACTTTTAATTTAGCTTGAACTAAATTGTTGTATAAGCTTATAATTGCGACAATAATTATAACTAAGACAGCTAAAATAATTAAACCAACCATAGATAATTCCTCCTATCTTAATAAATATAAGTAATAATATCACAACAAAATAAAATATACAATAAAAAATATTCAAAAAATATTGCAATAATGCAAATAATTTGTTAGAATAGGTAGCATAAGTTTTGCAAGTACTAGCAATATCAAAATTTATAAATTATAATTTATTCAAGAATTAAATCAAAAGCCGATTCGGGCAAAAAAATTCAACAAAATTAGAAAAATAAAAATTGAAGATGAATAAAAAAAAATATCATTAACATTACTAATAGGTAAATATTGAATGAGATGGTATTGAAATCAAGTTATGTTTTTTGTAAAATGAAAGTGAAAAACTAGCTAATAATCCAGAAGAAATATTAGAGATTTTAAAAGAAATAACTACAAAAAATTTGGATTCAGATGAGAGATATTTTATAAATCTAATCTTAAAATATTTGTTGCCAGAAAAATTAAGCAAAGATGAAGCAAAAGAGATTTTAGAAAATTTGAAAGGAAAGGAAGAGGATACTATGTTTATAGATATATTAAGAAAATATTTTGATGATAAGGAAGAGAAGGCAGTGAAAGAAGCAGTAGAGGAAAATACAAAAGATACTGCAAAAGCAACAACTTATGAATTAATAAAAGAAATGCTAAAAAATAATGCAGATGAAGAATTTATAAAAAAAGTTACAAAAATATCAAATCAAGAACTAAAAGAAATAAAAGCGGCAATGTGTTAATAAAATAGGGGCTATATAAATGCGAAAGGAGCAAATACATGCAAAAATATACATATATAGATTACCTAAGATATCAAGAAAGAAGTTTAGGAGTAAGAGAAGAAGAAACTCAATATGTAATAGAAAAGCCAAAGAAACAAAAGCATGATAAAATCTTTAAAGAAATATTGGATAATAAAAGAGAAGGTGCAAAAATTATAAGTAAAAAATCAGATTATAAAATATCAGAAAGTGAAATAGAAAAATACAATAGAAAATTTGTATTGCCAGAATTGGAAAATAGAGAATCGGATGTAATATATAAATTAAAAGATAAACCAGTATTTTTCTTAATAGAGCATCAAACCAAAGTGGATTATTCAATGCCATTTAGAATGTTAGAATATAGTATGGCAATAATAAAGAGTGCTATAACTAAAGAAAAAATGAAAAGTAGTAAAGAGATATTTCCTGTAGTTGTACCAATAGTCTTATACACTGGAAGAGAAAAATGGAAAGTTCCAATAACTTTTGAAGAAAGACAATATGAGATCAAAAGCCAAAATCTACAATTCAAATATAACCTAGTAGATGGAAGTAAAATGTCAAAAGAAGAGTTGATGAGAGAAGAAAGTATCTTATCAAGAGCAATACTTTTAGAAAAATTAGACAAGCCAGAAGAAATATTGGAAACATTAAAAGAAATAACAACAAAAGACTTGGATTCAGATGAGAGATATTTCATAAATTTAATATTAAAATATTTGTTGTCAGAAAAATTAAGCAAAGATGAAGCAAAAGAAATTTTAGAAAATTTGAAAGGAAAGGATGATGATACTATGTTTATAGATATATTAAGAAAATATTTTGATGATAAGGAAGAGAAGGCAGTGAAAGAAGCAGTGAAAGACACAACAAAATCGACAACTTATGAATTAATAAAAGAAATGCTAAGAAAAAATATTGATGAAAAAACAGTAATAGAGGTTACCAAAATAACAGACCAGGAACTAAAAGAAATAAAAGCAGAAATGTGTTAAAAATAAAAATGTAATAAAAAAGAAATAAAAGCATATAATAAAATATAGTAAAAAAAGAAAAACTTGCAAATGGACAAATTATTTATACTTCAGAAAAGAGCAACATAAAATAACAAAAATAAAAAAACACAAAACATATGAAAGAGTAAGAAACCATTGAAATTTGACAAAATAGCCAAAAAATAGTATAATAAGTATGTTGCCAAAAAGGAGGTAATTAATTTTTATGAAAAGAGAAGAAAAAGCTTCAATTTCTATAATGAAAATCATATGTGTAACAATAATCTTGATTTTAATATCAGGAATCGGAGTATTAGCAGTAAACACAAATCTAAAAGATGTAAAAATTATTTTACAAAATGGATATGAAATGACAGCGCTAACAGGAAAAACAACTGTTAAAGAAGTACTAGAAGAAAACAACATAGTACTAGAAGAAAACCAAAAGACAATTCCAGATCAAGAAACTGAAATAGAAGCTGGTCAAACAATACAAATAACAGACAAATCATACAACGAGGTTCAAATATCAAAAATATCAGAAGAAGGTGTAAAAACATCACTAGATCAATTACTAGAAAATTATTCACCAATAACTGAAAAAATAGTAGTTGAACAAGTTGCAATACCATATGAAACAGTTACAAGAAACACAACAGGAACAGAGGAAAATGTAACAAACAAAGTCTTAAAAGAAGGAAAAGACGGACTAAAAGAAATAACATACAAAATAAAATATCAAAATGATGTAGAAATTGAAAAAACAGTAATATCAGAAGTAGTAGTAAAAGAACCAGAAAATAAAATAGTTCAAGTTCAAAAAAAGGCTACAAAAACAACATCAAGATCTGCAGAAAAAACAAGAACACCAGTATCAACAACATCAACAGCAGTAATAGGTGGTGAAACATATAAAATAACAGCATACTGCTCATGCGCAAAATGTTGTGGAAAAACAACAGGAAGAACAGCTTCAGGCGCAAAAGCAACAGCAGGGGTAACAGTTGCTGCACCAGCAAAATTTGCATTTGGAACAAAATTAAATATAGGTGGACACGTTTATACAGTACAAGATAGAGGTGGAGCAATACAAGGTAACAGAATAGATGTATATGTAAGCTCACACTCAGCAGCATTACAATGGGGAGTAAAATACTTACCAGTAAGTGTTGCTAACTAAACAATTAAATATAAAATTAAAACCAGCCAAAAGCTGGTTTTTTGATATTATAGAAAATTCTAAAATAAATCGTAACAAATATTGCACAAAATTAAATAAAGATGATATACTTATAAAACAAAGAAACAATGGTTTATAGGTAAAACCACGAAAAATCTAAATATATAAGAAGGAATTAAAATTATGAAATTAATATCATGGAATGTAAACGGAATACGAGCATGTATAACAAAAGGATTCAAAGAATTCTTTAAAACAGCAAATGCAGACATATTCTGTATACAAGAAACAAAATGTCAAAAAGGACAAGTAGAATTAGAATTTGAAGGATATAAAAGCTATTGGAACAGCGCAGAAAAGAAAGGATATTCAGGAACAGCAATATTCACAAAAAAAGAACCACTAAATGTAACATATGGAATCGGAATAGAAGAACATGACAAAGAAGGAAGAGTAATAACACTAGAATACGAGAAATTCTACATGGTAAATATATATACACCAAATTCAAAAAGAGAATTAGAGAGACTAGAATATAGACAAATATGGGAAGATGAAATAAGAAAATACTTATTAAAATTAAATGAAACAAAACCAGTAATAATGTGTGGAGACTTAAATGTAGCACACGAGGAAATAGACTTAAAAAATCCAAAAACAAATCATAGAAGTGCAGGTTTTACAGATGAAGAAAGAAATAAAATGACAGAACTTTTACAAGCAGGTTTTATAGACAGTTTTAGATATTTATATCCAACACAAGAAAATATTTATAGTTGGTGGTCATATATGAGAAAAGCAAGAGAAAAAAATGTAGGGTGGAGAATAGACTATTTTATAGTATCAAAAGACATAGAAAGCAAAATAAAAGAAGCTAGAATAGATACCGACATTTTAGGAAGTGATCACTGCCCAGTGGAATTAGAAATAGATATAAAATAATAAAGAATGGAGAAAAATAAAATGAGCGAAATAAAAAATCATTGGAAAAAATGGATATACTGGTTTATGTTAGGAGTAGCTATAATAGTAGTATACAAGGCATTAGATAATTTTGGAAATATAATGGGAGAAGTAGGAAAATTTTTTGATATATTAGGACCATTTTTAGTAGGAATATTAATTTCATATTTGCTTTACATACCATGTAAAAAAACAGAAGAGGCATATACAAGTTCAAAAAGCAAATTAATAAGAAAAAAAGCAAGAACATTAAGCATAATAACAGTTTATATAATAGTTGTATTATTAATAATGATACTAATAAACTTTATATTGCCAGTTGTAATAGAAAGTATTACAGAACTATTTAATAATCTTCAATGGTATGTAGATACAGCAATTCATAAATATAATGCACTTCCAGAAGACTCAATGCTAAAAGGAGAAATAGTGCAAGAACTAATAACAAATGTACAAAATATTAATTTAAAAAAATATCTTAATTTAGATAATATATTAGGATATTTAATGGGAGCAATAAATGCTGTAACAAGTGTGTTTAATATATTTGTGGCAGTTATTGTATCAATATATATATTATCAGAAAGAACACAAATTATAAAATCATTAAAGAAATTTGTGTCAGCAATGTTTAAAGACAAAACATATAAAAACATAGATAAATATTTTAATAATTCAAATGAAATATTTTTCAAATTTGTAGCAAGTCAATTTTTAGATGCTGTTGTAGTAGGATTTTTAACAACAATAGCAATGACAATAATGAAAATAAAATTTGCTCCATTACTAGGATTTATGATAGGATTATTTAATATGATACCATACATAGGAGCAATAATTGCAGTAGTAATAGCAGGCTTGATAACATTAATAACAGGTGGATTATCTCAAGCAATATGGATGTTTATAGTTGTAATAATATTGCAACAAATAGATGCAAACATAATAAACCCGAAAATAATAGGACAATCATTAAAAATAAGTCCTTTACTTGTAATATTTGCTGTAACTGTTGGGGGAGCTTATTTTGGAATATTAGGAATGTTTTTAGCTGTGCCAGTTATGGCTGTTATAAAAATTGTAATAGAAGATCTTGTTGATATGAAACTAGCCGAAAAACAAAAAGAAATTACTAGATAATGGTTATGAGAAAATTTTCAAAAGAACTCCTTGATATATAAGCTTTTCATTTCATTCCTCGGTTTATTACAAAATTTAAGAAATTCTAAATTGCTTTATGGGTCCTTTCCACTATCGTGAACTCTTACCATAAAACTGCATAGAATTTCTAAAATTTTTCCATGCACATTCGTCATTTCATTCAAAGCTTATATATCAAGGATTTCTTTGCATTAATAATAAACTATTAACTATGAACAAAAGGAAAATATTGAATATAAAATAGTCTTTACAACTATAAAACTTTATAGTATAATGAGCCCTGTAAAATAAGAAAACAAGGAGAATAAACATGTTAAAAAAATATATATTAGTATTTTTAATTTCAATGGTGCCATTAATAGAACTAAGAGGAGCAGTACCAGTAGGACTAAGCACATTATGGGGAGAGCCAATGCAATTACTTCCTTTATATGCAATATGCATAATAGGAAATATGCTACCAGTTCCAATAATTTTCTTCTTTGCAAGAAAGGTATTAGAATGGGGAGCAAATAAAAAATACATAGGAAAATTCTTCACATTTTGTTTAGAAAAAGGTGAAAAAGGTGGAAAAAAACTACAAGAAAAAGCAGGAAAAGGACTATATTGGGCATTATTCCTATTTGTAGGTATTCCATTGCCAGGAACAGGTGCTTGGACAGGAACTTTAGCAGCAAGCCTATTAGATATGGATTTCAAAAAAAGTATTATAGCAGTAATGGCTGGAGTAGTACTAGCAGGAATAATAATGGGACTAGCATCAATGGGACTATTTGGAGCAGTTGGAGCAATTTTTAGTTAATAATTAGAAGTAAAAATAGATGTCTTGAAGTGAACCTAAATTATTAGATAAAAAGTTTAATAATTTTGGTTCGCTTCAAGATATTTTTTGTTGCTAGATAATGGGTTAAAAAAAGCAATAGAAATCCTTGATATATAAGCTTTTCATTACATGACTCGGCTTATTATAAAATTTAAGAAATTCTAAATTGTTTTATGGGTCCTTTCCACTAAAAGTGAACTCTTACCATAAAACTGCATAGAATTTCTAAAATTTTTCCATGCACATTCGTCATTTCATTTAAAGCTTATATATCAAGGATTTTTTTGTATTAATAACACCCACCCTTGACCAGTAACATTTTTTTGTAAAAAACTCGCTAAACTATTGACATGTGTAGAAAAAATATGATATCATATTGTAGATTAAAATATAGTATGGGAAACTATACGAAAAACGAATTTAAATCAAGCAATTTTTGCAAAACAAACATAAGTTAAAAAGTTAAAAGAAGAGGAATTAAATATAAGGAGCCCTAAGGAAAGAGCTTGTAAGAGCAGACAAGCAAAATCCAAAGACAAGCAAATTATATTTAAGAAGGACTTCTTTTAGAAAAATAAATTTCAATCTGCTTAAAAATTTTTTATGAGGTGATTTTTTTGAAAATTAAAGAAGTGAAATACGAGAAAGCCTCTCGTAAAGATTTCGCAAAAGTTGGCGACTATATCGAAATGCCAAACCTAATCAAAGTCCAAAAAGACTCATATGACTGGTTCATAGAAGAAGGATTAGGAGAAGTACTAAAAGATATATCACCAATTGAAGACTACTCAGGCAATTTAGTTCTAGAATTTTTCGACTATTACATGGAAGAGAAAACAAAATATTCAGTAGAAGAAGCAAAAGAAAGAGATGCAACATACTCTACAAGATTACACGTAAAAGTAAGATTAATAAACCGTGAAACAGGTGAAATCAAAGAACAAGAAATCTACTTAGGAGACTTCCCACTAATGACAGATAGTGGAACATTTGTAATCAATGGAGCAGAAAGAGTTGTAGTAAGCCAATTAGTACGTTCACCAGGATGCTACTATGCAGAAGAATTTGATACAAAAACAGGAAAGAAAACATATACATCAACAGTAATGCCATTGCGTGGAGCATGGTTAGAATACGAAACAGATGGAAACGACATATTCTGGGCGCGTGTTGACAGAACAAGAAAAGTACCTGTAACAACAGTATTAAGAGCAATTGGTCTAACAACAGACAGCCAAATGTTAGAACTATTTGGTGAAGAAGAAATGTTAAAAGCAACATTAAACAAAGACACAATAAAAGACCAAGATGAAGCCTTAATAGAAATATACAAAAAATTAAGACCAGGAGAATTACCAACAGTAGAAGCTGCAAGAAACCTATTTAATGGATTATTCTATGACAATAGAAGATATGACTTAGCAAAAGTAGGAAGATACAAATTCAATCAAAAACTAGCATTAGCTGGAAGAATAGAAGGAAAAGTATCTGCAAAAGACATAATTGACAGCGAAACAGGAGAAGTATTAGTACAAGCAGGAGAAGTAATCTCAGAAGAAACAGCAGAAAACATTCAAAATGCTGGAATCAATGTAGTAGATATAACAATGGGAGACAAAACAATAAGAATAATAGGAAATGCAACATGCAATATCCACAAAGTATTACCAACAGTTGATTTAAGCAAATTACATATAAAAGAATTAGTAAACTACAATGTACTTAAAAATATAGTAGACAATACAGAAGAAAAAGACTTAGTAAAGGCATTAGAAGAAAGAATGGAAGAATTAATTCCAAAACACATAACAACAGAAGACATGATAGCATCAATAAACTATCTATTTAACCTATCACATGGATTAGGAAAACCAGATGATATCGACCACTTAGCAAACCGTAGAATTAGATGTGTTGGAGAATTATTACAAAACCAATTCAGAATTGGATTAACAAGACTTGAAAGAGTAGTTCGTGAAAGAATGACAATTCAAGACTTAGATGTTGTAACACCACAAACATTAATAAACACAAAACCAATAACATCAGCAATAAGAGAATTCTTTGGAAGCTCTCAATTATCACAATTCATGGATCAAACAAACCCACTATCAGAACTAACACATAAAAGAAGAATATCAGCATTAGGACCTGGTGGATTAACAAGAGAAAGAGCAGGATTCGAAGTACGTGACGTTCACTATACACACTATGGTAGACTATGTCCAATCGAATCACCAGAAGGACCAAACATTGGACTTATATCAGCACTTTCATCATTTGCAAGCATAAATGAATATGGATTTATCGAAACACCATATAGAAAAATAGATCCAGAAACACATAAACTAACAGATATAGTAGAATATATGAGTGCAGATGTAGAAGATAACTACATAATAGCACAAGCTTCTGAACCAGTAGATGAAGAAGGAAGATTTGTAAATCCACGCGTAAGAGTTAGATTTAGAAATGAAGTAATAGAAGTTGACAGTGATAAAGTACAATATGTAGATGTATCACCAAAACAATTAGTATCAATAGCAGCAGCAATGATACCATTCTTAGAGCATGATGATGCAAAAAGAGCGCTAATGGGTGCCAACATGCAACGTCAAGCAGTGCCACTTATGATTACAGAAAGTCCAATAGTAGGAACAGGAATAGAATATAGAGCAGCAAAAGACTCTGGAATATTAGTTCTAGCAGAAGACGATGGAGTAATCGAAAAAGTTACTGGTGATTACATTACAGTAAAATATAAAAATGGAAAAACAGTAACACACAAATTACGTAAATTTAAAAGAACAAATGGTGGAACATGTATAAACCAAAAACCAATAGTTAAAAAAGGTGAAAAAGTTAAAAAAGGTGATGCAATCGCTGATGGACCATCAACAAAAAACGGAGAAATGGCACTTGGTAAAAACGTATTAGTAGCATTCTCAACATGGGAAGGATACAACTACGAAGATGCTATATTAATAAATGAAAAACTAGTAAAAGAAGATGTATTTACATCAATTCATATTGAAGAATATGACTGTGAATGTAGAGACACAAAACTAGGAGCAGAAGAAATAACAAGAGACATACCAAACATTGGAGATGACTCATTAAAAGACCTAGATGAAAACGGAATAATAAGAATTGGTGCAGAAGTAAGACCAGGAGATATCCTAGTTGGAAAAGTAACACCAAAAGGAGAAACAGAACTAACAGCTGAAGAAAGATTATTAAGAGCAATCTTTGGAGAAAAAGCTAGAGAAGTAAGAGATACATCATTAAGAGTACCACATGGAGAAGCAGGAACAATAGTAGATGTAAAAATATTCACTAGAGAAAATTCAGATGAATTAGGACCTGGAGTAAACCAAATAATTAGATGTTACATAGCAACAAAAAGAAAAATATCAGTTGGAGATAAAATGGCAGGACGTCATGGAAATAAAGGTGTTATATCAAGAGTATTACCAGAAGAAGATATGCCATTTATGCCAGATGGAACACCAATAGACATATTATTAAATCCATTAGGTGTGCCATCACGTATGAACTTAGGTCAAGTTCTAGAAGTTCACTTAGGTGGAGCTGCAAAAGCATTAGGCTGGAAAGTATCAACACCAGTATTTGACGGAGCAACAGAGGAAGATGTAAGAGAATTACTAGCACAAGCAGGAATGAGTGAAGATGGAAAAACAATTCTTTATGATGGAAGAACTGGAGATCCATTTGATAAACCAATTACAGTTGGTGTAATGTATATGTTAAAACTACATCACTTAGTAGATGATAAGATCCATGCTCGTTCAACAGGACCATACTCATTAGTAACACAACAACCACTAGGAGGAAAAGCACAATTTGGTGGACAACGTTTTGGAGAAATGGAAGTTTGGGCATTAGAGGCATATGGTGCTGCATACACACTACAAGAAATGTTAACTGTAAAATCAGATGATGTTGTAGGACGTGTAAAAACATATGAAGCAATAGTAAAAGGTGAAAATATACCAGAACCAGGAGTTCCAGAAAGCTTCAAAGTACTAGTAAAAGAACTACAATCATTAGGATTAGATGTTCGTTTATATTCAGAAGACAACAAAGAATTAGAACTAAAAGAAAATGTTGAAGAAGGAATTGAATATGATCCAGAAAAAGATAAAAAAGTATTATCTGAAGAACATGTAATAGAAGAAGGCGACTTAGATGGATACAGTGAAGAAACTGAAGATGATACATTACTAGAAGATGAAGCATTACCAGAAGAAGATAGTGATGAACTATTTGAAGCCCTAGATGATGAAGATGATGAGATTTTATAAAAAATAAAGTTAGCAAAAGAAATGCTAATTAAAGGTATTTCTTTTGCGACATAGGAGGAAAATAAGTGGACGAATTAGATATTTTTAATAAATTAAAAATAGGTGTGGCATCAGATGAAAAAATCAGGGAATGGTCAAAAGGAGAAGTAAAAAAACCAGAGACTATTAACTATAGAACATTAAAACCAGAAAAAGATGGTCTATTCTGTGAAAGAATATTTGGGCCAACAAAAGACTGGGAATGCCACTGTGGAAAATATAAAAGAGTTAGATATAAAGGAATTGTATGTGATAGATGTGGTGTAGAAGTCACAAAATCAAAAGTAAGACGTGAAAGAATGGGACATATTGAACTTGCAGCACCAGTAGCACACATATGGTACTTTAAAGGAATCCCAAGTAGAATAGCATTAATGCTAGATGTATCACCAAGAAACCTAGAAAAAATCATATATTTTGCATCATACATAGTAGTAGATAAAGGGGATACAAACTTAGAAAAATGCCAAGTTTTAAATGAAAAAGAATATCATGAAGCAGAAGAAAAATATGGTCGTGGTTCATTTAAAGCAAAAATGGGAGCAGAAGCAATAAGAGAATTACTAGAAAAAATAGACTTAAACAAATTATCAGCAGAAATCAAAAAAGAATTAGAAACTGCAAGTGAACAAAAAAGAGTAAAACTAGTAAAAAGATTAGATACAGTAGAATCATTCAGAATATCTGGAAACAGACCTGAATGGATGGTTATGAATGTTGTACCAGTTATACCACCAGAATTAAGACCAATGGTTCAATTAGATGGTGGAAGATTTGCAACATCAGACTTAAACGACTTATATAGAAGAGTAATAAACAGAAATAATAGATTAAAAAGACTACTAGAATTAGGAGCACCAGAAATAATTGTAAGAAATGAAAAAAGAATGTTACAAGAATCTGTAGATGCTTTAATAGACAATGGAAGACGAGGAAGACCAGTAACAGGAGCTGGAAATAGACCATTAAAATCATTATCAGACATGTTAAAAGGAAAACAAGGTCGTTTCCGTCAAAACTTACTTGGAAAACGTGTTGACTATTCAGGACGTTCTGTTATCGTAGTAGGACCAGAACTAAAAATTTATCAATGTGGATTACCAAAAGAAATGGCAGTAGAATTATTCAAACCATTTGTAATGAGAGAATTAGTAGGTCGTGGAATAGCACAAAATATTAAAAATGCAAAAAGAATGGTAGAAAGACTAAGACCAGAAGTATGGGGAATATTAGAAGAAGTTATAAAAGATCACCCAGTAATGTTAAACCGTGCCCCAACACTACATAGACTTGGAATTCAAAGCTTCGAGCCAGTATTAGTAGAAGGAAGAGCAATAAAACTTCACCCATTAGTTTGTGAAGCATTTAATGCCGACTTCGATGGTGACCAAATGGCAGTTCATTTACCACTATCACCAGAAGCACAAGCAGAATCAAGATATTTAATGTTATCAACAAACAACCTATTAAAACCACAAGATGGTAAATCAGTTGCAGTACCAAGACTAGATATGATTTTAGGAAGTTACTATTTAACAATGGTATTAGATGGAGAAAAAGGAGAAGGAAAATACTTCAAAGATCCAGATGAAGCTATAATGGCATTCGAAAATCATGAAGTTGCAATACATGCAAAAATATTTGTAAGAGTATCAAAAGAAATAGACGGAGAAATAAAAACTAAAAAAATAGAAACAAGTGTAGGAAGAATAATCTTCAACCAAGGAATCCCACAAGATTTAGGATTTATAGATAGAAATGAAGACCCATTCCAATACGAAATTAGTTTCCCAGTAATGAAAAAATCAATGGGACAAATAATTGAAAAAGTAATAAGAATACATGGACTAACAGAATCAGCAGAAGTAATAGACTACATAAAAGCTCTTGGATTTAAATATTCAACACTTGCTGGTATTACATTCTCTATGGATGATGTAAAAGTACCACCAGCAAAAAAAGAATTATTAGCAGAAGCAGATGAAAGAGTAGCAACTATTAGAAAACAATATGCTCGTGGTTTAATAACAAACGAAGAAAGATATAATGCTGTAATCAATGTTTGGGAAGAAACAACTAAAAAAGTAAGTAATGCAATGGAAGAAAACTTCGATGAATTAAACCCAATATACATGATGGTTAAATCTGGAGCCCGTGGTAACATGAACCAATTAAGACAAATTGCTGGTATCCGTGGACTTATGGCAAGTACAACAGGTAAAGCAGTAGAAATACCAATTAGATCATCATTTGCAGAAGGTCTAGATGCTTTGGAATACTTTATTTCAGCCCATGGAGCTCGTAAAGGACTATCAGATACAGCTTTAAGAACAGCCGATTCAGGATATTTAACAAGAAGATTAGTTGATGTATCACAAGACATAATAGTTAGAGAACATGATTGTGGAACAGATGAAGGAATAATAGTATATGATATTAAAGATGGAAACCAAATAATAGAAAAAATGCAAGAAAGACTAATTGGTAGATACCCAGTAAATGATGTAATAAATCCAGAAACAAATGAACTAATAGTAGACACAAATACAATGATAACAGAAGAAATAGCAGACAAAATAGTAGACGCCGGAATAGAAAAACTAGAAGTTCGTTCAGTAATAGGATGTCATTCAAAACAAGGTGTATGCCAAAAATGTTATGGTATGGGATTAGCAAGAAGAAACTTAGTATCAATAGGAGAATCAGTAGGTATAATTGCTGCACAATCAATTGGTGAACCAGGAACACAGCTTACAATGAGAACAATTCACTCTGGTGGTGTTGCAGGTGTAGCAGATATTACTCAAGGTTTACCTAGGGTTGAAGAATTATTCGAAGCTAGAAAACCAAAGGGACTTGCAATAATTTCAGAAATAGATGGAAAAGTAAAAATAAAAGAAACAAAGAAAAAGAAAGAAGTTATAGTAACATCAGGAGACAACTCAAAAACATATACAATACCATTTGGTTCAAAAATGAAAGTAAAAGATGGAGACATGGTAGTTGCTGCGCAACCACTAATTGAAGGTTCAATAAACCCAGCTGAAATCTTAGAAATCAAAGGACCAGAAGGAGTATTTGAATACTTAATTACAGAAGTACAAAAAGTATATAGAAACCAAGGTGTTGATATCAATGATAAACACGTTGAAGTAATTGGAAGACAAATGCTTAAAAAAGTAAGAGTTGAAGACAATGCTGACACAGATATGTTCCCAGGAACATTAATTGATATGTATGAATTTGCAGATAAAAATGCAGAAGCAGTAGAACAAGGAAAACGCCCAGCAACTGGAAAGCGTGTATTATTAGGAATTACAAAAGCATCACTTGCAACAGATAGTTTCTTATCTGCAGCATCATTCCAAGAAACAACAAGAGTATTAACTGAAGCAGCTATAAAAGGAAAAGTTGATGATTTAGTAGGACTAAAAGAAAACGTAATTATCGGTAAATTAATACCAGCTGGAACAGGAATGCAAAAATATCAAAATATTCATATAAATACTGAAAAAGAACTTGAAGAAACTTCTGATATAGAAGAAACTGTAAATGAAAAAACAGCAGAATAAAAATAAAAAATTAGCCAAATAACATTGGCTAATTTTTTTGACGTTTTTCGACATTTTGTGAATCCTTGACAAAACGCATAAATACTAGTAAAATAGAGTAGAATGAATATAAGGAGAAATTTTTTTATGCAAAATAATAGTAGAAAAGTATTTGAAACGCTAGTATCAAGAACTAAAATATATCTAGCAATAATACTAATATTATTACTAATAATAAGTATAGAAGCCCCAATAATGATAATACCATCAATAATACTATATTTATTAGTAGTTGGATACACATATTATGCGAACAAAAAAAGAAAAAGTGAAATATCAGAAACATTACAAGACTTAACATTGTCAGTAGACACAGCAGCGAAAACAAGTTTAATAAATTCACCATTTCCATTAGTAATACTAGAAACAGATGGAAGCATAATATGGAGAAGTTCAAAATTCGTGTCAGAATTTGCTAACATAGATATAAACACATATATAAATGACTTAAGCTTAGATATAAGAAGTGATATACGAAAAAATAAGAAAATAGCGGGAAATAGAGACATATTAAAAGAAATAAAAATACAAAACAAACAATATAAAATAATGGGAAGATATGTAAACTTTAAAAACAGAAACAAAGAAAAGCACAAAAAAGAAGAATACATGATAATACTTTATTTTATTGATAATACAGAAAACATTAAATTACAAAATGAATATAAAAATTCAAAATCATGTGTTGGAATAATAATGGTAGACAATTATGAAGAAACAATGCAAAGGCTAGATACAGGTGAAAAGCCACAAGTAACAGCACAAATTGACAAAGAAATGTATGATTGGGCAAATAAAACAAATGGAGTATTAATAAAGGCAGATAGAGATAGATATGTTTATTTATTTGAACAAAGATATTTAAAAGATATAAAAGAAGATAAATTTAGTATATTAGACAGAATAAAAGAAATTGATACAAAAGAAAAAGTTCAATTTACATTAAGTATAGCGCTATCAAATGAAGGAAAAACAGACAAAGAAAAATATAAATCAGCTCAAAGTGCTATGAATGTTGTATTAGGACGTGGTGGGGATCAAGCAGTTGTAAGAGAAAACGAAATTTATAAATTTTTTGGTGGAAGAGTAGAAGAAGTAGAAAAAAGAACAAAAGTAAAAGCAAGAGTAGTAGCACATGCTTTAGAAAACTTAATAAAAGAATCAAAAAAAGTAATGGTAATGGGACATACAAATCCAGATATGGACAGCATGGGTTCATGTATGGGAATATATAGACTTGCAAAATCTTTAAACACAAATGCATATATAGTATGCAGTGAAAATACTCCAGCATTAGAACCATTTAGAAAATCTTTAGAAAAAGAACCAGAATATGAAGATGCAATAATAAATAAAGAAGTAGCATTAGAAAACATTGATGAAGAAACACTTTTAGTTGTTGTAGATACACACAAAATAAATTATGTAGATGCCCCAGAATTATTAGACAAAGCTAATAAAACAGTAGTAATTGATCACCATAGAAGAAGTACAAATTTTATAGAAAATGCAACACTACTATTCCAAGAGGTATATGCATCATCTGCAGCAGAGCTTGTAACAGAATTATTACAATATGCAGAGGTAAAAATAAATTTAACAACAATTGAAGCAGAAAGCTTGTATGCAGGAATAATGATAGACACAAAGAATTTTACATTTAAAACAGGTGTTAGAACATTTGAAGCAGCTGCATATTTACGTAGATGCGGAGTTGATATTATAAGAGTTAAAAAATGGTTCCAAAGTGACCTTGCAAGCTTTAATACAATAGCAGATATAGTAAAAAATGCAGAAATAGTAAATGATACAATAGCAATTTCAATATATGATAAGACATCTAAAGAAGCAAACTTAATATGTGCTAAAGCAGCAGATGAATTATTAACTATAAGTGATATAACAGCTTCATTTGTACTTGGAAATAATGGAGAAAAAATTTGTATTAGCGGACGATCTATTGGAGATATAAATGTGCAAGTTATATTAGAAAAACTTCGGAGGTGGAGGACATATAACACTAGCAGGTGCTCAAGTTGAGGGAATGACAATAGAAGAAACTAAACAAGAATTGAAAAATAGAATTAATGAATATTTTTCAGAAATAGAATAATAGTTCAACACTAATTTGCTGGTTTTACCAAGTTATTAATGCATAAAAATAGGAGAGATATGTAATGATAAAAGGAAAAAAAGGTATTATAGAAATAAAAAATGAAAAGGGATCTATAACAGTTTTTGTGTTAGTAACTATGCTTTTTTTAGTAACTGTATTATTTTTATCATATATGGGAATGTCAAATAAGGTAATTAATACAGAGAAACAAGTAAATAAAATACAAGAGGAATATTCTTCAAAAGATGAAAATAAATTTGATGAGGAATATGAAAAAGCAGCTAACACAACGAAAAGTTATCTGGGAACAACGAAAAGTTATGTTGGATATTATGCAGATATAGATGCAGATGGAAAAGTAGATGGAGTAATATATGCAGACTTAGCTAAAGGAGATAATGTAGAAAAAAAATGGAACAATAATTCAGATAGTAAATATACAATACCAACAGTAACAGAAGGACTAAAAGACTATTATATAAGCAAAACAAATTATAAAGCAAATGAAGGATTTGGAACAAAGGATGTAATATCACCAACAGGAACCGGAAAAGACAGATTTTATATAATGGCGTTGACAGATATAGATGGAAACAGGAATGGAACATATTATGACTGGTATAATGCAGCATATGGTCAAATGAGTGATTATGCAACTACAACATCAGGAGATTTTGGAAAAGGAAAGTCAAATACAACAACAATGATATCAAAATGGAATGAAAAAGCATATGGAGATCAAGATAAATGTTCAAATCATAAAGATATGTGGGGACAAATACAAAAAGAAGTAAAAAATGGATGGTTTGTGCCATCTAGGGCAGAATGGGCAGCATTTGGAGGAGAATTAGGCATATCAAAAGATAGTTCAAACGAAAAATATTATAGAAACTTCGGCATTAGCGACTACTATTGGTCTTCTTCGCAGTACGATGCAAACTGGGCGTGGAACACGCTCTTCGGCTTCGGCCATGTGAACCGCAACAAAGTCAATAACCACGACTTTGTCCGCTTGAGCGCGACTTTCTAATTTTGTAAAAAATTAGAAAGCAAATCAAAGCGTTATGTAAATAACGCTAAGAAGTCAAATGGAATTACTAGCAAAAACTAATTCACAAATTGGAACATTAAAAAGATATAATGCCAGAAAGTTAATATTACAATATAAAATGATTTTACCTAAAAGGACGCAAAACGATTTAAGTTTTAATGAAAATATGTGCAAATTTTTAATTAAGTAATATAACTTCTAGTTGTTGACAAGAATGGAAGTGGTGTGTACTACTAAATGTAGAAAATGAGAACCACGAAAGTGGTTGCCAAGTATAGTTAAAATAACCGTTTACAAAGACAAAAGCAGAACGGTTATTTTTTATTGCCTATGTAAAAGTAGCTTATACATAAACTATATGGTAAAGTATAAATTAAATGATAAATATAAATCAATGCAAAACAATTGAAAAAAGTGTAAAAATGTTGTAAAATAGTTAGCGAAAGAAAGGCGTGATAATATGAAAGTAATATTAAAAGCAGATATAAAAGGAGTAGGAAAGAAAGACCAAGTAATAAATGCATCAGACGGATATGCAAGAAACTTCTTATTTCCAAAAAACTTAGCAGTAGAAGCAAATAAAGAAAACATGAGTAAACTAAAAGCAAAAGAAGACTCAAATGCATACAAAAAAACACAAGAAAAAGAAGAAGCTCAAAAACAAGCAGAAAAAATGTCAAAAATATTATTAAAAGTACCCGTAAAAGCAGGAGAAAATGGAAAAATTTTTGGTGGGGTTTCTGCAAAAGAAATATCAGATTTATTAAAGAAAAATTATGATATATTTGTTGACAAAAAGAAAATTCAACTAAAAGAAACAATAAAGGAATTAGGAACAAGAACAATATCAATAAAATTATATGAAGGTGTAATTGCTGAATTAAAAATAGATATAATTGCAAAATAGGAGTGATTAAAATGGAACTAGGAAAAGTACCACCACATGACTTGGAAGCAGAACAAGCAATTTTAGGAAGTATGCTTACAGACAAAGATGCTGTAATTTCAGCAATTGAAGTCCTAAGGGAAGAGGATTTTTATAGAGAAGATAATAAAGCAATATATGAGGCAATATTTAATTTATATAATAGAGCAGAGCCAGTAGATATAATTACTGTAAAATCTGAACTTGAATCAATGGGAAAATTTGAACAAGTTGGGGGATTAGAATATTTAGCTGAATTGCCAGAAAAAGTACCAACAACAGCAAATGCAATGAAATACATAAAAATAGTAGAAGAAAAATCAACTCTAAGAAGATTAATAAGAACAGCAAACGAAATTATAGATTTAGGTTATGACCAAACTGAAGATGTAGAAGACATAATGGAAGGTGCAGAAAAGAAAATTTTCAATATAATGCAAGAAAAAAATCAAAAAGGATATTCACCTTTAAAAGATGTATTAGTTGAAAGTTTTACGCAATTAGAAGAATTATATAATAAAAAACAACATATAACAGGTGTACCAACTGGATTTGCTGAACTAGACTATAAAACAGCAGGTTTACATGGCTCAGAATTAATACTAATTGCAGCAAGACCTGCTATGGGTAAAACAGCATTTGCATTGAATATTGCTACAAATGCGGCTGTTAGAGCTAATGTGCCTGTTGCAGTATTCAGCCTAGAAATGTCAAAAGAACAATTAGTAAACAGAATTTTATGTAGTGAAGCCATGGTAGACAGTAACAAAGTAAGAACAGGAAAGCTAGAAGAAGATGATTGGGTAAAGCTTGCAGGAGCAATTGGACCATTATCAGAAGCTGAAATTTATATAGATGATACCCCAGGTATAAATGTTACTGAAATAAGAGCAAAATGCAGAAAATTAAAATTAGAAAAAAATATAGGAATGGTTGTAATTGACTATTTGCAATTAGTACAGGGAAGTAATAAAAGAAATGGCAGTCGTGAGCAAGAAATATCAGAAATTAGCCGTTCATTAAAAATACTTGCAAAAGAACTAAATGTACCCGTAATTGCGTTATCACAGTTATCAAGAGCTGCAGAACAAAGACCAGACCATAGACCAATGCTATCAGACTTAAGAGAATCTGGAGCAATAGAGCAAGATGCCGATATAGTAACATTCTTATATAGAGATGATTATTACAATAAAGACAGTGAGAAAAAGGACATAGCAGAAGTAATAATTGCAAAACACAGAGGTGGTTCAACAGGAACAGTTGAATTATTATGGCTTGGAAGTTACACTAAATTTGTAAATCTTGAGAAAAGGTTTGATGATTAGAAGGAAGTAAAAATGACAAATTTTGAAAAACAAGTTTTAGAAACAATAAAAAAATATAATTTAATAGAAAAAAACGACAAGATAGTATTTGCAGTATCTGGGGGACCAGACTCAATAGCCATGCTTGATGTGATAAGAAAAATGTGCCAAGAAGGAAATATTTCTATGGCACAAATTTTTGTTGCACATATAAATCATATGATTAGAAAAGAAGCCACAGAAGATGCAAAATATGTGGAAAACTATTGCAAAAAAAACAATATAGAATTTTACTTAAAAAGTATAGATGTTCAAAAAATTGCCAATAATAAAAAAATAGGAACAGAAGAAGCAGGCAGACAAGTAAGATATGAATTTTTTGATGAAGTTATGGAAAAAACTGGAGCAAATAAAATTGCAATAGCACACAATAAAAATGATAGAGCGGAAACTATAATTATGAATATAATGCGTGGAAGTGGAATATCAGGATTAAAAGGAATTGAAGCAAAAAGAGGAAAATATATAAGACCATTAATTGAATGTGAAAGAACAGAAATAGAAAAATATTGTGAAGAGGAAAAATTAAATCCAAGAATAGATAAAACGAATTTTGAAAATGAATATACAAGAAATAAAATTAGGAACATCGCTATTCCGTATATAAAAGAAGAATTTAATCCAAACATAATAAACACATTAGAAAGACTATCTAACCTTGTTTGCGAAGAAGAAGAATACATGGAAAAACAAGTAGAAAAAACATATAAAGATATATTAATAGAAGAAAAAGAAAAACAAATAGAGTTAGATTTAAAAAAATTTAATTCTAATGAAAAGGTAATAAAATCAAGAGTTATATTATATACTATAACAAGGCTTTTTGGTAATTCAAAAGGAATTGAAAAAATCCATATAGAAGATATTATAAAATTGTGTCAAAACAATATTGGAAATAAATTCTTAATACCAAATAAAAAGATAAAAATTTTAGTAAAAAATCATAAAATTTATTTTATAAGCCAAATATGAGTAGCCGTAATAAATATGTGAACATGGCTTGTTTGTAATAAAAAAGTCACACAAAAAAATATTTACAAAACAAAAAAGGTATGGTATAAAATCAATTGAAAAAACAAAAGTAAAAATCACAAGGAGGAATTATTTTGAAAAACGGAATTAAAACATTAGCCATGTGGCTAATTATAGCAGTAATATTTATTGTAGTACTTTCATCAATAGTAGAAAACAGCGACTCAAAACTTAAATATTCAGATTTAATAGCTGATATAAATGGTGGAAAAGTGGAAGCTGTACAAGTAGAAGCAGATGGAAAGACTGCAACAGTTACTTTAAAAGATGACAAAATAAAAAAAGAAGTTAATATTCCAGATATGGAAAGTTTCATGTCTTACACAGAAGACTACTTAAAAGAAGGAGCATTTACATTAGAAGAAAAATCACAATCAATATTTGTAACAGTGCTTAGTCTTCTTACACCATTTGGATTATTAATAATATTCTTCATATTCTGGTTCTTTATGATGAGTGGTTCAAATAATGGAGCACCAGGAAGCAAAACAATGTCATTTGGAAAAAGTAAAGCAAGAATGATGACACCAGCAGATAAGAACAGAATTACATTTGATGATGTAGCAGGTGTTGATGAAGAAAAAGAAGAATTAGAAGAAATAGTAGAATTTCTAAAAAACCCTAGAAAATATACAGACATGGGAGCAAGAATACCTAAAGGTGTGTTACTTGTAGGTCAACCAGGAACAGGTAAAACATTACTTGCAAAAGCAGTAGCAGGAGAAGCAGGAGTACCATTTTTCATTATAAGTGGTTCAGACTTTGTTGAAATGTTTGTAGGTGTTGGAGCTTCAAGAGTTAGAGATTTATTTGACCAAGCAAAGAAAAATGCACCATGTATAATATTTATAGATGAAATAGATGCAGTTGGACGCCAAAGAGGTGCAGGACTTGGTGGTGGGCATGATGAAAGAGAACAAACATTAAACCAATTACTAGTAGAAATGGATGGATTTGCGGCAAATGAAGGAGTAATAGTTTTAGCTGCAACAAACAGACCAGATGTATTAGATAAAGCACTATTAAGAGCAGGAAGATTTGACAGACAAATAGTAGTAGGAATGCCAGATGTAGCAGCAAGAGAACAAATACTTGAAGTTCATGCAAGAAGAAAAAGATTATCAGATGATGTAGACCTAAAAGTAGTTGCTAAAAACACATCAGGATTTGCAGGTGCAGACCTTGAAAACGTTTTAAATGAAGCAGCACTACTTGCAGCAAGAAGAAACATAAACGAAATTGGAATGAAAGAAATAGAAGATGCCATGGTAAAAGTAACTATGGGACCTGAAAAGAAAACAAAAGTAAGAAGTGAAAAAGAAAATAAATTAGTAGCTTATCATGAAGCAGGTCATGCGGTTGTAAGTCACTTCTTAGAAACACAAGATCCTGTACATCAAATATCAATCGTGCCAAGAGGAATGGCTGGAGGATATACAATGTATAGACCAACAGAAGATAAATCATTTATGTCAAAAACAGAAATGGAAGAAAATATAGTATCATTACTAGGTGGAAGAGTTGCTGAAAGCATAATATTAAATGATATTTCAACAGGAGCAAGCAACGATATAGAAAGAGCAACAAAAATTGCAAGAAGCATGGTAACAAAATACGGTATGAGTGAGAGAATAGGAACATTAACATTAGGTGCAGATCAAGATGAAGTATTCTTAGGTAGAGACTTAGCACATGCTAAAGAATATTCTGAAGAAACAGCAGCAATTATAGATGAAGAAACAAAAAGAATCGTAGACACAGGATATAATAGAGCAAAACAAATTTTATCAGATAATATTGATAAATTACACAAAGTTGCTGGAATATTATTAGAAAAAGAGAAAATTGAAGCAGAAGAATTTGAAGAAATTTTTAGACAATAAAAAAGATGTTGCTATATAATGTTTTTAATAAAATTTTCAAAAGAAATCCTTGATATATAAGAATTGAATGAAATGACGAATGCGCAAGGAAAAATTTTAGAAATTCTATGCAGTTTTATGGTAAGAGTTCACTTTTAGTGGAAAGGACCCATAAAACAATTTAGAATTTCTTAAACTTTGTAATAAGCCGAGGAATGTAATGAAAAGCTTATATATCAAGGATTTCTATGTATTAAAAATAACACATGAACTAGTAACAAAAAAGATAAAGAAAGTAGCAATAAATATTGCTATTTTCTTTTTTTTAGTATAAAATTAGAACATAAAAAGAAAGATTTAAGAGGTAAAAATAATATGAAAAATTATTATGAAATACTAGAAGTAAGTCCAAAATCTTCAAAAGAGATAATAGAAAAAGCATATAAAGTATTATCAGAAAAATATTATCCAAAATCATATAAAGGTGCGGACAAGTTATTTGCGCAAGAAAAATTCTTAGAAATAAATGAAGCATATAAAATTTTATCAGACACATTTTTAAGAGAGCAATATGATACAGAATTAAATAAACAAATAGCTGAAGAACAAATAGAAAACTATAACAGACTATATAGAAACAGTAGAAGAAAAGATGCTTTTGAAGAAAAACAAGAAATTAAATATGAGCAAGTACAAGAAGAAAAATCAAAACCAGGAACACCTATGGCAATGTTAGACATATTAAAACAAATATTTATAGATAGACCCAAAAGAACTAAAAAAGAAAAAATAAAAAAAGAAGATATAACAGCAGGAATAATAACAGCAGTAATAGTTATAGTACTTGGAATTATATTATGGCTAATTCCAGCAACAAGAGGATTTATAAGAGATATAATACCATTTTAATGTAGAAAGAAGATGTTTTAAATGAATTATGCAGATATAAAAAAAGCAGACATAGCAAATGGAACAGGAGTAAGAGTTTCTGTATTTGTTAGTGGCTGTACACATCATTGTAAAAATTGTTTTAACCAAGAAGCATGGGACTTTAATTATGGAAAAGAATTTACACAAAAAGAAATAGACAAAGTAATAAGTGAGCTAAACCATTCATATGTTGAAGGATTATCATTATTAGGAGGGGAACCACTAGAACATAAAAACCAACAAGGCTTATTACCTTTATTAAGACAAGTAAAACAAAAATTTCCTGATAAAAATATATGGTGTTATTCAGGTTATACATTTGAAGATGATATAATGGGAAAAATGTATAAAAATTGGGAAGAAACACCAGAATTATTATCATATATAGATGTATTAGTAGATGGAAAATTTGAAGAAGACAAAAAAGACATATCACTTAGATTTAGAGGTTCAAGCAATCAAAGAATACTTGACGCAAAAAAATCAGTAAAAGAAGGAAAAGCAGTATTATTTGACCTTTAAGTATTGACAAGTTATACCAATTTAAGGTATAATGAATATCGTTATAAGGGAAAACCCACATACAGTCGTGTATGGACCGGAAGGAGGGGAATATAAATGTCAGAAATAAAAGTTAATAATGGTAATATAGAAGATGCTTTAAAAAGATTTAAAAGACAATGTGCAAGAAACGGAGTTTTACAAGAAGTTCGTAAAAGAGAGCATTATGAAAAACCTAGTGTAAGGAGAAAGAAAAAATCCGAAGCAGCTAGAAAAAGAAAATTTAATTAGAAAAACTGGATTGGAAGTAAAGGGGCAAATTAATAAAATTTGCTTTTATCTTCCAATTTTTGTTTTTTAAACATAAAAATGAGCAAAAAGGCTATAATAAAATATAGAAAGGAAATGATTATGGAATATAAAGAAAAAGAAATAAAAACAGGGATTAAACTCCATGAAATAAAGACAGAAAAATTTAAAACAAACTTAATAGCAGTATTTTTAACAACAGAACTAACAAGAGAAAATGTAACTAAAAATGCAGTAATATCAGCAATATTAAGAAGAGGCAGTCAAAACCTAAAAACACAAGAAGAAATAAGCAAACAAATGGAAAATTTATATGGAGCAAGTTTTGATTGTGGATTAGACAAAACAGGTGATAATCAAGTTCTAAAATTTTATATAGAAACAGTAAATGATACATTTTTGCCAACAACAAATGAAAACATATTAAAAACAGCAATCCAAAATCTATTAGAAATAATATTTAATCCATATACAGAAAATGAAGCGTTTAAAAAAGAATACCTAGAACAAGAAAAAAATAATATAAAACAAAGAATAGAAGGAAAAAAAGACAACAAAGCAATTTATAGTTTAGAAAGATGTATACAGGAAATGTATCAAAATGAGCCATTTGGATTATATAAATTTGGATATATAGAAGATTTAGAAAAAATAAACGAAAAAAATCTTTACGAATATTACAAAAAATTAATTGCCAATTGCAAAATAGACATTTTTGTTTCAGGAAATATTGATGACAAAATAACTGAAATAATAGAAAATGATGAAAATATAAAGAAATTAGAATCAAGAAATCCAAAATATAATATTTCAAAAATAGAAAGAAAAGAAATAAAAAAGGAAAAAATAATAACAGATCATTTAGAAGTAAGCCAAGGAAAACTAGTAATAGGCTTAGATGTAAACATTAAAGACGAAAATTTAAAATATGATGTATTAATATATAACTGTATATTAGGAGGAACCGCAAATTCAAAATTATTTCAAAATGTAAGAGAAAAAGCACATTTGGCATATGTTGCAAGTTCTAGTTATTTAAAACACAAAAACAATATATTTATAAATTGTGGAATTGAAATATCAAATTATGAAAAAACTTTAGAATTAATAAGAAAACAAATAGAAGACATAAAAAATGCGGATTTTACAAATGAAGAAGTAGAAAATGCAAAACAAGGAATTATAGCAACAATAAAAACAATAGATGATGAACAAGATACAACAATAAGTTATCTATTTGGTCAAGAATTAGCAATGACAAAAGCATCTTTAGATGAATACATGAAAAATATAAAAAAGGTAAAAAAAGAAGATGTAGTAAATATAGCAAAAAAAGTAAATATAAATACAATTTATTTTTTAAGAGATTAGAAAGGGGCAAAAATGCAAGTAATTGAAAACTTAAAAGTTAAAGAAAAATTATATATAGAAAAGCTTGAAAATGGCTTAACAGTAATGATAATTCCTAAAAAGGACATTCAAAAAAAATATATAATATGGGGAACAAATTATGGATCAAATGATAATAAATTTATCGTACCAGGAGAAGAAGAAATAACAGAAGTTCCAAATGGTGTAGCTCATTTTTTAGAACATAAATTGTTTGAACAAGAGAATGGAACAAATAGTTTAGATGTATTAACAGCATTAGGTGTAAATGCAAATGCATATACAACAAATGATCACACAGCATATTTATTCGAATGCACAGATAACTTTTTCGAAGCAATGGATGAATTGATGGACTATGTACAACACCCATATTTTACAGATGAAAATGTAGAAAAAGAAAAAGGAATAATAGGCCAAGAAATTAGAATGTATGATGACTACCCTGAATGGAGAGTATATTTAAATGCAATGCAAGCAATGTATCATAATAATCCAATAAAGATTGATATTACAGGGACAATAGAAACAATTAGCAAAATAAATAAAGAAATATTATACAAATGCTATAACACATTTTACAATCCATCAAATATGGCAATAGCAATTTGTGGCGATTTTGAACCAGAAAAGATGCTAGAAGAAGTAAAAAAAAGACTAGTAGAAAAAAGTGGTAGTGGAGAAATAAAAAGAATATATGAACCAGAAGAAGACTCAATTGTACAAGAAAAAATAGAACAAAAGTTAGAAGTAAGTAAACCAATATATACAATTGGAATAAAAGGAGCTTTACCAAATACAACATTAGAAAACAAAAATGAAATAGTAAAAAGACATTTATGTATTGAAATATTACTAAATTTAATTTTTGGAAGAAGTTCAGAATTATATAAAAAGTTATATAATGAAGGAATAATATTTGGAAGCCCTAGTTTAGACCATGAATTTGGAAAAACATATGACCATATATTAATAACAGGTCAAGCAACAGATCCAGATAAATTATATGAAGATTTTAAAAACGAAATAAAAAAATTAAAACAAAATGGAATAAACAAAGAAGATTTTGAAAGAATTAAAAAAATGGTATATGGAGCATATGTAAAAGAATATGATGATGTTACAGATATAGCTAGAATGTTTTTATCAGATTACTTTAAAGGCATAAATAGTTTTGACTATTTAGAAGAAATACAAGGTATAAATGTAGAATATGCAACACAAGTGTTAAAAAATGTTTTTAAAGAAGAAAAAATGGTAATTTCTATTGTTAGAAATTAAGAAAAAATGTATAAAAAATGATAAGAAAAAAATGTAATAAAAACGGTGATTGTAAAATAAGAAAAACAATACCGTTTTTTTGCTGGATAAAATGTCGAAAAATGATTTTTTATGTCATACGAAAATTGCCAAAAACCGCTGAAAATCCTTGACTTGAGATGAATAATATGTTACTTTATAAATATACAAAAGATAACAAAAAGGAAAAGGAGAGGTTGCAATGTTAAATGATGAAATTTGTAAATTAAGAGATAAACTAAATAATAGCATCGAACGCGGAGATGACTATAGTATTACATATCAACTTAGTATCGAACTTGATGAATTAATAGCAAAATATTATAAAGAACTTAAGGATAATAAAAAAAAACTGGAGCCTAGCTGGGCATAGAGTACTTAAGAAAACTATAAAACCTAAGGAAGCAAAATTCTTTAGGTATTTTTGTGGCCTGAATTTATTGTTTTGGTAACTATGACATTGAAATTTTATAGTATTAATTCCTTGCTTTTTTAGCAAAACTATAATATAATATTATGCCGAGTGGAGGAAATAAAATGCAAGAAAATGGGGATAAACACAAAAATTTTAAACAAATAGTAAAAATTTTCTATAATGAAGAAATAGATGGAATAAATAATGAAGAAGAAACAATAAAAAAACAAGGAAATATAAAAATAGAACCAAAAATATATTATGATAAATTCGTAGGAGACATGAAAATTGAATTTAAAATAGGAAACAAAAAAATGTACAAAATAAAAAACCTATCAGAATTTTACACAAGAATGATAAACAAAGAATTTGCAAAATATGGAGAAAAGTTACAATTTGTACATACAAAAGAAGCATTTCTAGAAGAAGACCAACAACTATTAGAATTTATCATGAAATATGCAGAAATTATAAAATATGCAAACTCTAACTCAAATAGTAATTACAAATATTATGGAAAAGCATTAAATGAAACAAGCATAATAGTTGGAAACAGTGCAATAGATGAACTGTATGAGGTACTAAAGGGAAAAACGATAGAATTTCAAAGAGACTATAATCAAGAAAAAATAGAATTTGCAGAAGAAGAACCACAAATAAAATTTTCTCTTAGCAAAATAAATGAAGACAATTACAGAATAATTCCTAATATAGAAATTTATAAAATAAATATAATTAAAGGAAAGAAATATAAATACATTTTAGATGAACAAAAAATCTATAGATGTAGCAAACAATTTGAAAACACAACATTAAAATTATTAGAAATGTTCAGAAAAAATTATATAACAGATTTAGAACTAGGAAAAGAAAATTTAACACAATTATTTTCCGTTATAATTCCAAAGGTAAAAAAAGCAATAGACTTAAGTAAAATACCAGAAGAAGAAATAGAAAAATACAAACCCAAAGATTTACTTGTAAAAGTTTTTTTAGATTATAATAAAAGTAATTTTTTAATAGCAGATGTAAAGTTTTGTTATGGCGAAATAGAATTCAATCCATTAAACGAAAAAGAAAAAATAAATATACCACGAAACATGATAGAAGAAGCAAAAGCATTAAACATATTCAGAAAAACAGGCTTTATGTTTGATACAAAAAATGTAAGATTTATATTACCAAACAATGATAAAATATATGAATTTATAACACAAGATATAACTTATTACATGAATAACTTCGAAGTGTTAGCTACAGACAATTTTAAAAAAAAGCAAATTAATTCACCAAAAATGGAAAGTATAGGAATAAAAGTAGAAAATGATTTACTACAAATAGACTTAGGAAATTTAAATATCGATGCAAGCGAGCTAGAAGAAATTCTAACAAAATATACATTGAAAAAGAAATATCATAGATTAAAAGATGGAAGCTTTTTAGATTTAGAAAATAACAAAGAAATAGAATTTTTAGACAAATTGAAAACAGGAATGGATTTAAATTATAAGGAATTAACAGATGGAGAAATAAAAATTCCAATGTATAGAAGTTTATATTTAAACCAATTATTAAAACAAATGAAAGGCACAAAAATACAAAAAAGTGGAGAATATAAACAAATAGTAAATAACTTAGACAAAGAACAACTAGAAGAAGATATAGAAGTTCCAAAAAAATTAGATAGTACATTAAGATATTATCAAAAAACAGGTTATAAATGGCTAAAGACACTAGATAAATATAATTTTGGTGGAATTTTAGCTGATGACATGGGGCTAGGAAAAACAATTCAAATGTTATCAATAATAGTTGATTATGTAGAAAATGAACAACAAAACAAAAAGGCAAGTTTAGTAGTTTCACCAAGTTCATTAACATTAAACTGGCAAAATGAGGCAGAAAAATTTGCGAAAGAAGTAAAAACACTTGTAATTCGAGGAACATTGCAAGAAAGAAAAAATCAAATAAAAAAATTAGATGAGTATGACTTAGTAATAACATCATATGACTTATTGAAAAGAGATATAGACTTATACAAGGAAAAAAATTATGAATTTAAATATGTAATAGCAGATGAAGCACAATACTTAAAAAATAGTAACACTCAAAATGCTAAATCAATAAAGCAAATAAAAGCGAAAACAAGATATGCATTAACAGGAACACCAATAGAAAATTCTTTATCAGAATTATGGTCAATATTTGATTATATAATGCCAGGATATTTGTTTAGTTATAGAAAATTCAAAAATTTATACGAAACGCCTATTGTAAAAGATAATGATGAAAATGCAATGAAAAAATTGAAGATGTTAATAGAACCATTTGTGTTAAGGAGAACTAAAAAAGAGGTTTTAACAGAATTGCCAGAAAAAACAGTAACAGTACTAAAAAATGAAATGGGAGAAGAACAAAATAATATTTACTTAACATATTTAGCACAAGCAAAGCAAGAAATAGCAGAACAAATAGAATTAAATGGATATGATGGAAGCCATATGCAAATATTAGCAGCTCTAACACGATTAAGACAAATTTGTTGCCATCCAAGTTTATTTATAAACAATTATAAAGATGGAAGCAGTAAACTAGAACAATGTATGGAAATTGTAGAAGAGGCAACAAATAGTGGCCATAAAATATTATTATTTTCTGGATATACATCAATGTTTGAATTTATAGAAAAAGAATTAAATAATCGTAAAATAAAATATTATAAATTAACTGGGGCAACAAAAGTTGATGAAAGAATGCAACTTGTAGATGATTTCAATAAAAATCCAGAAATAAAAGTATTTCTGATTTCTTTAAAAGCTGGTGGAACAGGATTAAATTTAACTGGTGCAGACATGGTAATTCATTATGATCCATGGTGGAATATCTCAACTGAAAATCAAGCAACAGATAGAGCTTATAGAATAGGACAAAAAAACAATGTACAGGTTTATAAGCTTATTACTAAGAATTCCATAGAAGAAAAAATTTATAATTTACAAGAGAAAAAGGCTAAACTTGCTGATAATATGTTAGATACAAAAACGACATTTATTAGTAAATTTGACAAAAATGAGATTTTAAATTTATTCTCATAATGTTAATAAAGTTTACTAGATAATAGTTTTAAATTTTTTCTAATAACTAATAAAAATTAAATAAGGAAGGATTAAAAATTAAGATGAATGATTTTATAACTGTAATAGGTGGTGGGTTGGCTGGAAGTGAAGCGGCATACCAAATTGCTAAACAAGGAATAAAAGTGAAACTATATGAAATGAAACCAATAAAATATTCACCAGCTCATTCAAATAGTAATTTAGCAGAGATTGTATGTAGCAACTCATTTAAGTCTAATTTACTCACAAATGCTTGTGGATTACTAAAAGAAGAACTTAGAAAATTAGATTCTCTTTTAATAAAAATAGCAGATAAAACAAGTGTGCCAGCAGGACAAGCTTTGGCTGTTGATAGAGATACTTTCTCAGCTGAAGTTACAAAAGCATTAGAACAAGAACCATTAATAGAAATAATACATGAAGAAGTAAAAGACATTCAAAAAATGGCAGAAGAAGGAATTGTAATTGTTGCAACAGGACCATTAACATCAGATGCTTTAGCAAAACAAATTAGCAAGTTAACAGGTGAAGATAAATTATACTTTTATGATGCAGCAGCACCTATCGTTAATAAAGATAGCATTGATTTCAACATTGCTTTTTATGGTGATAGGTATCTACAAGAAAAGAAAAAAGACGAAACAGTAGAACAATGGGAATCTAGATTAGAAAGCCAAAAAGAAGAACAAAGTTATATAAATCTTCCTATGAATCAAGAAGAATATGAGAATTTTGTAAAAGAACTTGTAGAAGCAGAAGTAGTTACATTACATGAATTTGAAAAAAGAGAAATCTTTGAAGGATGTATGCCAATAGAAATAATGGCGAAACGAGGACAAGATACTTTAAGATTTGGACCATTAAAACCAGTTGGATTTGATGACCCAAGAACAGCCAGAAGGCCATATGCGGTTGTACAATTAAGACAAGATGATAAACAAGCAAGCATATACAATTTAGTAGGATTTCAAACAAACTTAAAATATGGAGAACAAAAAAGAGTGTTCAGCATGATTCCTGGATTGGAAAAGGCCGAATTTGTAAAATATGGAGTAATGCACAGAAACACATATATAAACTCAAGTAAATTGTTAGATGAAACATATAATTTGAAACAAAATGAAAATATATACTTTGCAGGACAAATAACTGGTGTTGAAGGATATGTTGAGTCAATTTCATCTGGAATGGTTGCTGGATTAAATGCCTGCAATAAATTTAAAGGTAAAAAACAAATAACATTTTCTGAAAATACAGTTATTGGTGCATTAGCAAAATATATTTCAACTCCAAATAACAAATTTCAACCAATGAATGCGAATTTTGGGATTCTTCCAACACTTGAAGGAAAAAAGATAAAAGATAAAAAAGAAAGATATCAAAAACTAGCGGATAGAAGTTTATTAGAATTTTAGAAGGAAGTCAAATCAAACTTTAATTTTAAAATATAGTTTGACTTGACTTCTTTTATATTATTACAAATATTTCTAAAATATTACAATTTGATTAAAAAAACAACAAATTTACATAAAACTATTGCAATGATATACAAAAATTGGTATAATATGGTTGTATGTATATAAAATATGAGAGCGTATAATAATGGGAGGTAAATATAATGGCCAAAGTGGATAAGTTGGAACAAAAATATTATGAACTTAAATCTAGAAAATTTAATAAAGAACAAAATCAAAATGAGAAAAATGCTTATAGAGCAAAAATGGGAAAATTAAGTGCTGAAGAATTTTCTATAAAAAATGATGAAAACATTAATGATGAAGAAAAACAAAAAAGGCTAGCTAAGATAAAAGAAGAAAAAAATATATTAGAAAATACAAAAAATAATGATATTTCGGAAAATTTAAAAGCAGGATTTTCAAAAAATGAAGAGGCAATTGATAGAATATTATCATTAAGAGATAATACAAAAAAAGATATAAAAAAATTAGAATATAATTTAAAAAAAGAAAAGGAACAGATAGAAAAACATAAAGAGGTAAAAAAATTAGAAGCTAGACTTGAAGCAGGTAGAGGAGCTAATAGCACTATGTCAAATGAAGAATATGTAGCATTAGTATCTGAACTTAAGGAAAAAAGAGCAAACTTAGGTGAAAAACCAAATGTAGAAAAAATAGAAAAACAAATAGCATCTAAACGAATGATGGTTACAAAATGTAATCTTGCTTGGAAATGTCTTTTTAGAAATGAAACATGGAATGATATACATATAAAAGCTGTAAGAATAAATAGTCAGAAAAAAGAAAAACAAGAAGAAAATAAAGAACAAAATAAAAATACACAACAAAGAGAAAAAATCGGTAAAAGAATAGAAAACTGGTTTTTTGCAGAAGAAGATAAAGAAGCAACACAAAAAAATGAACAAAAAGAGCAAAAAAATGATAAAGAAATGGTTGTATATGATGAGTTTGCAAGAAAACATCCTGTACTTGCAAAAATAAGAGATGCTTTTAAAAACAGATTTGGTAAGAAAAAAGAAAATAATACTCAAAATCATGAGATTGAACAACAAGAGAAAAAAAGAGATTCATTTATAGAAGAATTAAAATCATATGCAGAAAAAGGTAATAGCCAACGAAAGCAAACTATAGGCCAGATTTTAAAAAGCAATGAAGAAGTTAAAATAGAAAAGCCTAAAGAAAAAGAAGAAGAAGTAAGATAATATGTAACTATAAAAAGTGAAACTTGGAAGAAATTCCAAGTTTTTCTTGACTTTAATAGCTATACATGATACAATATAATTCGTTATAGTAAATTGCTTGTAATATGCAATTCCGTAACAAAAAATAAAAACAGGAGGTGAAATTCAAGTGCCAACAATCAACCAATTAGTAAGAAAAGGAAGAAAAACAGGAGTAACAAAATCAACTGCACCAGCTCTTCAACATGGATGGAACTCAAAAAACAAAAAATTAACAAACAATAGAGCTCCACAAAAAAGAGGTGTATGTACAGTAGTAAAAACAGTTACACCTAAAAAGCCAAACTCAGCTTTAAGAAAAGTTGCCAGAGTTAGACTTTCAAATGGTTATGAAGTAACATCTTATATCCCAGGTATAGGACATAACCTACAAGAACACAGTGTTGTTTTAATCAGAGGTGGTAGGGTAAAAGACCTTCCAGGTGTTAGATATCACATCATCCGTGGAACATTAGATACAGCAGGTGTTAAAGATAGAATGCAAGCTCGTTCTAAATATGGAGCTAAAAAACCAAAAAAATAAAATTAGCAAAGTAAAAATTAGTGCTTGTAATTCTTACTAAATTAAGGCATTTGAATTTAGAATAGATTTATATAGCGCTATACTCAGGAAAATAAAACTTTTTGAGAGTACCGAGATACTCTTCAAAATAAGAGTATTTAAAAATTAAAAGGAGGGAAGAATAGTGCCAAGAAAAGGATATGTAGCAAAAAGAGAAGTATTACCAGATCCAATGTACAATAGCAAAGTTGTAACAAAATTAATAAACAACATAATGCTAGATGGTAAAAAATCAGTTGCTCAAAAAATAGTATATGATGCATTTGACATTATTAAAGAAAAGGAAGGAAAAAATCCTTTAGAAGTATTTGAAGCAGCTTTAGAAAATATCATGCCAGTTCTTGAAGTTAAAGCAAGAAGAGTAGGTGGAGCAACATACCAAGTTCCATTAGAAATCAGACCTGAAAGAAGACAAACATTAGGTTTAAGATGGCTTGTATCTTATGCAAGAAACAGACATGAAAAAACAATGGCTGAAAAATTAGCCGGAGAAATAATGGATGCAGTAGCTGGAAATGGTGGAGCATTCAAGAAAAAAGAAGACACACATAGAATGGCAGAAGCTAACAAAGCATTTGCACACTATAAATGGTAAAAAAATAATTAAAAGCATAAAAAGTATTTTCCAAAATACAAAAAAGTTTTTAATTAAAGCATAAATAGAAAAACCGAGAGGGGGAAAAATAAATGGCAGGAAGAGCATACCCACTAGAAAGAACTAGAAATATAGGAATTATGGCACATATAGATGCCGGAAAAACAACAACAACAGAAAGAATTTTGTTTTACACAGGTAAAACACATAAAATAGGGGAAGTTCACGAAGGTGCTGCAACAATGGACTGGATGGCACAAGAACAAGAAAGAGGTATAACAATTACATCTGCTTGTACAACATGTTTCTGGAAAAATAACAGAATCAATATAATTGATACACCAGGACACGTTGACTTTACAGTAGAAGTTCAAAGATCTTTAAAAGTTCTTGATGGAGCTGTAACAGTTTTAGCAGCTAAAGGTGGAGTTCAACCACAAACAGAAACAGTTTGGAGACAAGCTGACAAATATGATGTACCAAGAATGGTATATGTAAACAAAATGGATATCGTTGGAGCTAACTTCATGCTTTGCGTTGATCAATTAAAAAATAGATTAAAAGCAAATGCAGTTCCAATCCAATTACCAATTGGAGCAGAAGATAACTTCAAAGGAATAGTTGATTTAATTAAAATGAGAGCCTTTATTCACAAAGATGATTTAGGACAAGAAATTGAAGAAACAGATATTCCAGAAGATATGAAAGACCAAGCAGAAGAATTCAGAGCAGCTATGATAGAAGCAGTAGCTGACCAAGACGAAGAATTAATGATGAAATATCTAGAAGGTGAAGAACTAACAGAAGAAGAAATCAAAAAAGGTTTAAGAGCTGGTACAATAGCAAACAAAATAGTTCCAGTAACATGTGGTTCTTCATATAAAAACAAAGGTGTACAAGAATTATTAAATGCAATAGTTGACTATATGCCATCACCATTAGATATAGCTCATATCAAAGGTGAAACATTAGATGGAGAAGAAACAGAAGCTAAAACTTCAGATTCTGAACCATTTGCAGCATTAGCATTCAAAATTGCAACAGACCCATTTGTTGGAAAATTATGCTTCTTTAGAGTATACTCTGGAACATTAGAATCAGGTTCTACAGTATTAAACTCAAGTAAAGATAAAAAAGAAAGAATAGGAAGAATTCTACAAATGCACGCAAATCACAGAGAAGACATAGACAAAGTTTATGCTGGTGATATAGCTGCAGCAGTTGGAATGAAAGATGTTACAACAGGAAACACACTATGTGATCCAGAACATCCAATAATTCTAGAATCAATGGAATTCCCAGAACCAGTTATTGACATAGCAATTGAGCCAAAAGATAAAGCAGCTCAAGAAAAAATGGGAATAGCATTATCAAAATTAGCTGAAGAAGATCCAACTTTTAAAGCTTATACAAATCAAGAAACTGGACAAACTATCATCGCTGGTATGGGTGAATTACACTTAGATATCATCGTTGACAGATTAAAAAGAGAATTTAAAGTTGAATGTAATGTAGGTAAACCACAAGTTGCTTACAAAGAAACAATTAGAAACAAAGTAAAAGTTCAAGGTAAATTTATTCGTCAATCTGGTGGTAAAGGACAATATGGTGACGTTTGGTTTGAAATGGAACCACTAGAACCAGGTAAAGGAATAGAATTCGAAAGCAAAATCGTTGGAGGAGCTGTTCCAAAAGAATATATTAAACCAATTGAACAAGGTATGAGAGAAGCTGCAGAAAGTGGTATCTTAGCTGGTTACCCAGTTACAGACTTCAAAGTAACATTAGTTGATGGTTCATACCACGAAGTTGACTCTTCAGAAATGGCCTTCAAAATTGCTGCATCTATGGCATTTAAAGAAGGTATGAGACAAGCTAAATCAGTTATCTTAGAGCCAATTATGAAAGTTGAAATAACAGTTCCAGAAGAATACATGGGAGATGTTATAGGAGACGTAAATTCTAGACGTGGAAGAATGGAAGGAATGGACGGAAATGATGGAATGCAAGAAATTCATTCATTTATCCCACTTTCAGAAATGTTTGGTTATGCAACTGAATTACGTTCTAGAACACAAGGTAGAGGAACATACTCTATGGAACCTTCTCACTATGAAGAAGTTCCAAAATCAGTTTTTGAAGCAATTGTATCTTCAAGAAAAAAAGCTGAATAAAATAAGGTAATTTTGCTATTATTGAAAAAGCAAAAGAACAAAATGAAAAATAAAATAAAGTGCTTGCATTTTTAGCAAATATGTTGTAAAATGCAAGTACAAAAAACAATTTACGTTATTAAATTTAAAAATAAAAGTAGTCATGTTCAAAGAGAACGGCTAACAAAAATAAGGAGGATTTTAAAATGGCAAAAGCAAAATTTGAAAGAACAAAACCACACGTTAACATCGGAACAATCGGTCACGTTGACCACGGTAAAACAACAACAACAGCAGCTATTACAAAATATTTATCATTATTAGGAAAAGCTCAATATGAAGCATACGATCAAATCGACGGTGCTCCAGAAGAAAAAGCAAGAGGAATCACAATCAACACAGCTCACGTAGAA
The DNA here is from genome assembly GCA_934129785.1 of uncultured Clostridia bacterium. GTDB lineage: Bacteria > Bacillota > Clostridia > TANB77 > CAG-508 > CAG-269. The sequence continues at coordinate 87,370 of CAKOWW010000001.1, forward strand.
TATGAAACAGATGCAAGACACTATGCACACGTTGACTGCCCAGGACATGCTGACTATGTTAAAAACATGATCACAGGTGCTGCACAAATGGATGGTGCTGTATTAGTTGTATCTGCAGCTGATGGTCCTATGCCACAAACAAGAGAACACATTTTACTTGCTAGACAAGTTGGTGTTAAATACATCGTTGTTTACTTAAACAAATGTGATATGGTTGATGACCCAGAATTATTAGAATTAGTTGAAATGGAAGTTAGAGACTTATTATCAGAATATGGTTTCCCAGGAGATGAAATTCCAATTATAAAAGGATCTTCATTACAAGTACTAGAAAGTACATCAACAAATCCTGATGATGAAGTATACAAACCAATGAAAGAATTAATGGCAGCTATAGATAGCTATATTCCAACACCAGAAAGACCAATCGACCAACCATTCTTAATGCCAGTTGAAGACGTATTCACAATTACAGGACGTGGAACAGTTGCAACAGGTAGAGTAGAAAGAGGACAAGTTAAACTTCAAGACGAAGTTGAAATCATCGGTCTTACAACAGAAAGAAGAAAAACTGTTGTTACAGGTGTAGAAATGTTCAGAAAATTACTAGACCAAGCTGAAGCTGGAGATAACATTGGTGTTCTATTAAGAGGTATTGATAGAAAAGACATCGAAAGAGGTCAAGTTCTATGTAAACCAGGAACAATCCATCCACATACAAAATTCACTTCTGAAGTTTATGTATTAACTAAAGAAGAAGGTGGAAGACATACACCATTCTTCAATGGATACAGACCACAATTCTACTTCAGAACAACAGACGTTACAGGTGTTATCGAATTACCTGCTGGAACAGAAATGGTTATGCCAGGTGATAACGTTTCAATGACAATCGAATTAATTACACCTATCGCTATCGAAAAAGGATTAAGATTCGCTATTCGTGAAGGTGGTAGAACAGTTGGTTCAGGTGTTGTTGCTGACATTATCGAATAATAAGTAATTTAATATTATTTATATATAATAAAAAGAGTGATAAATTTATTTATTGCTCTTTTATTCATATTAGATAATGTTTTTAATAAAATTCTTAAAAAAATCCTTTATATATAAGCTTTGAATAAAATGACGAATGCGCATGGAGAAATTTTAGAAATTCTATGCAGTTTTATGGTAAGAGTTCACGATAGTGGAAAGGACCCATAAAACAATTTAGAATTTCTTAAATTTTGTAATAAGCCGAGGAATGTAATGAAAAGCTTATATATAAAGGATCTTTTTATATTAATAATAATCCATTAATCAGTAACCTCTTTTTACGATTTCGTCTAAAAAACACTTGCTTTTTTTGCCAAAGAATAATAAAATAGGTATGTTAAAAATAAAATAGAAATATATTGTGCATTAAGAAGGGAATGAAATAAAATGAAAATAATATTAGATGCAATGGGTGGAGACAATGCACCAGATGCAAATATAAAAGGAGCAGTAAATGCAGTAAACAAAGTAAAAGCAGAAATAGTATTAGTTGGAAAAGAAGAAGTAATTAGAAGCAAAGTAAAAGAAATTTACGGAAAAGAAATAGAAGAAATATCAGATAGACTAAAAATAAAAAATGCAACAGAAACAATAGAAATGGTAGACAAACCAACAGATGCAATAAGACATAAAAAAGACTCATCAATGGTAGTAGGATTTAAAATGTTAAAAGAAGATGAAGGAGATGTATTTATATCTGCAGGAAATTCTGGAGCATTATTAACTGGAGCAACTCTAATTGTAGGTAGAATAAAAGGAATAGATAGACCAGCATTGGCAGGAATATTACCAGCATACAAAAGTCAATTATTATTAATAGATGCAGGTTCAAACACAAATTGCAAGCCAATTAACTTATTACAATTTGCACAAATGTCTAGTATTTATTTAAAAAACACATTCGGAATAGAAAAACCAGCAATAGGTCTATTAAATATAGGTACTGAAGAAACTAAAGGAAATGACTTGGTTAAAGAAAGTTATAAATTATTAAAAGAAAAATCAGAAGAATTAGATATAAACTTTGTGGGAAATGTTGAAGGAAGAGATGCATTTTCAGGAAAAATCGATGCAATTGTAAGTGACGGATTTACAGGAAATGTATTTTTAAAAACAACAGAAGGTTTAGGAAAATTCGTTAAAAAAAGTTTAACAGAAAGCTTTACTAAAAACTTACTATCAAAAATATTAGCAATTCCAGCACTTCCAGCAATAAAAAGATTTACAAAGGTAATGGACTATAAATCATATGGTGGAGCATTATTTTTAGGAGTTAAAAAACCAGTAGTAAAAGCTCATGGAAGTAGTGATGCATTATTATTTGAATATACAATTATACAAGCAGAAAAATTTGTTGAAAATAAGGCTGTAGATAAGATGATAGAAGAATTTTCAAAATATAGTAAAACAAATGATTAACGACTAGTTAGTACAAATTTAAAAAAAAAATCAAATACACTTGACAAATATACAAACATATAATATAAATGAACTATGAAAAATGTCATGCGTAAACTTGAGAGGAGGTGAACTCTAGGTTATGAGTTCAGAAGAAGTATTAGAAAAAGTAAAAGGAATTATTGTAGAACAATTAGGTGTTGCTGAAAACTCAGTTACATTAGAAGCATCATTTATAGATGATTTAGGAGCTGATTCACTAGACATAGTAGAATTAGTAATGGCATTAGAAGAAGAATTTGATATAGAAATTCCAGATGCTGATGCAGAAAAAGTAGTTACTGTAGGAGATGTTGTTGACTACATAAAAGAAAATGTAAAATAGAAAAGTAAAAGAAGCAAAACATAAAGTTAATTGCTTCTTTTTTAAATTCAATTTATAAAATTGCAAGAATGATCTAAAATCATAGAATAATTTTTAACAAAGATATTCAAATAGTCTTTTAAAGTTTTCTTATTAATTGTAGTATTAGCTACAAGGTTAGTAGAAAAAAGTACATCATTAGCAGATAAAACTGTTAGTGTTCCAATTATATCTGTTTCTTTAATAGGTGCAGATAAAAATTTATTAGTATTTATAACTACATTTATAGAATTAATTTCTTCTTTTTTTATGGGTATCTTAGGTGTTTCCAGAACAGGAGAACTTAAACTTAAAGAATTTTTGGAGCCTTTAGATATTTCAAAATAATTTGTATTATCTAAATTCCATTCATTTATCTTGGTATCTACTAGTTTTTGGATATCTAAGTATTCAAAATTTGAAAATGCATATTCAATTAATTTAATGCTATCTGATGTTCGGAATTTTTTAGTATCGCAACCGTAGAACAACACAAATTATATCCATTTCATTCCTTTTACAAGATGTTACCAAGCAACGATTTGCTCCATTTGTGAATCCTGTTTTTATTCCATATACTCCGTTTAGGTTACCAAGAAGTTCATTTGTATTAGAAAGAGTTTTAGGGTAGCCATTTATTGTTACTGTATAATTTTTAGTTCCAACAATTTGCGAAAATGTTTTATTTTTCAAAGCATAGTCAGATAATATTGCCAGTTCATAAGCTGTTGTATAATGTTTATCGGAATCTAAGCCATGTGGAGATTCAAAATTAGTATTTTTTAAACCAAGTTCTTTTGCTTTGCTGTTCATCATTTGACTAAAACCTGAAATATCTCCTCCAGCAGTTTCAGCTAAAGCTACAGCAGCATCATTTCCAGAACATAAAAGTAATCCATATAATAAATCTCTTATTGTTATTTTATCATTTGTTTTAAGCCCTAACCTAGAGCCACCAGTAGAGGCAGCTTTTTTTGAAACAATTACAGTTTGTGATAAATCACAATTTTCTATAATTATAGTTGCAGTCATAATTTTTGTTGTTGAAGCCATTTTTACTTTATTAAATTCATTTTTTCCAAATAATATTTTTTTACTAATCCTATCTAAAACTATGCAAGAGCGAGCATTTATATCTGGAACATTTGAATTATCTGAGGAAAAGGAAATTGGCAAATTGAAAATAAAAAGAAATAGTATAAATTCTAAAAGGACAATTCTAAACTTATTTTTCATATTAATTTATCACCATTAAAATATATTAAGAAATAAAAATAAATATGCAAAAATACATATAAAAATAGCAAATCCTACGGATATATGTGTAAAATGAATTATTTTACATAAAACCTTGATTTCGGGACGAAAATGTAATATAATTGTAATGTAGGCTTTAACAGATTTTAAAAGTACCAAAAACCTTAATCCGTAAGGGATTACCATTACTTTTAAATTTTAAAAAAAATATGGAAAAAAAGCCTATTGACTAATACTAAAAAAATAGTAAAATAAAAGGGCAAGAAGATATATGTATAAAAGAAGATAGGAGAGAAAATTATTATGAAATTAAGAAATGTGTTATTAGCAAATTTGATTTTAATTTTAACAATAGCAATAGCAATTATTCCAACAGGGAATGTATTTGCAACAGTAGCTACAACACCTAAATATTTAGGAGTTACAGAAATAAGAACAAATAGCACACCAAATATGGGATATGCTATAGGTGATCCAAATACAAACCAAGCAACAGGTAATGCTGCAAAAATATGGAACATTGTGGAATATGCAAATGCAACAGGAACTGCATTAAAAGCAAATGGTTCACAAAATATGTATTGCTTAAAAGCTGGAGTTGGTTTTACAAGTACCCAAAAAATAGTAGAATATGATTTATTCTATGATATGAAAACCGAAAGAGACCAAATGAAAGCTAAATATGAAGTTTTGAAATCAATAGTAGATGGAACAATTACATTAAGTGATAATACAGTAATAAATAAATATGATGCAATATTAGCTTTAGGAGATATGTTATATCTTCATGGAGAAACAGAAGAACAAAAAACAGCATATCTAAATTCAGCACAAATATTTGAAGATGAGTATAGTACTGTATTAACAGATGATGATATTGCAGCAGTGCAACAAGCAGCATTTTGGTATTTTACAAATTACCATGCTGATGATGGTGTAACACATGATACTAAATATGATAAATTAGAAAATTCAAATTGGTTATATTATACTTTAGATGGAAACACATATCAATGTTTATCTAATTATGAAATAGGAACAAGAGAAGGAACACAAAGATTAGAACAAGCAGAAAAATTATACAAATATTTAATCTCAACAGCAGAAAAAAATGCAAAAAATTATACAAATGCAGAAACATTAGGAGCTCCAGCAGTTGTAAATACAAAAACATTAAATTACGAAGAATCTGGAGATAATTATATAATAGGACCAATTAATATAACAGAACAAGGAAGTACAATACCATATACAATAGACTTTTTAGTAAAAAATGATGGAACAGAGATAAATGATTATAAATTATTAAATAGTCAAAAATCAGAAGTAAATTCAGGAACTACAGTAAAAGATTTAGTAGGAAGTGACTTCTATATCTCAGTACCAAAGGCAACAGCAAAAACTATTTCTATATCAGCAACAATAAATTATAGCACAACAAAACTTACAGCATGGGTATCAACAAAAAGTGCAAATGAACAACCAATGTTAATACCAGAAAAAACTAATGAAAGTGTTCCAGTTGAATTAACTGTTACACCAAACGAAAAACCATTTGACTTAGCTTTAAGAAAATATATTACAAAAATAAATGATGTAGAATTAACAGGAGCTAACTCAAGAGTTCCAAATATTAGTGAAGAATCATTAACAAATGGAACAACAGCTACTTATAAACATAGAAAAGATCCTATAGTAGTAAAAACTGGAGACAAAGTAACATATAAATTAACAATATATAATGAAGGACAAAAAGCAGGAAGAGCACTTGAAATAGTAGACCAATTACCAACAGGACTAAAATTCTCAAAAGTAGTAAGTGGAAACTTTGAATTAGGTTCATACAGCGAAACAGGAGATAACAAATTAATATTAACTAGAAAAGCAAGTAATACAGATAATTTACAAGCATATTCAGAAGGCAACCTAAGTTCAGAAACAATAGAAATAGAATGTGAAGTAACACAAAAACCAGATGCATCAAATAAAAAAGTATTAACAAATGTTGCATGGATTTCAAAAGAATTTGATAGTGAAAGTAATTTAACAATTACAAATCAAACAGGCGCAGATAGAGATTCAGAACCAGCAACAACACCTTCAGTAAATAAAGATAACATGGAAAATTATACTGGAAATGGAAATAAAGAAGACTTAACAGATTCTGACTACTATTATAAAGGACAACAAGATGATGATGATTTTGAAAAACTAGTATTAATACCAGAATCATTTGACTTAAAATTAATAAAAAGAATAGTAGCAGTAAATAATCAAAATGTACCTGAAAGAATAGAAAAAGTAGATGTTAGCAAATTAAATACAATAGACGAAAATGGAAAATTAGTAACTACAGGAGATTACACACTAAGTAAAGACCCAGTTGGAGTTAAAAAAGGAGATATAGTAACATATACATTTAGAGTTTATAATGAAGGAACAATAGATGGATATGCAAAAGAAATTACAGAAGATATTCCAGAAGGCTTACAATTCTTATGGTCTGAAAAAGAAGGAGAAGAACTACAAGCTGACACAACTCTATCAGATGAAGAAAAAGAAGCAATTGATTTTAACCAAAAATATTTATGGGGAAAATTCAAATATGATGAAGCAAAAGAAAATATAATTCAAATCTCAACAGATTACTTATCAAAAGAGCAAGAAAAAACACCAGGAGCAAACTTAATAGAAGCATTTGGAAGCAATGATGGAACAAAAACAGAAAAAGACATACATTATAAAGAAGTATCTGTAAAGATGAAAGTTATAGCAGACAATGTAACAGGAACAACAATAAGAAATGAAGCATGTATTTCAAATGACTCAGACAAAAACGGAAATGACATAGATGACAGAGATTCAAAAACGGATGAATGGAAAAAATATGAAGATGATGAAGATTATGATAATATAATTTTACAATCATTTGACCTAGCATTAAGAAAATTCATAATAGCAACAAGCAAAGACGAAACAATTGAAAACAATGAATACCTAAAAAATGAAGATGGATCATATAAAAGAGCACCAGTAGTAGATACATCAAAATTAAATACAAAAGACGAAAATGGAAAATTAATAACAACAGCAATATATAATCATACAAAAGAACCAGTATTAGTAAACAAAAACGATATAGTAGTATATATGTTAAGAGTTTACAATGAAGGAGAAATTGATGGTTATGCAAGCGAAATAAAAGATCATTTACCACAATACTTAGAATTTGTTGATGGAGAATTTAATAAGAAATATGGTTGGGAAATATCTGAAGATGGAAGAACAGTAACAACAACATATTTAAAAGACAGCAAAATAACAAAAGCAACACAAGATGAGAATGGAAAATATGTATTATCATATAAAGAAGTTCCAATTATGTGTAAAGTAAAAGATACAGCAAAAACAAGTGAAAATATCACAAATATAGCAGACATTACAAAATATGAAGACGAAAATAAAAACACAGTAACAGATAGAGATTCTCAATCAAATAACGTAAATGTACCAAGTGACAATGATTTACCAGGTTATAAAGATAATGAAAAAGGCGATTATGTACCAGGACAAGAAGACGATGATGACTTTGAAAAAGTTATAGTAAAAGAATTTGACCTAGCATTAAGAAAATGGGTAACACAAGCAATAGTAATAGACAAAAAAGGCCAAACAGTAACAAATACAGGACATCAACCATATGATGACCCTGAACAAGTTGTAAAAGTTGAATTAAATAGAAAGAAACTAAACGAAGTTACAGTTAAATTTAAATATTCTATAAGAGTTATAAATGAAGGAGATATTGCCGGATATGCAAAAGAAGTTACAGATTACATTCCAGAAGGATTAAAATTTGTAGCAGAAGATAACCCAGGTTGGACAGATAAAGGAAATAATGTAATAACAACAAGATTATTAGAAAACACATTATTACAACCAGGAGAATTTGCAGATGTTGAAGTAACATTAACATGGATAAATAACCAAGACAATATGGGATTAAAAGTAAATACAGCAGAAATATCAGAAGACTATAATGATTACGGTGTGCCAGATAAAGACTCAACACCAAACAACAAAAAGCCAGGAGAAGATGATATTGATGATGCACCAGTAATGTTATCTGTAAGTACAGGTAAAGTTAAAACATATTTCACATTAGGATTTGTAGTTTTAATTACAGTTGCAGGTGGAGTTGTATTAATTAAAAAATATGTATTATAATATATAAAAAATAAAGAATTGTGAGAAATTGCAATTCTTTATTTTGCTATGTTGTGAGCTTGCAAAAAGCTCTAAAATGTAGTAAAATAGATATGTTTAAGTTAATGATAGGAGAATTAGTAAAATGAAAGAAAATTTAGAACAATTAAAAAATGAAGTAGAAAAAGAAATAAAACCAATATTCGAAAAAATAGACAAAATATGCGAAATAAACAGTAAAAAAGTATTAGAAGCATTTCAAAAATGTGACTTACAAGAAGCACATCTAAATTCTTCAACAGGCTATGGAATAGATGAGCCGGGAAGAAACAAAATAGAAGAAATTTACAGTAAAGTATTTAAAGCAGAAGATGCATTAGTAAGAACACAACTAATATCTGGAACACATGCTTTAGCTGTAACATTATCAGCATTATTGCGCCCAGGAGATACAATGATAAGTATCACAGGAGAACCATATGACACATTACAAACAGTAATAGGAATAACAGGAGAAAGCAAAAGTTCATTAAAAGAATTTGGTATAAAATATGAGCAAATAGAATTAATTAATAATGATTTTGATATAGAAAAAATACAAGAAAGACTTTCAAAAAAAGATGTGAAATTAGTTGAAATACAAAGATCAAGAGGGTATTCAACAAGAGAAAGTTTAATAATCGAAAAAATAGAAAAAGCAATAAAAGCTATAAGAGAAGTTAATTCAGAAGTAATTATAATGGTAGATAACTGCTATGGAGAATTTGTACAAGAAAAAGAACCAATAGAAATTGGAGCAGATGTGGCAGTAGGATCATTAATGAAAAATTTAGGAGCTGGAATAGCCACATCAGGAGCATATATTGTTGGAAATAAAGATTTAATAGAATTATGTGCAGAAAGATTAACATCACCAGGAATAGGAAAAGAGATAGGGCCATCATTAAATCAAAATCCATTATTAATAAAAGGATTATTCTTTGCACCAACAGTTGTAGCAAGTAGTGTGAAAACAGCAGTATTTTCAAGTAGAATGTTAGAAAAATTGGGATATAAAGTAGAACCTAAATTTGACGATACAAGAGCCGATATAGTTCAAACAATTTATTTAGGATCAGAAGAAAAATTAGTAAAATTCTGTCAAGGAATACAAATGGGATCACCTATTGACTCAAATGTAGTACCATTTCCAGGAGATATGGGCGGATATGAAGACAAAGTAATAATGGCCGCAGGAACATTTACACAAGGTTCAACAATAGAATTAAGTTGTGATGGACCAATAAGACCACCATATATAGCATATATGCAAGGTGGGTTAACATATGACTATGGAAAATTAGGAATAATGAAAGCAATTGAAGAAATGTCAAAATAGTTAATTTTAGTATGGAAGGAAATTCAAAATGAAAGTAATAGTTATTGGTGGTGGACCTGCAGGAATGATGTCAGCTATCACTGCTAGTGAAAATGGAAATGATGTAACCTTAGTAGAAAAAATGAATAGTTTAGGAAGAAAGCTATTAATTACAGGGAAAGGAAGATGTAATATAACATCTTCTTTAAACATAGAAGAATTTATAAAAAACACACCTGGAAATGGCAGATTTTTGTATAGTTGTTATCAACAATATACTAACAAAGATATAATTAAATTCTTAAAAGAACAAGGGTTAGAAGTAAAAGAAGAACGCGGAAACAGAATATTCCCAGTAACAGACAAGTCTCAAGATGTATTAAAATGTTTTACTAAAAAATTAAAAGAAAATAAAGTTAAGATTTTGTATAACATGCAAGTACAAAAAATATTAGTTGATGAACAAAGAGAAAAGGCAATAGGAATATTAGCCAATAATGAAGAGATGTATGCAGATAAAATAATATTGGCAACAGGTGGAAAGAGCTACCCTTTAACAGGTTCAACAGGTGATGGATATAAAATGGTAGAAGAATTAGGACATAATGTAACAAAAATAAAACCATCACTTGTACCACTTGAAATATATCAAAAAAGTTTGTGTCAAGATCTTCAAGGTTTGTCTCTAAGAAATATAGAAATTAAAATATTAGATAAAAGTAAAAACAAAGCAATTTACGAAGATTTTGGAGAAATGTTGTTTACTCATTTTGGTGTTTCAGGGCCTACAATTCTTAGTTCTTCAGCACATTTGGTTAGATACAAAAATACAGAGGATAAGTTAAAAAACAAGGAAATAATATTAAAAATTGACTTTAAGCCGGCACTATCAACAAAAAAATTAGATGATAGAATATTAAGGGATTTTACCGAATTTAAAAATAAGCAATTTAAAAATAGCCTAGAAAAACTGCTACCACATAAACTAATAAATCCAATAATAAAACTTAGTAAAATCGATCCAGATAAAAAAGTAAATGAAATTACAAAAGAAGAAAGAACAAGATTAGTAGAACTTTTAAAGAACTTTACCATAGAAATTAAAGGGTTTAGACCAATAGATGAAGCAATAGTGACATCTGGAGGAATAAAAATAAGTGAAATAAATCCAAAAACAATGGAATCAAAATTAATTAAAAATTTATATTTTGCTGGCGAGATTATAGATGTAGATAGTTATACAGGTGGATTTAATTTACAGATAGCATATTCAACAGGTTTTGTAGCAGGTTCATAAAAATTTTTGATTCTTAAATCTGTTATGTATAAAATTATATTAAACCTGAACCTTAAGAAGGGAAAAATTAAAGATGGAAGAATTTGTAACGATAAAAGAACATGTGGAAACAGAAATTGTAGAGAAAAAATCAAAATTTATAGCAAATATGTTTTATATAGAAGATGCACAAGAAGCGGAAGAAATAATAAAGAAAACAAAAAAGAAATATTTTGATGCAAGACATAATTGCATAGCATATAGAGTAATTGAAAATGAAAGACTAATAGAAAGGTCAAGTGATGATGGTGAGCCTTCTGGAACAGCAGGCGCACCCATGCTAAACATTCTACAAAAAAATAATTTGGTAAATGTATTAATAATAGTAACTAGATATTTTGGTGGAATTTTATTAGGTACAGGTGGATTAGTAAGAGCATATTCATCAAGTTTGCAAAAAGCAATAGAAGAAAGTGCAAAGGAAAAGAAATGCTTAGGTGTCGAAATGCAAGTAGAAGTAGAATACCAGAATTTTGAAAGTTTTAAATATTATTGTAAAATAAATAATATAGAAGTAGTAGAAACACAATATTTAGATAAAATTATTTGTAAAATAGAGTTAGAAGAAACGACAAAATTGAAAATAATTAAAGATTATGAAACACAAAAAATAAATATAAACAAAATTGTAGAGTTATCTAAAAAATATATAACTAAAAGTAAATAAAATCACATCTTTCATAAATAATATGGAAGAAATTTCCAACAATTAATTGCAAAAGATAGAATAAAGTATTATAATCTGAGTTGTAAAAAATTTACAGTAAATTTAGGAGGGGAATTTATGAAAGAGAAAATTTCTGTATTAATTGCAGATGATAATCAAGATTTTAGCCATACATTATCTACATATATAAATTCGCAAAATGACATGGAAGTTGTAGGAATGGCAAAGGATGGAACAGAGGCTATTGAGCTGATGAGAAAGGTCAAGCCAGATGTTATGATTTTAGATGTAATAATGCCACATTTAGATGGACTGGGAGTCCTTGAAAAAATAAATGGAGAAGAAGAAAGACCAATTTGTATAATGCTTTCAGCAGTTGGACAAGATAAAATAACACAAAAAGCTATTACTTTAGGCGCTGAATACTATGTAGTAAAACCTTTTGACATAGAACTATTAATTAAAAGAATAAGAGAAATAAAATTCTATAAACCAAATCAATCTAGTAATAATTTTATATCAAATAATTTTAAGAAATCATATATCGAATTATCAGAAGAAGATGCAAAAGATGGACAAAATTTAGAGGCTTTAGTAACTAATATTATTCATGAAGTTGGTGTTCCAGCACATATTAAAGGATATCAATATTTAAGAGAAGCCATAATGATGGTAGTTGAGGATATTGAAGTAATAAATCAAATAACTAAAAGTTTATACCCTAAAATTGCATATAAGTATAGAACAACACCAAGTCGCGTAGAACGTGCGATTCGCCATGCTATTGAAGTTGCATGGGGTCGTGGACAACAAGAAACTGTTGAAAAAATTTTTGGATATACAATTTCTGCTTCAAAGGGAAAACCTACAAATTCAGAGTTTATAGCAATGATTGCTGATAAATTACGCTTGGAATTAAAAAGTGCGTAATTTAAGTGAATATTTAGAGAGAAGAGGTTTATAAGATAAGATAAAAATAGCCCTAAAGCTATAAAGGAGTTGAAAATGCATATAAATTATGTGAAAAATCTGCTACTAAATCAATAAATAAAAAATAAAGGTACACTTTTTATAGTGTGCCTTTAAAATAAATCCGAATGTGTTCCTGTCATCATTTTTTTATAATCTTTTTTTAATTTATTAGTTCTAAATATAGTATATTTATTCATATTAATTATTCAAGTCCTCCATTAATTCATCTATATTTTCAAAAGATTTATATTGTTCAGAATTTTTCATAATTTCCTTTGCTTCTTTAATGGCTGCTAAGGTTTCTTTATTAAATTTAGGTTTTTCAATTTTAAATGGTATGCTGTCAGTTAAAGTTACTTGTTTTAAAAATAATTTAATAGCTTCAGCCATTGTTAAACCAAGATAATTAAGAGTTTCTTCTGCTTCTTTTTTTAGTTCAGGTTCAATTCTAATATTAATATTTTCAGTTTTGGCCATTTTTAACACCTCCATACTTATTATATGTATTTTATCATAAATGTATATACATTGTCAATACAATGCTAGTTTTCATCTAAATTTTTTAAACCATATTCAATAATTTGATTTATAACAGCATTAAAACTTAATTCATTTTTTTCGGCTAAATCGTTTATTTTATCAAAATTTTTTCCACTTATTCTAATGGTTCTTGTAATAGTATCATTATTTTTTTTTGAATTTTCTATTCTTAATTTTTTCATTTTTATCACCTATTATTATTATGTACAAAAAATAATTTTTAATAAGTGTACAAATAAAAGCTACAATTACAGCAAATGGAAATACTTATGTGTATAATGTAAGATAAAAATAATAATACAACAATGAGAGATTCACACAGAGGAATAATACAAATTCCTTGTAGAATTTTAGTATGTTCGGTTGAATAATATATAAAAATGTATTAACATAATCGTCATAGCAAACAAGGTGGTTTTTACGGGGCTACCTTGTTTTTTTGAACAAAAAAATAGTATGTGTATTGTTTACGGTTACACATACTCAAAACAAATAACATCTTCCGAATCTAAGAACAATTTGTTTAATGTAATTATATAATATCATTTTTTTTAGAATTGTCAAATAAAAATTTTATATTTAAGTTAAATAATATTTGTATAAACAAGAAAAAAGTGGAAAAAATATTATAAATACATAAATTATAAGGAGGAAAAAATGGAACAAAGCAATCTAAAAAATATGGTAATTCTAAAGGACATACCTTCAAATATAATAGAAGAAGCAATTATAATTTTAAAAGAAAATAAAAAAGCTAAAAGATTAGAAAAAATTGAAACAAAAGAAGGAATAAAAAAGAAGGAAAGAACAAATGACTATATTCTAAAAGAAGCGGAGATGTTTGTTAATAATTATATTTCCAAAATTGAACAAAAGAAAAAGACAAAATCATCAATTAATAAAGAACTAGAACGAAAGTGTAATAGATTAAAAAATTATGCAGGATTAACAAGTTTAATAATAGTGCTAGAAACAATTATGCTTATAATAAGATAAGGAATAAAACACCTTTTTCCAACATATAGTTTACAAAGAAACTAAGGAAGAGGTGTTTTTCTATGGAAAGAACAATATCTATTGAAGAAAAAATAAGAAGAGCAGAAGAAATATATGAAAAAAGGCATGGTAATCCTAATCCAGTAACAGATGTAAATAATGAAAAAGAGAAAAAAGATGTAAAGTTATTAAGGAAAATGATAATTCAAATAATAGTTTGTATTGCAATATATATGACAATATATGCAATTCAAAATAGCGAAATGGTATTTTCGAAAGATTTTGTAGAAAAGTCAAATGAAATACTTTCTTATGATACAAATTTTAATGAGATATATAAAAAGGCAAAAGAACAGTTATTAAAAATGATGCCTAATAAAGATAATAGTAATCAGGGAATAGGTGGAGCAAGTGAGGAAAGCATAAATCAAGAGGAACAAAAAACACAAGAAATAACTAAAGAAGAGACAAATAAAAACAGTGATATACAACCAGAAGAAAAGCAATTATCTCAAGAAGAACAAGATATAGAAAATATAAAAAAAACAGCAACATTTGTAAAACCAATTGAAGGTGTAATAAGTTCTGCATATGGTAGAAGAGAAACAGCTACAGGCAATGTACCTAAAAATCACACAGGTACAGATATAGCCGTAAATATGGGAACAAAAATAAAATCAGCAACAGATGGGGAAGTAGTATTAGCTTCAGAAGAAGGTGATTATGGAAAACATTTAAAAATTCAAATTGGAGAAGTAAGCATAATATATGCACATTGTAACAATTTGTATGTAAAGCAAGGGGATAAAATAAAACAAGGACAGGAAATAGCAGAGGTTGGAACAACTGGTAATTCAACTCGGGCCACATTTGCATTTTGAAATAAGATTTCAGGAAAGAACAGTTAATCCACAATCTGTTTTAGAATTACAATAAAAGGAGACAAGCGATGAAATTTAGAATTGATTTAAAAATTTTTCTTTTTTTTATTTTGTTTTATTTTACACGGCCAAGCAAAAACATACATAATTGTAATAATGTTTGCATTTATACATGAGTTAGGACACTTATTTGCTGGATTACTTTTAGGAATGAAACCAGAAAAATTAGAGGTTACACCATATGGAATAAGTGTTGCTTTTAAGCTATTTCCAAGTGACTATAATAAAAAAATATTAAAGGGCAATTTGTTAGAATTAAAAAAGATATTTATAGCTTTAGCTGGACCTTTAGTAAATTTTTTAATAATAATAGTAGCAATAAATTCAGAAATAGATGTGTTTTCAAACTTGCTAATAATATATTCGAATTTTTTACTTATAGTATTTAATTCTATACCTATTTATCCATTAGATGGTGGCAGAATATTAAAAAGTATATTACATATTTTGTATGGAAAAAAGAAATCAGAAAAGATTACAAATATGTTGTCATTCTTGATTTTAATAACCATAACATTTACAGCTAGTATAGGCGTTTTATATTTAGAGAACATTTCAATTTTTATTATAACAATATTTCTTTGGATACTTTTTATAAGAGAGGATTTGGTTTATAAAAGAAGAAACAAAATTTATAAATTAATAGATAAAACTATTGAAATTAAAGCCAATAAATAGTAAACTTATAATATAAGTAAAAAAGGAGAATGCAAAAGATGAAGAAATTTTTCCGAAATCAAAAAGGAATTAATTTAATAAGTTTAACAATAACAGTATTAGTAATATTGGTGTTAACTAATGTTGTTATTTATAATGTGAAAAGCAATCTGAAAACTCAAAATATAAAAGCTCTTCAGACAGATATAAGCAATTTAAGAGAAAAAATTTCAACATATTATAGCCAATATGGAGAAATACCAGCAAACAAGGAGTACACAAATACTGCAAATATTAATGTTATAAGTTCAGCTGTTGATACAGGAAAATTTTATGTTATTGATTTATCAGCTTTGGATAATATAACTTTAAATTATGGTATGGATTATGAAAAAATAAAGAGTGGAGAAGTAACTGATGTAAATACTTTGTCTGATTTATATATAATAAATAAAGATAGCCATAATATTTTTTATGTGGAAGGTGTAACATTAGATAATCAAACTTTTTATACAGATTATACAACAAGTGATGTTGATACAGAAGCGGTTGAATTAAAATATGTTGATGGAATACAAATTCCAGATGGATTTTATTATGTAGGTGGAACCAAAGATACAGGAATTGTTATTTCAGATGTTAAAGGTGATGACTTAGATAATAGTAAAAATGGAAATCAATTTGTATGGATACCTGTAGAAAATAAAAAAGATTATGTAAGAAGCACAAATTATTCAAATACATATGTTGCAATGAATACAACAAGTGATACAAACTATTTACCAGATGGAATATATAATGAAGAAATTGCTGTTATAAATGTTGGAGGATTTTTTGTTTCAAGATTTGAGGTCGGAGTTGAAAGAGCGGGACCAGTAAGCAAAAAAGGAATGACAGTTGATTCTTATGTAACTCAGGAAAGAGCTAAAACAAGAGCTAAAAGTATAGTAAACACTGATAGTGCAAAAAGCGCATTATGTTCAGGAACACAATGGGATTTAGTAATGAAATTCGTAGATGGAAAAGAAGGTTATCTAGTAAATACCCCAATTGCTGACAGACATAACCCAAATGGGATTGACAAAACTGGTGCGAATGAAAAAGATAAAGTATGTAATATATATGACTTAGAAGGAAATGTTTTTGAATATGTAGCTGATAAATGTAATATAGATCCAGAATATAATCCATGTATCAAAAGAGGAGGATCTTATGATAATTATACAACTCAAGCTTCAATGTATGCGGCTTGTAATGGAAAGGAAAATACTTCAATTGGATATCGTGCAGTTTTATATGTGATGTCAAATAAAGTAACTAGAATATATAAAGATGAAAACGGTGAATATGCAACAATACCAGGAGGATTTACAGTATCAGAAATACCTGGAGAGCGAACAATAGCAAAAGGATTGGTAATATATGATATACCAGAGCCGGAAATATCAAATGTAGATTGGAATACGGCATCAACAAAATATAATCAATTTGTATGGATACCAGTAGCAAGTGAAGAATCATATCAAAGGGACTTTAGTTATCCAAGTTTATATGATAGTGTAATGGATACTACGCCAGCCAATTCAATATTTACAGATACAGGGTATTTGCCAACAAATATACAACCAACAACAGATAATGCAACCGATAACGAAACAGCTGAAAGAGAAGCAGTATTAAAATATAATGGATTTTATATATCAAGATATGAAATTGGAAATGAGAAAGAAAAACCAGTAAGTAAACAAAATACAACTATATACGTAAATAAAAGTCAAACAGATTTTAAAACAATAGGAAAAAATATGTATGGAAATAGTAGTGCTTATGTAAAAAGTGCAATGTGTTCAGGAATACAATGGGACATGGTAATGAAATTTGTAGACGGAAAAAAAGATGGTAATGGAAACACATATAATGTGAGAAAAACTGATTCAGCCAGACATACAGGAAATGTAGCAGAAGCGGGTAATAACTTTTCAGATAAGGTACAAAATATATATGATCTTGAAGGAAATTGTTGGGAATATGTAGCAGAAAAAAATAATACTGGCCGTCCATTTGTCTGTCGTGGTGGCTATTGCCACACAGCTAGTAATGACAGAGCTAGTATACGTACTATCTACTATGACAATACCGACATCTTCGGAACTTTCCGTTCAGTACTTTATATTAAGTGAAATTGAACCAAGTAAAAACCAAAATCAGAACAATAGAAAATTATAAAAAAACAAAATTAAAAACAACCAAAATTGTGAAAGCAGAAAGCTTAGCAAATATGGTTGTTTTTTAATAATTTAATAAAAAAAGTTTTGTAAACATTTTGTAACAATTTAGAAACAATTTTGTCATTTTTGTATAAAATTCATTGACTTTTTAGCATTTTCGTTATATCATATAGCTATTGAAAATGTGTTTTTAAAATCCTAAGGAGGAGAATTATGGGAGAAGTAATAGTTATAACATCAGGAAAAGGTGGAGTAGGAAAAACAACAACAACAGCAAATTTAGGTTCAAGCTTAGCATTAGAAGGAAAAAAAGTAGCACTAATTGATACAGACATAGGGCTACGCAACTTAGACGTCGTAATGGGGTTAGAAAATAGAATAGTATATGATATAGTAGATGTTGTAGAAGAAAAATGCAAACTAAGACAAGCATTAATAAAAGACAAAAGATTCAAAGAATTATACCTACTACCAGCAGCCCAAACAAGAGATAAAAGCGCAGTAAATGAAGAACAAATGAGAAACCTAGTAGAAAAATTAAAAGCAGAATTTGATTACATATTAATCGATTGCCCAGCTGGAATAGAGCAAGGATTTAAAAATGCAATAGCAGGGGCAGATAGAGCAATAGTAGTAACAACAGCTGAAATATCAGCAATAAGAGATGCAGATAGAATAATAGGACTACTAGAATCATCAGAAATAAAAAATCCAGAACTAGTAATAAATAGAATAAGACCAAACATGGTAAGAAAAGGTGAAATGATGGATGTAGATGACATTGTAGACCTTTTATCAATAGATTTAATAGGAGTAGTACCAGATGATGAATACATAATAACACAAACAAATAAAGGTGAACCTGTTATTCAAAACAAAAAAGCGCCATCTGGAAAAGCATATATAGAAATAGCAAAAAGAGTATTAGGAGAAAAAATAGAAGTAACAATACCAGGTCAAGAAAAAGGACTTTTTGCTAGAATAAAAAGAATATTCAAAAAATAAACAAAAGAAAGAACTAAACAATACAAAATGGGGGTAAGTAAAAATAATGTTTGATAACATAATGAATTTATTTAAAAAATGGAACAAAAATAATACAATAACAGCTGCAAATAATGCCAAATCTAAAGAAACTGCAAAAGAAAGATTACATTTAGTATTAATGCAAGATAGAGCAAATGTTTCAGCAGACTTTTTAGAATTAATGAAACAAGAAATAATAGATGTAATAAAAAAATATATAGATGTTGATGAAAATGCAATAGATGTTAGATTAACAAACAAAGAAAACGGTGATGGAACAAATGGAGCACCTGCATTATATGCTAATATTCCCATTTTAAATATTAAACATGAAACAGAAAGTGTAGTTTCAGAAAAAGAAGAAGAAAAAAGCAAAAAAACAAAAAAACAAGAAAAGATAGAAGAACCTAAAACAGAAAAAATAAAAAAAGAAAACAATGAAGAACAAAGTGAAAACACAAAAAAATCGGAAGAATTTAATAAAGACGAAATAAAAAAATCTGAAGATAAAAAAGAAAATAAGCAACAAGAAAAAGAAGGAACAAAAAAAGTAAAAGAAAATAAAAAAGAAGAAAAAAAGGATGTTAAAATAAAAAAGTAAAATTCAAATGAGAAAAATAAACTCAGAAAATTAATTAGGAAAAAGAGTGGTTTGATGAGAAAAAGAGAATTAAAAAATGTAGAGTGGAGTTTATTAATAGTTGCAATAATTTTATGTGTAATAGGATTAGTTGCACTATTTTCTGCTACTCAAGAAACAGAACATGATGAATTTAATAAGCAAATAATATGGTTAGTAGTAAGTTTAGTAATAATGGCAATAACAATGATGATAGATTATCAATTTTTAGTTAAAATATCGCCAGGATTATATGGACTATTTATTATTTTGCTGATGGGAGTACTATTTACGTCACCAGTAAATGGAGCGAGAAGCTGGTTTGATATAGGAGCATTTTCATTTCAGCCAGGGGAATTTGCAAAAGTATTTGTAATTTTAGCAATAGTAAATGCAATAACTAAAATACAACAAAGAGATAAATCAGAAATAAATAAACCTACAAGATTACTAATAATACTAGCAATATTAGCTGTTCCAGTGCTATTAATAATAAAACAACCTGATTATGGAACTGCAACAGCATTCTTAATTGCAATAGTTATGATGTTATTAACAGCTGGAATAGATAAAAAATATATAATAATAACAGCAATTGTAGCAGTAATATCAATTCCTTTATTATATAATTTTGTGTTACCAGAACATGCAAAAAAAAGAATAGACATATTCTTAAATCCAGAATCAGATCCTAGAGGCTCAGGATACAATATAATCCAGTCAAAACTTGCGATAGGTGCAGGTGGACTTACAGGAATGGGACTATTAAAAGGAAATCAAACACAACTAGGTTTCTTATACCCAAAAACAACAGACTTTATATATGCAGTAATAAGTGAAGAAATGGGATTTATAGTAGCTGGAGCAATAATAATAATGTATGTATTTCTGATTACCAAATGCTTATATATAGCAAAAACAGCAAAAGATGAAGAAGGAACGCTAATTGCTACAGGAATTGCAGGAATATTTCTATTCCATATGTTAGAAAATATAGGAATGGTAATGGGATTATTACCTATAACAGGAGTTCCACTTCCATTTATAAGCTATGGAGGAAGTTCATTAATAACAAACTTTATATGTATAGGATTATTGTTAAATATAAGTAGTAAACGACAAAAAACAATCTTTGTAAAATAAGAGAAAATAGGAAGAAAAATATGTATTTAAAAAAATTAAAAATAGGAAATGTAGAATTAGAAAATAATTTAATATTAGCTCCTATGGCAGGTGTAACAAACCTGCCTTTTAGAATTATATGCAAAGAATTTGGACCAGGGCTTGTATGCACAGAAATGGCAAGCTCAAGAGCAATGTTTCATAATGATCAAAAAACAAAAAGATTATTTAATACAAAAGGAGAAAAAAGACCAATAAGCTTTCAAATATTTGGTAGCGATGAAGAAACAATGGCATATTCTGCTAAATATGTAAGTGAATTTGCAGATATTATAGATATAAATATGGGATGTCCAGCACCAAAAGTTGTAAAAAATGGAGATGGAAGCAGATTATTATTGGATTTAGAACAAGCTGAAAAAGTAATAAAAGCAGTTGTAGAGAACTCTAAAGTTCCAGTAACACTTAAAATAAGAAAAGGCTGGGATAAAGAAAACATTGTTGCAACTGAAATTGCCAAAATAGCAGAAAATGCTGGTATATCGGCAATAACAGTACATGGAAGAACAAGAAGTGAATTTTACTCTGGAAAAGCAGATTTAGAAATAATAAAAAAAGTAAAAGAAACAGTAAAAATACCAGTAATAGGAAATGGAGATATAGTTGATGAAGAATCTGCATACAATATGTTTGAAAAAACAAATGTAGATGGAATAATGATAGGAAGAGGCTCATTTGGCAATCCATGGATATTTAGAAATATAAAACACTATTTAGAAACAGGAGAAAAATTGCCAGCTCCATCAAATGATGAAAAACTTGAAGTTATGAAAAAACATATAAACTTAGCAGTAGCAGAAAAAGGAGAAATAGCAGTAAAAGAACTAAGAAAACATATTGCTTGGTATACAAAGAACTTAAAAAATTCTAGTGAATTTAGAAGTAAAATGAATACAATAGAAACAAAGGAAGAGTTACTAGAAATGTTAGAAGCATATTTTAAAACTTTATAGAATAAAAATGTAGTGGGTAGAAAATCCACTATTTTTTGTTTTGCAAACGAACAAATATGTAGACTTCAAAATGCTTTAATAAGTGCTAAAGTTATTAATGTTTGTTTTGTTTTTTTAGGGGGAATTAAAATTGAAAAATAAAAAAATATTTTTAGTAGGTATATCTTTATTAATTATAATTATAATAATAATCTTGAATTTTTCTAAAAATAATAGGGCTAAAAGTTTAAAAATTGGAAATAATACAAGTAGTCAAGAAATTGTTGATTATATTTTAAATATAAAATCATATGAAACTGTAGTAGATGTAGAAACAAAGAGCAATAAAAATGAAAATAAATATGTAATAAAACAAAAATATAATGGAGAAAATGAAAATTTACAAGAAATATTAGAACCAGAAAATATACAAGGTGTAAAAATAATAAGAAGTGGAAAAACACTAAAATTAGAAAATACTAATTTGAAATTAACATCAATATTTGAAAATTATGATTATTTATCTCAAAATTGTTTGGATTTAAATAGCTTTATAGAAGAATATAAAAATGATATTAATTCAAAATGGGAAGAAAAAAATGGGCAAATTATAATGAAAACAAATCTATCAAAAGATATGAAAAAGGAGTTATACATAAGTAAAGAAAACGGCAAACCAGTAAAAATGAATATAGAGGACACTAGCAAAAAAACAGCTATTTACATATTATATAGAGAAGTAAATGTAAATAGTTAAAAATATTTCTTTACCTCGAAAATATTTAAAGTAACAAAAAAACATACTTGGCAATCTAGTAATATTAGGAGTGAAGAATATGCAAATTAAAAGAGGAGATATGTTTTATGCAGATTTAAGTCCTGTAGTTGGTTCAGAACAAGGGGGAATACGACCAGTTATTATTATACAAAACGATGTAGGAAATAAGTATAGTCCAACAGTTATAGCTGCTGCAATAACCTCACAAACAGGAAAAACGAAGTTACCAACACATATAGAAATAAATTCTTCTTCAAGTGGATTAAAAAATAATTCAGTAGTGTTAGCAGAGCAAATAAGAACCATAGATAAGAGTAGATTAAAAGAAAGAATAGGTCACATTGATGATGAAAGTGTTATCCATAAAATAAATGATGCATTAGGTGTGAGCTTTGGATTAGAAAATTAAAAATAAAAGTGAAATGCAAATTTATAAGGCATTTCACTTTTTGCTATACTTTTAGTTTTTTTATAATTTTAATTTCTTTATATAAATTTTCAATAATTGCTTTTCTGGCATTGTAAGCATTTTGATATTCATTATAAATATCCATATAATTTTCTAATGTTTCCCCATCTTTAAATAGAACTTTCATTCCTTCTAAATAATAATTTTTATTTTTTTGGCTTTTAGCTTTTTCCATATAATGTCTATAACTTTCAATTTGTTTGAATCGCTCTAGTTCAGAAGAAAGATTGTTAATATAGCTTCCAGTTAGATAAATTTCATATTCAATATCTTCAATAACAATTTTTATTAATTTTTTAACAACTTTTGGATTGTTTTTACCATTTTGAGCATTTTCAATTAATATCTTTAATGTATCAGAAATTCCTATATGTGATTTGTATTGTCTTTTACTTACAATAGCATCATATTCATCAGCAACACGAATGATTTGTGCCTCATAAGGGATTTCACTCTTATGCAATCCTTGTGGATAACCGAGAACCGTTTAGAGCTTCATGATGATAATAGGGACCGGCTGCATACGGCCTTAATTTTAGATCTTCCAGGCACATTTTATAACCAATAGTTGTATGTTTTTTCATTTTTTCAAACTCTTCATCAGTTAATTTTCCAGGCTTTTGCAAAATTTCTGGAGGAATGAAAAGTTTTCCTATATCATGTAAATATCCGCATACTGTACAATATTCAGTAAATTTTTTAGAACAATGTAATTTTTGGCATAATCTGCATGTTAAAGCTCCAACATTTTCAGAATGCTTTCTTGTAAAAACATCTAATCTATCTAACATGTTTAATTGATATTTCATTGTTGAATCTAGATTATATGATTTTAAACTTGTTTTATCATAAAAGTCAAAAGTGCTACTATCCATAAAACTTATTCTCCTTTGTTTGTTATTAAAATTTAAAAATATGATAACATTAAAAAAAATAAAATTCAAGTATCTAAAATTATGAAATAACAAAAAATAATTGAAAAACAGGTAAAAATGTGCTATTATATAATAGCACATTAAATATGCAAATAATAGTAATATGATAAAAAATAGAAAGGAGATATGCTTATAAACATAAGCATATAAGTAAAAAATGTATAGAACAAAAAATTGTGGTGAACTAAACATAAAAAATGTTGGAGAAACAGTAGAACTAGCAGGTTGGATTCAAAAAATAAGAAACCTAGGTGGAATGATATTTATAGACTTAAGAGATGAATTTGGAATAACTCAAATAGTATTAAATGATGAAAAATTACAAGAAGAAGCAAAAGAATTAAACAGTGAAACTTGTATCCACATAGAAGGAAAAATTGTGGAAAGAAGCAACAAAAATAAAAAAATATCAACAGGGGAAATAGAAGTAGTTGCAAGCAAAATAGAAGTTTTAGGAAAATGTAAAAATGTACTTCCATTTGAAATAAATACAGATCAAGAAGTAAGAGAAGACCTAAGATTAGAATATAGATTTTTAGATTTAAGAAACGAAAAATTACACAATAATATTTTACTTCGTTCAAAAATATTAAAAACATTAAGAGATAAAATGGATGAATTAGGATTTACAGAAATTCAAACACCAATACTTGCAAACTCATCACCAGAAGGAGCAAGAGATTATTTAGTACCAAGTAGACTAAATCCAGGGGAATTTTATGCACTTCCACAAGCACCACAACAATTTAAACAATTGCTTATGGTATCAGGATTTAATAAATACTATCAAATAGCACCATGCTTTAGAGATGAAGACCCAAGAGCAGATAGAGCACCAGGAGAATTTTATCAACTAGATTATGAAATGAGCTTTGCAACACAAGAAGATGTATTCAAAATAATGGAAGAAGTTGTACCATATACATTTAAAAAATTCACAAATTGGGAAGTTGATGAAGGACCATTTATGCGTATTCCATATAAAGAAGCAATGGAAAAATACGGAATTGATAAGCCAGATTTAAGAAATCCATTAATTATCCAAGATGTAACTAAAGTATTTGAAAATTCAGACTTTAAAGCATTTGCTGGAAAAACAATAAAAGCAATAGTTGTGCCAAACGGTGCAGAACAAGGAAGAAAATTCTTTGATAAAATGACAGAATTTGCATTAACAGACGAAGTTGGAGCTAAAGGATTAGCCTGGGTTAAAATAGAAAAAGACGGAACATTAGCAGGTGGAATTTCAAAATTCATAACAGAAGAAATGAAAGAAACTTTAGGAAAAGAATTTAATGCAAAAGAAAATTCAAGTATATTCTTTATAGCAGATGAATTTACAAAAGCACAAAAAATTGCAGGATTAATAAGAATTGAATTAGGAAAAAGACTAGATTTACTAGAAAAAAATGTGTATAGATTCTGTTATATAGTTGATTTCCCAATGTATGAATTATCTGACGAAGGAACAATAGACTTTAGTCATAATCCATTCTCAATGCCACAAGGAGGACTTGAAGCATTAGAAAACAAAGACCCATTAGATATATTAGCATATCAATATGATTTAGTATGTAATGGCTATGAAATGGCATCAGGAGCTGTAAGAAATCATAATCCAGAAATAATGGTAAAAGCATTCGAAATTGCTGGATATACAGAAGAAGATGTAAAAGAAAGATTTGGAGCATTATATAATGCATTCCAATATGGAACACCACCACATGCAGGTGCTGCACCAGGTGTAGATAGAATGGTAATGCTAATTGCAAATTCAACAAATATAAGAGAAATAATAGCATTCCCTAAAAATAAAAGAGCAAGAGACTTGCTTATGAGAGCACCATCAACAGTATCTGAAAAACAATTGGAAGATGTTCATATACAATTAAGAAATGAGGAAAAATAAATATGGAATTTAGATATACACCAGATGGAAGAGTATGTTCACAAGAAATGATTATAGAAATAAATGAAAATAAAATAGAAAAAGTAACAATTGTTGGAGGTTGTCCAGGTAATACAATTGGAGTATCACATTTAGTAGTGGGAATGACTGTTGATGAAGCAATAAAAAAACTAAAAGGAATCCCATGTGGGGCAAGAGGAACATCATGTCCTGACCAACTGGCAAAAGCTTTGGAAGAAGCAAAAAAGGCAAATATTAATAGATAATTAAATATAGAGAAATCCTTGAAATATAAGCTTTTTATTACGCTCCTCGGCTTATTTCAAAATATAAGAAATTCTAAATTGTTTTACGGGTCCTTTCCACTATCGTGAACTCTTACCGTAAAACTTCACAGAATTTCTAAAAATTTTCCATGCGCATTCGTCACTTCATTCAAAGCTTATATTTCAAGGATTTCTTTGTATTAATTTAAAATAAACCTTTAACCAGTAACGCTAGGGAAATAAATTTTGAAAAAAACCTTGTATAAAGGATTTAATTATGATATAAATAACTATATAAATAGTGCTAACAGAAAGGCGGAGTTTTTTGTGGGAGAAGAACTTGAAAAAGAAACAAAAACAATATTAATTGTTGATGATGAGCAACCAATAGTAGACATATTGGTATATAACTTAAGAAAAGAAGGATATAACACAATAGAAGCAGGAGACGGTTTAACTGCAATAGACATGGCATTAGAACAAAAACCAGACTTAATTTTATTAGATATAATGTTGCCTAAATTAGATGGTTTATCAGTATGTAAAAGAATAAAAAACTCTTTAAATGTACCAATACTTATGCTAACAGCAAAAGATGGAGAAATAGACAAAATTTTAGGATTAGAGCTAGGCGCAGATGACTATATAACAAAACCATTTAGTGTAAGAGAACTAGTAGCAAGAGTAAAAGCTAATTTAAGAAAAGTGGAAGCTGTTTCAAATAGTCAAATTATAGAAGAACAAAAACAAGACAAGAAGAAAGAAAGCAAAATAATTGTTGGAGACCTAGAATTAGATTTAGATAAATTTGAAGTAAAAGTTAGGGGAGAAGTAATAGATTTAACATTAAGAGAATTCGAAGTGCTAAAATTTTTAGCTTCTCAACCGGAGCAAGTAGTAACAAGAGAAACATTGCTTGAAAAAGTATGGGGTTACGAATATTTTGGAGACATAAGAACAGTTGATGTAACAGTTAGAAGAATAAGAGAAAAAATAGAAAAAGATACATCAGCACCAAAAATACTAATAACCAAAAGAGGTGTAGGTTATTATATAGCATCAAAATAGAGTAGCAATACTCTATTTTTTGCTTTAAAGCTTAACAAAAATAGAAATAAAAATAGATAAAAGGTGAAAAAATGAAAAGAACAAAAACAAGAAAAATAATGGTAGGAAATGTACAAATAGGTGGGCAAAATAAAGTTGTAATACAATCAATGTGTAATACAAAAACAAAAGATGTGGATGCAACGGTAAAACAGATCCTTGATTTAGAAAAAGCAGGTTGTGAAATAATAAGAGTTGCCTGTTTAGATATGGAAGATGCAAAGGCAATAAAAGAAATAAAAAAACAAATTCATATTCCAATAGTTGCAGATATACATTTTGACTATAAAATAGCATTAGAAGCAATAAAAGCAGGAGTAGATAAAGTTAGGATAAATCCAGGAAATATAGGTGCAAAAGAAAATGTAAAAGCAGTTGTTGATAAATGTAAAGAAAATAAAATTCCAATTAGAATAGGAGTAAATGCTGGTTCATTAGAAAAAGATTTGCTAGAACAATATGGAAAACCAACTGCAAAAGCAATGGTTGAAAGTGCAAGAAGACATATAAACATATTAGAAGAATTAGACTTTCATGATTATGCATTATCTTTAAAAGCATCAAATTTAGATTTATGCATTGAAAGTTACGAAGAAGCTGCAAAAGAGTTTGATTGTCCATTACATTTAGGAATAACAGAAAGTGGAACAGAATTTAGTGGAACAATAAAATCAAGCATTGGACTTGGATATATGTTAAGACAAGGAATTGGAGATACAATTAGAGTGTCATTGTCAGATGATCCTGTAAAAGAAATAAAAGTTGCAAAAGAAATATTAAAAGACTGTAACTTATATAAAAATGTACCAACATTAGTAGCTTGTCCAACATGTGGTAGAACACAAATTGATTTGATACCTATTGCTAAAAAAGTAGAAGAATTTTTACAAACAATAGATTCAGACATAACTGTTGCAGTTATGGGGTGTGCAGTAAATGGACCAGGAGAAGCAAGAGAAGCAGATATAGGAATAGCAGGAGGAATAAAAGAAGGACTATTATTTAAAAAAGGTGAAATTGTAAGAAAAATACCACAAGAAAAAATAGTAGAAGAATTACAAAAAGAAATACTAGAAATGACAAAAAAATAGGAGGAATATGCATGCCGTCTTGGGGAATACATTTAGAAATAGCTAATAGAGTATATAAAAAACTTGGAAATATAGATAAAAATTTGTTTATGTTTGGAAATGTAATGCCAGACATAAATAATGGGTATGTAATAAAAGATGTAAATAAAATCATATCACATAAAATAACACATTATGATGGAGAAAAGGATTTTAAAGGATATAAAAGATTTTATATAAAATATTCAAAATATATGCAAAATCCGATATTTTTGGGAAGCTTAACACATCTAATGGCAGATTATTATTATAATAATATAACATACACCAAAAAAGCTATTTGGGACAAAGAAAGAAAAAATGTAATAGGTGTTAAATTAGCAGATGGAACACAATTAAAATGTGATAAAGAAAAAGTAAGAAAAATGAAGGTTCATGATTTTAGAATTTTTGCTGATTTTTCATACAAGAATAGTAATTTTGAAAAATTACTATATAATTCTAAAATGATGTCTTCAAATGGAATAATAAAAGAATTTGAAATTACAGATATAGACACAAAAAACACAATCGAATATCTTAACAGCTATATAGAAAACAAAAAAAGTATAATTGATGAAAATGAGAAAAAAGAATATATTATATTTTCTCAAGATGAAATGGAAAAAATAGCAAATGAATGTGTAGAATTTATTTTGAAATTTTTAGATAAAATACAAAAAATAAAATTAGGAAAAACAGCAGGTTTTTGTTATGGGGTAAAAAGGGCTATTGAAGGTGCAGAAAATGAAATAAGACAAAATATGTCTAAAGATATATATTGTTTAGGAGAAATAGTTCATAATAAACAAGTAGTAGAAAATTTAGAAAAGCAAGGAATAAAATTCATAGAAGAAATTTCAGAAGCAAAGGACATGGCTATAATAAGAGCACATGGAATACCGAAAGAAGTAGAAGAAGAAGCTAAAAAAAGAAAAATAATTTTAAAAGATTATACATGTCCAAATGTGTTGAAAATACACGAGATAGCAGACGAATATGCAAAAAATGGATATTTTGTATTTTTATGTGGTAGCAAAGAACATCCAGAAAACATTGGAACAATTAGCCATTGCAAGGATAATTCATACATAATAGAAAATGAAAGTGAAGTAATAAATGCACTAGAGGCAATAAAAAAGACAAATATGAAAAAACTTTTGGTTATATCACAAACAACATATAGTTTGGAAAAATTTTATATTATAGAAGAAATAATAAAAAATGAATTGCCAAAAGATGTTGAACTAGTAATAAGAAACACAATATGTAAAGCAACGGAAATAAGACAAAAAGAAACAGAAGAAATAGCCAAAGATGTGGATTATATGATTGTAATAGGAGGAAAAAACAGTTCAAATACTAAGAAGCTATATGAAATAGCAAAAAGTAATTGCTCAAAAGCTGTATTAATTGAAAATTATAAAGAATTAGAAATTGAAAAAATTCCTGATGATGCCAGAGTTGGGATAATGGCAGGTGCTTCAACACCACAGGAAAGTATAGAAAATGTAATAGAGAAAATAATAAAGCAGTTCTAAATGAACTGCTTTATTTGTTTGTATGACGGGCATGTCATAAATCTAGGGTGAAAGTCCCAAGAGGCGTATTTGTCGCGAACTCGATAGCAACTTGCA
>CAKOWW010000002.1 GCA_934129785.1 uncultured Clostridia bacterium
GGCTTAAGCCCAAAAGTGCCAGTACAAAAGCCTTCTAGGCTAAGAGCAAACCACCCGTTTTACGGGTGGTTA
The DNA here is from genome assembly GCA_934129785.1 of uncultured Clostridia bacterium. Classification (GTDB taxonomy): domain Bacteria; phylum Bacillota; class Clostridia; order TANB77; family CAG-508; genus CAG-269. The sequence goes on from CAKOWW010000002.1 coordinate 73, forward strand.
TGATTCTAAATTTATTTTGAATTAAGTACAGGTATTTTAATTTACTTTTTGTATACATTTTTATAATAATTACAAAAAGACTTTACACTACAATTATCACAATGTGGGTTTCTAGCTACACAAGTATTTCTACCATGCCACATAAGTAAATGGTTTAGATCCTTTAAATCCTTTTTAGGAAATAATTTTACTAAATCTTTTTCAATCTTTTCAGGTTCAGATTCTTTAGAAAGTCCAACTAAATTTGAAATTCTCTTAGCATGAGTATCTACTGCTACCCCTTCTGCAATGCCAAAAACTTCTAATAAAATAACATTTGCACTTTTTCTTCCAACTCCGGCAAGAGAAAGAAGTTCATTCATAGTTTGAGGGACAACACCATTAAAATTCTCAAGAACTTGCTTAGCACAAAGTTTAATGTTTTTAGCCTTATTTTTATAAAAACCACAAGGGTGTATTAATTTTTCTAATTCTGAAATATCAATATTAGCAAAGTCATTAATAGTTTTACATCTTTCAAATAATGCAGGAGTAGTTTTATTAACTCTTTCATCAGTGCACTGTGCAGAAAGCATGACAGCTACAACTAATTGAAAAGGAGTTGTAAAATCAAGACTACATGTAGCATCAGGATAAGTTTCTTTTAATAATTCAACAAATTTTATTGCATCAGATTTTTTCATTTTAAAATCATTCCTTTTTTAAATTATATAAGGCATTTTATAGGAAAAATACATTAAAGTCAAATATTACAAAATAATAATTGTCATAAAAAGGAACAAATAATTATAAAAAATAATATAATATACAAAAACAGTGGAGGTAATAAAATGATACATTTATTTAGAAAAACCTTAGCAGTGTGCTTAATAGGATTAGGACTTGGAATTTTGTTAGTGTTATTACTTCCAATTACAGGTTGGCTGTTTATAATTGGAGTGGCAGTTGTATGTGTTGGCCTTATGTGGCTTGCATGCTAGAAGTGAAGGGAGGATACAGAGAATGACAATAGTAGTAAAAAAAGTTCCAAAATTTTTAAGAGGATTTGTTAAGTTGATTTTTGGAATTAAAGAATAAGTTAAACTAAATAATTAAAAGTGGTACAATATAAAAAGTTACATAATGATAGAAAAAATCTTTTTGTAAAAATGGAATAGGATAATTCAGGCAGAATTAAAGAAGCTTAAATTTATATAACAAAAGAAAGAACTTTAAAATTATATAACAAAAAAAGAGCTATAATTAAGCTCTTTTTACTTTTCCATCTCTTAAACATTTAGCACATACACTAATTCTTTTAACTTCACCATCAACTTCTGCTTTAACACTTCTTAAGTTTGGTTTCCATGTACGTGGTGATCTTTTACTTATATGTGAACGAGTAATGCTAAGTTTATTTCCATGACTAGCTTGTTTTTCACAAATTGCACATTTTGCCATAATCTATTGCACCTCCTAAAAATCTTAATAAACTGACTATTGATAAGTTTAACACAAATAATATAAAAAAACAAGTATTTTTTGAAAATTATTAAAAATTCCTTGCAAATTAGGAAAAATGTGGTATAATGATTAGGCTTAGGAATAAAAGAAAGGATTGAAGAAAATGAATTGTAAAGTAGAAAAAACAAAAAACGCAAATGAAATCAAATTAGAAATAACAGTAGAGGCTGCAAAATTTGATGAAGCTATAAAAAAAGTATATTTTAAAAGTGCAAAATATTTTAACATCCCTGGATTCAGAAAAGGAAAAGCACCAATGCAAATAGTAGAAAAATACTATGGAAAAGAAATTTTCTATGAAGATGCATTCAATGAAGTAGCTGGAGAAGCATTAGATGAAGCAGTTAAAGAAAATAAATTAGAAGTTGTAAGTAGACCTGACATTGAAGTAGAACAAATAGAAAAAGGAAAAGACTTAAAATTCTCAGCAATAATGCAAACAAAACCAGAAGCAGAAGTTTCAAAATATAAAGGTATAGAAATAAAAAAAGTTGAGTATAATGTAACAGATGAAGATATAAACCATGAACTAGGACATATGCAAGAACACAATTCAAGACTAATCTCAATTGAAGACAGACCAGTAGAAAGTGGAGACATTGCAACAATAGATTTCGAAGGATTTGTAGATGGAAAAGCTTTTGAAGGTGGAAAAGCAGAAAATCATGACTTAGAAATAGGAAGCAACACATTTATTCCAGGTTTTGAAGACCAAATAATTGGAATGAAAATCGATGAAGAAAAAGATGTTGTAGTTAAATTCCCAGAAGAATACTTCTCAAAAGACTTAGCTGGAAAAGATGCTGTATTCAAAGTAAAAGTACATGAAATAAAGAAAAAAGAATTACCAAAATTAGATGACGAATTTGCTAAAGATGTAAGTGAATTTGATACATTAAAAGAACTAAAAGCAGACATCAAAGCAAAACAAGAAAAACAAAATGAAGAAAGAGCAAAATACGAAACACAAGAAGCAGTAGTAAAAGCATTATGCGAAAATGTAAAAGTTCAAATTCCATCAGGAATGGTAGAAATGGAAATAGACAACATGTTAAGAGACATTGAACAACGTCTATCATATCAAGGATTAAAACTTGAACAATATCTTCAAATGATGGGAAAAACAATGGAAGATATGAGAAAAGAATATGAACCTCAAGCAATAAATGGAATTAAGTCAAGATTAGCATTAGAAGCAGTAATAAAAGCAGAAAAAATAGAAGCAACAGATAAAGAAATTGATGAAAAAATGAAAGAAATGGCTAAAAATTATGGAAAAGAAAATGATGAAAAATTCCTAAAAAATGAAAATGTAAGAAATTACATAAAAGAAGGATTAGAATCAGAAAAAGCTATAGATTTCTTAGTAAAAAATGCAAAAATAAAATAGAATAAAGAGCATGGGGAAAAAGTTTGAAAAGTTAAATTTTATCCCATGCTTTTTTGCAATTAGGTACATATTTTATATATAATTATAAAAGTTAATCAAAGGAGGAAAAAATATGTTAGAAAAAAATAGTTTAGTACCATATGTAGTAGAACAAACAAGCAAAGGAGAAAGATCTTATGATATTTTCTCAAGATTATTAAAAGATAGAATAATATTTTTAGGGGAGGATGTAAACCCAACAACAGCAAGTTTAGTAATAGCTCAATTGCTATTTTTGGAATCAGAAGATCCAGATAAAGAAATAAGTTTATATATCAATTCACCAGGAGGGTCAATAACAGATGGAATGGGAATTATTGATACTATGAACTACATTTCATGTCCTGTATCAACAATATGTATAGGAATGGCAGCAAGCATGGGTGCAGCATTATTAGCAGCAGGAGAAAAAGGAAAAAGATTTGCAACTCCAAATGCAGAAATATTAATTCATCAACCATTAATTGGTGGTGGCGGAATATCAGGCCAAGCAACAGAAGTAAAAATTCATGCAGATCATTTAGTAAAAACAAGAGAAAAATTAAACAAATTTTTAAGTGAAAGAACAGGTCAAAACATAGAAACAATTGAAAAAGACACTGAAAGAGATAATTATATGACAGCTGAAGAAGCTTTAAAATATGGACTAATAGATGGAATAATGGACAAAAGAAAATAGAGAATATAGAAAGGAGTGCATAGAATAAAAAATTCTATGTAAGAAATATATGGCAAAAAATGATACAACCCCAAAATCTGTAAGATGCTCATTTTGTGGAAAAGCACAAGAGAACGTGAAAAAAATTGTAGCACGGACCAGGTGTTTATATTTGTGATGAATGCGTAGAATTATGTGAAAGCATAATAGAAGCAGAATTATATGATGAAGAAAAAGCAGGCTATCAATTAGACGAATTAGATAATATTCCAAGTCCAAAAGAAATAAAGAAAATTTTGGATGATTATGTAATTGGTCAAGATGACGCAAAAAAGACATTATCAGTTGCAGTATATAATCATTATAAAAGAATTGCACATGAGGAATATGCAAAAGATGATGATGTTGAAATTCAAAAAAGTAATATATTATTATTAGGACCAACAGGTTGTGGAAAAACATTACTTGCTAAAACATTGGCAAAAATATTAAATGTTCCATTTGCAATTGCAGATGCAACAACATTAACAGAAGCAGGTTATGTTGGTGAAGATGTTGAAAATATTTTATTGAAATTAATTCAAGCTGCAGATGGAGACATTCAAAAAGCAGAAAAAGGAATTATTTATATTGATGAAATAGACAAAATAACAAGAAAATCTGAAAATCCTTCTATAACAAGAGATGTAAGCGGAGAAGGAGTGCAACAAGCATTATTAAAAATAATTGAAGGAACTGTTGCATCAGTGCCACCACAAGGAGGAAGAAAACATCCAAATCAAGAAATGATTCAAATTAATACAGAGAATATATTAATAATATGTGGTGGAGCATTTGAAGGCTTAGAAAATATTATAAGAGATAGAACAGGCGAAAAAGCAATAGGATTCGGAAAACAGGTTAAAACAAAAAAAGATATTGAAAAATATGAAATATTTAAAGAACTATTGCCACAAGATTTATTGAAATTTGGTTTAATTCCAGAATTTATAGGAAGATTGCCAATAATAGCTACATTAAGAGAATTAGATAAAGAAGCTTTAATACAAATCTTGGTTGAACCAAAAAATTCTTTAGTAAAGCAATATCAAAAATTGTTTGAAATTGATGGAGTTGAATTAACATTTGAAAAAGAAGCATTAGAAGCAATTGTAGAAAAAGCTATAGAAAGAAAAACAGGAGCAAGAGGATTACGTTCTATAATTGAGGAAATAATGAGAGACATAATGTTTGATATACCTTCAAAACCAGAAATTGAAAAATGCATTATAACAAAAGAAACAGTAACTAGCAATGTTGGACCAAAGGTTATAGTTGGCGAAAACAATGGCAATAAAGAAAAAAGAAGAACTCCAAGTAAAAAACAGAAAGAAACTGCATAATTTTATGTAAATTTTCTGAAAAGTCTTGCATATTTATGTAAATTATGGTACAATAAAGTTGCGAGAGTTGTATTTTAAATACTACTTCGATGAATTTCGGAGTAGTTGTTTCTCCGAAGTTCAAAATTTTACTAAGGAGGAATTGTGCAATGTATAACAACAGAAAATTAAGCCATTCACTAGAAAATCTAGTGGGAAAAGAAGTGTGGGTAAGCGGTGTGATTGGAGCAAAGAAGTATCCTTCAACGGTGGTTGAAGCCACAGATACTTATGTGGTGCTGAAAAATCAAGGGTTCGAAGAAGATGGATCCTATGGCCCAACTAAAGTCATACCACTACACGGACTTCCAAGTGGATGGTATGAACCAGTTAAATAATCGCAAAGGTAAAGAAAATATTTTTTAATATTTTCTTTACTTTTTTTTGTTCTAAGCATAGGCAACAAAATTAAATACTGTCTAAAATAGAGGTGTGGTATTATCAATACAAGTAGAACCTTGATATAAAAGCTTTTCATTACATTCCTCGGCTTATTACAAAAATTAAGAAATTCTCTATTTTTTATCAATACAATCTATGGTATACTAATCGCAAAGGAGAATGATAAAATGTACAATATATTAGTAGTAGATGATGATAAAGAAATAGTAAAAGCAATAGAAATATACCTAAAAAAAGAAGGGTATAACATAGTAAAAGCATATAATGGAGAAGAAGCTTTAAAAAGAATAGAAGAAAACGAAATACATCTTATAATTTTAGACATAATGATGCCAAAAAAAGATGGAATAGAAACATTAAAAGAAATAAGAAAAGGAAAAACAATACCAGTAATATTACTTTCTGCCAAATCTGAAGATGAAGACAAAATAGACGGGTTAGACTTAGGAGCAGATGACTATATAACAAAACCATTTAATCCATTAGAACTATTAGCACGAGTAAATTCAAATATAAGAAGATATACAAAACTAGGCTCAATAAATGAAAACGAAACTGAAAATATATATCAAACTGGAGAATTAATATTAAATGATGATACAAAAAAAGTTACAGTAGACGGAAAAGAAGTGAAATTAACAGGAACAGAATTTAATATATTAAAATTCTTGTTAAAAAATAAAGGAAAAGTATATTCTATTACACAAATATATGAAAATGTATGGAAAGAAAAAGGCTATGGGGCAGAAAATATAATAGCAGTCCATATTAGACATATAAGAGAAAAAATAGAAATAAATCCAAAAGAGCCAAGATACCTAAAAGTTATATGGGGAGTAGGATACAAAGTTGAAAAATAGAAAGGTGGAAAAAATAAATGGAGAAAATTAGAAGTTCAAATCTAGCAAAATTAATATGTTATATATTGATACCAATATTAGTAATAATTGCAATAGTAAGTACGATACATATAATATTTTTAGAAGAATATAATATAAAAGATGAAACAAAATATGAACAGACACAGGACTTTGCAAATAGATATTTACAAAACATAGTAGATAGAGTAAATGAATGTAAACAAGCAACAGAAGAATATAGTAATTTTGTAAAAATACAAAATGAAGACAAAAATGTATATTATTCGGAAAACAATTCTATATATGCATATAATGGAGGAATAGAAGAAAACATAGACTATATAATAATAGACAAACTAACAGGAAAAATATATACAAATATAAAAAGCAATGACTATGAAGAAGAAAAAACAAAAATACAAAATAGTAAGGAACATTGGAACTATATATCAGGAAAAATCGAAACAGATATAGAAAAAATGACTATCGAAGAACTTGCTTATAGCAATAATTACAGCCTTTTAAAGCAAGACAATAGTAGTGAATACTCGAAGAATAGAAATATAGAAAATTTTGATGTATATAGTAGGTTTGATATAAATAAAACAAATAACTTAACTACATATAAAATGATAAATTTAATTGCAAATTTTGGATTAGAACATAAAATATTACCAATAGTTGTATTACCATTAACAATAATAGTATTGCTAATAATAGCTATATATTTAATATGGTCAATAGGATACAACAAAAACGAAGAAGTAAAATTAAACTTTATAGATAAAGTACCATATGAAATATTAGGGCTTGCTGGAATATTGATAATAATGATATTCAGCGTAATTGGAATAGAATGCATAAATTTGGCTAAATATATATCAATAGTAGGATTTTTTGCTTCATATCTAATTTGTTATGCAGTTTGTGCAGTAATTGGAATAAGTACAATAAAAAGAATAAAAGCAGGAAAATTCTTACAGGGCTTTTTATTATATAGAATATTAAGATATTTTTTAAGAAAAATAAAAAATATTTATAATACATTAACAAATAAAAAGCCAGAAACAAAAAGAATATTTTTATGTTATGTGAGTTTTTTAGCAATAACATCAATATTAGGAATTGCTTTTAAAAATGCACTATCAAACATTTTAATAATAATTTTCTGGATATGGACATATTATAAAATAAAAAAATATATAGTGGAACAAGAAAAAATAAGACAAGCATTGCAAAATATATATGAAGGAAAAACAGAAATACAATTAGATGAAAAAGAACTAAAAGGTACGCTTAAAGAAATGAGTATTTATATAAAAGACATAGCAAATGGATTTTCAAATGCAATAGAACAAAATGTAAAAGCAGAAAGGCTAAAAGCAGAATTAATAACAAATGTATCACATGATATAAAAACACCATTAACATCAATTATAAATTATGTGGATTTACTAAAAAAAGAAAATATACAAGATGAAAAAATAAGAAATTATATTGACATATTGGACCAAAAATCAAAAAGATTAAAGAAATTAACAGAAGATGTAGTAGAAGCTTCAAAAGCATCTTCAGGAAATTTAAAATTAAATATAGAAGAAATAGATTTAATAGAATTGCTAAATCAAACAATTGGAGAATTTAAAGATAAATTTGAAGAAAAAAACTTAAAAATAGTAGTGCAAAAACCAGAAGAAAATGTTAAAATAAAAGCTGATAGTAGATATATTTATAGAATAGTAGAAAATTTATTTACAAATATAACAAAATATACAGTGGAAAATTCAAGAGTATATATAGACATTACAGAAAATGGTGAAAATTATGATATCACTATCAAAAATATTTCAAAAGAAAAATTGAACATTACAAGTGAAGAACTAATGCAAAGATTTGTAAGAGGAGATAAATCAAGAAATACAGAAGGAAGCGGATTAGGACTATCAATTGCACAAAGCTTAACAAGTCTTCAAGGAGGAAAATTAACAATAAAAATTGATGGAGATTTATTTAAAGTTAATATAAGATGGCCTAAAATATAAAAATGAAAAGGAGAAAAACTAATGAAAAAAATGCTTATTATCATAGTGATTTTATCATGCATATTAGTTGGAATGATAATTTATAGAAAACAAGCAGTAGGAGCTAAAGACAATGTTAATGTACAAGATATTAAGCAAATAGAAGAATATATAACCAAAATTTATGGATGGAAAGAAGTAACTAAACAAGCATTGCCAGAGTTTGAAGATATAAATAATGCCGATAAATTATGGCTTTGGGAAATTGTAAAAAAGAATTTAGATGATTACGAATTAACATATGAGCAAATAAACAACAAAGCAGAAGAATTATTTGGAAAAGACTTTAAAAATCAATTTCCAAAAGAAGGAAATGATTCAATAGAATATGATGAACAAACAGATAAATATTATAACTTAGACATTGAATTAGACAACAAAGAAGATAGTTTTTTATTAGATAAAATAGAAAGAACAAAAGAAGGGTACACAGCCAGAATTATAGAATATGAAGAAGATTACAGTAGTGAAAATAGCATAATAATAACAAATACAAACGAAGAAGAAATAGGAAGAGTTTCTAATAATGATAATGAAACCAAAATACAAGAAATTGTAAAACAAAATATAGATAGATTTACTAAAAAAGAAATAAACCTAGAAAAACAGGAAGAAAGATTAATAGTAAAATCGGTAAAAATAGTAAAAGATTAGGAGAACAACATGATAAAAGAACTAGACAAATGCACGATATGCCCACATAAATGTGGAATAAATAGAAATGAAGGAAAAATAGGAAGATGCAAAGCAAGTGATAAAGTAAAAATAGCATTATATTCAACACATAATTTTGAAGAACCATGTATAAGTGGAGAAAATGGCTCTGGAACAGTATTTTTTTCTAATTGTAATTTAAACTGTGTATATTGTCAAAATTATGAAATAAGTCAGCAAGGAAAAGGCAAAGAAATAACAATAGACGAATTAGCCCAAATATTCTTAGAACAACAATTAAAAAATGTTGAAAACATAAACTTGGTAACTCCAACAAGTTATACTTTTCAAATTATAGAGGCAATAAAAATAGCAAGAAAAAAAGGACTAAAAATTCCAATTGTATATAATACAAATGGATATGAAACAATTGAAACTATTAGAAAATTAGATGGATATGTAGACATCTATTTGCCAGATTTGAAATATGCAGAAAATGAAAAAGCATATAAATATTCAAAAATAGAGAATTACTTTGAAATTGCTACAAATGCAATAAAAGAAATGGCAAAGCAAGCAGGTAAACCTGAATTTGATAAAAACGGCATAATGAAAAAAGGCGTTATGATAAGACATTTGGTGTTACCTGAAAATATAGAAAACAGTAAAAAAGTGCTAAAGTGGATAAATGATAATTTGAAAGACTATGTGTATATAAGTGTTATGGCACAATATTTTCCTACATATAAAGCTAAAACTGATGAAAATTATAAGGAGTTAAATAGAAAACTTACAAAAAATGAGTGGAAACAAATAGAAAATTATATTGATTTTTTAGGGTTTGAAAATGGGTTTGTTCAAGAGCTTGGAGAACATGAAGAAGAATATGTGCCAAAGTGGTGGTAAAAAAATAAAAAAATAAGTAGAAATTTTAAAATGCTTGTGATATACTTCAAAAAGAAAAAAGAATAGGAGTGATAAAAGTGACACAAGCTGACAAACACTTTATTGAAACTTGCAAAGAAATAATAGAAAACGGTTACTCATCTGAAGGCACAAACGTAAGAACAAGATGGGAAGATGGAAGTGAAGCAAACTACATATCAATAGTAGGAGTAACAAATAAATATGATGTAGGAAAAGAATTTCCAATGATAACATTAAGAAATAATAGTGGAACTGTAAAAAGAGCAATTGATGAAGTTTTGTGGATTTGGCAAAAAAAATCCAACAATATAAAAGATCTTAATTCACATATATGGGACCAATGGGCAGATGAAAAAGGTTCAATAGGAAAAGCATATGGATATCAAATGGGGAAAAAATATAAATTCAAGACAAAAGATGGAATAAAAGAAATGGACCAAGTAGATTTTGTTTTGTATTTACTAAAAAATGACCAATCAAGCAGAAGAATAATGACAAATATATTTAATCATGAAGAATTGAAAGATATGGCATTAGAGCCATGTGTCTATGGAACACAATGGTTAGTAAAAGAGGGAAAACTACATTTAATATTAAATCAACGTTCACAAGATATGTTAGCAGCAAATGGTTGGAATGTAATGCAATATGCAGCATTGCAATGCATGTTTGCACAAGTGGCAGGGCTGGAAGTTGGAACTTTAACACATAATATTGGAGATTGCCACATATATGATAGACATATACCATTAGTAAAAAAACTAATAGAAGCTGAGGCAATGGATGTTCATCCAAAATTAAAAATAAATAATCCTACTAAAAATTTTTATGAATTTAAAGTAGATGATTTTGAAATAGAAAATTATGATTATAATAAAGAAATAAAATTAGGAAAAATACCAGTAGCAAAATAAGGAGAGATAGATATGTTAAGTATAATAGTTGCAAAAGCAAAAAATAATATAATAGGAAAAAATAATAGTTTAGTATGGCACTTGCCAGAGGATTTAAAACACTTTAGAAAGTTAACAACAGGACATACAATTATAATGGGAAGAAAAACTTTTGAATCATTAGGAAGAGTATTGCCAGATAGAAAGCACATAATTTTTAGCCAAAACCCTGATTTTAAAGTAAATGATGAAAATGTGGAAGTAGTGCATTCTTTATTACAAATTCAAGATTTAATAGAAGGTGAAGAAGAAGCATTTGTTATAGGCGGTGCAATGATTTATAATTTTTTAATGCCATATGTTAAAAAAATGTATGTAACACAAATAAATGAAGAATTTGAAGGAGATGCTTTCTTCCCTAAAATAGATGAAAAAGTTTGGAAAAAAACAAGTGAAGAAAAAGGGATAAAAGATGAAGATAATAAATTAGATTATGAATTTATTACATATGAAAGAAGTTGATAGATAATTGTTTTGATAAAATATTCAAAAGAAATCCTTGATATATAAGCTTTTCATTATATTCCTCGGCTTATTACAAAATTTAAGAAATTCTAAATTGTTTTATGGGTCCTTTCCACTAAAAGTGAACTCTTACCATAAAACTGCATAGAATTTCTTAAATTTTTCCATGCGCATTCGTCATTTCATTTAAAGCTTATATATCAAGGATTTCTTTGTATTAATAATAATTCATTAATCAGTAACTGAAGAATATAAAAACAAGAAGAAATGTTGAAAAAAGCCGAAAAATATGGTAAAATAATCATATGCTAATTTTTTTAGCATACGCACATTAAAATAATAACGGCAATTGTTATTATTTGACGGTTATTGATTTTTCCGAAATTGTGCACCAAGTTTGAGACATTAGAAAAGCCTAAAACATAAGACATTTAGGAACGAACGACACAATAAGAAAGTGTGTAGTAGGGAAAGGAAAAAATGGATATTTTTATTTGTGTAGGACAAGAAGAAAACGGCCTAGTATTTGGAAGATATAATGGAGGCAAAAAACCAGTTGTTGCTTCACATTATCGTATTATAGGAAATGGATGGGATTGCCGAATTACTAAAGAAGGCCATATTGTATGTGAAACGAAGAAAAATGGAAAGAAACTTGTATATATTATATATAAGGAAGGTTTCTCAAAATTAATTCTAACCAATGGGAGCAAAAAAGTAACCCTAAGAAAAGCTAACGTAATATCGAATGAAGACGAAAAAATTGAAGGCTGTATACACCTGACATCAGGAGAAGACTTTAAGGATAGAACAGCCAATTACAGAAGTAGCTTAAATAAATATGGTCTTTCAAAGGTTTATAACGAAGAGCCTAATAAGAATTATTTGGTAGTTAAATGGAAAAAAGAAAACAATGAACAATATTCATTTGATATAGAAACAGATGGTAAAATGAATATTGTTCCAAAGATAGTAAGAAGAAAATACAGACATGAAAAATTTTCAGAATATTCTCAACATATTGTAAAAGTAACAGACGCAACATGGGTAAGAACAATTGAGATTATAACTAGAAAAAATGGGAAAATAGAAAAAAAGATAACTTTATATACATTAGAAAGAAATCTGACAAACATTCAAGACTTACCTTTAGAAACTTATCTTTAGAAGAAAAAAACAATAACCTAGAAGCAGACTATAAATTAGTCTGCTTTGTTGTTTTACTAGATAATAGTTTTGATAAAATATTCAAAAGAAATTCTTGATATATAAGCTTTTAATGAAATGATGAATGCGCATGGTGAAATTTTAGAAATTCTATGCAGTTTTATGGTAAGTGTTCACTTTTAGTGAAAAGGACCCATAAAACAATTTAGAATTTCTTAAATTTTGTAATAAGCCGAGAAATGTAATGAAAAGCTTATATATCAAGGAGTTCTTTGTATTAATAATAACCCGTTAATCAGTAACCTTTTTGCACAAAAATAAGAAAAACACTTGAAATTTTAATAAAAATATAGTAAAATAGGAATGTCAAAAAGCAATACCTTATACTTAGCTTAAAAGCGTAAGCACCTAAGACTTTAAGCTCAGTTAAAGGAAGAAAAAAATAGGAGGTGTAAAAAATGACAAGAGAAAGAAAACAAGAAATAATTTCAACATATAAAAGAGATGAAAAAGACACTGGTTCTCCAGAAGTACAAATAGCTCTTTTAACAGAAAGAATTAATGAATTAACAGAACACTTAAAAGTTCACCAAAAAGACAACCACTCAAGAAGAGGATTATTAAAAATGGTTGGTAAAAGAAGAAATCTATTAAACTACTTAGCAAAAAAAGATGTTAATAGATATAGAGAAATAGTTGAAAAACTAGGATTAAGAAAATAATTAAAAAATAAAGCCCTATGCTTGTTTTATTAGCATGGGCTTTTATCAAGAAAAAAAGTACCAAGCAAAATTTTAGGTAAGTAGCTTGTATAATATGCTATAAAAAATAGCACATTATAGAGGTTACAATCTAAAAAGCTTGGCAAAAGGTGCGAAAAACTGTATAAAAAGGAGAGATAAAAAATGTTTAAAACATATGAAACAGAATTAGCAGGAAGAAAATTAGTTATAGAAACAGGAAAAATGGCAGAACTTGCAAATGGAAGTGTACTTGTACGCTATGGAGATACATGTGTATTAGTAAATGTAACTGCATCAAAAGAACCAAGAGATGGAATAGACTTTTTTCCATTATCAGTAGATTTTGAAGAAAAACTATATTCAGTAGGAAAAATACCAGGAGGATTTTTAAAAAGAGAAGGAAAACCAAGTGATAAAGCAATATTAACATCAAGAGCAATAGACAGACCATTAAGACCACTATTTCCAAAAGACTTTAGAAATGATGTAGTAGTTGTTGCAACAGTACTTTGTGTAGAACAAGATAATTCACCAGAAGTAGCAGCAATGATAGGAGCAGCTTCTGCACTTGCAATATCAGATATACCATTTAATGGACCAACAGCTGCAGTAAATGTAGGATTAGTAGATGGAAAAATAATAATAAACCCAACAGAAAAACAAAGAGAAAACAGTGATTTAACATTAACAGTAGCTGCAACAGAAAAGAAAATAACAATGATAGAAGCTGGAGCAAATGAAGTACCAGATGATGTTATGTTAGAAGCGATAAAACAAGCACATGTAGAAATCAAAAAAATATGCAAATTTATTTCAAAAATACAAGAAGAAATTGGAAAACCAAAATTTGAATATAAATCATTTGAAGTTGATCATGATGTATATGAATTTATTGAAGAAAACTTCAAAGAAGAAATGAAAGAAAAAGTTCAAGAAAAAGACAAAGAAACAAGAGACAAAAATATAGATGAATTAACAGAAAAAATTCAAAATGCTTATACAGAAAAATTTGGAGAAGATGCATTTGAAGAACATAAAAGCGACATTGGAGAAGCAATATACAAATTAGAGAAAAAATGTGTAAGAGAAATGATATTTGTAGAACATAAAAGAGTTGATGGAAGAGCACTAGATGAAATAAGACCACTATCATGTGAAGTTGGACTATTACCAAGAGTACATGGAAGTGCATTATTCACAAGAGGTCAAACACAAGTATTATCAATTGCAACATTAGGAATGATAAGTGAAGAACAAGTTTTAGATGGAATAGACACAGAAGAATCAAAAAGATATATGCATCACTATAATTTCCCAAGTTACTCAGTAGGAGAAGCAAGACCATCAAGAGGACCAGGAAGAAGAGAAATAGGACATGGAGCATTAGCAGAAAAAGCATTAGTTCCAGTACTACCATCAAAAGAAGAATTTCCATATGCAATAAGAGTTGTATCAGAAGTATTATCATCAAATGGTTCAACATCACAAGCAAGTATATGTGGAAGCACATTAAGCTTAATGGATGCTGGTGTGCCAATTAAAAGACCAGTAGCAGGAATATCAACAGGACTAGTAACAAACCCAGATAATGATGAAGACTATGTAATGTTAGTAGATATTCAAGGACTAGAAGATTTCTTCGGAGATATGGATTTCAAAGTAGGTGGAACAGAAAAAGGAATTACAGCTATACAAGTAGATATTAAATGTGATGGATTAACATATGAAATAATTCAAGAAGCATTTGAAAGAACAAGAAAAGCAAGAGCACATATATTAGATGATATAATGATGCCAGTAATATCAAAACCAAGAGAAGAAGTTTCAAAATATGCACCACGAATATTAACAACAACAATAAAACCAGAAAAAATAAAAGATGTTATAGGACCTGGTGGAAAAATGATAAATAAAATAATAGATGAAACAGGAGTAAAAATAGACATAGAAGAAGATGGACAAGTTTTAATCTATTCAACAGACAATGAAAAAGCAAGCCAAGCACTTGAAATGGTAGAAGACATAGTAAGAGAAGTAGAAGTTGGCGGAATTTACTATGGAGAAGTAGTAAGATTAATGAACTTTGGAGCATTTGTAGACTTAGGATGTGGCGGAAAAGAAGGACTATTACACATATCAAAAATCTCTAAAGAAAGAATCAAAAATATAGAAGATGTACTTCATGTTGGAGACAAAGTAACAGTAAAAGTAACAGAAATAGACGATCAAGGTAGAATAAACCTAAGTATGAAAGACTTAATAGAAGATAAATCAAAAGAAAGTGAAGAATAAAAACTAAGATTAAAGGTGAAAGGATTAATTATAAAACATTGACCTTTCACTTTTATAATATAAAACAAAAGAAATGGAGAAACTGCAAAATGAGATTGAAGGAAATTTCAGAAAAAATAAAATATGCAGTAACTGTTTTAGTATTATGTGCATTAGTATATTGTGCATATCAAAAATATCAAAAATATAATTTTAATGATTTTGTAAGAAGTGAAGCAAATGTATATACATCAGAATTTACAAGAGATGTAGCAGAAAAAATAAATAATCAAAAAAGTTATAAAATAACATCTAAAAAATATAATGATGCAATGTTTTATAAAAAAGTTAAAGTAGAAAAAAATCAACCATATAAAGTAACATGTATGGTAAAAACTAATAATGTAAAATCAAAAGAACAACAATCAGGAGTTGGAGCCCAAATATCTATTGAAGGAACAACAGAAAGATCTATTGCAATTCAAGGGACAAATGATTGGCAAAAAATAGAATTGATATTTAATTCTAAAAACAGAGAAACCGTAAATATAGGATTTAGGTTAGGAGGATATTTAGGGCAAGCTACAGGAGAAGCATGGTTCACTGATTTTAAGTTAGAAGAAGGAATTGAAGAAAAAGACAACAACTGGAACTTTGGCTGTTTTATTTTTAAAACTACAGATGTAAATATTGATGAAAAAGAAGTGAAATTAGAAGTAAGCCAAAATGACATAAATGACATAACAAATACTATAAAAAGATTTGAAAGTTCAGCTAAAAATTTATCAAAAGGAAAAATGACAGCAGAATGTGATATACATGAAATTGATCTGCCAATAACAGAATTGTCATATGACAATGAATTTGGATATTATGTATCACCTGAAAATGTAGAAACACAGATAAAAGACATAGTAAAGCAAAATAATTATGATCATATATTTGTTATAATGAGATTAGGAGATGCAAACCACGAAAATGATATAGAAGTAAATGATTGGATTGGATTAGGTGCAATGGATTACTATGGAATTGGATTTTCAAATATAAGGCTTCCAAATGATTCAAAAAGTTATATATACAAGTACAATACTAAAATAAATACATTTCCAGAAGAAGTATTTTTACACGAATTTTTACATTCGTTAGAAAGAAATTCAAAAGAATATGGCTATGAAGTACCGGCTCTGCATGATTATGAAAAATATGGATATAAAAATGAAAAATTGGAAGGACAGAAAAAATGGTATACAGATTATATGAATAAAAACATAAAATATAATGGTCAGAACATAGGACTTTCAGAGGATATATATACATTAAAACCGGCAAAAAATAATAATTTTAAATATCCATATCAAATAGAGGAATTTAACCAACCTGAAAATGTAATAGAAGAATTAAAAGAAATAATAAATAAAATAAAAAAATCTATATGAAGGAGCGATAAAAGTGAAAGTATCAGAATTTAATTATGAATTACCAGAAGAATTAATAGCCCAAACACCATTAGAAAAAAGAGATGAATCAAGATTAATGGTACTAAACAGAAAAGAGCAAACAATAGAACACAAAACATTTAAAAACATAATAGATTATTTAAAACCAGGTGATGTATTGGTAAGAAATAACACAAAAGTTATACCAGCAAGATTATACGGAAAAAAAGAAACAGGAGCAAATGTTGAATTTTTGTTATTAAATAATCAAGAAGGGGATATATGGGAATGTATAGTAAGACCTGGAAACAAACTACATGTAGGCACTAAGGTAATATTTGGTGAAGGATTATTAACAGCAGAAGTTTTAGAAATACTACCAGGAGGAACAAGAAAAGTAAAATTCTATTATAATGGAATTTTTAATGAAATATTAGATAAAATAGGACTAATGCCATTACCACCATATATACATGAAAGCTTAAAAGAAAAAGATAGATATCAAACAGTTTACGCCAAATATGAAGGCTCTGCAGCTGCTCCAACAGCAGGATTGCATTTTACACCAGAACTATTAAAAAGTTTAGAAGAAAAAGGTGTTATAATAGCAAATGTTACTCTACATGTAGGAATAGGAACATTTAGACCAGTAAAAGAAGATACTGTAGAAAAACACGAAATGCATTCAGAACACTTTTATATAAAACAAGAAGATGTAGAAAAAATAAACAAGGCAAAAAAAGAAGGAAGAAGAGTAATTGCAGTTGGAACAACATCATGTAGAGTTTTGGAATCAATAGCAGATGAAAAAACAGGAATGGTAAAGCCAATAGAAGATGATACAGAAATATTTATATATCCAGGTTATAAATTTAAATGTATAGATGGATTAATAACAAATTTCCACTTACCACAATCTACATTATTAATGCTAGTATCAGCGCTAGCAGGGAAAGAATATATAATGAAAGCATACAACGAAGCTGTAAAAGAAAAATATAGATTCTTTAGCTTTGGAGATGCAATGTTTATAATATAAAAGATATATAGAAATATAGCAAATTAGGAGGAAAAATGAAACCAGCAGTAACATATGAATTATTACATGTATGTAAACAAACAGGAGCAAGAAGAGGAGTAATACATACTCCACATGGAGATATACAAACTCCAATATTTATGCCAGTTGGAACACAAGCAACAGTAAAATCAATGACACCAGAAGAACTAAAAGAAGAAGTTAAAGCACAAATAATTTTATCAAATACATATCACTTATATTTAAGACCAGGAAGCAAAATAGTAAAAGAAGCAGGAGGGCTTCACAAATTTATGAATTGGGATAGGCCAATTTTAACAGACAGTGGTGGATTCCAAGTATTTAGTTTAGGAGACTTACGAACAATTCATGAAGAAGGAGTAGAATTTAAATCACATTTAGATGGAAGTAAACATTTTTTCTCGCCAGAATCTGTAATGGAAACAGAAGAAGACTTAGGAGCAGATATTATAATGGCATTTGATGAATGTTGTCCATATCCCTCAACATATGAATATACAAAAAATTCTATGGAAAGAACAACAAGATGGGCAAAACGTTGCAAAGAAGCACATACCACAACTGATAAGCAAGCTCTATTTGGAATTATACAAGGGGGATTTTACAAAGACTTAAGAGTACAAAGTGCAAAAGACTTAGTTGAATTAGATTTGCCAGGATATGCAATAGGAGGAATAAGTGTTGGAGAACCAAAAGAAGAATTTTTAGATATATTAAAATTCACTACACCACTTATGCCAGAAAACAAACCTAGATATTTAATGGGAGTAGGAACACCAGATTATTTAATAGAAGCGGCAATGGCTGGAATAGACATGTGTGACTGTGTATTACCAACAAGAATAGCAAGAAATGGAACAGCAATGACATCACATGGAAAAGTTGTAGTAAGAAATGCAACATATGAAAGAGACTGGACTCCATTAGACCCAGAATGTGACTGCTATACATGTAAAAATTATACAAGAGCATATATTAGACACTTGGTAAAAACAAACGAAATATTAGGTGTAAGATTATTATCAATTCATAACTTAAGATTCTTGACTAATTTGATGGAAAAGGTTAGAATAGAAATAGAGAATGATAATTTAGGAACATTCAAAGAAGAGTTTTATAAAAAATATGGTTATACGAAATAAAATATGAGGGGCGATACAAATGAATTTAATGGAAGAAAGCTTTCAAAATAAAGAAGAAAAAAAGAAGAAAAAAATAACAGGAATAATTTTAGGTGCAATAATATTATTAGTAATATTAATAATTGCAACAGTAGCATATTTATTATATATACAAAGTACAAATCTAAAACTTACTTTAGATGGAACAGTAAATGAAAAACTAAAAAGTATATTGGTAATAGAAGATGATGGAACTGTATATGTGCCAATAAAAGATGTAGCTCAATATTTTGGATATGAAAGTTATAGTGGAGAATATGGTGGTACATCAGAAAGCTCAAATAAATGTTATGTACAAAATGAAAACGAAGTAGCAAACTTTACACTAGGTTCTAATAAAATCTATAAACTAGATTTAGCAGATCAAAGCGAAAATTATGAATATAGATATTCTAAAAAACCAGTAAAAGCAATTAATGGAAAACTATATGCTACATCTGAAACTATAGAAAAATCATTTAATGTTATATTCCAATATGAACAAGAAAAAAATAGAATATACATATACACATTACCATATTTAATAGAACAGTACTCTCCAAAAGCATTAGATTATGGATATGCAAAAATAAGTGATAGTTTTGTAAACCAAAAAGCAATATTACATGACATGATGGTAGTTCAAAAAGATGAAGCAGGAAAAAAAGGTGTATTAAAAACTGATGGAACAGTAGTACTAGAACCAAAATATGATGATATTACATATCTAGAAGAAGTGGACGATTTCCTAGTAAAAAATAATGAAAAATATGGAATAATTTCAAGTAAAAAAGAAACAAAAGTACAAATTATATATGACAAGATAGAATTAATGGATGCAGATGCTGGCTTATATTTAGTTCAAAAAGACAACAAATATGGAGTTATGGACTTTAAAGGAAATATTAGAATTTATATAGAAAATGATGAAATAGGCGTTGACGCAGGAAAATTTGAAGAAAATGGAATAAAAAATAAATATATATTAGCAGGAAATTTAATACCAGTTAGAAAAGATGAAAAATGGGGACTATATGATAAAAGTGGAAAGCAATTAGTTGATTTTAAATATGACAGCCTTGGATATATAGCATCAAACAATAAAGATGCAATAAATCTATTAGTAATACCAGATTATAATGTTTTAGTTGCTTGTGAAGATAGTAAATATACTTTAGTAAATTCATCAGGTGAAGAATTATTTGCTGCACCAGTGGCTGATGATATATATATGACAATAAGTGGAGGAAAAAAATATTATTATATCGCTGCAAATAACTCAAAAATGGATGCTACTGAATATTTAAAGAAAATAGGTATAATTGAGCAAAAAGGAGATAGTGAAGGCACAACAGAAACTAAAACAAACAATTCAAGTAGCGAAAATAAAACAAATGAGGCTAGCCAAGCAAATCAAGTAACTGAAAATGCAACAAATACAGATACAAGTAGCCAAAGCAATGAAACAAGTACAGATTCTTCTGACAAAGAATAGTTATAAAATAAAAATTGAATTACTAAAAATAACTGGTAATTCGATTTTTATTTTAAAAATAATTTGCAAAAACCATTTACAATTGTAAAAAAATTGTATACAATATAAAAAAATGCCAAAAAACGAAAGAAAATGGAGAAAAGAAAGGGAGTATAGTAGATGAAAATACTAATGTTAACATGGGAATATCCACCAAGAGTAGTAGGAGGAATTGCAAGAGTAGTATATGATATATCAAGAACATTAATAAAAGATGGTCATGATGTAACAGTAGTAACTTACAAAGAAGGAGACGCACCATATTTTGAAGACGACAAAGGAGTAAAAGTATATAGAGTAGACAACTACATGATAAATCCAAACAATTTTATAGATTGGATAATGCAATTAAACTTTAATTTAGTAGCAAAAGCAAGTGAAATAATGAAAGAACAAGGGCAATTTGATGTAATACATGCACATGATTGGCTAGTAGCATATGCAGCAAAAACATTAAAAAACTCTTACAATATACCAATAGTATCAACAATACATGCAACAGAAGCTGGAAGAAACAGTGGAATACATGATGAACAACAAAGATACATAAATGATACAGAATGGATGTTAACATATGAATCATCTGAAGTAATTGTAAACAGCAATTACATGAAAGGCGAATTACAAAGACTATTTGGATTACCATATGAAAAAATCAATGTAATACCAAATGGAGTAAACCTAAACCTATTTAATGGCATAGAAAGAGATTACAATTTCAGAAGAAAATACGCAATGGATAACGAAAAAATAATATTATTTATGGGAAGACTAGTATATGAAAAAGGAATACAACATTTAATATCTGCAATGCCAAAAATACTAGAAGGGTACCATGACTCTAAACTTGTAATATGTGGAAAAGGCGGAATGGAAGAAGAACTAAGAAATCAAGTAAAAGCAATGGGAATAGAAAATAAAGTATGTTTTGCAGGTTATATGAGAGGAAAAGAAGTACAAAAAATGTACAAAGCTGCAGACATAGCAGTATTTCCAAGCACATATGAACCATTTGGAATAGTAGCATTAGAAGCAATGCTATCAGGAAATCCAGTTGTAGTTTCAGACATAGGTGGGCTAAATGAAATTGTAGACCACGAAGTAAATGGAATGAAAACATATTGTGGAAATCCAAACTCAATAGCAGATTCAATACTAGAATTATTATATGATCACAAACTATGTGCAGAAATAACAAGAAGAGCAAAAAATAAAGTTAGAAATGAATATACATGGAGCAAAATTGCTCAAGACACACACTTTACATATCAAAAAGCAATTTGTCAATCAATGGCAGAAAAACAAAAAAGAGAATTTGAACAAGAAAGAGCAAGAAAGACACAAAAAGCAAAAAATACAGAAAACGAAATTACAAACTTGCTATCATTCAAAAAGCGTCATGCGTATGCATAAAACAAAAGAAAAATGCGGATTTGATATCTGCATTTTTTTTCGCAAATAAAAAAATATAGAAAATTAATTAATTTCTACAAATTTAGCAAAATAATAGTGTATAATAAAAATATAAAACAGAAAGGCAAAAATAAAATGGAAGAATTTAAATCAGGTTTTGTAACATTAATAGGAAGAACGAATGTAGGAAAATCAACATTACTAAATTTATTAGTAGGAGAAAAAGTTGCTGCAATTGCAAATAAAGTTCAAACAACAAGAACTGCAATAAAAGGAATTGTAAATAGAGAAAATTCACAAATAATATTTACAGACACACCAGGAATTCACAAACCAAGAACAAAATTAAATGAAACAATGATAGAAACATCATATGCAAGTATAGCAGATGCAGATGTAGTATTATTTCTAATTGAAGCAACAAGCAAAGACATTGGAAAAGGTGATAGAATAATATTAGACAAAATAAAAGAATCAAAAAGAAAAACAATATTAATAATAAATAAAATAGATTTAGTTAAAAGAGAAAATTTATTAAATTTAATAGAAACATACAGTAAAGAATATAATTTTGAAGCTGTAATACCAATATCTGCAACAAACAGCAAATATAGAAATATAATATTAGATGAAATCGAAAAGAACCTAAAACCAGGCCCTACATATTATGATATAGAAGAATATACAGATCAAACAGTACGCCAATTAGCAGAAGAAACAATAAGAGAAAAAGCATTAAAATTATTACAAGATGAAGTACCACATGGAATATATGTAGAAGTTGAAAAATTGAAACAAAGAAAAAACAAAAAAGGTGAAGACTTATACGATATAGAAGCAACAATATATTGCTTAAGAAATTCCCATAAAGGAATTATAATTGGAAAAAATGGAGATATGTTAAAAAGAATTGGCAGAAGCGCTAGAATAGACATGGAACAAAACTTTGGAGTAAAAGTAAATTTAAAAACATGGGTAAAAGTGAAAGAGGATTGGCAAGATAACAATAGTATTGTTGACAAATTTAAATTAAAATAAATATTTTAGTATAAAAAAATAAAAAAAGCGAAAGATAAAATTAGAGTTAAAAACTTTAATATACAAAAAGGAAGTGAGCTTATGATAAGAAAAATAGCATGGGATGCCTTCAAAAATACAGGAGATATAAATGCATTTTTAGAGTTAAAACAAATAGAAAATTTAGAAAAGCAACTAAATAATCAAATAGACATACAAGAAGTTCAAGAAAATACAAATATGAATTTAGAAGATTTTAATAGATAGCAAAAGGTGGAAAAATAAACATGGCAAGCGTAAAAATGAATGGAGTTATATTATCAGAACACAATATGGGCGATTTTGATAAAATGTTAACAATGTTAACACCAGGCGCTCGGCAAAATCTCGTGTGTAGCTAAAGGAGCAAGAAGACCTAAAAGTGCTCTTTTAGCAAGCACGCAGATGTTTTGCTTTGGGGAATATTTAATGTATAAAGGAACAAATACATATCATATAAATTCAGCAGAAACAATAGAAGTTTTTTACAATCTAAGAATAGACTTAGACAAGTTAAAATATGCTGTACATATAAATAAAATTGTACAAGATGTAACACATGAAAATCAAAATTGTTATAAAATTTTGCAATTATTATTAAATACACTTTATACAATATCAGAAACATCAAAAGATTTGGATTTTGTATTAAGTGTATTTAAGTTGCGTTTACTTTGCATATTAGGATTTACACCAGACATATCAAAATGTGTTAATTGTGGAGAAAAGGAAAACATATATGGATTTAGTCTGAAAGATAATGGGTTTAAATGTTTGGCATGTAGCAAACAAGATACTTCAACAATAGTCATGAACCAGAGCACAATAAATGCAATAAAATACACTGTTACAGCACCTGCAAAAAAACTATATTCATTTTCTATAAAAGACGAGTCATTAGAAGAATTTAAATTAATAACAAAACTATATTTTAATGAAAAATTAGAAAAAGAATACAAAATAGACTAAAAAAATAAAAACTCTTGAAAAAAATAAAAATAACATATATAATAAAAATATATCATAAAAGCATTAAACAAAAAAGAGAAGGGAGCGATTTTTATGAAAATAAAAATAACAGGGAAGGAACTAAAGATAACAGAAGCTATAAACGATTATGTAGAAAAAAAATTAGACAGAATCGATAAATATTTTGAAGAAGCAGAAGCAGAAGTAACATTAAAAACAGAAAAAAATGAACAAATAGCAGAAATTTATGTAATAGCAAATGGAGAAAAATACAGAGCTGTAACAGAAGACAAAGATATGTATGCATCAATAGATAAAGACATAGATATCTTAGAAGGACAAATTAGAAAAGCAAAAACAAAAAAAGAAAAAATGATGAAAGAAGCATCTTTAAAATCAATGGAAGTAGCAGAAACAAAAGAAGCAGAAATAAAGGACGAAATAATAAAAACATCATATTATGAAATTAAACCAATGTTACCAGAAGATGCAGTACTAAAATTACAAGAAAAACCAACACACAACTTTTTAGCATTTATCAATGTAGAAACAGGAAAAGTAAATGTTGTACATAAATTAAAAGATGGAAAAAACTTCGGTCTAGTAGAACCAGAAGCTTAAATAAAAAAGAAAGGCAGGAAATCAAATCCTGCCTTTATGTATTTTATAAATAAAATATATAAACACAAAACTTAATTTTCTGCCTTATTCGTATTAAGGTTTAACTAAAACTATTTCATATTTCTTTCAGCTTGTTCTATCATTTTTTTAACCATTTGTCCACCTATTTTTCCTGCGTCTTTAGCTGAAATGTCACCATTGTATCCGTCTTTTAAGTTAACACCAACTTCTGAAGCTACTTCATATTTGAATTTATCTAAAGCTGACATAGCTTCTGGTACTAATTTTTTGTTACTTGTGTTTGCCATTGTTTTTTTCACCTCCTGCAAAAATACTATTAAGAAAAAACTTTTTTGTTTTTCTAATACTAGGATTAGCAAAAAAGAAAAAAATAAACAGGAAAAATTTTCTTAAATAAAACAATTGCAAAAATCTTAAAAAATGTTTATAATAAAAACGAAAAATCAAGTTTTAGAAAAACAGGAGCTGAAAAAATGTATAAATTAGTAGCAATAGACTTAGATGGAACAATGCTAAACAGTTATGGAGAAGTAACTGAAAATACAAGTAAAACAATAAAAAAAATAATAGAAAGTGGAACAGATGTAATAATAGCATCTGGAAGACCAATAGACTCTATAAAACAAATAGCAAAAGAAATAGGAAGCACAAAATACTTTATAGCTGGAAACGGAGCACTTGTATATGATATACAAAAAGAAGAAGTTATATATGAAAAATATATGTCAAAAGAAAAAGTTTTAGAAATAATAAAAATATGTGAAGAAAATAGTATTAGTTATAATGTATATACAGACAAAACAATACTTGCAACAGCCTTAAAATACAATGTTTTATATTATCACAAAGAAAACCTAAAAAAAGAAGAAAACAAAAAAACGAATATTAACATCGTAGAAAATATGTATGAATATGTAAAAAATCTTCAAGAAAGCAAATTTTTAAAAATAACAATATGTGATGACAACAAAACAGTATTTAATTCAATACTAAGAAAAGTAAAAAAAATCAATAATATAGAAGTGTTAGAAGTTTCACATATGTCAAGAAAAATGATTACTCAAGGGACCGAAGAAGTGCCAATAGAGTATTATTACACAGAAATTTCTTTAGCAAATGTAGACAAATGGAATGCAATAGAATTTTTAATGGAAAAACTAAATTTAAAACAAGAAGAAATAATGGCAATAGGAGACAATATAAATGATAAAAAAATGATAGAAAATGCAGGAATGGGAATTGCTATGAAAGGCAGTACACCAGTTGTTACAGAAATTGCAAATGACATTGCAGAAGGAAACAATGAAGAGCGGAGTAGCAAAAATATTACAAAAATATTACAAAAACATTAACTTTTAATTACACTATTCAATATCATTGATTTTGAATACGGTTTGAGTTAAAATGTAATAAATGATTATTTTGTAAAAAAATATATATAAATAGTAAAAAAGGGAGGAATTTGTAATGGCAACAAATCCAATGCAAAGAAAAGCAAGAAATTCATTTTTATTAGGTATGGTAGTAATGCTATTAATTACGGGAGTAGTAATAGGATTTCTATTTATGCAATTAATGAATAAAAATAAAAAGGAACAAGAAGAATTAAAGGCAAGTGTTAATGCATATGTCCTAAACAGAGATGTAAGCTCAGGACAAGTAATAACAACAGATATGCTAACATTACAAGTAGTAAACAAAAATTTAGTTCCAAGTAATGCAACAAGTGATTTAGAACTAATACAAAATTATGCATTACAAGACAAAGAAGGAAATGATATTTACACTAAATATGACAAAAGTGGAAACGGAACACTATACATAAAGAAAAACGGAACAGAATATGAAGTAAAAAAAGAAGATGAAACAGAGAATTACTACATAGAAAAAAACGGAGAAAAAGAATACTTAGAATTGAATAATGTTCCACTAATAGCTAAAGTAACAATGAAGAAAAACACATTAATAACAACTGAATTATTAAGTAAAGGTGATAACCAAGTACAAGATGATGTAAGAAAACAAGAATACAATATGATAGTATTACCAATGGATTTAGCTACTGGAGATTATGTAGATGTCAGAGTACAATTCCCAAATGGACAAGACTTTATAGTAGTATCAAAAAAAGAAGTTGAAATTCCAAATGTAAATGGAGCAGATTCTGATGATACAATTTGGATGAGCTTAACAGAAGACGAAATTTTACATATGAGCTGTGCAATAGTAGATGTGGCACAAGTAAAAGGTGCAAAAATATATGCAACAAAATATACAGAAGCAGGAATGCAAAAAGCTGCAACACCTACATACCCAGTAAATGAAAGCACATCAGCATTATTAAGAAGTGATCCAAACATGCTAGATAGAGCAAAAAATGAAGTGGCAAATAGATACAATAATCAAAATAGTGCAAATCTTAGAAATAATTACATTCAAAATTCAATAAATAGCCAAGGAGAACAAGCACAATCAAACTTAGAATCAAATATGGAAGAAAGTATTACAAATTCTAAAAATTCAAGAAAACAATACTTAGATTCTTTATCAGGAAAAACACAAGAATAAAAAAAGGAGATACACTAGAATGAAAAAAATAGGGTTTATAGGAGCCTATGATAAAACAGATTTAATTATATATATAGCTAAAATATTAACAGTGTTAAGAAAAAAAGTGTTAATTGTAGATGCAACAACAACTCAAAAAGCTAGATATGTAGTGCCAGTTATAAACCCTACAATTACATACATTACAGAATTTGAAAAAATTGATATTGCAGTAGGAATGAAAAACGAAGAAGATATAAAAAGATATTTAGGACTTTCAGAAGATCAAAGTTTAGAAACAGAATATGATTTTATGTTTGTTGATACTGACAATATCAATGGATTTGAAAAATTTAATTTACAAGAAGCTCAAAAAAACTATTTTGTTACATCATTTGATTTATATTCTTTAAAAAAAGGATTAGAAATATTAAACGACTTACAAAATGTAACAAGCCTAACAAAAGTCTTATTTTCTAAGGATGCAATAAAAGAAGATGATGACTATTTAAATTTTCTATCATTAGGTTATAAAATAGTGTGGAATGAATACAGAATATATTTCCCAATAGAAAATGGAGATTTAAGTGTTATTTATGAAAATCAAAGAGTTGCCAAAATCAAACTAAAAAGACTTAGCGTTCAATACAAAGATAGTTTAGCTTATATGGCAGAAGAAATACTAGGCGATTCAAACAGTTCAGTAGTTAGAAAAACTATTAAAACAATAGAAAGAGGAGTATAAAATGTCAATTGTAACATTTTGGAGCAATGGAAAAGAAGAAACAGGAAAAACCTTATCAATAGCAGCTATTGCTACATATATGGCAATAGAACATAACTATAAGATATTAGTTTTATCTACAGGATATAAAGATAAAACATTGAAAAATTGTTTTTGGGAAGAAAAAAAGATAAGAAAAAACTTAGGACTTTTTGGACCAAATACAGATATTGCATTAGAAGAAGGAATTACAGGCCTTGCCAAAGTAATGAATAGCAATAGATTAACTGCAGAAGACATAACAAATTATACAAAAATAGTATTTAAAGACAGATTAGAAATACTTCAAAGTTTTTCTGGAGAAAAAACAGATTATGATAACATAAAACAAATATATCCCGATATAATAAATTTAGCAAACAACTATTATGACTTAGTATTTGTTGATTTAGATAATGAATTAGGAGAAAACCTAAAAAATCAAATTATGGAAAATTCTAACCTAATAGTTGCTAATATAAGCCAAAGACTTTCAAGCATAAATAGATTTATGGAACTAAGAAAAGAAAAGCCAATACTAAATTCAAAAAAGACACTTTTATTAATTGGTAGACATGATAAATATTCAAAATATACAGTAAAAAATATTACAAGATATATGGGAGAAAAAAATAAAGTATCAACAATACCATATAATACATTATTTTTCGAATCAGCAGAAGAAGCAAAAGTACCAGATTTATTTTTGAGAATAAGAAAGATAGATGAAGAAGACAGAAATGGATTCTTTCTATCAGAAGTAAAAAGAACTGCAGAAAATATAATATACAGACTACAAGATTTAGCTATGAAAATATAAAAAGGAGGACCTTAAATGACAATAACTAATATAGTGCTAATAATAGTTATTATGCTAGTTGCAGGATATGCAATATATTATAGTTTACAAAAAAAGAAAAACGCACAAGTAGAAGTTACAGTAAATATTGATGATAAAACATATACTTTAGATGTAATGAGAGAATTCGTAAAGAAAAGGCTAGATGAAATAACAAAAATAAACTTATATGATATAGGTCTTTCAGAAGAAGAATTAAAAAGAAGAAAAAACAAAAAATACGAATTAAAAAAAGCATTAAAAGGTTGTACATATGGGGATGTTAATGACAAAAGATATGTAAAAGAACTAATATTTGACCTATTACAAAAAGAATATGGTGTAACAGAATCAAACATATCAAAAGCAATACCTTTTGATATACCTTCATTATTATCAGCACAAGACAAATTCGATATATTAATATATGCATATAAAAAAGAATTTGGCTATGAAGCATTAACAGAAATGATAAAAAAATATAATTTAGCAGAATTAAAATATGTAGAAGGAGAAACAAAACCTTCTTATGTTATAACATCAAATGAAATTGAGGACATATATGAAAAAGAAAATATAATATTAACATTTTCAGACAAATTAAGTATAGTATCACAAAGAATTTATCAACATTATAAGGGATATAGCAGTATTGATGAAGTAAGAGATATGAACATAGATGGTGTATCTGGTGGTGTGTCTGGTTTACCAGAAAGTTTCTTAAGCCAAGTTGCACAAACAGATGGAGACTATTTAGACCAAATAGCTGAACACAAGGTTCCAAGAGCATGTGACAGTATATGGATATTCTTCCAAGGTAAATCAATCCGTTTAGCTTTCTTATCATTTGGAACAGAAGCAGAATTAAAAAGAGTATGTCAAAATATATATAAATACAATAACCCAGGACAATTATCTGACACAAACGGTTATAAAATAAATGAAATGAAAGATGGTTCTCGTGTAGTTGTTGTAAGACCAAGTTTCTCTGAAACATGGGCATTTTTCGTAAGAAAATTCGATGTTAAGAGAGCAACATTAGAGCAATTAGTAAGAGATGATGGAAAAGAAGATGCAATTGAATTATTAAAATACTTGGTAAAAGGAGCAAGAATCACATCAATTACTGGTGAGCAAGGTTCTGGTAAAACAACATTGCTTATGGGTATGATTGAAAACATATATGAAACAATGAATATAAGGGTTCAAGAAACTGCATTCGAGCTTCACTTAAGAAAAATATATCCAACAAGAAACATCTTAACATTTAGAGAAACAGATACAATTTCAGGACAAGAAGGACTAGATGTTCAAAAGAAAACAGATGGTTCTGTAAACATAATCCGGAGAGGTTGCAACAGACCCCGTAGCATCTTGGATGATACAAGCAGCCCAAGTTGCATCTAAGTTTACATTATTCACTCACCATGCTAAGACATTTCCAAACTTAGTAACAGCACTTAGAAACTCAATGTTAAGAACTGGAGTATTCACAGACGAAAAAACAGCAGAAGAACAAGTTGTACAAGTACTAAATTTTGACATTCACCAAGTTAAAGACTTTAGAGGAAAAAGATATATAGAAAGAATAACAGAATGTATACCACTAGAAAGCAAAAGTGAATATACATTTGATCACAGAAATGAAAAAACATTAGAAGGAAAATTTGATAAATTTTTTGATAATGCAACAAGATTTTTTGAAAAATCAACAGACAAAAAATTATATACATATAGAAACATAATGGAATACATTGATGGAGAATATGTAATAACAAACCCAATAACAGAACAAAACTTAAAAGAAATGAGAAACAACATGGACGAAGCAGATGCAGAAGCATTTGACAAATTCGTAGAAAAACATTGGGGAGATGCCTTAAGAAATAAAACAGTACAAGCATCAGCAGAGCCAGTAGTAGAAAAACCAAAAAGAAGAGGAAGAAAGCCTAAAAAAGTAGAAGAATAGAAAAGGAGGTGCTAATACTAAAGTGAGTAACCAAATGATTTATTATATAATGGGTGGATCAGCAGCAGCTTTTGTATTAATAATAATTATATATGTAATATTATCTAAGAAAATGCAAAAATCTGAGTATAAGCAAATCCAAAGATTACAACAAGGAACAAAAGTAAATACATTTTCAACCGAAATATTATTTCAAAAACTATATATTACATACACAAAGATACCATTTATAAAAAGATATGCACTAAAAATAAGAAGAAGACTAGAAATTATAAATATAGATGACGAATACAATACAAGAAAAGGTACTGCAAAAATCCTAACAAAAACACTTGCAATATTAGTACCAATAATGATAATAACAATAATGATAACATCAAGCAATTACTTATTAATGACAATATTATTATTATTTGAACTATTTATGATAGACACATTTATAGATGGTTCAGTTGACAAAATTGATAATAATATATTAAAAGAGCAAATAGACTTTTTCTCTGAAATCAGACATGCATATCATGAATTCAACATGGTAGAAGAAGCAATTTACCAAGTTTCACAAGATGATGAAAAAAACATTTCTAGACAAGGAGAAAAAATCTATGAGATTTTAATTTCTGATGATCCAGAAATGGAATTAGAAAAATATTATGATATAGCACCAAACAGCTTCTTAAAAGAATTTGCAGGAGTATCTTACTTAACAAAAGAATTTGGTGATAGAAAAGTAGATGGTGCATCATTATATTTAAAAAATGTTAATAATATAACACAAGAAATGCAATTAGAAATTTTAAAAAGGGACAAATTAAACTATGTGTTCCAAAGTTTATCAGTAATTTCAATTGCACCAGTACTATTATTAGAACCATTAAAAAATTGGGCAGTATCAAACTTCTCATTTACAGCAAGTTGGTATAATGGAAAATCAGGAATGATAGTACAAATATTGATTTTGATAATAACTTTTATATCATACATATTAGTAAGAAAATTAAAAGACAATGGTTCAACATCAATAGACACAAAAAATACAGAAAATCCATGGCAAGAAAAATTATATAAGAAAAAGCCAATAAAAAAGATAGTAGATTTATTTATACCAAAACGAGGTACAAAAGAATACAGAAAAGTTGCTGAATTATTAAAAGACTCAGCATCAAAGCTAAAAATGCATTGGTTATACATAAACAGAATTTGTATTGCAATAGTAACATTTGTAGCATCAATAATGATATTCACGCAACTACATAAAATAGCTATAAATTATGTATATACAGAGCCTACAACAGATTATGACATAATAGGTGGACTATCTGAAAAAGATGAAAAAAAGGCTATGGAATTAACAAAACAAGATAATAAAATTCTTGATAAATTTAGAGGAAAAACAAAAACAACCCAAGATCAAATTAGAAAAGAAATTGATAAACTGGAATATTATGCAGAAGCAGAAGATAGTGAAAAAGATACAGCAGCAGAAAGAGTTTACAAAAAACTTCAAATAGTAAATAGCGAATACTTGCAATGGTTTGAACTTTTACTAGCATGCGTATTTACTGTAATTGGATATATGTCTCCAATATGGATTTTAATTTTCCAAGTAAAAATGAGACAATTGGAAATGGAAGATGAAGTAATGCAATTCCAAACAATTATCTTAATGCTTATGAGAATAGAAAGGGTAAATGTAGAAATTATTCTAGAGTGGTTAGAAAGATATTCAAATATTTTTAGAGCCCCAATATCAAAATGTGTTAACAACTACGAGGCCGGTGCATGGGAAGCTTTAGAAGAAATGAAAGATGAAATTACTTATGTACCTTTAATTAGAATAATAGAAAGCTTACAAGCAGCAGTTGAAAAAATACCTCTTAAAGATGCATTTGATGAACTTGACTCTGAAAGGGATTATTACCAAGAAAAGAGAAAAGAATCAAATGAAAGACTTATTAAGAAAAAAGGTATGATTGGTAAAGCTATCGGTTTTGCTCCAATGGTATGTATGTTTGTTGGATATTTGATTGTTCCATTAGTATTTATTGGATTGACAAGTATGTCTTCATCTTTCCAATCAATGACAGCAAGTTCTGCAACAACAGGAAAATAGTTATAAAAGGAGGAATGCATTAAATGGAAAATGCATCAAAAGCCTTAATTATGGCTGGAAGTATGTTAATAGCATTGATGATACTAGGTGCATTGCTCCTAATGTTTAGTAATCTTTCAAGTTATCAAGAAGTCCATACACAGTCTACTAGAGAGGCTCAAGTTATTGAATTCAATAACCAATTTGAAACTTATAATAGAACAGATGTAAGAGGAAATGACTTGCTTTCACTTGTGAATAGAGCTATTAATTATAATAGAACTAATTCATATAAGGGAACAGAAAATAATGATAGAGGGCAAGAAATTGGATATACCCCAATTGTAATTAACTTTGTTATATCAGATGACGATTATAATAAATATTTAAATACACCAGATAATGACCATAAATTAATAAAAGATAAATCATATACTATAGACGGAACAGCTAATACATTTGAAAGTAAATTTAATCAGGAAATTACTAATATAGAAAGAAAATATGGAAAAGAAAACCTAAACCAAATTGTAATAGCTATGTCAAAAATTTTTATTGACAATAACTCAACAGATCAAGAAAAAAAAGAGGCAGTTAATACTTATAATAAGTTATCACCTAAAAGCCTAAATGTAACTAGGTTCACAGAGTTAGCAAGTAAAAAAAATGAGATATATAAATATTATGAATATGTTCAATTTAAAAGATTATATTTTGACTGCAAACAAGATAATGGAAATTCAGGTGTTACATATGATAAAAATACGGGAAGAATAACAGAAATGAATTTTATAAGTAATGGAAAACAAGAATAAAATTTAGGAGTAAATAATATGGAAAATGCATCAAAAGCATTAATAATGGCTGCGGGGATACTAATAGGAGTAGCAATATTATCACTTGCAGTATATTTATTTGTATCATTTGGCTCAGCATCAGCAGAAATACATGAACAAAGTGATGCTAATAAAATAAATGAATTTAATACTCAATTTACATCTTATGTTGGAAAAGATAATATTACTATATATGATGTCATAACAGTTGCAAATCTTGCAACAGAAAATAATATTAAATATGAGTATGACGAACAAAGAGCAAATGGAAAAAATTCATATATTTCAGTATATTTAAAACAAAGCACAGGTACATTAAAAGACATAGCAAAAGGCACTGAAACAAAAAGCTCTGACAGAGCACATGAATATAATAATATAATACAAGCTGATACTAGTATTATTTCAGAAAGCTCGCATGAACTAGCTAAATATGATTGTGCTGTAGATATTAGTAAAACAACAGGTTTAGTATATAAAGTCACATTTTCTGCAAAATAATGATAAAAATATTGCAAAGCAAAATGTAAAATGTTATAATTTGAAAGGAAAATTAATGAAAAAAATAGCACTGTTTTTCTTAATAATTGTAGTTATAGTTGTTGGGATTTCGTATATGTATTTGAATTATAAAGCAGGGTACAATACAGCGAAAAAAGAGAATAATCAATTTGAATCATATTATAAAAAAGAAATATATGGTGCTGAATTAACAAGTATCATTAATAAAGCGATTGATAATAATTCAAAAAATCAAGTTGAAAAAGATAAAAAAGGCAATTATATAGATAATAATCAAAATTCAATAAAAATAGATATAAAGATGTTAGATATAGATAAAACATATACAATGGAAACTTTAGATAGTGGAGGTATGGACAAGTTTGTACAATATTATAACGAAATAAAATTTAAATGTACAAAAATAGATTATCATCAAACAACTAATAAAGTAAAATATATGTTATTTGAGCAAATAACACAATAATGTATTTGCTAATGAAGAAGTTTTTAAAATTACTAAGAAATTAGTAGATTATATAATATAAAAAAACTAAGGAGGAAGTTATTATGGAAAATGCATCAAAAGCATTAATTATTGCAGGAGCAATATTACTTGCAATTTTAATTATATCATTAGGAATAATGATTTATAACCAAGCATCAGGGGTAGTAAACAACAATTCTATGACAGAGGTAGAAGTAACAACATTTAACCAAAAATTTGAACAATATTTAGGGGAAAAAGTAAGAGGAGCAAATGTTAATTCGTTAATAAATGCAGTTAATACAAATAATATGTCTACAGATGACGCATCAAAACAAGTTACATTAGAAGGAAAAGCCACTTTAATTCCAAATACAAAAACTTACCAAAAAAACATGAAAACTGGAACAACTTATACAGTTACAGTTACTGATCGTACAAAAGGTGGGTTGATATCAAAAATAAAAATAGAAGAAACTACTAATACTACTAATACTAATCCATAGTAGAAAAAAATAGAAAGGGTGAAAGAGTATGGAGAATGCATCAAAAGCATTAATTATTGCAGGAGCAATATTACTTGCAATTTTAATTATATCATTAGGAATAATGATTTATAACCAAGCATCAGGGGTAGTAAACAACAATTCTATGACAGAGGTAGAAGTAACAACATTTAACCAAAAATTTGAACAATATTTAGGTAGTAATGTAAGAGGAGCAAATGTTAAATCTTTAATAAATGCAGTTAATACAAATAATATGTCTACAGATGACACTTCTAAACAAGTTACATTAATAGGTGGAAATAACAAAATTACTATTACAGGAGGTAAAACAACAGGAGATTATAAAGCAACAATAGAAACTGGAAGTACTTATAAGGTTGAAGTTACAAATGACAACACTGGAATGACAAAGGGTGGATTAATTAGTTCAATAACAATTACTAAAAATCAATAATGTATAAGAAAGGGTGAGAGAATATGGAAAATGCAACAGATGCCTTACATATGGCAGCAGCAGTATTAATATTTGTTCTTGCTCTTTCTATTTCTATAAATGCATTTGGAGAAGTAAGGCAAACTGCTCAAACGATAATTCAATATAAAGATAGAGAATATGATTATTCATATGTAGACCAAGCAGGAAGCACACAAAGAAAAGTTGGGATAGAATCAATTATTCCATCAATATACAAAGCATATAAAGAAAACTATAAAATTATTTTTGAAACAAATGAAATAAATGCTGGAAAAGGAATATATCAGAAAAGTGACGGACAAGGAGGAACAATAGAAATAAACTATATTGACTTGGAAAAAGAAACAATAGGCAGTGATAAAGATAAAGAAGAATTCATCCTTGCAATATTATATGGAGCTAAAGGACCCGACCGTAAAGATACAAAAAGAGAAAATTGGGATTGGATAACAATAAAGCAAAAATATTCAAATTATGGAATAACCTTGAAAGATGAAGGAATTTATGATAGAATAAATACGAAGACATTTAATGAATATCTTGGAATCTATTATCAAGATGAAACAGATGGAAAAACAAATACACCACAATCAAATAAAGTAGAAAAAAGAGTAATAACATATAAAGACTAAAAGATTATGGTGCACATATAATTTTAAGGAGGATAAAAAATGGGTGATACATTAATAACAGTAGTAGCAATAGCATTAGCAGCAGTTCTAATGTTTGTATTTCCACTAATGACAATGTCAGATAGAACAGATGATGTTTCTCAACTAACAGTTGATACAGCAACAACGGAGTTTGTGGACGATGTAAGAACAACAGGAAAATTAACAATGGACAAGTATAGTAAATTTGTTGAAAACATAAATTCAACTGGAAATACATATGATGTTGAAATGGAAATAAAAACATTAGATGAAAATCCAGGAAAGAAAACAACACAAGCAACATCAACAAAGATAGGAGAGAATGTATATTATTCTACATATACATCACAAATTCTTGATCAATTAGAGAGTTCAAACGGAACAACAAAAGTACTTGCGTTAAAAGAGGGCGACATATTTTCAACAAGTGTAAAAAATACAAACACAACATTATCACAACAACTAAAGAACTTTTTCTATACTGTAACTGGAAATGACACATATACAGTTGCAGCAGAACATGCTGGAATTGTAACTGCAAATGGAACAGGAAAATAGTAAATTTAATAAAAGCAAATAGAACTAATAGCTTGTAATTTTATGTTACAAGCTATTAAAAAATACAAAGGAAAGATGATTATGAAAATACAAAATCTAGCAGTATTATTTATAATTATAATATTGCCAATAACACTTATATTATCATCATATGTTCGGAAATCAAGTAAAAACAATAAGCTTACAAACATCATATGATACAAAATTAAATAATGCAACATATGATGCATTAAAAGCATTTCAATTAAACACAGTAAATAGTAGTACATCAGATTTGGCAAATTCTAAATTGCGTGACATTGAAGCATCTGTAAATACATTTTACAATTCCATAGCTAGTAACTTCAATATGGCTGGATACAATAGAGATATATTAAAAGAATATGTGCCAGCACTTGTATACACAATGTATGATGGATATTATATCTATTCAAAATACACGAATACATTGCAGAATGAGGAATATAAGGATGATTCAACATATAAAAATGGCCAAATACTTTCTGGAATAAAGCCATATGTATATTACAGTTGTAGATATAAAAAAGGAAATATTGATGTTATGATAACATATACTTTAGATAATTATATAACAGTATATGGAACGATAAATGGAGAAAGTGTAAAAAAATCTGGATATTTGATATATGATTGTAGCGGAAATGGAACAGATACAGCTACTTATAGAGGAATAAATATTAATCCTGAAGCTAATTTAACTGAGGTATCAGTAGATTATAATGAAAATGGAAATCCCATAACTAACTCTTCAATTGTGCAAACAAGTGGAAAGAAATATGTAAAAGTAAATGGAGTAAAATATTATAATTCAAATGGAGAATGGTATTCTATTTTAAATAATGAAAGATATAAACAAGGAAATTTTAAAGACACAAATAATTCAGCAGTAAAATATTATTCAGAAGCAAAAGAATTTGAAAATTGGTTGAGAAGCAATGGATTAATATCTTTGAAAACAAGTGATGCTGTTGATGAAAATGGTAATAAACTGTATATAAATGAGGAATGGCGGAGACTATGAAATTTTTAAATATAATGATAATGATGTGGCAATAGAGGAACCAAATTCAAATTTCAATCAACACAGATTGCAAGTAATAAAATACTCAATTGAGAAAAACTTATCAATAGCAATAGCAAATTACAATGGTTATTCTACACAAACAAGTACTAATTTTCAAATGCCAAAATTAAAAGAAGAAGAATGGGAAAAAATATTAAATAATGTTTCAATAATAAGTTTTCTACAAGGACTAAATATTGGGGGAAAAGTATATAATGGATATTCAATAATAACTAATACTAAAAATGAGGAAGTTGTAAGTGAAGATTCTATTTATATAACAACAAGTGATGGCAAATATCATAAAGCAACAGATAGTGATTTGATTGATAATAGAAATATTGTAAAAGGATATTTAAATATAGACTTTGAAAGAAAATCTATAACTTCATCAGAAGGAGTAGCAACATACTTTTTTCCACATGATGAACTTGGTTGTTATTCAAGTATAGTAAATTCAAGTACATCAGATGATGAAAAAAATATATATGATTATATGTATGACAATAGAACTAAAGGAAATCTTGCTCAAATTTATTTTACAGCATTAGGAAGAGAGCGATACTCAATGTACAAAACAGATAATAATTCAGAAGATTTGCTAAAAGAATTTCAAAATTAAAAGTAGAAGTATATAAAAATTAAAAATGCAAATACTAATAATAGAAAAATTAAGGAGAAAATTATGAAAAAATTCTTAAAAACACTATTATTAGTATTTTTCTTATGCATATTATATGCATATACATTAGTAATAGAACAAATTCCAAAGCAAATAACAATATTTGAAGGCGAAAAAATATCAATGAAAAAATTAATAGGATTATCACTAAAAGAAAACACAGTAGAAACAGCATCTACAAATGAAAATAAGATAGAAAAAAAAGTAAAAACTGCAAATATAGAACTAAACTTATTTAATAACATAAAACTAAAAGATGTAGAAGTAAACATATTACCAAAAACCACAGTAATTCCAGTAGGAAACATAGCAGGAGTAAAATTATATACTAATGGAGTTCTAGTTGTAGGAATGTCAGAAATAGAAGGAAAAGACAATAAAAAATATAAACCATATGAAAACAGTGGAATAAAAGAAGGAGATACAATAACCAAAATAGGCGAAAAAAATATAACATCAACTAAAGACTTAATAACAACAGTAAATAAATCAGAAGGAAAAAAACTAAAAATTGAATATATACACGAAAATGAAACAAAAGAATGTAGCATAATCCCAGTGGAAACAAATAGTAAAGAATATAAAATAGGGTTATGGGTTCGTGATAGTGCAGCAGGTGTTGGAACAGTAACATTTTATGAACCATCAACAAAAACATTTGGGGCACTGGGCCACGGAATAACAGATATAGACACAAATGAATTGATAAACATAGCATCTGGAGAATTTGTGACAACCAGAATTTTGAATATAACAAAAGGAAAAGAAGGGGAGCCAGGAAAAGTTCAAGGGACAATAGAAAATCAACAAAATATAGGAACAATAATCAAAAATAGTAAATTTGGTATATATGGAAAAGTTGATAATTTATCAAGCATAAATATTGATACCTCAAAAGAAATGCAAGTAGCTTTAAGGGAAGAAATAAAAACAGGGAAAGCAAAAATATTATGCAGTTTAGATAATCAAAAACCACAGGAATATGAAATAGAAATAGAGAAAATTTATAAAGAAAATAATTATGATAATAAAAGTATGAAAATAAAAGTAACTGATCCAAGATTATTAGAAAAAACAGGTGGAATAATTCAAGGAATGTCTGGCTCACCGGTAATACAAAATGGAAAATTCATTGGAGCTGTTACTCAAGTACTAGTTAATTTGCCGACCGAAGGATATGCAGTTTTTGGAGATATAATGTTAAAACAATCTAAAGAAATAAAATAGCACAAAAATTAAGAAAAGAAAAATATGCAAAATCTATTGCATATTTTTTTTGACCGTAGTATAATGAAGTAGAAATTTTAGGATATAATCAATATAAACTAATAAGTAAA
Organism: uncultured Clostridia bacterium; assembly: GCA_934129785.1. Classification (GTDB taxonomy): domain Bacteria; phylum Bacillota; class Clostridia; order TANB77; family CAG-508; genus CAG-269. Next base: position 40,211 of record CAKOWW010000002.1, read on the forward strand.
CATTATAATATGCTTAAACAATACAAAAACAGGAGGTGAGAAAATGGAAAAAGAATTATTAACTAAGATAATAGACAAGATTGACCATCTTGAAGTAAAGATGGACAAAAAATTTGATACACAAAGCAAAGAATTAACAGACATGATGGACCAAAAACTAAAAGCACAATCAGAAGAGTTTGACAAAAAACTAAAAGTGCAATCAAAAGAGTTTGACCAAAAACTAAAAGCACAATCAGAAGAGTTTGATAAAAAACTAGAGAAACAAAGCAAAGAATTAATAGGAATAATGGATCAAAAACTAGATAAACAAAGTAAAGAATTAACAGACATGATGGACCAAAAACTAAAAGTACAATCAGAAGATTTTGATAAAAAACTAGATAAGCAAAGCAAAGATTTAACAAATGCAATGGATGAAAAATTAAGTACTAATACAAGTGAAATTGCAAAAGAGTTAAGAACAATTCTAGAAGTAGTAAATCAAAAATTACATAAAGACCACAAAGAAATAAAAACAATGCTACAAAAGAATGAAAAAGAGCATAAACAATTTGACAAAAGAATAACAAAACTAGAAATAGAAACACATTATTTAAAATCAAAAATACACATATAATTGTGTGTTATTATAACAAAATTATATGTGTATTCAAAATATTTTTAATCTACAAGCATAGGACCAATTTTAGTAACAGTCCCAGCACCCAAAGTTATAACAATATCATTATTATTTACATGAGATTTTACATAAGAAGAACATTCGTCAAAATCTGGAATATATTTAGCTGTTTTTCCAAGTAAACTAATTTTTTCTACTAAATCATTAGAAGAAATATTGTAAGTATTTTTTTCACGAGCTGCATAAATATCTAATATTATAATATTATCAAAATTAATTAAAGCAGAAGCAAAATCATCTAGCAAGTTTTTAGTTCTACTATATGTATGAGGCTGAAATATAACCCATGATTTTGAATATTTCTTATTAGCAAGAGCCTTAGCTGTAGCAATTATTTCAGTTGGATGATGAGCATAATCATCATATACACTAGCTTTGCCATCTATTTTACCTTTATATTCAAATCTTCTATGTGCACCAGTAAATCTAGATAAAGCAATTTTTATATCATTTTTTGAAATTCCATATTCTGTACAAATACTAATACAAGCAAGAGCATTTAAGACATTGTGTTGACCAGGAACGGATAATTCAAAATGTTCAAAAAACTCATTTTTATAATATACATCAAAACAAGCAAAACCATCATCATCAAATTCTATGTTTTTAGCAATAAAATCAGCATTTTCATTATTAATTGCATATGTAATAGCTTTTGCACCAGTATAATTAGGTAATTCCAAACAATTTTTATCATCAGCATTAATAACTAAAATTCCATCGTTAGGTAATAGTTTCACATATTTTATAAAAGCATTTTTTATGTTTTCAAAAGTTTTGAAATAGTCTAGGTGATCATTGTCTATATTTAAAATGATTTCAGCTTTAGGACTAAATTTAAGAAAACTTTCAACATATTCACATGCTTCAATAATAAAATGTTCACTATTTCCAACTTTATAGTTTCCATCAATTTGTTTTAGAAAAGCACCAACTTGAATACTTGGATCTTTTAAGCCTTCTAAAAAGCATAAAGAAATCATTGAAGTAGTTGTTGTTTTCCCATGTGTACCAGATATACAAATTGTATCTTCATAACAACGAGTAAGAGCACCTAAAAAGTCAGCTCTTTCAACTGTTGGGATATTTAATCTTTTGGCTTCTAACATTTCAGGGTCATCTGGCTTTATTGCAGCAGAATAAACCACAACATCTGAATTTGCTACATCTTCAAGACTGTGACCTATTACAACTTTTATTCCATTTTTTAGTAAATTTTGTACAGCTTCAGAATCAGATGAATCAGAGCCTGTTACAGTAAAGTTCCAATTTTTTAAAATTGCAGCAATACCGCTCATGCTTACACCACCAATTCCTATCATATGTACATTTTTGTATTTTCTTATTGAATCTATATTTGGCATATTTACACTCTCCTTATAAAACACATAGATTATATAATTATATCCGTAAAATTTCAATAGTTTTAAATAAAAAAAATTATACTTCTAACTATATTTTATAGTATGGTAAATGTATAAAAATAGTTACTTTATAAAAAAATAGCAAAAAATCAAATTTTTGTAAAAAAAAGAAGGAAAAAAAATATTTTTGGAGAATAATATAATTGTACATAAGATTAAACGCGTATGTACAAAAAAAATTAAAACTTAAGGAAGGTAGGTGCACTAACAATGCAAATTACAGATGTACGTTTAAGAAAAGTAAATTCAGAGAACAGAATGAAAGCTGTTGCTTCTGTAACATTCGATAACGAATTCGCAGTTCACGATATCAAAGTTATCGAAAGCCAAAATGGATTATTCATAGCTATGCCTAGCAGAAAAACTCCAAACGGAGAATTTAAAGATATAGCTCATCCAATCAATGCTGAAACAAGAGAGAAAATTCAAAAAGCTATATTAGAAGCTTATGAAGCTCCAGAAACAGAGGAATCAGCAGAATAATTAATAAATAGAAATACCTAGAGTTAAATCTAGGTATTTTTTTGCCATAGAACTTGAAAAAAACCTAAAAACAAGTTAAAATAGATAATAGTTAAAAATACGGAAGGAAAGAAAAATGTATATAATAGTAGGACTAGGAAATCCAGAAGAAGAATATAAAAATACAAGGCACAATATGGGATTTGACACAATAAACAAAATAGCAGAACAATATCATATAGAAATAAATAAAAGCAAATTTAAAGGAATATACGGAACAGGAACAATAGAAAATGAAAAAGTATTGTTATTAAAACCACAAACATATATGAACCTAAGTGGAGAAAGCATAAGAGAAGTATTAAACTTTTACAAACTAGATGAAAGCGCTCTAATTATAATATATGATGATATAGACATAAAACCTGGAACAATAAAAATAAGAAAAACAGGAGGACCAGGAACACATAATGGAATGAAATCTGTAATTCAAAATTTAAACAAAAAAGAATTTGCAAGAGTAAGAGTTGGAATAGGAATGCCAGAACATAAAAACGACTTAATAAACTATGTTATAGGAAAAATGCCAGAAGAAGATAGAAAAATACTAGACGAGGCAACAACAAAAGCAAAAGATGCTGTAATAGAAATAATAAAAAGTGGCGTAGACAATGCAATGAACAAAATGAATTAGAAGAAAGGTAATGGAATAATAATGACTAAATTATATATACAAAAACAAGAAAACGAAGAAAAAATTGCACTAGTAGAAAATGGAAAATTAATTGAATATTACGAAGAAAGTGAAAATACTAACAGAAAAGAAGGGGACATATATATAGGAATTGTAAAAGACATAATAAAAGGAATGCAATCAGCCTTTGTGGACATAGGAACTGAAAAAAACAGTTTCATACACTTAAAAGATATATTGCCAAAAATAGATGAAACAAAAGAAACAGCTGATAACACAATAGATATAACAAAATTAGTAAAACCAAAACAAAAACTATTAGTTCAAGTAAAAAAAGACAGTAACCAGAAAAAAGGAGCAAGAGTATCAACACATATAAATTTACCAAGTAAATATATAGTGCTTATGCCAAATACAGATATAGTAACAGTTTCACAAAAAATAGAAAATGAAGATGAACAAAAAAGATTAATAAAACTAGTAAGAAACAACCTATCAGAAGGAAATGGAGCAATTATTAGAACATCAGCACAAGGAAAAGAAAAAGAAATAATAGAAGATATAAAAGAAATAGAAACAAAATGGAACAAAATAATACAAACAAGTATAGATCCTAAAGAAGAAAAAGCAAAATTATTATACAAAAGTGAGGGAATAGTTGAAAAAATATTAATAGACTATGCCGATAAAGATGTAGAAATAATAAAAGGAAAAAATTTATTTGAAAATACAGACTTAGAAAAACAAATAGAAAAAATAGCAAATAGAAAAATATGGCTAAAATGTGGTGGATTTATTACTATAGACAAAACAGAAGCATTAACAGCAATTGATGTAAATACAGGAAAATACACCGGAAATAAAAATATGGAACAAACAGTTTTTAAAGTAAACAAAGAAGCAACTATAGAAATAGTAAAACAATTGAGATTAAGAGACATAGGTGGAATAGTAATAATAGACTATATAGATATGAAAGACAAAAAAGATAAAGAATTTATAGAAAATTTACTTAAAGAAGAATTAAAAAAAGATAGAACAAAAACGCAAGTAGAAGGATTTACAAAGCTAGATTTAATGGAAATGACAAGAAAACATATATGTAGCCATAAAGAATAGAGTAAGAAAGGGAAAAAGAGATGAATGTTGGTTTTATATCATTAGGATGTAGCAAAAATTTAATAGATACAGAAACAGCAATTGGAAAATTCAAGCAACACAATTTTAAAATAGTAAATGATGAAACAAAAGCAGACATAATAGTAGTAAACACATGTGGATTTATAGACTCAGCAAAAGAAGAAGCAATAAATACAATTTTAGAAATGGCAAAATACAAAGAAAAAAGATGCAAATACCTAATAGCAATGGGGTGTTTTGTACAAAGATATTATGATGATTTATTAAAATTACTTCCAGAAGTAGATTTATTTATAAAATTAGATGAATATGAACAATTCTGGGAAAAAGTAGAAGATTTAATAAAAAGAGATATTGTAGAAAAATCTAAAACAAGTAAGATAACAAAAATATCTCAAATACCGCAAATTCCAATGTTTGAACAAGATGAATTTTTAAATAGAACAATAACAACAGGAAAAAACTATGCATATTTAAAAATAGGAGAAGGATGTAGCAATTTTTGTACATATTGTGCAATTCCATATATAAGAGGAAAATTTATAAGTAGAAAAGAAGAAGATATATTACAAGAAGCGGAAATGCTTGCAAAACAAGGAATAAAAGAAATAATTGTTATAGCACAAGATACAACAAAATATGGAATAGATATATATGGGGAAAGCAAATTATCAGACTTATTAAACAAACTTTGTAAAATAGAAGGAATAAAATGGATTAGATTTTTATATGCATACCCAGAGGGAATAACAGATGAGTTGATAGACACAGTTGCAAAAAATGAAAAAATATCAAACTATTTTGACATTCCTATTCAACATATATCAAATAAAGTATTAAAAAGAATGAATAGAAAAACAAGTAAAGAAAACATAGAAAATATAATAGAAAAAATAAGAAATAAAATACCAGATGTAACACTTAGAACGAGCTTAATAGTTGGATTCCCAGGAGAAACAAAACAAGATTTTGAAGAACTAGAAAAATTTGTAGAACAAACAAAATTTGACAAATTAGGGGTATTTATGTATTCGAAAGAAGAAGGAACACCAGCAGAAAAAATGCCAGAACAAATTCATGGAAACACAAAGAAGTCAAGATACAACAAAATAATGGCAAAACAACAAAAAATATCAAATAAAAATCTACAAAACAAAATAGGAAAAACGACAGAAGTATTAGTTGAAGACATGTCATTTGATGGAAAATATTTCGTTGGAAGAACGAAACAAGATGTACCAGAAATAGATGGTTTAGTATATATTCATAATGACGGAAAACAAAAAATAGAAGATATATTAAACAAAATTGTAAATACTAAGATTATTGATGTAAGCGATTATGATTTGATAGCTGAAATTATGTAAGGAGTTAATATTATGAGAGTTTATTTTGAAAAAGGAAGTGTAGAAGTAACGGTTTCACAAAACAGTAATGAAACCTATGTATATTCCATAGGAAATACGGTAATAGGTTTATATAATCCAAAAGTGATGAAAGATGAAAAAATAGTAATTAGAAGTAAAACTCTAAAAGATGAAATAGCAAGCCAAATAAAAGACACAATTGATGGAATGGATAAGAATGAGATTGAAAAAGAAAGCCAAGAAACAAAGAAAATTTATACATATATGAAAGAAATTGGCGAAAGAGGAGACAACATAAGAATTGTAAAGATAAATTTAAATGAACAAGAAAAAAATAAAGATAATAAAGAAAAAAATAAAAATAAAGAAAAGCAGCAAGAAGACGAAGAAAGAGTTAACCTAGAAGGAAAGAAAGTAGCAACAACTAAAGATCTTAATATAAAACAAGAAATAGATATAAATGAAAAAGCAAATGACATGGAAGATGTTGCTCAATGGTTAGGTGGAAAATTACCAAAAGACATACAAAAAGTTGGTGTAATAGAATCAACTGATATGAGCAAAATGCAAGATGAAAACGGTAAAAATTATAAAAATGGTAGCACAAGATATTCATTAGTAGCAATAAATGCAAAAGGAGAACTAGAACCACTTGAAAAGTATATTCCACAATTAAAGCAAAGAGATACTGCAGGAAATAATCCAACTGAAAAGAGCGTTCAAGTAAGAGCAGACGGAAATGTAGAAAAAGACGCAGTTCTTTCAGAATATGAGATTGGTGAAAAAGTAATTCAAATAGACAACAAAGAAATGGGAAGAGTTGAAATGTACATTGGAAAAGAAGAACGTGGTGGAAATGAAACACTTACAAAGCAGGCAATAGATGATAATACAATGCCTCCAAAGGGGAATGAAGTAAATAGAGAAATAAATAATAAATATTCAGAATATGGAGAAGATGTCGTTAACAAAGAATTAGAAGAAGTCGAAAAACATGGGGAAGAAAAAAACTTAACTTATGAAGATGCAGATGGAGACCCTAATACAAAATCACACGATCATTTTGAAGAAATGGCAGATAGAATTATAGCAAATGATAAAAAATCAGATGGTAAAATATCAGAGGTTTATAATCGAGAAGATGTAATGAAAACATTGGAAAAACTATCAGAAGAAAATCCAGAGATGAATTTTGAAGAACTAGAAAAGAAAGCACAGGAATATCTTGAAGAACAAGCAGAAAAAGAGCATAGCTTACCAGGAAATAGAAGTAGACGTTAAAAATAGACAAAAATTTGCAAAAAAATACAACAAATGCTATAATCAAAAAGTACAAAAGTGAAAGCTAAAATGCGGAAGGTGGAAAAATGGAAATACTAACAATAATATATGTACTAATATTTATAATATTTGCATTAATAGCATATGCAATATTACAAATCAGATTATTTGGAATGAAAGTAAAAGACTTTTGGACTTTTATAGAAGCAAACCAAATGCTAGATAAACTATATAAATTTGCAAAACAATACGAAAACATGTCACCACAAGAACAAGTAATCTACTTATCAGAAGCGGAAAAAATATTTAATGCTTTTGATAAAGTTCCAGATGAACTATGGGAAGAAGAATATGACAAATACAAAGAAGTGTTAACAAAATATAAAGATATAAAAATGCTAAGATGGGCATCAACATCAAATCAAAAATAAAATATATAAAAAATAACTGCCAACAAAGTATATAAAATACTGTGTTAGCAGTTATTTATATTTTTATAATAAATAAGCAAGCAGATAAATATGCATATCTAAAAGCTTTTCTCATAAATAGTCTTGACTTTAAAATTTCAAAAGACTCAGATAATGCACAATATTTATCAACAAAAGTTAATATAAAGCCTTCAAATGATTTCGGAAACTCAATTGTAACAGGCCACATATGTTTTATAATAATATCTTTTTCTTTTTCATTTAAATCAAATAATTTACAAGCATTTTCACAAGCTGTTTTACCATGTGTAAAAGCATGTAGCCCCTTTCTATCAGGTTGCCTTTTTCTCCAATCATATAAAAATAAGTCATGAAGCATTGCAGCTCTAGTTGCTGATTTATAATCTAAGTGATATTTTTTACATATTGTATAACAATAGTAAGCAGCTGTATAACAATGGTCAAAACATGTTGTTTCATAATGCTGTCTAAAATTTTTCATTTGCAAAACAGTTTCATTTGTAATTAAAGGCTTAATGATTTCCTGAAATTCATCGTTATGTTTTGCTAAATCTTTAATATATTTTTTCATAATAACCTCTTTAAAATTCTTATGTACTCTTTTTTCATTATAGCATATATAAAACTTGTATTGCAATATTTATAAGAGATTTTTTAAATTATCCAAAATATCATTAGAAAGAGGAGTTAATGGAAGTCGTGGAACTCCAAAATTAAATCCAATTTCATTTAAGCAAGCTTTTATAGGAATAGGATTTACTTCTAAAAACAATGAATTTATAAGGTTCAATGAATCTAGTTGCATATTTTTTGATTTTTCAAAATTTCCTTCAAAAAAATTATATACCAAATCATGTGTAAAACTAGGCTTAACATTTGAAAGAACAGAAATAACACCAATTCCACCTAAAGATAATATAGGCAAAATTTGATCATCATTTCCAGAATAAATATATAAATTTTCTCTGCACAAACATGCAATTTTAGCAACTTGTGAGATATTACCACTAGCTTCCTTAATTGCAATAATATTAGGGATTTTAGAAAGCTCAAAACAAGTCTCCGGTTCAATATTTACACCAGTTCTACTAGGTACATTATAAATAATTATGGGTAGAAACACACTTTTGGCAATTTTTGTATAATACTCAAGTAAACCGATTTTGTGTACATTTATTATAATATGGAGTAACAACTAACAATCCATCAGCTCCTAGCTTTTCGGCCTGAATAGAATTATAAATAGCCTTCTTTAAATCATTACTACCAGTACCAACAATTATTGGAACACGACCATTAGAGGTTTTAACAGCACATTTTATTGCTAAAGATTTTTCATCATCACTCATAGTTGCAGACTCTCCTGTTGTGCCACAAACAATTAAGCTATCAACATTGTTGGAAATTTGAAATTCTATAAATCTTTTAAATTCAGGTATATTAATACCATTTTCATCAAATGGAGTAGCAAGTGCAGTTCCGAACACCTTTAAAAAGAATCTTTTTCATAAATAACTCTCCTTTAATTATTAATCAAATATTCTAATATTTGCACAGCATTAGTAGCAGACCCTTTTCTTAAATTATCTGCAACAACCCATAAATTAAGCCCGTAATTTACGCTATAGTCTTTTCTGATTCTTCCAACAAAAACCTCATCATATCCATTAGCTTTTGTTGCAAGAGGATACTGGTTTTTTTCAATATTATCAACAACTATAACTCCGGGAGAATTTTGCAATAGTACTTTTACATCATAAATATCAAAATTATTTACAAATTCAATATTAATGGATTCACTATGTGAATTAACAACAGGAACTCTAACACATGTAGCTGTAATTGGCAGATTAGGTTTTTTAAAAATTTTTCTTGTTTCATTAATCATTTTTAGTTCTTCTTTTGTATATCCAGATGAAGTAAAAGAATCAATTTGTGGTATGCAATTATTATAAATTGGGTATGGAAAAGCTTTTAAATTATTAGAAGAAGCCTTGGTTTCTAAGTCAGAAATAGCTAATTTACCTGCACCAGAAACAGCTTGATAAGTTGAATATACAATTCTTCGTATCTTATACCTATCATCTAAAGGCTTTAAAACAAGCATTGCTTGAATTGTAGAACAATTAGGGTTACTAATAATTCCTTTTGAATTTTTAATATCACCTATATTTACTTCAGGTACAATTAAAGGCACATCAGGATTCATTCTAAAAAAGCTACTATTGTCAATAACAATCGTTCCATGTGATACTGCTATAGGTGCAAATTTTTCAGCAACATCAGAACCAGCGCAAAAAATTGCATAATCAAAATTATAATTAAAAGATGAATCTGAAAGCTCACAAAGGACATAATCTTCTCCAAGAAAATGAACTTTATTACCAGCAGAAGAATTAGAAGAGAATAACATATAAGAAACATTAGAAAAAGCTTTTTCTTCTAATACCTTTAAAACTGTAAGCCCAACTAATCCACTAGCACCAATAATTGCAACTTTATATTTGGTATGCATAAAAATATATCCTCCTTTATACGTTTTATATAAAATATGTGTAAAATATAGAAAAAATTACATGGAGTGCTGTATTTTATTTATTGGATTAATTGAGAATTTAATTTATATTGTTAGTGGGGCATTATTAATACAAATAAATCCTTGATATATAAGCTTTGAATGAAATGACGAATGCGAATGAAAAAATTTTAGAAATTCTATGCAGTTTTATGGTAAGAGTTCACGATAGTGGAAAGGACCCATAAAACAATTTAGAATTTCTTAAATTTTGTAATAAGCCGAGGAATGTAATGAAAAGCTTATATATCAAGGATTTATTTTGAAAATTTCATCAAAACCATTATGCAGTAATTTTACATTAGAAAAAAATTTCTAGTACTACTTGCGTAAATGTAAAAAAGGTAGTAAAATAAAGCCATTAGAAAAATCATAAATTTTATTTAAAAAATTGAAATCAAATTTTAGAATCAGAAAAATCCAAAAACAAGAAAAAAAGCGAAAAAATTAGAAATAAAGAGCAAATCAGATAAAATCTTTAATTTTACTTACAAATAAAAATTGACAAATAAATAAAATAATCCTAAACTATAAGGAGAATGAAAAATGACAAGTTTTACTATAGTTGATTATTGGAGATACAGCAAAACATTTCCGATAAAAAACGAAGTTTTAGAAAAGAAAAATGAATACAAAACAAAAGAAGCAAAAACACATCAATATCACGACAAAATATTTAAAGAAATATTAGACAATAAGGAAGAATTACCAGAATTTATAAAAAGATATTTAAATTACGAAGGCAACGAAAAAGTTTTAGAAGAAGAAATAGAAAAATATAATAGAAATTTTATAACAAAAGATTTTAAACTAAGAGAATCAGACATAATTTACAAATTTAAAGGCAAAAATATTTTTATACTAGTAGAACATCAAAGCAAAATAGATTACAACATGGCAGAAAGAATAACAGAATACTGCGTTGAAATAATAAGAAGCATAATAAAAGGACAAGAATGGAAAGTAGAAAAATATCCATTAATATATCCAATTGTTCTATATACAGGAAGCAAAAAATGGGATGCCTCATTAACAATAAACAATATGCAAGAAGAACATTATGGATTTCCACCATTAGAATATCCAAAATACAACCTTGTAGATATAAACAACTATTCAAAAGAAGAATTAATAAAAGAAAGCACAGGAATATCAAAAGCAATGCTTTTTGAAAAGATTGCAAATAAAAGCGAATTTAATGAAACATTAAAAATTCTTATGAAAAAAGGATTAAGCAAAAACGAAAGAAAATATATAATACTGATGCTTAAATTTTCAAATCAAATAAGAGAAAAATTTGCATCAGAAGCAAATAATTATATAGCAAAATTAGAAGAAGGAGATGGGAGTATGACAAAATTCGAAAAGTTTTTTATAGAAATGCTAGATGACAAATATGCTGAAGGAGAAATAAATATTATAAAAGAAATGATAAAAAATAACATGGACAATGAAACAATTATAAAAATAACAAAAATAAAAAAAGAAGAATTAGAAAAAATAAAACAAGAAGTCCAAGCAAAAGATGAAACTGCTGTAAAATAAAGCTAACGAAAAACTTTGTTACTGGTTAATGGGTTATTATTAATACAAAGAAATCCTTGATATATAAGCTTTGAATGAAATTCCGAATGCGCATGAAAAAATTTTAGAAATTCTATGCAGTTTTATGGTAAGAGTTCACTTTTAGTGGAAAGGACCCATAAAACAATTTAGAATTTCTTAAATTTTGTAATAAGCCGAGGAATGTAATGAAAAGCTTATATATCAAGGATTTCTTTTGGAAATTTTATCAAAACCATTAACTAGTAACAAAAATTTAAAAAAGTTATAGGAAAATATTGCAATAATTTGTCAATGATAGTATAATAAAAAAGGTAGTGTAATAATATTAATAAAAATATTATTAAGAAAAGAGGTAAAAAAATGGATTATTTATATATACTAAGAGAAGCATTAGTATGGACTATAACAATATTTTGGCTATATCAAGTATTAGTAAGTTTATGCTCATTAGTAAAAATAAAAGACAAACCACTAAAAGTAAAAAAAGATCACAGATTTATGGCAATAATACCAGCACATAACGAAGAAGCAGTAATTGCAAACCTAGTAGAAAGTTTAAAAAAGCAAAACTACAATAAAGACTTATATGATATATATGTAATAGCAGATAACTGCACAGATGACACAGCAAGAATAGCAAAACAAGCAGGAGCAATAGTTTATAAAAGATTTGACGAAACAAAGAAAACAAAAGGATATGCATTAAACTGGTTTTTACAACAAAAAATTAAAGAAAACGCTCCATATGATGCATTCTTCGTATTTGATGCAGATAATATAGTAGACCCAGACTTTATAAAAAATATGAACAAAAAGCTATGTCAAGGAGAAGATGTAGTTCAAGGATACAGAGATATCAAAAACCCAACAGACAGTTGGATAACAGCAGGATATGCTCTATTCTACTGGACAATGCATAGATTCTATCATTTGGCAAGATACAATTTAGGATTATCACCATTACTAAATGGTACAGGATTTATGGTAAAATTTGATGTAGTAAAACCACAAGGATGGGATACAGTAACATTAACAGAAGATATAGAATTTTCATTAAAAAGAATAATAAAAGGAAAAAAATTAGGTTGGGCAACAGACGCAATAGTATATGATGAACAACCAGTAGGATTTAAACAAAGTTGGTCACAAAGAAGCAGATGGACAGTAGGGCATATTCAATGTATAAAAGAATATACAAAAGACTTAGCTATAGCTGCTAAAGAAAACAAAACAATGATGAACTTTGATGGATTATTATATATAGTTGGAAGTATACCAATGTTTATAATAACAATACTATTATTATTAACAAACTTCTTAATGTATGCTGGAGATGGAATGACACAAGCAGAACTAATAGTAAACTTAATTAGATACTTAGTGCCAACATTCCTATTACCAATAGGAACAGCTGTAGTAGCAATGTATTTAGATAAAAGACCAATAAAACCAATGCTAAAAGGATTAGCATGTTACCCACTATTTATGGGATCATGGTTACTAATAAACTTCAAATGTTTATTTAAAAGAGAAACAACATGGGAGAAAATTGACCATGTTAGAGATATCAAAATTGCAGATGCAGGATTACAAGAAGAAAGAAATTAAAACAAACAAAGTTGGCAATTTATATTGCTGACTTTTAATTTTATATAGCAAAATAAGGAGAAAATTTTGAAAAACAATTATAAAATACAATAACTTTTTTCAAATTTTGTTCCTTGAAAGAAAGGAATATCAGAAAAAATGAAAAACAAATTGCTAAAAAAAGAACAACTGCCACATATAATATTAATAATTATTGGAATAATCTTTTTATTAATTCCAGCATTTCATAGTAACATCTGGTTTGACGAATCATACAGTGTAGCTATAGTAAATCATTCATTTGGAGAAATATGGCAAATAGGAGCAAATGATGTACATCCAATTTTATATTATTGGTTATTAAAAATAGTAAATATAATATTTGCCCAAAACATAATAGCATATAGAATTTTCTCATTACTAGGAATAGTAGTACTTGGAACAATAGGCTTAACACATATAAGAAAAGATTTTGGAAAAGAAACAGGAATGCTATTCACATTTTTTAGTTTCTTCCTACCAGTAATGTTAAACTATGCTTTAGAAATAAGAATGTATTCATGGACTATAGTATTTGTAACACTAATGGCAATATATCTATACAGATTTATAAAAAATAAAGATTCTAAAAATGCTATACTATTCGGAATATTTAGCATAATGAGTTGTTATATGCATTATTATGCACTAATATCAGCAGGACTAATGAACTTGGGATTAATAATTTATGTAATTAGAAAAAGAAAAGAATTTGAAAAAAGTATAATGAAAAAATTCGCAATAATAGAAATAATGCAAGTGATTTTATATTTACCATGGTTAGTAGTATTTATAAAACAAGCAATGAGAGTTGGCTCTGGATTCTGGATTACAATAGAATTTCCACAAATATTAATAGATATAGTAAACTTTCAATTTAAAGGAAGTTTAAGTCAAACAATACCAACAATATTTGCTATAGCATTATATGTATACATAGCATATGTAATAATAAAAAATATAAGAAAAAAAGAAAAGATATTAGTAGGAATAATTCCTTTAATAGTTTATGTAATAGTTATAATTGGCGTAGCAATAGTTTCACAAATATCACCAATTTTATATGCAAGATATTTATTTACAATAACAGGGTTACTTTTATTTACAATTTGTTATTTCTTAACAAAAGAAAATAATAAATTTATATTAGGAATAATCTGTGGAGCAGTGGCTGTAATGTCAATGTATAATTTAATTGAAAATGTAACAACAAATTATGACAATACAAATTCTGAAATAGTTAGTTATTTAAACGAAAATGTAAATGACAATGATTCTATTATATATACAGATATAAACAATGGTGGAGTAATAGCAAGCCTAAAAAAAGACAGTAAACAATATTTTATTAATATAAATAATTGGTCAATAGAAGAAGCATATAAAGCATATGCTCCTCAAATGGAAGTTGTAAAAACTGTAGAAGAGGCTGATAAAAAAACTGATGGAAGAATTGTTGTAATAGATTCTAGTGATATGAGTTTGTATAATCAAATAAAAGACAATTATAAAACAGTATCAATAAAAACAATAAATGAAAAATATCATAATTTAACATTTAATGTAATTATATTAGAACATTGATCCTAGTTAATAGGTTATTATTAATACAAAGAAATCCTTGATATATAAGCTTTGAATGAAACGACGAATGCGCATGGAAAAATTTTAGAAATTCTATGCAGTTTTATGGTAAGAGTTCACTTTTAGTGGAAAGAACCCATAAAACAATTTAGAATTTCTTAAATTTTATAATAAGCCGAGGAATGTAATAAAAAGCTTATATATCAAGGATTTCTTTTGAAAATTTTAGCAAAGCCATTATCTAACAACAGAACATT
The DNA here is from genome assembly GCA_934129785.1 of uncultured Clostridia bacterium. Classification (GTDB taxonomy): domain Bacteria; phylum Bacillota; class Clostridia; order TANB77; family CAG-508; genus CAG-269. Next base: position 55,321 of record CAKOWW010000002.1, read on the forward strand.
AAATAATATTTAAAAAAAGCTTGCATTTATGCCAAAAATTGGGTATAATAAGAATGTAAGCAAAAAGAACAAAAGAGTGGGTACAGAGCCCACTCTTAATTAATGTAAAAAGGGGGATGCACTTTGGCAAAAATAGAAGACAAAGTAGAAAAACTAGTAAAAGAAAAAATAGAAACATTAGGATATGAACTATACGATGTAGAATACAGTAAAGAAGGAAAAAACTATTTCTTAAGAATATTCATAGACAGTCCTAAAGGAATAGACCTAAATGACTGTGAAAAAGTAAATGATGGAATAAACGAATTATTAGACCAAGCAGACTATATAAAAGAACAATATTTCTTAGAAGTATCATCACCTGGAATAGAAAGAACACTTAGAAAAGATAAACATTTAGAACAAAACATTGGAAAAGAAATAAACATCAAACTATTTAAAAAAGATGAAAATGGGAAAAAAGAATATCAAGGAATTTTAAAACAATATAATGAAGAAAAAATAGAATTAGAAGAAGAAATAACAATTGAAAGAAAAAATATAGCACAAATAAAAACAGTTTATAATTGGTAAAGGGAGGAATATAAAATGAAAGAACAAGCAATTGACAACAAAGAACTAATACTAGCATTAGAAGAACTAGAAAAAGAGAAAGGAATAAAAAAAGACTATTTACTAGAATCAATAGAAACAGCATTAGTAACAGCATATAAAAGAAACTTTGATGCATTAGAAAATGTAAGAGTAGAAATGGATAAACAAACAGGAGCAACACATGTATATTCTGTAAAAGAAGTAATGGAAAAAGCGAATGATGAAGCAACAGAAATAAGCATAAAAGAAGCTCAAAAAATAAATCCAGACTTAGGAGAAGGAGACACAGTAGAAGTTGAAATAGTGCCAAGAAACTTTGGTAGAATAGCAGCACAAACAGCGAAACAAGTTATAATTCAAAAACTAAGAGAAGCCGAAAGAGACATAATATTCAATGAATTTAATGAAAGAAAAGGAGAAATTGTTTCAGGACTAATTCAAAAAGCTGACCACAACATAGTTGTAATGGACTTAGGAAAATTAGAAGGTGTAATGCCAGCAAAAGAACAAATTCCAACAGAAAAATACAAAGTAAATGAAAAAATAAAAGGATATGTGTTAGATGTAGAAAGAGGAGCAAAAGGTGCACCACAAGTAATAGTATCTAGAAGCCATCCAGACTTTGTAAGAAAACTATTAGAATTCGAAATACCTGAAATATATGAAGGAGTTATTGAAATAAAAAGTGTATCAAGAGATCCTGGATATAGAAGCAAAGTTGCCGTATATTCACCAGACCCTAATATAGACCCAGTAGGTTCATGTGTTGGACAAAAAGGTGTAAGAATTCAAAATGTAATAAATGAATTAAACGGAGAAAAAATAGATGTAATAGAATGGAACGAAGATCCATCAATATATATATCATCAGCGCTATTACCAGCAAAAATATTAGCTGTTGATATAAAAGAAGAAGAAAAATTTGCACAAGTAATAGTTCCAGACGATCAACTATCATTAGCAATAGGAAGATCAGGACAAAATGCAAGATTAGCAGCAAGACTAACAAATTGGAAAATAGATATAAAATCTGAAACACAATTTAGAGAAATGTTAGCACAAACTCAAAAACCAGAAACTGAAGAAGCAGAAGAAAGCGAAGAAACAGAAATAACAGAATAAAATAAATTTGAGAACATACAATAAAAGGGGGCAAATAAATGCAAAGACAGCCACAAAGGACATGTATGGGATGTAATAGCAAAAAAAGCCAAAACGAATTAATAAGAATTAGTAAAAACAAAAATAATGAAATAAACATAAATGAAAGCCAAAAGCTTGACGGTAGAGGCGCATATTTATGTTCAGATATAAAATGCTTAGAAAAAGTAAGAAAAACAAAAAGAATAGAAAGAATATTTGGTACACAAATATCAGATGAAATTTATGAAAAATTAAGAGGTGTAATACTTGATAAATAAAAAAATATTGGGATTAATTGGACTATCTGCAAGAGCAAGAAAAATATGTTTTGGAGCAGATAGTGTGGAAGAACATGCAAAAAAGAAAAAAGTAAAATTAATACTTGTAGCAACAGATTCTTCTGAAAGAACAAAAGAAAAATTCAAAAAAATAAGTGATGAAAATAAAATACCAATAATAATTGCAGGAGAAATAGAAATTTTAAGCAAAGCAATTGGAAAACCAAATAAAGCAATAATAGGCATAGAAGATATAAATTTAGCAAATGAAATTCAAAAAATAAATAATGGGGGTGAAGTTATTGGGTAAGATAAAAATATATGATATAGCAAAAAAATTAAACTTAACCAGTAAAGAAGTACTAGATATAGCAAAAAAATTAAAAATAGAAGCTAAAAGTCATTTAAGTGGTGTAGATGAAGAAGAAGCTAAAAAAATTGAAAAAGAAATATCAAAAAAACAAGGAAAAGGAACAGCAGTTAAAGAAAAGATGGAAGCAAAAAAAGGAACTAAAAAGGAAGAAAAAGCACCTGTTATAATAAGAAGAGAAGTTATAATATCTGAAGAAGAACCAGTAAAAAAGAAAGAACCAGCAAAAAAAGAAACAAGAAAAAATAATGTAGGTTTTGTAGAAAGAAAACAAAATAAAGATTATAATATTGTTTACAGAAACAAGCCAAACAAACCAATGACAGTAAGCGAACTATTTGGGTTAAAGAAAGAAGAACCTAAAAAGGAAGAACCAAAAGAAGTAAAACAAGAAAAGAAAGAAGACGTAAAAGTAGAAACAAAGGCCGAGACAAAGGTAGAAACAAAGATAGAAACAAAAACAGAAAGAGAAACAAAAGTAGAAACTGTTAAAACAGAAATAAAAAAAGAAATTAATTCAGAACAACCAAAGGAACAAAAAATAATGACAAATAAATCAGAAATAAAACAAGAAAATAAATCAAATAGAGTAAATAATAATTATAATAACTATAACAACAGAAACAATAACCATAATAACAGAGACAATAATTATAGCAACAGAGATAATAGAGAAAATAACTACAATAACAGAGAAAATAATTATAACAATAGAAACAACAACTATAGAAATAATAGAAATACAGACAACAATAATAAATCAAACAATAGATTTGATAATAATCGTAATGGTGGAAGATTTGGTAATAGAAATGGAAATAACAATGAAAGATATAACAACAGAAACAATAATTATCAAGGTGGAAGAAAACCATTAGATGAAAAAGGAATCGAAAAGAACATAAAAAACATAATGGCTGTTGAAACTGTTGAAAAAGAAACTGTTAGAGAATATAACCGTGACCGTGTAATAGATAAACAAAAAAATAATAATAAATTTGATGAAAACAGAAATAAAAAAGCAAAATCAAGAAGAAACAACAATGAGAATGATTTTGATGAAGGAAAATTAAAAAGCTTAAAACAAGCAAATAGATTATCAAACATGTTTGAAGAACAAGATGGTGGAATGCTAGATTATTATGATTTAACAACAGAACGCGGAAGACGTGGAAAGAAGAGAAAAACTCAAAATCAAGAATCACGAAACAAACAAAAAATATTCAAACTAACAGAAATTGAAATACCAGAAAACATAACAGTAAAAGACTTAGCTGCTGAAATGAAAAAAACAACAGCAGAAGTTATAAAAAAATTACTTGGATATGGAATAATGGCAACAATAAATCAAGATATAGACTTCGATACAGCATATTTAGTAGCACAAGAATTTGGAATTACTGCTAAGAAAAAAGAAACAGTAACAGAGGAAGACATATTATTTGATGATTCTGTAGACAAAGAAGAAGATTTACAAGAAAGACCACCAGTAATAGTAGTTATGGGACACGTAGACCATGGAAAAACATCATTATTAGATGCTGTTAGAAAAACAAATGTAATTGAAGGTGAAGCAGGAGGAATAACACAAGCAATAGGTGCATACAAAGTAAAAGTAAATGGAAGAGAAATAACATTCTTAGACACACCTGGACACGAAGCATTTACAGCAATGAGAGCAAGAGGTGCACAAATTACAGATATAGCAATACTAGTAGTTGCAGCAAATGATGGAGTAAAACCACAAACAATAGAAGCTATTAACCATGCAAAATCAGCAGGAATACCAATAATAGTAGCAATAAACAAAATAGATTTACCAGATGCTAACATAGAAAAAGTAAAACAAGAATTAATGGCATATGACTTAGTTCCAGAAGAATGGGGCGGAGATACAATTTATGTACCAATATCAGCAAAAAAAGGTGAAAATATAGACCAATTACTAGAAATGGTATTATTAGAAGCAGATGTACTAGAATTAAAAGCAAATCCAAACAAACAAGCAAAAGGAGCTGTAATAGAAGCAAGACTAGACAAATCAAAAGGAGCAATAGCAACAATGCTTGTACAAAGAGGTTCACTAGATGTTGGAGATACAATAGTTGTAGGTTCATCAATAGGTAGAATAAGAGCAATGAAGGATGACAAAGGTAAAAAAGTAAAATCAGCTGGACCATCAACACCAGTAGAAATCATGGGATTAACAGATGTACCACAAGCTGGAGATACATTCTATGAAGTTAAAAACGAAAAAATGGCAAAACACTTAATAGAAAAAAGAAAACGTCAAGAAAGAGAAAAAGCAATAAACAACAGCACAAAAGTAACTCTAGATAACCTATTTAGTCAAATGGAACAAGGAAACTTAAAAGTACTAAACTTAATAGTAAAAGCAGATGTACAAGGATCTGTAGAAGCTGTTAAACAAGCATTAGAAAAACTAGAAAACGAAGAAGTAAGAGTAAAAGTAATTCATGCTGCAGCAGGAGCTGTAAACCAATCAGATGTAACATTAGCAAAAGTGTCAAATGCAATAATAATAGCATTTAATGTTAGACCAGACAGTGTTGCAAAAGAAATGGCTAAAAAAGATGAAGTTGAAATAAAACAATATTCAATAATCTACCAAGCAATAGAAGACGTAGAATCAGCAATGAAAGGTATGTTAGAACCAAAATACGAAGAAAAAGTAATTGGTGATGTTGAAGTAAGACAAACATTTAGAATTTCAAATGTTGGAACAATTGCTGGTGCATATGTATTATCTGGAAAAGTTGAAAGAAATGCAGGAGTAAGAGTAATTCGTGACAATGTTGTAATACATGACGGACATTTAGCAACATTAAAGAGATTTAAAGATGATGTAAAAGAAGTAGGAAAAGGATTTGAATGTGGAATTCAAATAGAAAACTACAATGACATAAAAGAAGGAGACAAAATAGAAGTATACGTAATGGAAGAAATTAAAAGATAGGAGAAAAAACCATGCCAGAAAATCAAACTAGATTAGGTCGTATTGATGAACAATACAGAAAAGAATTAAGTCAAATTATAAGCTATGAACTAAAAAATCCAAATGCAACAGGAATGATTAGTGTAACAAAAGTAAAAGTAACAAATGACTTAAAATATGCAAAAGTATATGTAAGCATTTTAAACTCAAAAAATGTAAAAGACACACTAACAGCACTTAAAAAATCATCAGGGTATATAAGAAGTGAATTAGCAAAAAGAGTAAACTTACGCAATACACCAGAAATAATATTTGAATTAGATGATTCTTTAGAATATGGTGCAAGAATAGACAGCATATTAAAAGAAATTATGCCTAAAAAAGAAGGAGAATAATGCAAATGACTTTAGACGAAATTTTAGAAGAAATAAAGTTAGCAGAAACAATAGTAATATTAACACATGAATCACCAGATGGAGACGCAGTTGGAAGTAGCTTGGGAACTAAATTAATGATAGAAAAATTAGGAAAAAAAGCAGATGTAATAATTCCAGAATATTCTAGATTATTCAACTTTTTACCTGAAGTTGAGACAATAAAAAAAGAATCAGAAATAAAAAATTATGATTTAGCAATATCATTAGACTGCGCAGACTTAAAAAGATTAGCTAAAAAAGAATATTTTGAATCAGCTAAAAAGACAATAGTAATAGACCACCACGGAAGTAACAACATGTATGGAGATTTAAACTATGTAAATCCAGTATCTCCAGCATGTTGCGAAATCCTTGCTGGAATATGTGAATATTTTGAAATGGATATTACAAAACAAATAGGAACATGTTTAATGACAGGAATAATAACAGATACAGGAGGCTTTAGACATGAAGGGGTTAATGCTGAGACATTCGAATTTACAGCAGAATTAATACGAAAAGGAGTAAACATTCCAGACATATATAAAAGAACATTAAGAACAAAAACAAAAGCAAACTTTCTACTAACTCAAAAAATAATAGATAGATTAGAAATATTAGAAGATGGAAAAGTAACATTTACATATATAACAAATGAAGATGAAAAAGAAGTAAACGCAGAGCCAGGAGATCATGAAGGACTTGTAGAAATAGGAAGAGACATAGAAGGAGTAGAAGTTTCAATATTTATAAGACAAAAAGACAACGAAGATGCGTATAAAATTTCTTTACGTTCAGGAGACAGTGTAAATGTTTCTGATGTATGTTTAATGTTTGGTGGTGGCGGACACCCAAGAGCAGCAGGAGCATTAATACAAGGAAATGTGGAAGAAGTAAAAGAAAAAATCTTAAAAGAAGTAAGAAAAGCATTAAAGGCAAATAAAAAATAAAACAAAAATGGAGAAACAAATGGATGGAATAATCATAATAAACAAACATAAAGGTTGTACATCACATGATATTGTATATAAAGTAAAAAAAATAGTAAATTCAAAGGTTCGGACATACAGGAACCTTAGACCCAATGGCAACAGGAGTGTTGCCATTATTAATAGGCAAAGGAACAAGCTGTTCAAAATATTTAATAAATCATGACAAAATCTACAAAGTAACACTAAAACTAGGTGAAAAGCGTGATACAGCAGATAGTGAAGGGAAAGTAATAGAAACTCAAGAAGTATTACCAAAAACACTAGAAAAAGAAAATATTCAACAAGTATTTAAAAACTTTGTAGGAAAACAAGAACAAATTCCACCTATGTATTCAGCAATAAAAGTAAACGGAAAAAAACTTTATGAATATGCTAGAAAAGGTCAAAAGGTAGAATTACAACCAAGAAAGATAGAAATTTATTTTTTAAACTTGATAGAAATAAATCAAGAAGAAAAAGAAATAAAATTTGAAATAGGGTGTTCAAAAGGAACTTATATAAGAAGTGTATGTGAAGATATAGCTAAAAAACTAGGCACAGTCCGGATTTATGAAAGAACTACAAAGAACAAAAGTTGGAGAATTTGAAATAGAAGATTCAATAACATTGGAGCAAATTCAAGAAAACTCTAATATTATACAAGAAAAAATAATATCTGTAGAAAAAATATTTGAAAAATTACCTAATATAGAACTTGAAAACTCAAAAATAATGCATTTTCTGAATGGAGTAAGAATTACAAATAAAAATGCAGACGGAGTATACAGAATATACAACAATGGAAAATTTATAGGAACAGGAATAATTAAAGAAAATCTCTTAAAAAGAGATATAATATTATAGTAATAAAAAGAAAATCACTTTAATATACTTAAAACAAAAGAGTATAAGGAGTGATTTTTTTGTATTGTATCCAAGAAACTGACAAGCCTAAAAAAATACGCAAAATATTTAACATTGTAGAACTAGAACAAAATAGAGTTATATTACCAATAACGAAAAGTGAAATAGAAAATGGTAAATTATCGCAAAAAAAGGCACAAATATTAGCTAAAAATATAGTAAACAAACTAAAAAACGCAATAGGAAATAATGTGATTTTAAGTAAAGAAATAAAAAAACAGAAAAATTTGGTAAATTATTTGTATAGTCAAAATATGAATATAATAGATGGAAAATGGCTTTTTGGAATATTATCAGATGAAGCTATTACATATGTTGTAAATAAGAAAAGAATGAAAAAAGAAAAACTAAATGTTTCAATATTAGTAAATGATGTGGAAGATTATGTATTGGAAAATATCAAATTAATAGTTGGAAAATACAAAAGAGTAAATATTGTAACAAACCATTTGGAAAAGTTTAAAAAATTAGAAAAAGAAATTTTTGAAAAAGATGGAATAATGGTAACGGTGACAAATAATAAAAAGAAAAGTTTGGCGAAGTCAAATGTGATTTTGAATTATGATTTTCCTACAGAGTTGATTAATAAATATAAAATATATGATGAGGCTATTATTTTAAATGTTAAACAAAATGTTTCTATAAGTTCTAAAAGATTTAATCGGTATGAATGTGAATGATTTTGAGATTGATTTTGTTAATGATGATTTGTGGTTTGGAGATATGAAGTTGTATAAAAAATGTGATGTTTATGAGGCTCAGCTGTATAAAAAACAGCCTTTTGAGTATATAAGCAAAAAAATAAAAAAGGATAGAGTGGAAATTGTTGCCTTAATTGGAAATAAAAATTTACTATAAATATAAAATTCTTATTTGTTGCTCGGTTTATTACGAAATTTAAGAAATTCTAATTTGTTTTATGGCACCCTTCCACTAAAGTGAACTCTTTCCATAAAACTTCATAAGAATTTCTAAAATTTCTTCATGCACATTCGCAATCAAATTCGAATTTTATATTTATGGTTAATACTTCTAACGCAATAGAATAATAAGTGTCTAAATTAATACTTCTAACGCAATAGAATAATATGTGTCTAATTTTATACTTTTTGATGTGAATAGAGTAATATTAGAATTTCTTAAATAAATTTATGGAAAGAGTTCACGTCGAACGAAGTGAGGACTAAGTGGAAGGGAGCCATCAATTTATTTTAGAAATTCTTAGATTACGTAATGAACCGAAAAAAGTATAAAATTAGACACATACTATTCTACATACATATATAAAAAATTTTAGAGGAAAAGCTTTATTTTTTTATAAAAATATAATATAATGTAGATGTCTTTGATTAAAAGGCAAGGAGGTAAGAAAATGCCAAGTAATAATGGAAAAAGCAGAAATAACGACAATAGAACAAGACCAAATAAAGCAAAAAAAGGAACAAGAAAACAAGTAAATAGAAAAAGAGTTAATCATACTCAGCAAACAAGAAGACCACAGGCAAGAAAAACAAGCGAAAATAGAAAAGATAAAAATAGAAAAGATCATGAAAAACTAAAAATGGCATTAAAAATATTAGTAGTAATAGTTTTACTAGCATGTGTAGTAGGAGCAGGTATAATTGCCGGAATGTTTTTCGGGTTATTTGGAGATGACTTTGAAATAACAAAAGAAGAACTAAAAATAGGAGCTTCAAATTCAGTTGTAGTAGATGCAAATGGAGCAGTCATAACCAACCTAAGTGGCGATGAAAAAAGAAAAACAATAACTCTTGCAGATATGTCATCATATTTACCAAAAGCATATGTAGCAATTGAAGACGAAAGATTTTACAAACATCATGGAGTAGACTTCAAAAGAACAGCAGGAGCAATAGTAAACAAATTATTTGGAAGTGGCTCATATGGTGGAAGTACAATAACACAACAATTGGTTAAAAATATAACTAAAGATGATGAAGCAAAAGGAATCGCTGGAATCATGAGAAAAGTTAAAGAATGGGCAAAAGCATATCAAGTAGAAAGAATGATATCTAAAGACCAAATTCTAGAGTTATACTTAAATATTTTATATATAGGTGGAGAAGGAAACCTACATGGAGTAGAGTTAGGTGCAGAATATTACTTTAATAAAAGTGCTAAAGACTTAAGCCTAGCAGAATGTGCGTTTTTAGCAGGAATAAATACATCACCAACATATTACAACCCATATAAACTAGCATCAGATAATGATACAGAAGAAAAAAGAGATGAAAGAATAAAAACAAAAATACTAACAGTTTTAGGCAAAATGAAAGAATTAAATTACATAAATGAAGAAGAATATAATTCAGCTGTTGAAGAAGCAAAAGCAGGACTAAAATTTGAAAAAGCAAATAATACAACAGCAGGAACAACATATTCATATCATACAGATGCAGTAATTGACCAAGTAATAACACAAGTTATGGATGAAAAAGACATTTCAAGACAATTAGCAGAAAACTATGTATATAGTAGTGGATTAACAATTTACTCAACAGTAGATGCAACAATTCAAGCAAGACTTGAAGAAGAATATCAAAAAGCAAAATACATAAAAAAAGGTATAGATAAAAAAGACGGAAAACCAATAAATGAACATACACAATCAGGAATGGCAATAATAGATTACAAAACAGGAAATGTTGTTGCAGTAGCAGGAGGACTTGGAGAAAAGAGTGGATCTGGATGGAATAGAGCAACTCAAATGAAAAAACAAACAGGATCATCTATAAAACCAATAGCTGATGTAGCACCAGCATTAGAAGAAAAAGTAATAACACCAGCAACATTATATTTAGATACAAAAACAAACTTTGGTGGGGATTATACACCAAAAAATGATGGCGAGAAATACAAAAATGGAGCAATGAATATAAGAGAATTTATAGCATTGTCAAGAAACATACCAGCATTGAAAATAATGAGAGAATTAACACCAGCAAAATCATTATCATACCTTGAAAAAATGGGATTATCTTCATTAGACAAACAAGATGAAGGACTTTCATTAGCAATTGGAGGAATGAGGCATGGTGCAAGCCCATTAGAAATGGCAGCGGCATATGGAACAATAGCAAATGATGGTGTATATATAACACCAACATTCTATACAAAAGTTGTTGATGCAAGTGGAAATACAGTGTTAACACCAAATCAAGAACAAACAAGAGTATTTTCAGAACAAACAGCATATTTAACAAAATCAATAACACAAGAACCAGTAAAAGCTGGAGGAACAGCAACATATTGTGCAATATCTGGAATGGACGTTGCAGCAAAAACAGGAACAACAGATAACAGTTATGATAGATGGCTATGTGGATTTACACCATACTATTCAGCGGCAACATGGTTTGGATTTGACCAAAATGAAGAAGTTCGTGGATTTGGTCAAAACCCAGCAGGACAAATTTGGGATGCAGTAATGACAGATATTCATAAAACACTAGAAAAAGCAACATTCCAAAAACCAAGTGGAATAGTAGAACAAACAGTATGTAAAACAACTGGATGTTTAGCAACAACAGGTTGCACAGACACATATAAAGAAATATTTGCATCAAATAATTTACCGGAAAAATGCCCAGGACATGGAAGTCAAAGATTATGCACAGTATCTGGAAAAATTGCAAATGAATATTGCCCATCAACAAAAGTAAATTATTATGGAGCAGTATTACCAAAAGAACAACTAAATTTATGGAAAACAGTAAATGGAAAAAATGTAACATCTGGAACAAGAGTAGAAGAAGTTTGTGACATACATAAAAAACCAGAAGAGAAACCTAAGGAAGAAGAAAAACCAAAAAACAATACTAACACAAACACTGAAAAAACAAATACAGAAAATAAAACTAATACTAATACAAACACAAATCCAACAAAACCAGAAACAAGCACAGGAGGAGACAGTACAGAAGAAAAACCAGATGCAGGAGATACTGAATAGATAAAAGGGATGAGTCAAATTAAAGGCCGTCCCTTATCTAAAAATATCCACAAGATTAAAACCATATATATTGCATTTCATTAACATAGAAAGGAAAGTGAAAATGGATTTATATTTTTATAATACATTAACAAAACAAAAAGAAAAATTTGAGCCATTAGACTCAAAAGAAGTTAGAATATATTCATGTGGCCCAACAGTATATAAAGATGCAACAATTGGAAACATGAGAACAAACATATTTCAAGACATATTAAGAAGAGTACTTCGCTACAATGGATATAAAATAAAACATGTAATGAATATAACAGATGTTGGACATCTAGTATCAGATGGTGATGAAGGCGAAGACAAAATGTTAAAATCAGCAAGAGAAGAACACAAAACACCATTAGAAATTGCAGAACATTATACTAAATTATTTTTTGAAGATTTAAAAGCACTAAATGTAGAAACTCCAGAAATAGTATGTAAAGCAACAGACCACATAAATGAGATGTTAGAATATGTAAGGGAACTTATAAAAAATGGATATGCATATGAAACATCAACAGCAGTATATTTTGACATATCAAAATTAGACAAATATCCAGTATTATCAAATTTAAATTTAGAAGAACAAAAAGCTGGAGCAAGAGTAGAAGTAGACAAAGAAAAGAAAAATCCATATGACTTTGCATTATGGATAAAAGCTCCAAAAAATCATCTAATGAAATGGGACAGCGAATTTGGACCAAGTTATCCTGGCTGGCATATTGAATGCTCAGCTATGGGAAGAAAATACTTAGGTGAACAATTCGACATACACACAGGAGGAATAGATTTAATACCAACACACCACGAAAATGAAATAGCACAAAGTAAAGGAGCAACAGGAAAAATTCCAGCAAGATATTGGTTGCATGGTGAATATTTGCTAATAGATGGCGGAAAAATGTCAAAAAGCTTAGGAAATGTATATCTAGTAAAAGATATAAAAGAAAAAGGTTATGATCCATTAGCATATAGACTATTTAGTTACTCATGTAATTATAGAAATAAGCTAAACTTTACATGGGAAGGAATTGAATCAGCACAAAAATCACTAGAAAGACTACGTGGAAGCTATAAAGCACATTTAAATGGAACAGACAATTTAGATGAAAAAGATAAAGAAAAATTAGCAAATATAGAAGAAAATTTCCACAAAGCAATAAACGATGACCTAAACATGCCACTTGCAATGAGTTATGTTTGGGAAACAGCAAAATTTGAAAAAAAATCTCCAGAAGTTGCTAAACTTTTAATGAAATTTGACACAGTTTTAGGAATTAGAATAGATAAACAAGAAGAACAAAAAGAAATACCACAAGAAATATCAGAATTACTAGAACAAAGAAGAAAAGCAAGAGAAAATAAAGACTGGACAAAATCAGATGAAATAAGAGACTTAATAAGTGAAAAAGGTTATATAGTAAAAGACACAAAAAATGGTCAAGAAATAAGTAAAAAATAAATTACAAAAAAGAAAAAATATTATTTTGAAAGGAAAGTGAATTAATATGAAAATTTTATTACCAGGTGGAGCAGGTTACATAGGAAGTCACACAGCAGTAGAATTATTAAATGCAGGAAAGGAAATAGTTATAATAGACAATTTCTCAAATAGTAAAAAAGAGGTATTAGACAAAATAAGAAAAATAACAGGAAAAGACTTTAAATTCTATGAGATGGATTATCTAGACAAAGAAAAATTAGATAAAGTATTTGAAGAAAATGAAATAGATGCAGTTTTAAACTTTGCTGGATATAAAGCTGTAGGGGAATCAATACAAAAACCAATAGAATATTATAAAAACAACATATCAGGTTGTTTAGAATTATTAGAAACAATGAAAAAACATGGCGTAAAAAAATTCATATTTAGTTCATCTGCAACAGTATATGGAGACCCAGAAACAATACCAATTACAGAGGAATGTAAAACAGGTGGAACAACAAACCCATATGGTACATCAAAACTATTTATAGAACAAATACTTAAAGACGTGTATAAATCAGATAACACATGGGATATATGCATATTAAGATATTTCAACCCAGTAGGAGCACATGAAAGTGGATTAATTGGAGAAGAACCACAAGGAATACCAAACAATTTAATGCCATATGTTGCAAGAGTTGCAGCAGGCCAATTAAAAGAATTATCAGTATATGGAAATGACTATGACACAAAAGATGGAACAGGAGTAAGAGACTATATTCATGTTGTGGACTTAGCCAAAGGACATGTAGCAGCATTAAAAAAATTAGATAAAGAAAACAAAGGACTATTTATATACAACTTAGGAACAGGAAAAGGATATAGTGTACTAGACATGGTAAAAGGATTTGAAAAAGCAACAGGGAAAAAAGTACCATATAAGATAGCACCAAGAAGAGAAGGAGATATAGCAACATGTTATGCAGACCCTAAAAAAGCAAAAGAAGAACTAGGCTGGGAAGCAGAAAAAGATATAAACGACATGTGCAAAGACTCATGGGAATATATACAAAAAAATAGCTAACAGTAATTAAAAATATAGGTAAAAACAAAACATGAAAGGAAAATAAAATGGCAGACTTTAAACAAATAATAGGACAAGCAATAGCAAAAGTAACAAACTTAAATGAAGAAGAATTAGAAAGTTACATAGAAAAACCAAAAGACCAAAAAAATGGAGACTATGCATTTCCATGTTTTAAACTAGCTAAAGAACTAAGAAAAGTGCCTGCAATAATTGCAAATGACATACAAGAAAAAATAGAAATAGACAAAGAAAAAATAGAAAAAATAGAAGTAGTAGGTGGATACTTAAACTTTTATATAAACAAAAACGCTATAACAAAAGAAGTACTTGAAAAAGTAGAATTAGATGAAGAATATGGAAAATCAAAAATAGGAGAAGGAAAAAATATAATAGTAGACTATTCTTCACCAAATATTGCAAAACAATTCCATATTGGTCATTTGCGTTCAACAGTAATTGGAGCAGCATTATATAAAATATATAAACACCTAGGATATAATGTAACAGGAATAAATCATTTAGGAGATTATGGAACACAATTTGGCAAATTAATTGAAGGATACAAATTGTGGGGAAATGAATATAACCTAAAAGAAAACCCAATAGATAAATTAACAGAAATTTATGTAAGAATAAGTCAATTATGCAAAGAAGATGAAAAAGTATTAGAAGAATGCAGAAATAACTTTAAGAAATTAGAAGAAGGAGACGAATACTGCGTTGAATTATGGAAAGAATTTACAGAAGTAAGCTTAAAAGAATACCAAAAAGTATATGATTTACTAGGAAGCAAATTTGACGCATGGATTGGAGAATCTTTTTATGTAGATAAAGTACCAGAAGTATTAGAAAGACTAGAAAAATCAGGGAAATTAATTGAATCTCAAGGTGCAAAAATAATAGACTTAGAAGACAAAGGAATCAAAACACCATGTATAATAAAGAAAACAAATGGGTCATCAACATATGCAACAAGAGACTTAGCTGCAATTTTATACAGAGCAAGAACATATGACTTTGACAAAGCATTATATTTAACATCATATGAACAAGCACTACACTTTAAACAAGTATTTGAAGTAGCAAAACTACTAGGCATAGATGAAAAATACACAAATGGACTAGTACATGTACCATTTGGAATGGTTTTATTACCAACAGGAAAAATGTCAACAAGAGAAGGAAAAGTTATAAAACTAGAAGACCTGCTAGAAGAGGCAATTCAAAGAGCTAAAAAAGTAATAGAAGAAAAAAATCCAGGACTAGAAAACAAAGATGAAATAGCTAAAAAAGTTGGGATTGGTGCAGTAATATTTAACGACTTAGCAAACAATAGAGTAAAAGACGAAATATTTGAATGGGACCAAATATTAAACTTTCAAGGAGAAACAGGTCCATATATACAATACACATATGTACGAACAAAAAGTGTATTAGAAAAAGTAGAAAAAGTACCAGAATTTGCAACAGTAGACCTAAATGAATTATCAGATGAATATTCACAAAACATAATAAAATTAATGTATAATTTTGAAAATACATTAGTACAAGTAACAAAAAAAGAAGAACCATCAATACTTTCAAGATATTTAATAGACTTAGCTAAAGCATATAGTAGTTTTTATAATGAAAACAAAATAATAACAGATGAACAAAAAACACAAGATGCTCGTGTATATTTAACATATGCAGTAGGACAAGTTTTAAAAACAGGAGCTAACTTATTAGGAATAGAAATGCCAGAAAAAATGTAAAAGGATTTCTAATAAAAAATAAAAGGGGATATAAGTTATGGGAGATAAAAAAGTAACAAATAATGAAAAACCAAAAAAAGGGAAAAGTAAAAAAGGAATAATAATTACAATAATTATAGTTTTAGTTATTTTAGCAGTAAGTGTAATAGGATATTTTGCATATATTGGAAATCAAGTAGAATTATTAGATACAGAAATAAATAAAGCAATAGAAACACTAGAAAATATTGCGGATGAAAATGGAACAATAAACAAAGACGCGCAAATAGATATGAAAATAAAAACAGCAGGAAAATTTGCTATAATAGAAGAAACATATAAAAACTATATAAATGAAATGGCAGAACTCTCTAAACAAGCAGACGATATATTTGATGAAGAATCATTTGAAAATATACTAAGTGAAGAAAATATAAAAAATGATGGTCCTGAATTTATACAATCAAAAGCAAAAATATCAGAAGCTAAAACAAAAACAGAAGAATATTTTGATAAAGTAATTGAAATATGCAGTAAAGAAAAAATGCTAACATTATTAGATGACAAAGAAATAAGTAACTTCTATAAAGAAACATATAAAGAAGCAATAGAAGAAGCAATAAAAAGTGAAAATTTAGAAAAAACGATTGAAGATTTAAAAAAATCAAAAACACAAGTATCAAAAGCATATGAATATTTAAACAAAATAATAACATTTCTAAGTGATAATAAATCATCATGGACATTTGAGGATGGACAAATAACATTTAATAGTCAAACAAAACTAAATCAATATAACGAATTAGTAAAAGAAATTCCTGAAATAGATTAAAATAGTGAAAGGGAAAAAACATGAAAGAAGAAAAGAAAAAAAGAAAAGGATTAAAAACTTTTGGAATAATAGTACTAGTATTAATAATAATATTAGTGCTAATACTAGGATCAATATTTTGGTATGTAAATGATAAACTATCAAAAATGCAAAAAGTTGACATAGACGAAAATAACCTAAATGTATCTGCACAAGCAAAAGAACAACTAGCAGACTACAGAAATATTGCAATATTTGGAATAGACTCAAGAGAAGACACATATAGCAAAGGAAACAGAAGTGATTGCATAATAATTGCAAGTATAAATAACAAAACAAAAGAAGTAAAATTAGTATCAGTATATCGTGACACATATGTGCAAATAGAAGGACACGGACTTGACAAAATAACACATGCATATTCATATGGAGAAGCACCACTTGCAATAAAAACACTAAACACAAATTTAGACCTAAACATAAAAGAATTTGTTACAGTTAATTTTGATGCAGTAAAAGAAATAATTGACAATATAGGTGGAATACAAATGAATATAACATCAGAAGAAGCACCACATATTTCAGGAATAACAAAAGCTGGAACATATAACTTAACAGGAGAACAAGCTTTAGCATATGCAAGAATAAGATATGCAACAGGTGGAGACTATAAAAGAACTGAAAGAATGAGAGATGTATTAACAGCAGTTGCAAACAAAGTAAAAACATTTAACATTAGTCAGTTAAACACATTGGTAGATCAAGTATTGCCTAGAGTATATACAAATATAACAGCAAGTGACATATTTGCTTTATTGCCAAGTGCTACAAGCTTTAAGATAACAGAAAGTATCGGTTGGCCATATGAAACAAAAGGTAAAACAATGGATAGATGGTATGGAATTCCAATTACTCTAGAAAGCAATGTAACAAGATTGCAGCAAGAAGTATTTGAAAATAAAAATTATACACCTTCTGAAGCTGTAAAACAAATTAGCGATGATATTGTAGCAAAAACAGGATATAGTAATTAAAAACAGAAAGAATTAAAACTTTATTATATTAATGTTTTAATTCTTTCAATTTATAAGGGATAGGATATATGAAAATAAATTTAGAAAGAATAATATTAATAATTCTGCTATTATGCACTTTTAGAATAATATTTGGTTTTTCTAGCCAAAATTCAACAGAATCTAGTGGCGTGAGCAGAAAAATCACAATAATGATTACTAAAAATATAAAAGTAATAAATAGTAAACAAGAAGCAGAAAAAGAAAATATAATACATAAAGTAGAAACTGTTATAAGAAAAATTGCTCATTTTTCAATATATACGGTAGTACGGTTTGCTTTTAATGGCATTGATTTCTACATATAATTTGGAAGAACTAAATAGTGTTCGGAATAAGTTTTGTTTTAGGAATTGTGTATGCAACTAGTGATGAAATTCATCAGTATTTTGTGCCAGGAAGAGCATGTATGATAGAAGATGTGTTTATTGATACTTTGGGTGTTATACTTGGAATTTTGCTAATTATGCTTGGCAGAAGAATAACAAAAAAAGAAAGTTAAATATATAGACTAAGAATAATAAAAAACTTGATATTCTTGGTCTACTTTTTAGTTAGAATAAAACACATGCTAAAAATAAAAAAGGTATTGCAAAAAAAAGCGTACAATGATAAAATAAAAAAGTCAGAAAAAAAGGATAAAAAACAATAAATTAGAACAAAATGGGAAAAGGGGAAATAAAAGGTGAAATTCATAAAAAAGCATAGAAATATTTGCTTAAGAATAATGGATGTAATAATAATTGCAGTAAGCTATTATATGGCGGAAATTCTTATAGGAAACAAGCTAGTAATAGGACCAGAAATGCACAAAATTGTAATAGACACAATAATACTTGCAACATTAATTTATCAAATAATATTAACAATCTTTAGAACATATCATAACATAACAAGATATGAAAACGGAAAAGACTATTTAGTATATGTATTAGCATGTTTAATATCTTGCACAATAATGATATTTTTCAATATCTTAAGAGTAATACCAATCGTAGATGAAAGAGTAAATCTAATTTCAGCATTAATGATAGTAACAGCAATAATAGGATATAGAGTATTTCTTAGAATGATATTATCAAATCAATATAGAGATCCAGAAGTAGAAGAAAATAGTGAAAAGAAAAATGTACTAGTAATAGGAGCAGGAGATGCAACAAGAATATTACTAGGTACAATAAAATCAAGCATGAAAGACAGCTACAATGTAATAGGCTTAATAGATGACAACACAAATAAAGTAAATTATGCAATATCAGGAAACAAAATATTAGGAACACGTTATGACATACCAAGAATATGTAAAGAAAATAATGTAGAAGTAATATTTTTCACAATATCAAACATATCACCAGATGACAGAAGAAAAATATTAGAAATATGTCAAGAAACAGGCTGTAAAGTGCGTATATTACCTGGTACAAAAGAACTAATAAAAAACAAACCATTAGTACAAAATTTTAGAGATGTCCAAATAGAAGACTTATTAGGTAGAGAACCAATAAGATTAGACAATAAAAATATAGGAGAACTAATAAAAGATAAAGTTGTACTAATAACAGGTGGTGGTGGTTCAATTGGTTCAGAATTGTGTAGACAAATAATAAAATTTAAACCACAAAGACTTGTAATAGTAGATATATACGAAAACAACTTATATGACATAGAACAAGAACTAAAATTTAACTATCCAAAAATACAAATAGATGCGATAGTTGCAAGTGTAAGAGAAAAGGAAAGACTAAACGAAATATTTGCAGAATATAAACCATATTTAGTATTCCATGCAGCAGCACATAAACATGTGCCATTAATGGAAACAAGCCCATTAGAAGCAATAAAAAACAATGTATTTGGAACATACAATGTAGTAAATTGTGCAGATGAATATGGAGTAAAAAGATTTATATTAATATCAACAGACAAAGCTGTAAACCCAACAAATATAATGGGAGCAACAAAAAGACTATGTGAAATGATAGTACAAGCAAAAAACAAAGTAAGCAACACAGAATATGCAGCAGTAAGGTTTGGAAATGTACTTGGAAGTAATGGCTCTGTAGTTCCGCTATTTAAAAAACAAATAGCAAAAGGTGGGCCAGTAACAGTAACACATAAAGAAATAACGAGATTTTTCATGACAATACCAGAAGCTGTATCATTAGTATTACAAGCAATGTCAACAGCAAAGGGTGGAGAAATATTTGTACTTGATATGGGAGAACCTGTAAAAATTTATGATATGGCAATAAAATTAATAAAATTGTCAGGATTAGAGCCAAATGTAGACATACAAATAAAAGTAACAGGTTTGCGCCCAGGAGAAAAATTGTATGAAGAATTATTGATGTCAGAAGAAGGCTTACAAGCGACTAAACATGATAAAATTCATGTAGCAGAACCTATGAGAATTGACATGAATATGATTGAAGAAAAATTAGCAGAACTTAAAAATTTACTTGAAAATTGTAATAATGAACAAAAAGATGAAATTAAAAAAGTTATAAAAGAAGTTGTACCAACATTTAGAGAGCCTAAAGGGTATAATGCAGAACACTAAATGCAATTGATACAGTGAATAAAGATATTTATTTTTGAAAACAGGAAAGAAGGAATAATAATGGAAAAAAGAATATTTTTAGCTTCACCACATATGTCTGATGAAGGATATGAAAAAATGTATGTAAAAGAAGCATTTGATACTAATTGGATTGCACCATTAGGAGAAAATGTAAATAAATTTGAAGAAGAATTAGCAGAATATGTTGGAACAAAACATGCTGCAGCATTATCAGCAGGAACTGCAGCAATACATATGGCATTTAAAGCACTAGATGTAAAAGAAGGAGACATAGTATTTTGCTCAGACTTAACATTTTCAGCAACAGCAAACCCAATAACATATCAAAATGCAACTCCAGTATTTATAGACAGTGAAAAAGAAACATGGAATATGGATCCAAAAGCATTAGAAAAAGCGTTTGAAAAATATCCACATCCAAAAGCAGTAATAGTAGTTCATTTATATGGAACACCTGCAAAAATAGAAGAAATTAGAAAAATATGTGAAAAACATGAAGTACCATTAGTAGAAGATTCAGCAGAAAGTTTAGGGGCAACATATAAAGGAAAACAAACAGGAACATTTGGGAAATATGGAATCTATTCATTTAATGGAAACAAAATAATAACAACAAGTGGTGGTGGAATGCTAATTTCAGAAGATGAAGAAAGAATAGCTAAAGTAAGATTTTGGGCAACACAAGCCAGAGAAAAAGCACGCCATTATGAACACAAAGAAATAGGATATAACTACAGAATGAGCAATATAGTTGCAGGAATTGGGAGAGGGCAACTAAAAGTATTAGACTTAAGAATAAAACAAAAAACAGAAATATATAACAGATACAAAGAAGCATTTAAAGACATGACAGACATAAAAATGCAACCAATACCTGCAAATACAATGCCAAATCACTGGCTATCTGTAATAACAATAAAAAAAGATTCAAAAGTAAAACCATTAGACATAATGGTGGCACTTGAAAAAGAAAATATAGAATCAAGACCAGTATGGAAACCTATGCATATGCAACCAGTGTTTGAAAAATGTGATTTTATAAAAGTTGCAGATGAACCAGTATCAAAAGAATTATTTGAAACAGGAGTATGCTTACCTTCTGATACAAAGATGACAAAAGAAGAACAAGATAAAATAGTTAATATTATTAAGAATTTATGGAAATAAAAGGAGATTTTTTCGATGTATGCAAAATATATAAAAAGAATACTAGATATAATCTTATCATTTATTGCGATAGTTATATTAACCCCGATATATATAATAATCTCAATTTTAGTATTAATTTTTATGGGGTGGCCAGTGCTTTTTAAACAACCTAGGCCTGGTAAAGATGAAAAAATATTTAATATGTATAAATTTAGAACAATGACAAATGGAAAAGACAAAAATGGAAATTTACTTCCTGATGAGCAAAGACTTAATAAATTTGGAAAATTTTTAAGATCTACTTCTTTAGATGAACTGCCAGAATTATTTTGTATACTTCGGACGGAAAAATGAGTATAGTTGGACCTAGACCTTTGTTGATAGAGTACTTACCATATTATACAGAGAAGGAAAAACATAGACATGATGTGCGCCCAGGGCTAACAGGATTAGCACAAGTGAATGGAAGAAATTCTATTAGTTGGGATGATAAGTTAAACTATGATATCCAATATATAAAAGATATATCTTTTATAAATGATTTAAAAATAATATTAAAAACAATAAAGAAAACAGTAAAAAGAGAAGACATATTAGTTGGAAATGAATTTAAGGCTGGAAAATTTATAGACCAAAGAAAGGAACGAAAAATACAGGGGAAGGATTTTGAAAATAATGCAGATAAAGAATGATGATATATTAATAAGAGATTTCCAAAAAGAGGACATAAAAATAAAAATAGAATGGATTAATAATAGTGAAAACAATACTTTTTTGCACTACAATATTCCACTAAACTATGATGAGACTCTAGAATGGTATAATAATAAAAACAATTTGCGAAGAAGAGATTGTATTATAGAATATAAATCGGTTCCAGTTGGTCTAATAGGTCTATTGCAAATAGATAACATAAATAAAAAAGCAGAATTATATATTACAATAGGAAATACTGAATATAAGAGAAAAGGGATTGCATTTAAATCAATAAATATGATTTTAGAATATGGATTTTGTGAACTACATTTAAATAAAATTTATTTAAATGTAGATGCCGATAATTTACCAGCATGTAATTTATATGAAAAGGTTGGTTTTAAACAAGAAGGATATTTCGCTAAAGATTTAATGCACAAAAATAAATTGATAGACAGAAAAAGATATGCATTATTAAAACAAGAATATTTTGAAAGGAAAGATTAAATGAATATATTAATATTAAGTGCTGGAACAAGAAATAAAATTGTCCAATATTTTAAAAGAGAAATAAAAAACAATGGTAAAGTAGTAGCAACAGATATGAGTGAACTGGCACCTGCAATTTATGAGGCAGATAAATTTTATATAGTGCCACCAATGAATAATCCAGTGTATATTGAAAAAATCTTAGAAATATGTCAAAAAGAAAAAATAGACGCATTGTTTACATTAATAGATCCTGAAATTAGTTTAATTGCACAAAATAAAGAAAAATTCTTAAATATTGGGGTTATACCATTAGTTTCAGATTATGAAAATGTGGAATTAGCATTTGATAAGTTCAAAATGTACACATTTTTAAAAGAAAATGGATTTAAAACTGCCAAGAGCTACATAGATAAAAATAAGTTTTATCAAGACTTAAATAAAGGTAATATAAAATTTCCTGTATTCATAAAACCTGTAAAAGGAAGTGCAAGCATAAACATCTCAAAAGTAAATAGCAAGGAAGAAGTAGATTTATTATTTAGTTTATATGATAATTTAATAATTCAAGAGTTTTTAGATGGCCAAGAAATTGGTGCAGACATATATATAGATCCTATTTCAAAAAAAGTAGTTTCAATTTTTACAAAAGAAAAAATAAAAATGAGAGCAGGTGAAACTGATAAAGCCAGATCATTTAAAAATGATGAACTATTTGATTTAATATGTAAACTTGTAGAGAAAATAGGTTATGAGTACATGATTGATATGGATATATTTGAAATAAATGGAGAATATTATATTTCTGAAATTAATCCAAGATTTGGTGGCGGATATCCACATGCATATGAAAGTGGAGTAGATTTTGTAAAATTATTAATAAATTCTATTAATAAGATAGAAAACAAAAATCAAATTGGTGATTATAGTGAGAATATATATATGATGAAATATAATGAAATAAAAATAAAAGAGGCACAGAAATGAAAAAAGTATTATTTGTAGCAAGCGTAACAAGCCATATAAATGCATTTCATATACCATATTTAAAATGGTTTAAAGAGCAAGGATATGAAGTACATGTTGCTAGTAAAGGAACACAAGAAGTGTTATATTGTGACAAACATTTTGAAATACCGTTTGAGAGATTTCCAATTAAGAAAAACAACTTAAAAGCATATAAACAACTGAAAAAAATCATAGAAAAAGAAAAATATGATATAGTACATTGTCATACGCCTTCTGCAAGTGTTATAACGCGTTTGGCAACAAGAAAATCAAGAAAAAAATATAATACAAAAGTTATATATACTGCACATGGTTTTCATTTTTATAAAGGGGCACCAATGCTTAATTGGATTATATATTATCCAATTGAAAAAATATGCGCTAAATGGACAGATTGTTTAATAACAATAGCAAATGAAGATTATGAATTTGCAAAAAAACATTTAAAAGCTAAAAAAGTAGAACATATAAACGGTGTTGGAATGAATTCAGAAAGATTAAAAAAAGTACTAACACAAGAAGAAGAGGATGCTTATAGAAAAGACCTGGACATAAAAAAAGAAGATACTGTTTTTTCTTATATAGCAGAATTGAATACAAATAAAAATCAAATTTTGCTAATAAAAACAATAGAAGAATTAAAAAAAGAAAGGAAAAATATAAAGTTACTTTTAATAGGTGATGGACCTTTAAGAAGTCAATATCAAGAATATATAAAATATAATAATTTAGAAAATGAAGTGAAACTTTTAGGAAAGAGAAAAGATATAAATGAATTATTATCTATAACAGATATATATTTAGCTTCTAGTAAAAGAGAAGGGCTTCCTGTAAATGTTATGGAAGCAATGTACAAAGGATTACCAGTAATTGCAACAGACAATAGAGGACATAGGGAATTGATAAAAAATGAGGTAAATGGGTATTTGATTTATAATAATACATGCGATGAATTAATAGAATGTATAAAGAAAACCTTAAAAAATGATAAGAAAATGCAAGAAAATGCTAAAAAAATAGTCCGAAAATATGAATTAGAGAATGTTATAGAAAGTATGAAAAAGATATATAGCTAAAGCAAGCGAAAGTGAGGAAAAAATGGGAAAAAAAACAATAAGAGTTTTACATATTATTAGGCATATGAATATAGGAGGAGCGGAAACTCTTATAATGAACTTATATAAAAAAATAGATAGAAACATATTGCAATTTGATTTTTTAGTCTATGGAAAAGGATTTTTTGACAGCGAAATAAAAAAATTAGGTGGAAAAATATATTACATGGATTACATTACAGATGTCGGGCAAATAGAGTATAAAAAACAGCTAAAATATTTTTTTGAAAATCATAAAGAGTACCAAATCATTCACTCACATATAGATCAAGTTACAGGAATTATATTAGAAGTTGCAAATAGATGTAATGTAAGGAATAGGATAGCTCATAGCCATAATACAAAAAATACAAATAATATATTAGGAAAAATATATAAAAAATATTTACAAAACAAAATAAATAAAAATGCAACAGTATTAATGGCATGTGGAGAAGAAGCAGCAAAATGGCTATTTAAAGAAAAAGCCAATGAGGCGATTATAGTACCAAATGGTATAGATTTAAAAAGATACCAATACAGAGAAAGTATTAGAGAACAAGTAAGATCAGAATTAAATATAGATCAGAATACAATCGTGTGTGGTCATATTGGAAGATTTTCTAAACAAAAAAATCATGAATTTTTATTACGAATTTTTAAAGAATATCAGAAAATAAATAGTGACACAAAATTAATCCTGGTAGGAGATGGACCACTTAGAAATAAAATAGAAAAACAAATAAAAAGTGAAAAAATGGAAAAAAGTATTATGTTATTGGGGAAAAGAGCTGATAGTGAAAATTTATATCAAGCATTTGATTTATTATTGTTTCCATCTTTATTTGAAGGAATGAGTTTAGTTACACTAGAGGCACAAGCAGAAGGATTACCAATTTTATGTTCAGATACTATTGATAAAAAAACTGATATTACTAAAACTATAAAATTTATGAGCTTACGAAAATCACCTAAACAATGGGCAGAAGAAATAGAAAGAATGGATAAAAAAAGAAAGAATGAAAATAATACTATATTAAGTCAAACAGATTATAATATAGATGTTTTGGCTAAAAAAATGCAAGAAAGATATATAAAATTATATAAAGGGGAAAAAATATGAAAACTATAACAATAGTCACGCCAACCTACAACAGAGCAAATAAATTAGAAAAAGCATATGATTCTTTAAAAAGACAAACAATAAAAGATTTTGAATGGCTAATTATAGATGATGGAAGTATAGATGACACAGAAAATATTGTTGAAAATTTTAAAATAAAAGCAGATTTTAATATTTCTTATTATAAACAGGAAAATCAAGGAAAACATATAGCACTAAATAGAGCATTTCAAAATGTAAAAACAGAATTATTAATGATATTAGATAGTGATGATTGTTTAACAGAAACAGCAATTGAAGAGGTATTAGCGATACATAAAAAATATAAAGATAATGAAAGAATTGCAGCATATGTTTTTCAAAAAGGAAAGTTAAATAGTCCTGAAGAAAGAATAACTCAAATTTTTAAAGAAGAAGAATTTATAGATAATTACAATACATATATTATAAATAAAGAAATTAAAGGTGACAAAGAAGAAGTCTTTAAAACAAATATTTTAAAAAATTATAGCTATCCTCAATATGTTGGAGAAAAATTTGTAGGCGAGGGAGTTTTGTGGAGCAAAATATCACATGACTATGATATGGTATTTTGCAATAAAGTTATCTATTTGTGTGAATATTTAGAAGGAGGATTAACTAAAAGCGGAAGAAGCTTTAGAATGAAAAATCCACATGGGGGTAGATACCATGCAGAGGAATATTTAGACAAAAGATATAATAATAAAGTAAGAATGAAAAATGCTATATTATACTTAGTATATAGCAAAGTTTTAAGGGAAAATTATTTTAAGATTTTAAAAGAAAGAAAGGAAAAAATCTTATTTATTTTAGCTAAAATACCAAGTGAATTTATATATTACAAGTGGTCAAATATGTAAAGAAAGGAAAGAAATGATTAGAATATTACAAGTATTAGGTGGAATGAATGCTGGTGGAATGGAAACAATGATAATGAATTATTATAGAAATATAGATAGAAATAAAATTCAGTTTGATTTCCTAATAACAGCAAAAGAAAAATGCTTTTATGAGGATGAAATAAAAGAATTAGGTGGAAAGATTTATCGCGTAACTGCAAGAAATACAAATATTTTAAAAAACAGAAAAGAACTTAAAGAATTTTTTAGGAATAACAAATATTCAGTTGTAGAATTTCATCAAGGAATTACTTATTATTACCCGTTAAAAATGGCTAAAAAGTATGGAGTAAAAACAAGGATTATACATAACCATGGGATTGATAGAAAATTTTTAAAGAAATATAGAATATATAATGAATTATTTGCAAAAAAGAGAATTAGCAATTTGGCAACAAATTATTTTTCATGTTCAGAAGAAGTAAATGATCAGTTATTTTCAAATAAAATATTAAAGAAAGGTAATATAGAAATTGTTTCAAATGCAATTAATATAGAAAAATATAAATATAACAAAGTTATAAGAAAAGAAATAAGACAAGAGCTAAAAATTGCCGAAAACACAAAAATATATGGACATATAGGAACTTTTACATATCCCAAAAACCATAAATTTTTAATAGATATATTTGAAAATATAAGTAAAAAGGAAAAAGAAAGTAAATTAGTTTTAATTGGTAGTGGAACTTTAGAAAGCGATATAAAAAGAAAAGTAGAAGAAAAAGGCTTACAAGAGAAAGTGATATTTCTGGGAATCAGAGATGATGTTGAGAAAGTATTATCAGCAATAGACTGTTTTTTATTTCCGTCTATATTTGAAGGAATTCCATTAACTTTAATAGAAGCGCAAGCAAATGGAGTACCAGTAATAATGTCTGACACAATATCAAATGAAGTATTAATAAATTCTAATTGCAATAGAATATCTTTAGATAATAAATTTGAATGGATTAAAATGAGCCTAGAAATTAAAGATGAAAGTGAAATTGAAAGAATAAATAGAAATGAAAATGTAGCTCAAACTAAATTCAATATAAAAACACAAGCTAAAAAATTGCAAGAAGTTTATTTAAAATATGCAGAAGAAAAATAGGAGAAAATGAAATATGATATTTTTAACTATAGGATTATTTTTAATATATCCAATATTAACAGTACCACTTATTTTAATAGGAAGTATTGCGGATAAAAAGAACAGAATAATTTATATGATATTATTAGCATTTGACATAGCATTAATATCTATGAAACTGGATCCAAGTAATTATAGACTTGATTTGAATGTATATTTTTCAATAATGGATATTATGAAGGGAATCAAGTGGGAAACCTTCATACAGACATATATTAGTCAAAAAGAATTTTTAACTAATATATTATATTTTGCGTTTGCAAGTATTGGTAATTATCATTTATGGACATTCACAGTTACCTTTATATGTTATGCAACGATGTTCTATATTATTACCGATTATTCATTAATAAAAGAAATTTCAAATAAAGAGTATATTTTCATGCTAATATTAACTATATTATTTTATAATAATATACTTGCACTTACGGGGGTAAGAAACAATTTTGCTATGATTATATATATATTAGCAGTATATGAAGAATATTTTAAGGAAAGAAAAAAGATAACATATAAGATACTATATATTGTTCCCTGTTTTATACATATGAGTATGGCTTTAGGTATTATACTAAGAATAGCCATGTCTTTTTATAAAGGTGCTAACAAAAAATATGTAATTATTTTAATTGCTATTTATGCAGTATCGCCATCAATTGTTTTAAGTGTTGCAAGTAAACTAAATGGGACAGCAATATTCTCAGATTTATATGACAAAACAATTACGTATAGTGGGAGTGGTGCTAATATACTAAATAATAAGTATAACTTAATTAAGATAATAGCATTCTTGGATTTATTTATAATCTTTGAAAAAGTATATATTAAGAAAGGATATAAAAATAAGGATATAACAGAATTAATATGTATATTTACATTATTATCTTCAAATTATCCTGTAATTAGAGATAGATGGTATGATGCTTGCATTATATTATTAGTATTGTGCTTTATAGAAGATGTAAAAGCTTATTTTAAAATAAAAGGATTGTATAAAATAGTGTTAAGTGCAATAATAGCATTTATGATATTACAACAATTAACAAGCTTGAAAAAGATTGACTATGACAAAATTATAAAAAATAATTATAAAAAAACACTTATAGAATTTTATATGTGATTAAATTTAGTATAGGAGAAAAAATGAAAGAAAAAGTAAGTATTATAATTCCAGTATATAATTCAGAGAGAACTTTAGAAAGATGTTTAGATAGTGTAATAAATCAAACATATAAAAATATCGAAATTTTAATTGTAAATGATGGTTCAAAAGATAAATCTCTAGAAATAATGAAAGAATATCAAAAAAAAGATAACAGAATTATGGTTATAAATCAAGAAAATAAAGGGCTTAGTGGAGCAAGAAATGCAGGGTTAGATAAAGCCACAGGAGAGTACGTGACTTTTATAGATTCAGACGATTATATAAAAGAAAACTTGATAAAAGATACTATAGAAATATTTAATAGATATAATTGTGATGTTGTAAGAAATAATTATGAATTAGCATATAAAGATGGAAATACAAAATATAGAAAAGAATTATATGAAGAAAATGAAATATTATCTACAAATGAAAAAAAAGAGGAATTGATAAAAAATATTTTGTTAGGAAAAGTTCAAAGTTATTCATGGCTTTTAACAATAAAAAAAGAAATTTTAGATAAAAATAGTTTGAAATTTGATGAAGACATATTTTTTATGGAAGATATAGTATTCCTTATTAGGCTTATATTTTTTATTAAAAATATTTATTTTGTGAGTGAACCAAAATATTATTATTACCAAAGTAATGAAAATAGTTTAACTAAAGATTCAAAAAAATACATAAAGAATATAAACAATATATTAATAATGAAAAAACGTTTAGAAAAAATATTAAAAAATAACATATATGGACCTGAAAGTTATGTGAAAATTATAAATACTATATATCTCAACGGAATTATTGGATATTTAAAGATTGCAGTAAGAAACTCAAAAAATTATAAAGAAATTTTAGATCAACTGAAGGAAATAAGAGGAAGTCAAGAAATAGAAGAAATGTTAAACAATAAATCATTAAATTTATTAGAATTGCACTTTAGAATATATATCCTACTATATGAAAAGAAACAATATGATATACTAATAAAAATATTTAAATTGGAAAATTTGTTGAAGAGGAGAAAATAAATTATGCAAAAAATAAAAATAGCTTTCTTCATAAACTTTTTGAAAATAGGTGGAGTTGAAAAAGCACTATTAAATTTGATAAAGACACTTCCTAGAGAAAAATTTGAGACAACAGTATATGTTGGAATTAAAGAAGGAGAATTATTAGAAGAAGTAGAAAAATATGCAATAGTGAAAGAAATACCTGGATTTGAAGAAAAGGTTGTATATGACTTTAAAAACACAGTAAGAAAATATATAAAAAACAGAAATTATATAAAATTAATAAAAATATTCTTTAGAAAATTCAAAATAAAAATTCAGAAAAGAGAAACAAATTTACTAGTTTTAGATTTGAAAGAACTAAAAGAAGAATTTGATATTGCGATTGCATATCAAGTTCCGATTTCAGCAATTACAGTATACGTAGCAGAAAAAGTAAAATCAAATAAGAAAATTTTATGGTCACATTGTGATATGGCTTCTGTAGATAAAAAAGTAATAGATAATTATGAAAAATATATAAATAAGTTTCAAAAAATTATATCTGTTTCGGAAGAAACAAATCAACATTTTAAAGAATTAATGCCAGAGCAAAAAAGTAAATGCATATATGTTGATAATGTTTTAGATACTGAAGGGATAAAAAAATTATCAAAAGTAAAAATTAGTGATATGAACAGTAAAAAAGAAGAAATTAAAATACTTACAGTTGCTAGATTAGCTAAAGGAAAAGGAATTGATTTAGCAATAGATACAACAAAAAAATTAGTGGATAATGGATATAAAGTAAAATGGTTTGTTGTAGGAGAAGGGGAAGAAAGAGCAAATTTAGAAAATAGAATAAAAGAAAATGAGTTAGAAGATAAATTTATTTTACTAGGAAGTAGAAAAAATCCATATCCGTATTTTAAAAATTGTGATATTTATATTCAAGCATCAGAATTTGAAGGAGCTTGTACAGCAACAATTGAAGCAAAGATTCTTGAAAAACCTATAATTACTACAAATACATCAGGAGTAAATAAGAATTTCACAAATGAAAAAAATTCATTAATAGTTAATTATAACTTAAATGAAATATATGATGCAATTGTAAAAATGACAGATTCAAAATTAAGGCAAAAATTTGTTGATGATATTGTTAAAAACGGATTCAAACAAAATAATGATTTTATAAAGATATTAGATGAGGAAGAAAAAAATGAGATTAATTAATTCAATAAAAAATGTTGGAGCAGCTATGATATCATATGTTTTGGCGATGCTAATTGGAATTGTAGCCCAATCAATATTAGTAAGGTATTTAGGTATTGAATATAATGGACTAAATGGATTATTTTCAAATATAGTATCTATGCTATCAATAGCTGAGCTTGGAATAGGATCAGCAGTTGTGTATCATTTGTACAAACCTATTGCAGATAATAACACCGAAAAAATAAAGTCATTAATGGGATTTTATAAAAAAGCGTATAGACTTATAGCAATAGTTATTGGTGCGATTGGAATTTGCATAATTCCGTTCTTGAACATTATTGTTGGAGAAACAACAATAAACAGAAGAGAAATATATATAATATTTAGTCTGTTTTTATTTGATACAGTATGTTCATATCTGTTAACATATAAACGTTCTCTTTTGTATGCTGATCAGAAAAATTATATTATAAATCTTGTTCACATATTATATACAGTTTTTCTTAATGCTATACAAATATGTATTGTAATAATGATGCGAAACTTTATATTATATTTAATTGTAAAAGTAATATTTAGAGTATTAGAAAATGTAATAATTACAATATACACTAATAAAAAATACCCATATATCTTAGAAAAAAATGTTGAAAAATTAGATGAAAATATATTTAAAGACATTATGAAAAAAGTAAAAGCTTTGTTATACCATAAAGTGGGTGGATACTTAATAGATGGTACAGATAATGTAATAATTTCAATGTTCTTGGGAATATCAAGTGTTGGAATAATTACAAATTACAAAATTATATTAAACGCAATGTCATCATTAATATCACAAATATTTAATGCAATAACAGCCAGTGTTGGGAACCTACTAGTATCAGAATCTAAAGATAAAGTATATAATACATATAAAAAATTATCTTTAATGAATTTTTTCATTTTCTATATATCAGCAATTATATTATATATGACAATTAATCAAATTATAAAAATTATATATGGTGGGGAATATTTAATGGGAACTATAGAAATTTTTGTACTGATGACTAATTTTTATGTACAGGGGATGAAAAAGAATATTCAGTTATTTAAAGAAGCAGCTTGTATTTTTCATGAAGATAGATATATGCCATTATTAGAGGCAACAGCAAACGTAGTTTTATCAGTAATATTCGTTAAATTTTTAGGAATAGCTGGCGTAATATTAGGAAGTATTTTAAGTAGTTTGGTAGTATTTTTGTATAGTTATCCCAAATATGTGTATAAAACGATAATGAAAAGAAACGGTAAAGAATATGTATATGAGCAATTCAAATATTTTTTATTATTTATAATAACAATGCTTATAATAACAATATTAGAACAATTTGTAAAAAGCGATAATAATTTATTAAACCTATTTATAAATTTGATAATTTCAGGAACAATATCACTAGTAATCTTTATAAGTATATATTATAAAACAGAAGAATTTACATATTATAAGAAACTTGGATTTAATGCAATAAGAAGAATAAGAAAAGGAAATAATTATGGAAAAGAGTCAAAATTATAACGAAAAAAGAAACATAGGATTAGATATATTAAGAATTTTATCAATGTTTATGATATTAATACTTCATCTTCTCGGAAAAAGTGGAATGCTATTAAAAGAGAATAATAATCAAGCATATTATTTGATATATAATTTAATGGAAGCATTATCCATAGTTGCTGTAAATTGCTATGTGCTTATTAGTGGATATTTCTTAATAAAATCAGAATTTAAATGGAAAAAAGTATGTACACTATGGAAAGAAACACTTTTTTATTCTATTTTTGTATTTATAGCTACAACAATAGTAACAAAAGAATTTAGCTTAGTGTTACTAATAAAAAGCTGTTTTCCAATTTTAACAAGAGAATATTGGTTTATTAATACATATTTATTAATGTATATATTAAGTCCATTCATAAATAAATTAATATATGCATTGAAAAAGGAAGAGTTAAAAAAATTGATTATAATATTAATAACTGCATTTAGTATATGGAACATATTACCTAAACACTATGTGTTTGATAGTACAGGAGGATATGGAATAGTGTGGTTCGTGTGTTTATATATTATTTCAGCTTACATAAGATTATATTTAGAAAATATGGAATTAAAGGTATCAACATGTGAGTTGGCATATTTAATTACAGCAGTGCTTATTACAGTGATAATGGTTATATTAGACAATATTGGAAAAAGCACTCTTAAAGGAGAATTTTTAGAGTACAACAATTTCTTGGTTTTAATAGAATCACTATCCTTATTTATGGTTTTTAGAAATTTAAAAGTAGAAAGAAAAAGTTTTACAAAAATTATAGAATTTGTTTCCCCATTAACTTTAGCTGTATATCTAATACATGAACAATATGGACTAAGTAATATTTTATATTATAATATTTTAAATATGACAAAATGCTATAATAACAATTATAGTATATTTATAATTATAGGTTATGCAATATTAATATTTACAATATGTATTTTTATTGAACACATAAGAAAAACAGTGTTTAATTTTGTGAAAAGGAAAGAATTAAATGAAAAGAAATAGAAAAAAATTAATATTTATATTTTTAGTATTAATAATATTTGCAGCAATATTAAAACAAAATATAAGAAAAATAGTTAACGATGAAGAAATATTAAAGCAAATATATGGTGAACCAATAGGTGAAGATGGAACAATAAATAATTCATATTTTGGAATAGAAATAAATGGAAAAAATGCAAAAGATACTTTAACTGGGATTAATCAAGCAATAGCATATGCTAGCAAAAAAAATATAGAAAATGTAAAACTAGAAAAAGGAACATATATAATAGATAGCCAAAGAGATCAAAAAGAATATCATTATCAGGAAAAAGGAATAACATTAAAATCTAATATGGAATTTGACTTAAATGGTTCAACAATAAAACACATAACAAATAATAGAGAATCATATAGTTTAATAAGCATAATAGCTATAGATAATGTAACAATAAAAAATGGAATATTAGAGGGAGACAGAGAAACACACGACTATAACAATGGATCTACTAATGAATTCGGGCATGGAATTGATATAGCTGGGGGAAATAATGTAGAAATAAAAAATCTAGAAATTAGAAATATGACCGGAGATGGAATTTACACTACAAATAAGCAAATAAATTCAAAGTACTATAATTCAAATAACATAAATATACATGACTGTGATATATATAATTGCAGAAGACAAGGAATAAGTATTATAGTAGCTAATGGCGTTAAAATTTATAATAATCAAATACATAATATAAATGGCACTAATCCACAGACATGTATTGATCTAGAGACAGGAGGGAAAGAGTATAAAATAGAAAATGTTAAAATTTTTAATAATCAATTCTACTCGACTGCTAGAAATATAGTATTGCAAATAAGTAAAAATGTAATTGAATTAGATGTTACTGAGAACGAAATACATGGGGACATTAGAATTTATAATGCAGAAAACGAATTGAATATAATTAAAAATAAAATTTTTGATGGGAAAATAAGAGGAGTTCTTTCTACAGATAATTTGACAAGAGAACAATACTATGTAAAAAAAGTAAATATAAGTGGAAATAGCCTTGAAAACTCATCAATAGAATTAAGTAGACTAAATAATAGTATTATTGCAAACAATATAATACAAAATGGAAAGATATTTATTGAATCAATGAATGCTGCTGTATTTAATAATGAAGTAATTAATAATAGTGATAGTACTGAAGAATATGCGGGAAATTATAAAATTAATGAAGAAGACCAAAACAAATATACAATGTTTGTAATTAACAATAAATATAGTGGAAAATTTTCAATAAATGAAAAAATAGAGAATAATCCTAAATTGGAAGTGAAAAAAGACTATAATCAAATGCAAAATTATATAAACAAATTTAATGAAAAAAATTGAAATATTACAAACATAACATTTCCATAACATTTTTGTAACAATAATTGACAAAAAAGTACCCTTTTAATATACTTTAAAGTGATAAAAAGTATAAAGAAAGGGACTTTTTTCATGCAAAGAAAAAATAAAATATTAATAATAGCAATATTAATAATTATAATAACAACAATACAAATCAAAGCAGTATATGCGGAAAATAAAGCAACAGACATAACAGCTACATTCAAAGATGAAAACTTAAAAAATGCAATTCTAGACTTAGCAAAACAAGCAACAGGAGACGAAAATAAAACAGCAATATACCAAGATGATATAGAAAAAATAGCGGAACAGCCGGGTGGAACATCATTAAGGCTAGCTAATAAAGGAATAACAGATTTATCAGGAATAGAAGTTTTTGCAGACAAAGATATAACATGGATATTTTTAGATTGGAATGAAATATCAAGTTTAGAACCATTAAAAAATTTTAGCAAATTGACTAAAATATCATTTAGTGGAAATAAAGTACAAGATTTATCACCACTTGCACAAATAGAAAATTTAGAAAATATAACGGCAATAAACAATCAAATACAAACAATAGAGTCACTAAAAACTCTAACTAACATGAAATATATTTGCTTAGATGAAAATAAATTAACAAATATAAATACAATAAAAAATTGGAAAAACATTATAGACATGTCTTTTACAAATAATAAAATAGAAGCGGTTCCAGATATAACACAACTTACTGCATTAGAAACAATTAATTTAAGTGGAAATAATATAAAAACACTTTCAGGAATTGGAACATCAAAAACACTCACAAAACTTGAAATTGATAATAACCAAATAGATTCTTTAGCTGGAATTGAAGGGATACAAAATCTAGAAATACTTAGCTGTAGCAATAACCAAATAGAAGATATAGAACCACTTGAAAATTTGCAAAAACTTGAAAATTTGAATATAAATAAAAACCAGATACAAAATATACAATCAGCAGAAAAAAATCAAGCAATAAAATACATATATATGGATAATAACTCGATTTTCAAGCTAGGTGCATTAGAAAAAATACCAAATCTAAAAAAATATAGTATTTATAATCAAAATTTAACAATTGAGATAAAAGAAAAATTAAAGCAAGAAAAGGTGTCAGTACCATTACCAGAGCTATATGAAAACTTATATAAAGAAAACTCATTTTTATATAGTTCAAAATATACAACTAAAGTAACTGGAACAGACCAATATAAAATAGATGAAAAAAATCAAAACATAGAACTAAATTCTAAGGACTTACAAAATAGTGATATTTCAATTGAAGTAGCAGATGGAGAAAATACAATATTAAATTACACAATTAAATTAGATAAAACTGCACCAATAATAGATGGAATAGAAAACGGTGAAACATACAAAGACAAAATTACTCCTACATCAAAAGATAATGATATAAATACCGTCGAACTAGCAAAAGATGGAAGAAAAATAACATATAATCTAGGCGAAGAAATAAATGAAGAGGGAAATTATATATTAATAGTAACAGATAGAGCTGGAAATGAAACAAAGATAAGCTTTAAAGTAGAAAAAACAAACCTTGAAACTGAAGAATATAAAACTGAGGGTAATACAATTATAGGTATTGGTGGATCAACTAGTAAAAATGAATTCGATGAAAAGTTAAAAGCAAATATGGCTTACAAGGTTTATAGAAACGAAAAACTTTTAAATGATACAGACAATGTTGCAACAGGAGATAAATTAATAACAGAAAATGGAAAAACATTTTATCTAATTGTAACTGGTGATGTAAATAAAGACGGTAAAACAAACATAAAAGATATAGTTAAATTAAGAAAATATTTAGTACAAGCAGAGCAATTTGATGAATATCAAACAAAGGCAGCAAATTTGGCTAAAGAAAATAAAATAACAGTAAAAAGTTTAGTGAAATTACGAAAAATGTTAGTAAACTAATATTTTATATAAATAGAAAGAAAGGAAGCATATATGAAAAGCAAATTAATAATAAGTATTCTTTTTATAGTAACTATTTTAATTTCAAATATAACAAATGCAGCATCAATAGATATGGAGTTAACTTCAACTGAACAAGAAATAGAAATAACAAATATGAATAAAGAAATATTATTCACAATATATTTAAAAGATTTTGTAAACATAGAAGAGAATACTGCACTAGGATACAGTGCAGTACTTCAATATGA
Source organism: uncultured Clostridia bacterium (assembly GCA_934129785.1). Lineage (GTDB taxonomy): Bacteria > Bacillota > Clostridia > TANB77 > CAG-508 > CAG-269. The sequence continues at coordinate 92,849 of CAKOWW010000002.1, forward strand.
AACAGCATTATTTAGTGATGTTCAGGTGACTGGAGAAAATGGCTGGAATATCGAATATAACAAAACAACAGGAAAGATTATAGCAGATACTTCAAATGCAGAAGCGAATAGTAAAATAGGAACAATAAGAATGAAGGTAAAAACTGCAAATTTAGCAGCAACTCATACAACAAAAGTGAAACTATCAGACATATTATTAACAGATGGGAATTTTGAATTAAAATTTGAAAAGGAAACAGAAATAGAACTAAAAAATAAGCTATCAAATAGTAAAAATAATGAAACACAACAGGTAACTGATTTTATTTCATCAACTCCAGCTCAAAATACATTTAATTCACTTACATCAGCTTCTACAAAAAGACAATTGCCAAATGCAGGAAATTCCAAGCTTATTGTGGTAATAGTTTTATTAATAATTTTAATGGCATTTTTTAAATTTAAGTCAAGAAAAATAAAGTATTAAAAGCAGACAGTAAAAAAAGTGAAAACTTTTCACAATAAAAATCAAGAAATATCAATAAAAACGTCAACTTATATAATGAGTTGATGCAAAAAAACAAAAAGAATTTATAATGAAATATGTAGAAATAAGAAAAAATAGATTGTTAAATATAGTGGAAGAAGAAAGTGAGGGGATTATTTTCAAACATAGAATCTAGACTTCCTAATACATCTAGACCGGAATATTTAGAAATTTTAAATACATATGACTTGGAACCTAATGCCAGTCAAATAGAAATTTTGAAGAAAACTAAAGGCAGGTTACTTACTGATAACTTTGATTTAGTAGTAAATAAATTAAAAATGAAGTGTCAAACTTTCGGATAAACATGCCTAATTAGTAATGCTATAGTAACATAAAAGAAATAAAAATGTAAAGAAAATGTAAAGATATATGTATTGTTATAAATAATAAATAATGATAATATATTATGTAGAAATTTGAAACAAAAGAGAGGAAAATTGTAATGAGAAAGATAAAAGTATATATAATATTAATGATTGTAATAGTGACTTTTATGAGTATAATTAGTACAAAATCATATGCTGAAGAAAAACCAAAAGCAGAGGTAAATATAACTGCTAATACACAAAAAATAGAAGATAAACAGTCAACAATTGAATTAATGATATCTTTAGGAGAATTAGAAAATTTAAGTTCAACAAATGGAAAAATGATACTTGGCTATCAAGCAACATTAAACTATGATTCAAATATGGTTGAATCAGCAACGATTGAAGGCTTAAATGGTTGGAATGTTATTTATGAAGCAAGTACAAAGAAAATAGTTGGAGATACAGGCGATGCAAAAGCTAATACCAATACAGCGAAAATAGTATTGAAATTAAAAGAAAATATACCGGATGGAACAAGTGGAAAAATTTCAATAAAAAATCTACTGCTAACAGATGGAACGAATGACTTTTCTTTTAATAAAGACATTACTATAGAAAAGAAAAGTGCTGATACAACAAATAACGAAACAAATAACACAACAAATTCAGAAACAAATAATACTGACATGTCTAATACACAAAAAACAAATAACTCTACAACATCTGGAAATAACACTACAAAAGCAAACTTAACAACTAATACAAAAGCAATTACAAAACTTCCAGCTGCAGGTTTAAATAATGCAATTGTTTTAGCAATAGTAATAGCAACAATTTCAGCAATTATATTTAAATTTAAATCAAGAAAAATAAAATATTAATATTGGGTAGTTAATACGCAAAATAGAGAAAAATTCTTTATTTTGCGTATTTTATTATTTTTAAAAAATTAATTATTAGTAGAAGAATGAAATACTAAAAATTTATGCTATCTAAAACCCTGATAACATTTGACAAATGGCGAAAAACATGCTAAAATATTACCAAAACATGAATAAAACATGAAAATAATCATAAAATAGTAATAAAGAGGTGAGGAAAAATGAATTGCTATAATATGGTGTTAGAATATATAAATAAAAGCGAAAAAGGAATACCAATTTTCATTGAAGAAATTAAAGAATATATTATAAGATTTTACAACGAAAATGAAAAAGAAAAAGTATTCAATAATGTTAAAGCTATTTTAAATAGAATGAATAAAGAAGGCATAATAGAAACAGCATATAAGGGCATTTATTATATCCCTAATGAGAATATATTTGGTAAAATGTTGCTTGGGAATAGGCAAATAATTAGGTATAAGTATATAATGGACAAAGATGGAAATATAAAAGGATACATTACTGGAGCAAAGCTTTTTAACGAAGCACATTTAACTACTCAAGTTCCAAATGTTATAGATATTGCTACAAACGAATGTAAAAACTTTAATAAATATGAAAATAAGAACTTAAATGTTATAATAAGAAAACCAAAAATAGAGATAAACAATGAAAATTATAAATATTTACAATTATTTGATTTAATAGAGAATAAAGATAATATAGGAGTTGAAGTAGATAACCCAAATGAAATGATTTATAATTTTATTAAAGATAATGATTTAGATTTTGAAAAAATAATTAAATATGCTATGGACACAAAAAGTAGAACAGTTATTAATAGAATACTTGTTTTAGCAAGGTAGGAGGTAAATATGAATTTACATTTAAATAAAGAATTATTTAGAGAATTTATAGATAACTTAAACACAAAAACAGGAATAGATTCAGATATTATTGAAAAAGATTATTATGTATGTACCATATTAAAAGAATTGTCAAAGAACCAAGATGAGTTACAGGCATATTTTAAAGGTGGTACAGCAGTCTATAAAATAGTAGATACAATGAATCGTTTCTCAGAAGATATTGACTTAACAGTAAAAGTTATTCCGGAACAATCAAATACTAAAAATAAAAACAGATTAAAGGAATCGGCTTTAGGCTATGAGATAGAAGGACTAGAATTGTCAAAAGATGAATGTATTGATAATAAAGGAAGTGTTACTGGAATATACAGATACAATTCTATTTATGATACTAGTAAAGATCCATTACATAGAGCAGGAATTATACAAGTAGAAGCAACATCTTTTACTGTTAGTGAGCCATATAAAAAATATAATATTGAACCACTTATATATAAATTAGCAAACAAAAGTGAAAGAAAAATTTTAAAAGAACAATTTGAAATATCAAATTTTGATATAAACATTATTAAGTTAGAAAGAATGTTTATAGATAAAGTTTTTGCAGCGGAGTTTTATTATATTAGAAATATGTATAAGGATACATCAAAGCATTTATATGATATTACAATACTAGCACAAACAAAAGAAATTAAAGAATTGTTACAAAACAAAGAAGAACTAGAAAAACTAATTTCATATAAAAGGCAAGAGGAAAGTATTAGAAAAGGTGGAATAGATGCCGAATTGAGAATTAAAGATTTTACCTATTTAAAACTAGAATTTAATGAGGATTTGTTAAAAGAATTTAAAAATATGCAAAATAAGTATGTGCTTAATGATAAATACAAAATTGATATGACTGAAGTAAAAAAGACTTTAAATAAAATAATAAATAATAAAGTGTTTAAATAAGCAAAAGCAGTATTGAAGTTTAATCTTAATACTGCTTTTTATGTAAAAAATACTAAATATTTAATTTTAAGACTAGAAAGTTAAAATTATTATAGAAATAAAAAATATACGAGCTAATAAAAAAAGAAAAATAATTTATTAAGTGGTTGACAAAATATAATGGATGCCTTATAATATTACTTATAAGTAATAACAAAGGAGAAAGAAAATGAGAAATAGATGCATAAGGAGTAGATGAATGTGAGTGCTAAAGACGATTTTGCAGCAATGCTTGAAATATTAAAATTAATGCACGATGTGGACTATGTAGATCAAGTTGTAGATGATATAAGTAAGCTTGTAAAAACTGATAAATTAGAATTTATGGAAGAATTTGCAAGAAATATGTCAAGAAAAAATCAGAAAAAACATAATAGATATGAGCCTTTAACGAAACTAACAAAAAATCAAAGACGAAGATTAGACGGAAGAAAACTATATCGATATGAATATAGAAAAAATTCGAATTTTAGATGTTTATATTTGGCAGAAGATGCATATAATAATATGATAATATTGTTAGCTTTTAATGAAGATGGTGATAAAAGTAAAGGAAAAGGCAACTATGACTTAAATATAGAAAAAGCCATAAAAAGATATGAAAGATTTAAAAAGAGTGTGAGGTAAAGAATATGGAAAAGGTATATATTGAAAATGTAAATGAAGGTGAAAATTTAAAAGTTAGTCAAGAAGTAAAGGAAATTTTAGATTTAAATGAAATTTATTATTCTATTTCAAAGATAATATTACAATATAGGGAAGATTATAATTTGACACAAAAGGAATTAGCAAAAAAGTTAGAAGTAAATCAAACAATGATATCAAAAATAGAAAGTGGGAAATATAATCCTACATTTAAGCAAATATATAAAATTTCAAGAAAATTAGTACATTCAACTGATATGTTCAAAGAAACATTAAGAGAAATATTAAGAAGCTTAGATAAAGTTGATTATATTATAAATGTTAAAATGACAAAAAATATAGAAGAATACAATTTGAAAAAGTACTATAAGAGCAATGACAAAAATAACGTATTATATGTACAAGAATTTTACATTAATAATGAAGGAGGAAAAAATAATGAAAGAAATACAAGCAAATATACAATTAATGGATAGTTATATAAAAAATTATAATCTAAATTTAAAAGGAAGATTAACAGGCGAAGAAAAAGTAGATTTAGGATGCTCTATTACCTTCGGGATTGTAAAGATAGAAAAAAAAGAAGAAAATCAAATTGGTCAAATAAAAATGAAATTCCAAATTGAAATAATCAAAAAAGAAGAAATATTTGGTAAAATTGAATTAGAAATTCAAGGACTTTTTGAGACCGATAAAAATTTATCAAAAGAGGAATTTGAAAAAGTTTTAAAATATAATGGAGCCCCTGTAATTTCTAATATTGCTCGTTCATATATTATAGCTAATACATCTTTAAGTGAAATGCCAACAATAAGGATTCCTTTAATTAATTTTGTTGAATTTTTTGATAAGGCTAACAAGACAAATAAAGAAAATAAGTAATACTTTTAATATTAAAAAGTGTAATTAATAATTAAAAAAACTGATAAAATATAAAATAGTAGAGATTAAAATTGTCAAATAATAAATCAGTGTAATTAGAAAAGTATAAGTTAAAAATCAAGATACCTAAAAATATCTTGATTTTTTTGACAAAAATACCAGAAAAATCTTGCAAAAAGGAAAATGAAAAGGTATACTATAAAAGTATCATAAGCAAGAAAAAAACAAGCAGAAAATCAAAAGAAAAAAGAGAAAAGAAAATAAGGGGGAAACATGGAAGAACTAGATTTAAAAGAACTATTCGGAATATTTTGGGCAAAAAAAGTACAAATAGTATTAATAATACTAATATTTATGGTAATAGGAATAATATACACAGTAGGATTCACAACACCAAAATACAGTGCTGAAACAACATTAATACTAGCATCACAAAAAAATGAACAACAAAATTCAAACACAATAACAACATCAACATCAACAGAACTAACAGTAAACTCAAAATTAGTATCAACATATAGTGAGCTAATAAAAAGTAAAAATGTAATAAGAAAAGTAATATCAAACTTAAACTTAGGAACAAGTATAAGTGAAGAGGAATTAAAAAATAGTGTTACAGTAAGTTCTGTAAAAGAAACAGAAATAATAAAAATAACAGTAACAACAAAAATACCAGTAAATTCTTCAAAAATAGCAAATGAAATGGCAAAAGTTTTTGCTGAAAAAGTAAAAGAAATATACAGTATTGAAAATGTACAAGTAGTAGACGAGGCTGAAACACCAACAACACCTTCAAATATTAACCACAAAAAAGATATAGTAATATTTGCATTTATAGGAGCTGTAGTTTCTGCAATGTATGTTTTAGTTGCAAATATGCTAGATACAACCGTAAAAACATCTGAGGAAGTTGAAAAAGAATTTAAGCTACCAGTATTAGCTTCAATTCCAGTATACAATCCAGAACCACAAAAAAGAAAAGGAGGTAGAAGATAATGAGAAAAGAAGTAATAGCAGAACACGATCCAAAATCTCCTATTTCCGAAATATTTAGAACATTAAGAACTAATATTCAATTTATGAGTACAAAAGGAAAACTAAGAACTTTACTTGTAACATCTACATTACCAGGGGAAGGAAAAAGCTGGGTATCAGCAAATTTAGCAGTAACATTTGCACAAGCAGGCAAAAAGGTTGTAATAATAGATGCAGACATGAGAAAAGGTAGACAATATTCAATATTTGGAGTATCACCAAGACCAGGACTTTCAAATTATCTATCTGGAATGCTAGATGGAGAAGAAATAGATGATAATTTATCAAATTACATACAAGAAACAGAAGTTGAAAATTTATATGTAATATCAGCTGGAAATATACCACCAAACCCATCAGAATTATTAATAGCACCACAAATGGTAAATTTATTAGATCAATTAAAAGAAATGTGCGATATAATAATAATAGATGGAACTCCAAGCCAATTAGTAACTGATTCATTAATTTTAACAAGATTAGTGGATTCAACAATAATTGTAACAGCACAAAAACACACTAAAAAAGAAGATTTAAAAAGAGTAATAACAAACATTCAAAATGTTGGTGGGAAAATTGCAGGAGTTGTAGTAAATAAAGTTACAATATCAGCTAAAAAATATGAACAAAGTTATTATTATGGGTCAACATCAACTAGAAATATGAAAACAACAAATAAAAATTCAACAGCAAGAAGAAGCGCATCTTCAAGAAGTTCTAATAGTCAAATGTATAACAGAACATCAAATTTATTAAAAAATAATAATCAAGGACCTGTTAAAAAAACTGAAAATTCAAATATAACAGACAGTAGCTTAAGAAAAGAAGAACCAAAAACATTAAATAGAGACATAAAAATAGAAAATAAAGAAGAAATATCAATAGAAAAAACAAATGACATATTAAACCAAATAAATCAATATTTAGACGAAGAAAAGAAAAAATTAAACTAAGGAACAAAAGGAGAAAAGAAACAAAATGATAGACATACACACACATATATTACCAAATATAGATGATGGATCTAAAAGTATAGAAGAAACATTTAATTTAATAAAAGAAGCAAAAAGCGTTGGGTTTGACTCAATTGTTTTAACTTCACATTATATGGAAGGATATTATGAAACAAATTCACCAGAAAGAGAAGTATGGCTTAATGCAATAAAAGAAAATGTAGAAGCTAAAAATATAGATGTTAAATTATATTTAGGAAACGAAATATACATGTCTGAAAATATTATAAAATTATTAGAAGAAGGCAAGGCGACAACAATGAATAACACAAGTTATGTGTTATTCGAAATGCCTTTAAATGCAGAACCACTAAATTTATATGATGTGATTTATGAAATGCAACAATACAAAATAGTGCCAATACTTGCACATCCAGAAAGATACAGCTTTGTACAACAAGAACCAGAATTAATATATGACTTAATTGAAAAAGGTGTATTAATGCAAGCAAATTATGGAAGCATAATAGGGCAATATGGAAGTAAAGCACAAATGATTGTAAAAAAATTCTTTGAAAATAACATGATACATATGTTAGGGTCAGATGTACATAGACAAAAAACAATATATCCTAAAATACCAGAAATATTAGAAGAAATATCTAGTATAATAGGAGAAGAAAAGTTAAGAGAATTAACAACAACAAATCCAAGTTTAGTATTACAAAATAAAAGAATTGATATAGAAGCACCATATAAAATAGAATTAAGTTTTAAAGAAAAACTTGAAATGTTAAAAGGTGAATCTTTAAAGTCAATTTTGATGAATTTTATAAAAAAAGACTAAAATATTACACGACGATTATAAACTTATAAAAAATTTTAGTTAAAGAAAGGAAGTATAAAAATGAGAAAATATTTTGGAACAGATGGTATTAGAAGAATAGCGAATACTGAATTATCACCAGAATTAGTTTACAAAGTAGCAAAGGCAGGTGCATATGTTTTATCAAAACATTCAGACCATACACCTACAATTTTAATAGGAAGAGATACTCGTATATCAGGAACTTTAATAGAAAGCGCAATGGTAGCTGGATTTTTGAGCTATGGAGCAAATGTAAAACTTTTAGGAGTAATTCCTACACCAGCAGTAGCATACTTAACAAGAAAACTAAAGGCAGATGCAAGTGTTGTAATATCTGCATCACATAATACTTACGAATTTAATGGAATAAAATACTTTAGTAACAAAGGAATGAAAATTCCAGATTCACTAGAAGAAGAAATTGAAGAAGTTATGGAATCTGGTAAATTAGAAGAATTAACAGCTGTTAATGACAAAATAGGAGTATCAGAATATGCATTAGACATGATAGACGAATATGTATATTTCTTTAGAAAAAACTTTGATGATGACATAGCAAAATATAATAGAGAAGACTTTGTAGTAGGAATAGATACTGCAAATGGAGCTACATCTGTAGTTGCAGAAAAAGTATTTAAAGCATTAGGAATAAAATATAAAATCATAAATAACAAACCAGACGGAATAAACATAAATGACAATTGTGGATCAACACATTTAGAAGCATTAAAGAAATTTGTTTTAGATAATAAATTAAGTTTAGGTGTCGCATATGACGGTGATGGTGATAGATGTTTGGCAATTGATGAAAAAGGTAATGAAATAAATGGAGACAAATTATTAGCAATAATAGCAAATAATTTAAGAAAAAAAGGTAAACTAAACAAAGATACAATAGTTGCAACTGTAATGAGTAACCTTGGATTAAACAAATATGCAAGAGATAATGGATTAGAATTACTTCAAACAAAAGTTGGCGACAGATATGTGCTAGAAGAAATGTTAAAAGACGGATTCAACCTAGGTGGAGAACAATCTGGACATGTAATTTTACTTGACTATAATCCAACAGGAGATGGTATATTAACATCTTTAATGTTAATAAAAGCAATACTTGAAGAAAACAAAAAAGCATCTGAATTAGGAGATTTAGTAAAAGCATATCCACAAGTATTAATAAATGCTAAAGTAAATTCTGATAAGAAATATGATTATGAAAATGATAAGCAAATAAAAGAAGCAATTGAAAAATTAGAAAAAGAATTTGCCGGAAATGGTAGAGTTTTAATAAGACCTTCTGGAACAGAGCCATTAGTAAGAGTTATGATAGAAGGAGAAGATCAAGAATACATTACAAAAAAAGCCAGAGAAATAGCAGATTTGATAGAAGAAAAACTTAAATAAAAAATATTTGCAAAATTATTGATAAAAATAAATTTTAATGATATTATAAAAGCATAAACCAAAGAGAAATAGGAGGGGGCAAATATGTTTATATTTGATATATCAAATCCACTTACATTATTATTAGCAGTGGCAGCAACAGCTTTACTAATATTTTTATCACAAGAAGTTAAAAAAAGCTACATAACAGCAGGAGCATTATTTATATATTTAATTTTATTAGTTACACATGTTGCTCAAGTTGCGACTTTGCAAGAAGAATATAGATATATGCTAACAGCATTATCAAGATGCATAGTAATTGACTTTATGTTTGTATTAATAACATTTTTCTCATATTTATGGGTGGATGATATTGAAACAAAAAAATATGGAAAGAAAAGCTATGATAACAGTTTAGACTGGTTCTGGAAAAAAATTTAATAGTAAAAGAATAGAAAGTATATATTGCTTTCTATTTTTTTTATGTATAGATATTATTAGAAAAGACTTTAAATATAAGCTTAGAATGAAATTATGAATGCGCATGAAGAAATTTTAGAAATTCTTATGTAATTTTATGGTAAGAGTTCACTTTTAGTGGAAAGGACCCATAAAATAAATTAGAATTTCTTAGATTTCGTAATAAGCCGAGTAATGCAATGAGAAGCTTATATTTAAAGTCTTATTTATAAAAAATAGTAATAAAACAGTAACTAGATGAATATATATAAATATAAGAGACTAAAAAGGACAAGGAGAAAATGATGTTTAATATTACTGTTTTAAAAGCAAGAGATCTAATAAAATATTTAGCAGGAATGATAATAGCAATAACAGCTATAATACTAATAAGCAAAACATTTAGCAAAAAAGAAATAAAGCAGTCAGTAATAGAAAAAGAAGTAAAAAGTAAAATAGGAATATTATCAGAAAAAAGCATGGTATCAAGTTTAGGACAAACGATGCCAGCAATAAAAAGTATAAACAAAGAACAAAAAGAAAGCCAAAAAGAAAACACAAAAAAAGACAACAATGATATATTAGAAGCAATGCTATATACTCAAATAAGCTCCATAAAAGGGATAGAAAAAATGCAAGAAAATACTAAAAAACAAGAAGTAAAAGAAGAGAATATACCAACAGAACAAGAAAAAATAGAAAAAGAAGAAACTAATACTGAAAATACAAACAAAGAGCCTGAACAAGCTGGAACCAAAACAGAAGTAATAACAAATAATCCAATAGCAGAAAATGCAAATGTACGATATGGAAATATAAAAATAAAAAATCAAACAGATTATACCTTAACAGAAGACATGTTAAAACCAGATATTGAAATAACAAACAAAAACATTGTTTTATTTCATACACATAGTTGTGAAAGCTACACATCAAGCCCTAATTATACATATACACCAACAGGAACATTTAGAACAACAGACTTAAACTATACGGTGGTAAGAGTTGGCACAGAATTAGAAAACAATTTAAAAGAGTATAACTATAATGTTGTACATAGTAAAGATTATCATGATTATCCAGCATATAATGGCTCATATACAAGGTCACTTGCAACAGTTGAAAATATTTTAAAACAAACCCCATCAGATATAATAATAGATGTTCATAGAGATGCAGTGGGTTCTAGAAGTGATTATGCTCCAACAGTAAAAATAGGAGATACAGATGAGGCCGCTCAAATAATGTTTGTAATTGGAACAAATAATGGAGGCTTATGGCATCCAAATTGGAACCAAAATTTAAAATTTGCAATAAAAATACAACAAAAAGCAGAAGAAATGTATCCTGGTCTATTCAAGCCTATAATGATAACAAAATCCAGGTATAACCAACATACAGGAAAATATGCAAACATAATAGAAGTTGGCGCAACTGGAAACACATTAGACCAATGTTTAACAAGTATGAAATATTTGGCAAAAGTTATGAATGAAGTATTGAAATAAATAAATTTGTTGTATATAATGTACCTGTAAAATCAAATAAGAAATGAGGGATAATTATGGCAGAAATAAGTCTAGACCTAAAAAATAGTGGTATCACTAAAAAAAGTATAATGGAATACAAAGAACAAGTAGAAAACATTCACAAAGATTTGCATAGAAGAGCAAATGATGAAAATGATTTTGTAGGTTGGCTAGAATTACCAACAAACTATGATAAAGATGAATTTGAAAGAATAAAAAAATCAGCTAAAAAAATAAAAAAAGAATCAGATATATTATTAGTAATAGGAATAGGTGGTTCATATTTAGGAGCAAGAGCAGTTGTTGAAGCTTTAACAAGTACATTTAATAACCTATTACCATCAAGACAAAGAAAATATCCACAAATATTATATGTTGGAAACAACTTAAGTCCAAATTACATAAATGAATTAATAGAATACATTGGAGACAAAGACTTTTCAATAAATGTAATTTCAAAATCTGGAACAACAACAGAACCAGCAATAGCATTTAGAATTTTTAGAGAAATACTAGAAAATAAATATGGAATTGATGAAGCAAGAAGTAGAATTTATGCTACGACAGATAAAGAAAAAGGAGCTTTAAAAACATTATCACAAAATGAAGGATATGAGCAATTTGTAGTTCCAGACAATGTAGGTGGAAGATATTCTGTATTAACAGCAGTTGGACTACTTCCAATTGCAACAGCTGGAATTGATATAGACAAATTAATGGAAGGTGCAAGAATAGCACAAGAAAGATATAATGATCCTAATTTAAAATATAATGAATGCTATCAATATGCAGTAGCAAGAAATATTTTATATAAATTATACAAAAATACAGAAATATTAGTAAACTATGAACCAAAAATGCATTATTTTACAGAATGGTGGAAACAATTATTTGGCGAAAGTGAAGGAAAAGAAGGAAAAGGAATATTCCCAAGTGGTGTAGACAATACAACAGACTTACACTCAATGGGACAATATATTCAAGAAGGAAGAAGAAACTTATTTGAAACAGTAATTAACATAGAAACACCAAAATCAAATATAACAATAAATCCAGATGATGATAATCTAGATGGATTAAATTATTTAGCTGGAAAAACTATGGACTATGTAAATAAAAAAGCTATGGAAGGAACAATACAAGCTCATGTATCTGGCGATGTTCCAAACATAATGATAAAATTAAGTCAATTAGATGAAACAAATATTGGGGAACTAATATACTTCTTCGAAAAAGCATGTGCTATGTCTGGTAGCATATTGGGAATTAACCCATTTAACCAACCAGGTGTTGAAGAATATAAGAAAAATATGTTTAAATTATTAGAAAAACCAGGATATTAATATAAAAAAACTTTTATGAGTATACTATAAAGTATATTTCATAAAAGTTTTTTATATGTCTAAAATAAATTGAACACTTATAGTTAGTATAAACTTTTAGTAGGGAAATTTTAAGAAAAAAATTGAATAAGAGATACCAATTTGATAGAATGTTTTT
>CAKOWW010000003.1 GCA_934129785.1 uncultured Clostridia bacterium
GAAAAGTTATAATTTAATATATTAATGAAAATAAAGTGTTTAAATAAACAAAAGCAGTATTGAAGTTAAATTTTGATACTGCTTTTTATATGAAAAAAACTAAAGTATTTAACTTTAAGACTAGAAAAATGAAAAAAATATTAATTTTCCCCAAAACACTTGAAAATTATGTTAAGTTGTGCTACAATATATATTGTATAGTTAATATACTATCTTATTTCATGCACTATTTAGTGCATCTTCCAAAATAACAGCAATAAGTAGAGACAGGAGGAAAAAATTATGGAAGAAAATAACAAATTAAACCCATCAGATTTCGTGTGGGGAGAATGGGAAGATTGGTCAAAAATGTCTGGAACCGATTGGATTAGAGGTTTCAGTTATGTGAGTGAATGGGATTTTGAAATGTATCTTGAAAGAATTTATAGAGATATTTCAAGAAATTTTAATGTATCTTATAAAGAATTGAAAACATTAATTGAAAATGAAAATCAAGAATTTTTTAACAGAAAAAAGGGAATATTTTATAATGGTCGTTCGTGGCGCAAGTATAGTGACGACTTGATAGCTCTTGAAGAAATACTAATGGTTCCAATTAAGAGGAATAACAATCTAGAAAATTGTTTGCAAAACTTTGAAAAACTCTCCGATGAAGAAAAAATAAATTTTCTTAAAAAAATTGGAAAGATTAACATCGAAGTATCGTTTTTGCATTCAGAAGAGGTTGAAAAAAAATAACATTATCTGTACCTGAAAACAAAGGCCAATCTGATGATGAGGTGGAAAAATTTTCCGCCTCATTTTTCCATTCTGTATTACCATACCAAAGTTTTTCAGCATAATTTTCATCATATATTTCAAAACAAGAATTTCATATTTTATAAAAACAATAAACTTATAAACATAAATATAATTAAGCATATTTTTTACTTCATTATTAAAGGTATATTAATTTTTTTATTAAATAAAAAACATTGACATACAAGTCATTTCGTGACATAATATAAACACTGATTAATAAAATAAGAAGGGAAAATAAATGGAAATAAGCCAAAAAAAAGGAATAATAGAAGCAATACTTTTTTCAGCAGGAAGACCAGTAAAAAGAAGTGACCTTATACTTGCACTAGAAATTTCACAAGAAGACTTAGAAAACCTAGTAGAAAATATGCAAGAAGAATACAAACAGGAAAATAGGGGAATTGAAATAATAAAAATGGAAGATTCATATCAATTATGCTCAAAAAAAGAATTATACTCATATATATACCCAGTGCTAGACAAAAGAAACAAACCAAGCCTTTCAAATGCAGCACTAGAAACACTTGCAATAGTTGCATACAATCCACAAATAACAAGAGCGGAAATAGAAGCAATAAGAGGAGTCTCAGCAGATGCATGTGTATATAAGCTATTAGAATATGGATTAATAGAAGAGGCTGGAAAAATAGATTTACCAGGAAAACCAATGTCATATAAAACAACACCAGAATTTTTAAGAATGTTTGGATATTCATCATTAGACGAATTACCAGAATTACCAAGATACAAATTAGATGAAAATAAGCAAATAGTAATTGATGAATTAATTGAAGAAAACTTAGAGGCTCCAATGCCCGAAAGGGAAGAGAAAAATGAAGAACAAATAAAAAAATAAAATAGAAATAAATAGAAAAGAGGAATTTATATGAAATTATCACAAACAGGGATGGGAACAGTAAAACTAAACAATATAGATGAAATGTATCCAGGACAAAGTATATTATTACAAACTGGACAATTAGTGCAATATGGAGCAGGATTATTTGCATATAATACAGTTCCATTATTAGTTAGAAGAAAAGTAGAACAAATAATAGTTGAAACATTAAACAAATATGGTTGCATAGAAGTATTACTTCCAACACTACAACCAGACACAATTTGGAAAAACTCAGGTAGATATGATCACTATGTAAATGATGGAACAATGTTAATAACAGAATCAAACAAGGGTACATTCTGTTTAGCTCCAACAGGAGAAGAAGCAATGGTAGAATTTGCTAGAGAAAAATTAAAATCTTACAAAAATTTACCAGCAACATATTATCAAATAGGAGAAAAATTCAGAAATGAAATTCGTACAAGAGGATATCTATTAAGAGGAAAATCATTCCCAATGCTTGATGCATATAGTTTTGATGAAAATGAAGAAAATATGGCAAAATCTTACGAAAATGTAAGAAAAGCATTTCTAGAAATATTTGAAAAAATAGGAATGAAAGTAATTCCAATAGTTGCAGATAATGGCGCAATGGGTGGAAAAAAATCAGAAGAATTCATGTTAATATCAAATCAAGGTGAAGACAAGATTTTATATAATGAAGAAACAGGAGTTGGACTAAACACAGAAATTCTAGAAAGAGAAGACTACAAAGAATATCTAAAAAATGAATATGGAATAGAAGACATATCAAATTTTAAAGAAATAAGAACAATGGAATTAGGACATATATTCCAATTAGGAACAAGATATTCAGAAATGATGAATGGAACATTTACAAATAAAGACGGAAAAGAATCATTATATTATATGGGATGCTATGGAATTGGTGTAAGCAGAACTGTTGCAGCATTATATGAACAATGCTTAATAAATGATGCAAAATGGGGACCATGTGGATTTGTTTTACCAGAAAATATAGCACCATTTAAGGTACAAATAGTTCCAAAAATGGATAATGAAGAAAAAGTAGAAATGGCTAAAAAATTATACACAAAATTAAAAGAAAATGGTGTAGAAGCAATTTTAGATGATAGAGAAAATTTAAATATAGGAAGTAAAATAAAAGATTGTAAAGTTTTAGGAACTCCATACTTAGTAGTTTTAGGAGATAAAACAGAAGGAGAAAACCTTGAATTAGAAAATATCAAAACAGGTGAAAAAGAGACAATTACAGTAGAAGAATTAATTAAAAAGTTAAAATAATAAGAAATGTCGCAAAGGAAAAAATCCAAATGCGACATTTTTTTGAAATATAAAGAAGGATTTATGTAAAACATGTCGAATAATATAAATATGTGAATTTATTTAAAAATATAAAAGAAAGTGGGGAAATAAATGCCAAGATATAGTGATGAAATCATAGATGAAGTAAGGCAAACAAATGATATAGTAGATATAATATCACAATATGTGCATTTAAAAAGAAGTGGAAGAAATTTCTTTGGACTATGTCCATTTCACAACGAAAAATCACCTTCTTTTTCTGTCTCACCAGATAAACAAATATTCCATTGCTTTGGTTGTGGAGTAGGAGGAAATGTATTTACATTTTTAACAAAAATAGAAGGAATTAGCTTTGTAGAAGCAGTGCAAACACTAGCAGAAAGATCAAATATTCAATTACCAACACTAGCAAACAATGTAGATTCTGCAAAAGAAGAATTAAAAGCAAAAGTATTTAAAGTAAATGAATTTACAGCAAACTATTATCATGAAAAACTATACAAACCAGAATCCAAAATAGCACAAGAATATATTAAAAAAAGAAAGTTAAGTAATGAAACACTAAAATCTTTTAAACTAGGATTCTCCGGAAATTTTGATGAACTATATAGAGCATTAAAAAAAGAAGGATTCCAAGACCCAGAAATACTAGAGTCAGGATTAGTAAATAGAAATGATAATGGAAAATACATAGACAGATATAGAAATAGACTAATGTTTCCAATTTGTGATGCCAGAGGAAGAGTTATAGCATTTGGAGGAAGAGTTTTAGATGACTCAAAACCAAAATATATAAACTCACCGGAAAATGTTGTATACAGTAAAGGACGAAACTTATTTGGCTTAAATGTAGCAAAAAAAGGAGATATTCGTAAAAGATTATTGATAGTAGAAGGATATATGGATGTTATTTCATTACATCAAAGAGGTATAACAAATGTAGTAGCGCCACTTCGGAACAGCATTAACACAGCAACAAGGTTGGTTACTTAGAAAAAATTCAGAACAAATAGTTTTAAGTTTCGATTCAGATGAAGCAGGTTTAACTGCAAAAATAAGAGCATTAGACATTTTACAAAATATGGGGTGTGACATACGAATATTACAAATGGAAGGTGCAAAAGACCCTGATGAATATATAATAAAATATGGAAATGCAAGATTTCAAAACTTAGTAGAAAAAGCATTATCAGTAGTTGAATTTAAAGTAAAAATACTAAAAAGAAATCTTAACTTAGAAAACACAAATGACAAAATAAAATTTCTAAATGAAATAGCAAAATTAATATCAAAAGTAGAAAACACAATGGAAAGAGAAGTATATATTGAAAAAATATCACAACAATACGATATTTCAAAAGAAGCAATATATGCAGAAGTAAACAAATTAACATATCAAGAAAACAGACAAAACACAGAAAAAATATTAGACAAAGCAAAGCCAGTAATAAAACACCAAAAAATAGAAAAAGAAGAAATTCCAGAAAACATAAAAAGAAGAGAAAACACAATATTGTCAATACTTTTAACAGGAGACATAAATATATTCAATATAATAAAAGCAAACATAAAAATTGAAGATTTTAAGGACAAAATAAATAGCAAAATTGCGAAAAAATTGTATGAAGAACTTGAAAAAGGAAATAGTAATATTAATGGAATAATTGACAATATGAGTGAAGAAGAACAAAATCACATAACTGCAATTATGGCAGATGACTATGAAATAGATGATGTAGAAAAAGCAATAGATGATATAATTCAAAGTTATGAGAAAGAAAAACTAAATGAAAGAAAATTTCAAATTTTAGAATTATTAGAAACTGAGATGGAAATATCAGAAAAAAAGGAATTAGAAAAAGAGCTAAGTAATATTATTATTAGGTTAGCAAAAATTAAGTAGGGGTGAATAATTAAATGAAGGAAAAAACTACAGCAGAAGTAAAAAAAGAAAAATTTGAAAAAATTGAAAAAGCAAGAAAAATAGCAAAACAAAAGGTGGAAAAATCAAGAGAATTAGCAAATGCAGAAAAAGATACGAAAGAAAGCAAAATAAAAAATGAAAAAGTAGATAAAATCCTAAAAAAAGCAAAAGAGCAAGGAAAAATCACTTATGGGGATTTAGCAAAAGAATTAGATGATGTAAATCCAGAACAAATAGACGAAGTATTTGATGCATTTGAAGAATTAGGTGTAAATTTATTAACAGATGATGGAGAAGAAGAACCAGACATTGAAGATTTAAAAGAAGTAGAAGACCTAAAATTAGATGAAATAACAGAAAACACATATGAAGGAATAAATGTAGATGATCCTGTTAGAATGTATTTAAGAGAAATTGGAAGAATACCATTATTAACATTTGATGAAGAATTAGACCTAGCAAAAAGAATATTAAATGGAGACGAAGAAGCAAAACAAAAACTTGCAGAATCAAACCTAAGACTAGTTGTAAGTATTGCTAAAAAATATGTAGGAAGAGGAATGTTATTCTTAGATCTAATTCAAGAAGGAAATATGGGATTAATAAAAGCAGTAGAAAAATTTGATTATACAAAAGGATTCAAATTTAGTACTTATGCAACATGGTGGATAAGACAAGCAATAACAAGAGCAATTGCAGATCAAGCAAGGACAATAAGAATACCAGTACACATGGTAGAAACAATAAATAAATTAATAAGAACTTCAAGACACTTATTACAACAATTTGGAAGAGAGCCAACGCCAGAAGAAATAGCTCAAGAAATGGAAATTCCTGTAGAAAAAGTAATGGAAATTCAAAAAATAGCTCAAGACCCTGTATCATTAGAAACACCAATAGGAGAGGAAGATGACAGCCATCTAGGAGACTTTATACAAGATGATGATAGTCCAGCTCCACATGATTCAGCAGCATACACATTATTAAAAGAACAATTAGAAGAAGTTATGAATACTCTAACACCAAGAGAAGCAAAAGTATTAAAACTAAGATTTGGATTAGAAGATGGTAAAGCGAGAACTTTAGAGGAAGTTGGTCGTGAGTTTGAAGTAACGCGTGAAAGAATAAGACAAATAGAAGCAAAAGCATTAAGAAAATTAAGACACCCAAGTAGAAGCAAAAAATTAAGAGACTATATGGGATAATTATATTTTAATTAACACGGAGGAAAAAATGAGCCGAATTATAGAGTATTTAAGTAATATAACATCACTACAAGTAATGGATGTAGTTGTTGCTATTTGTATAATAATTTTATTTAAAATTTTTAGTCCAACAATAGCATATATTATAATTAGAATGTTTAAAATAAAGACTAAAAATAAAAAAACAATTAAAGAGAGTGCATTTTATAAGCCATTAGCAGTATTTTTTGCTATATTTGGAATATATATATCTGTACTATTTATAAGAGTGCCACTAAATATAACAGATGAAGCTATGGTAATTGTAAGAAAAGGCTTCGAAATAGTTAGCGTCATGGCATTTGCAAAAGGATTAGCAGCAAGTTTTGAACCGAGATCATCATTAGTGAGAAAAATGAAAGAAAAAACAAACAAAGATGTAGAAGATTCAATGTTTGAATTTATATTAAAATTAATAAGAGCTGGTATTTTCATTTTAGCTGCATTCATTGTGATTGTAATATTAGGTGTGAATTTAAGTAGCTTGGTTGCAGGATTGGGACTTGGAGGAGTTATATTTACACTTGCAGCTCAAGATACAGCAAAAAATCTTTTTGGTGGAATTGTAATATTTTTAGATAAACCATTTATTGTTGGTGACTGGATAGAAATGGCACCATATGAGGGAACAGTTGAAGATATAACATTTAGAAGTACTCGTGTTCGTACATTTGAAAATTCAGTTGTTAATGTACCAAATTCTGTAATATCAAATTCATCAATAATAAACTGGAGCAAGATGGAAAAAAGGAGATATAAAACAAATCTATGTCTAGAATTAGATACACCATTAGAAAAATTAGATATTTTTCAAAAAAGAGTTCGAGAAATGTTGCAACAAAGAGAAGCTATTTATGATGAATCAATAATAGTAAAATTTGATGAAATAAAAGATAATGGAATAAATGTATTAGTATCAAGTTATACAGAGTCTGTTGATTATACAAGTTACTTATCTGAAAAGGAAAACATAAATCGTAAGATTATGAAAATATTAAGAGAAGAAAATATAGAATTGGCATATGACACAAAAACATTATATGTTAAACAATAAAAAAATGTTACTATATAAAACATAAATTTGCTTTTTATATGGTAACATTTTTTTCACACTATAGACATAAAGCTGTTTTATAATGTATAATGAAATAGATTAGGAGTGAGAAAAAATGAACAATAATTGTATTTTAATTGTTGATGATGAGCTAAGAATGAGAAAATTAATAAAAGACTTTTTAATTGCAAGCGGATTTAGTATTTTAGAGGCAGAAGATGGAGAACAGGCTTTAGAAGTATTTGAAAAAGAAAAAAACAGAATAAATTTAATACTATTAGATGTAATGATGCCAAAATTAGATGGTTGGTCTGTTTTAAGACAAATAAGACAAGAATCAAAAGTTCCAATAATAATGTTAACAGCAAGAGGAGAAGAACAAGACGAATTATTTGGATTTGAGTTAGGTGTTGATGAATATATATCAAAACCATTTAGCCCTAAAATATTAGTAGCAAGAGTTGAAGCTATATTAAAAAGAACAAATCAATCACAAAAAGAAATAAAGGAATATGATGGAATAGAAGTTGATAAAGAAGGTAGAACAATAAAGGTTGATGGAAAACAAATAGAACTAAGTTTGAGAGAATATGAATTATTAATGTATTTGCTAGACAATGAAAATATAGCACTATCAAGAGATAAAATACTAAATAATGTTTGGAATTATGATTATTATGGAGATTCGAGAACAATTGATAGTCATATAAAAAAAATCAGACATAAACTAGGTAAAAAAGGAAAATACATAAAAACAATAAGAGGTATAGGGTATAAGTTCGAAGTAAAATAAAAGGAAGTAAAAAAATGAATACAAAACAAAATCCATTAAAATCAGTAAGAGTAAAACTATTTGCTACAATTTCAATTGTTATTGTATCAATAATTGTTTTCCTAATTGTAGTAAATAACTTTGTACTTGGTCAATTTTATTTATATACAAAAAGGCAAACTCTAAAATCAGTGTACCAAATTGTTAATGATTATTACAATGATGAACAAGATGGAAGCTTAGAAACAAAGCTAGAACAAATAGCAATACAAAATAATTTTGATATATTAATAAGAAATAATCAAAATACAAATGTATATACATCAAATAAAAACTTTTATGCAACATATGGACAAATGAATGAAATGACAAGTAGATTAAATACAGGAGATGGAAAACTTATAGAACAAGGCAACAAGTTTGTTATAAAAGAAATAACAGATAGCAAAAATAAAATGACATATGTGTTATTGGCATCAACATTAGACAATGGATATTTACTATATATAAGAATATCAATTACATCAATACAAGAGAGTGTAAAGATATCAAATGAATTTTTATATTTAATGGCAGGTTTTGCAATATTAATTGCTGCATTAATAGTTTCATATGTATCAAGAAGATTTACAGATCCAATATTGGAATTGAATGCAATAGCAAAGAAAATGGCTAATCTAGACTTTAGCCACAAATATAGAATAACAGATGCTGACGATGAAATAAACAATTTAGGAAAAAGCATAAATATGATGTCAGATAAGCTAGAAAGAACGATAAAACAATTAAGAAATACAAATATTGAATTAGAAAAAGATATAGAAGAAAAATCAAAAATAGATGAAATGAGAAAAAGCTTTATTTCAGATGTATCACATGAATTAAAAACTCCAATAGCGCTAATACAAGGGTATAGCGAAGGATTACTAGAAAATGTAAATACAGATGAAGAAAGCAAAAAAATCTATGCAGAAGTAATTTTGGATGAAACAAATAAAATGGATAAATTGGTAAAACAATTGTTAGAACTTATGAAACTTGAATATGGAAAAAGAGAGTTTAATGATACTAAATTCAATATTGTTGAAGTAGAAAAGGAAGTTATTAGAAAATCTGAGGTTATGATAAAAGAAACAGGAGCAAAAATTGACCTAGAATCATCAGATGAAATTAATGTTTTTGCAGATGATTTTTATATTGAACAAGTTGTAGGAAATTATATGACAAATGCAATAAAACATGTAAAAGAAGTTAATGGAAGAAAAGAAATAATAATAAAAAACGAAGTTGACGTTGAAAAAAATCTGGTTAGAATTAGTGTGTTTAACACAGGTGATAATATTCCTGAAGAACACCTTGCTAGAATTTGGAATAGATTTTATAAAATAGATTCTTCTAGAAATAGACAAAAGGGTGGAACAGGAATTGGACTTTCTTTTGTTAAGGCAATTATGAATAATTATGGTAATAATTATGGAGCTATTAATAAAGAAGATGGTGTAGAATTTTATTTCGATTTGGAATTGAAGCTATAATTTAATGAAACTTTCTAAGAATATAAGCTTTTCATTAAATTACTCGGTTTATTACAAAAATTAAGAAATTCTAATTTGTTTTATGGCACCCTTCCACTAAAGTGAACTCTTTCCATAAAACTACGTAAGAATTTCTAAATTTTTTTCATGCACATTCGTAATTTAATTTAAAGCTTATATATTTAGAAAAAAATAAAAATAGTCTCAAAAGCTAGAAATACAAAGATATAAAGGACTTTTTGTCGAATTTTGCGATGAAAAGTTCTTTACAAATTAATAAAAAGGTATTATGATAAAGAAAGAGTTAACTCATCAAAATTTAAAAATCAAAATTATATCTAAAGACAATTCAGTCTAAAAAATCAAGTGGAAGAATATAAGAAAGGAAAAGAACATGTGAATGTTTCGTTATAGTACAATCTATATTAATATTATAAGCTTTATAATCACAATCATAATTTATATCAGTACAAATTTATTTATATCAAATTATTCAAATTTTAGTCAAAAAAGTACTCTAAAAGCAGGATTTGAAGTCGAAGATATTACCCAAAATAATAATTTAAAAATGTCTGAAGAAAAAAATGCAGAACCAATTGAAGAAAATGTAGAATTAAACCAAAAAGTAATAGATGAACCAGAGTGGGCATTAAAAATACAGAAAATCAATTTAGAAGCAAAAATTAATGAAGGGACAACCAAAGAGGTAATGGATGAATATATAGGTCATTTTGAAGAAACGCCAAAAGAACTGGGAAATGTAGGACTTGCTGCACATAATAGAGGATACAAAAATAATTATTTCGAGAATTTAAAAAAACTACAAATAGGAGATGAAATAACATATATATACAAAGGAAAAGAGAAAAATTACAAAGTAAGTAAGATTAGTATAATAAAAGATACTGATTGGAGTATGTTAGAAAATACAGAAGAAAATGAACTAACTTTAATTACATGTGTAGAAAATGAGCCAGAATACAGAAGATGTGTAAAAGCAGAAGAAATAAGAAAGGAAGAATAAAATGAAACCAAAATTCAAAGATATTTTTAAGAAAGCTAAAAAAACAGGGATTGTTCTAATATTTTTAGCACTAAATCTATTGGGAATAACTAATATATCAAATGCACAAACTATAAATTCAGCTAATGTATATGCTGTATCAGACTGTGGAAAACTATTAACATATAAAGGAATAGTAGTAAAAGCTGGGTATGTAGAATACATAAACAATGGTGAACATTATCCAGCATATTGCCTAGATAAAACAAAACCAGGAGTTCAGGGAAGTGGCTATACTGTATCTGTTACAGATGCAATAAAAGATGTAGGCTTATGGAAAATAATAATAAATGGATATCCATATAAAAGTTATAATGAACTAGGAACAGCAAATAAAGAAGAAGCATTTTTAGCAACAAAACAAGCTGTATATTGTTATATTCATGGCAATAATATAAATGATTATGCACCAATAGGAGAAGCCGGAAATAGAACATTAAATGCAATGAGAAAAATATTACAAGATGCAAATAATTCAAAGGAAAATATGATATCTAGCACAATAACAATAAATAAAAACATAAGTAAATGGGAACAAGACACAAAAGAACCAGAATATTTATCAAAATTATACAGCATATCTGCAGGAGCTCAAATAGAAAACTATAAAATAAAATTGACAAATAAAACTGGTGAAAACCTAGGAGGAATAAAGCTTACAGATGAAAACAATAATGAAAAAACAGAATTTAAACCAAATGAAAAATTTAAAATCTTAGTACTACTAAAAAACATTAAACAAGATGGTGAAATAAAAATAGAAGTACAAACGAAGATAAAAACAAAACCAATTTTATATGGAAAAGCACCTAGTAGTAATTACCAGGATTATGCATTAACAGCATCTTCTTATGAAGATGGAGTAGGAACAAGTGAAGATACTTACAAAAAGAATGAAACTAAAATAACAATAATAAAAAAAGATCAAGAATCAGAGAAAAACTTAGAAGGTGTTGAATTTGAAATCTTAGATAAAAATAAGAAAGTAATATATTCAGGTTTAAAAACTAATTCAGAAGGAAAAATATTGTTAGATAATTTAATACCAGGAACATATTATCTAAAAGAAACCAAAACTATTGATGGATATGAATTGTATTCTGAACTAATAGAAGTAAAAGTAGACTTAAATGAAGAAGTAGTAGTAACTGTCAATAATAAAAAAGAAGAAAAACCTACAATTGAAAAAGGAAAAATAACTAATTATCAAACTAAAAAATTACCAGTTACAGGAATGTAGAATATTTTGAGATAGAAACAAAAATTAGTTGCATAAATTAGTTACTTTATGTTAAAATAAAGGAGAAAATTGTGAATAATAATTTACTAAATATTGATAAGATACAAGAATGTATTTCGAAAAGAAAAATAAATTGGACAAAACATTGCTTAAATAGAATGAATCAAAGAAATATTTTAATGAAAGATATTAAACAGGCTATAAATAACGGTAAAATAATAGAGTATTATTTTAAAGACTACCCATATCCTAGCTGTCTAATATTAGGACATAATATAAATAACAGAGTACTACATATAGTATGTGGAATTAATGAAAATATAGTTCATATAATAACTGCATATTATCCAGAAATATCTAAATGGGAAAAAGATATGAAAACAAGGAGGAAAAGATAATGAATTGTTTTATGTGTAAAGGAAATATGGAAGAAAAAAAAGTGAACTATGTAGTTGACTTAGGGGACAGAATTATTATCATAAAAGAAGTTCCAGCAAAAGTATGTACTAAATGTGGTGAACAGTACTTTGATGATGAAACAGCAGAAAATATTGAAAAAATTGTTAACCAATTGAAAAAGTTAGAAACAGAAGTTTCAATAGTAAAATACAACAAAAGTGTTGCTTAATAATTTATAAAAAGAATAAAAAGGAGCTATTAGTTTAATGTTAGGGCAAATACTAATTTTAGTAATATTAATTTTATTAAATGCATTTTTTGCAGCAAGTGAAATTGCATTTATATCATTAAATGATGCAAAGATAGAAAAACAAGCTAAGGAAGGAAACAAAAAGGCAAAACAAATAGAAAAAATGTTAAAGTCACCAAGCAAATTTCTAGCAACAATTCAAATAGGAATAACATTAGCAGGATTTTTATCAAGTGCATTTGCATCAGATGCATTTGCTGAAAAAATAGCTCCTATGTTATATCAAATGTTACCATTTATAAACATTTCAGTTTGGAAAAGTATATCAATAATATTAATAACTATAATACTCTCATTTTTCACACTTATCTTTGGCGAATTAGTTCCAAAAAGACTAGCTATGAAAAATTACGAAAAAATATCATTTGCTACAATAGGAATAATAAGGACTATATCTATAATTACAGCACCATTTGTAAAATTATTAACACTTGTAACAAATACAGTTTCTAAAATATTTGGAGTAGGAGAAACTGATGAGGAATCTGTTACAGAAGAAGAAATAAAAATGATGATAGACCAAGGTGAGGAAAAAGGAACAATAAAGGAAGAAGAAAAAGAGTTAATAAACAACGTTTTTGAATTTAATGATATAACAGTATCAGAGATAATGAGACACCGAACAGAAATCTTTGCAGTAGATATTAATATTAGTAATGAGGAATTGCTAAAAGAATTATCTAAAGAGGAATATAGATACAGTAGAATACCAGTATATGATGAAACAATAGATGAAATAAAAGGAATACTATATGTAAAAGATGTATTAAAAAATATCAACAAAAGCAATTTTAAAGTAAAAAATGTTGTAAAAGATGTATATTTTATATCACA
Source organism: uncultured Clostridia bacterium (assembly GCA_934129785.1). Lineage (GTDB taxonomy): Bacteria > Bacillota > Clostridia > TANB77 > CAG-508 > CAG-269. The sequence continues at coordinate 13,365 of CAKOWW010000003.1, forward strand.
AAATAGGCTGATAAATGAAGTTTTTAAAGAACTTCAAAAAAGTAAAAAGCAAATGGCAATTGTACTAGATGAATATGGAGGAACAGCAGGTTTAGTTACAATGGAAGATATATTAGAAGAATTAGTTGGTGACATCTATGATGAATATGACAAAGAAGAAAAAGAGTATGAAAAAATAGATGAAACAACATATATGTTATCTGGAAATATGCCGATATATGATGTAAATAAATTAATTAATGCAGAAATTCCAGAAGGAGATTATGATACATTATCAGGCTTTTTACAAGAAAAATTAGGAAGGATTCCTGCTGAGAAAGAAAAACCAATAATAGAAACTAAAAAAGTAACATATAAAATAGAAAAATACAAAGATAGAAGAATACTAAAAGTAAAAGCATGTAAAAACAATATAAGAGAAATACCAGAAAAAATTGAAAATGAAGAGTAGTGAAAGAGGGTTTTATAAAATATGAAAAGAACATTTATAATTCGAAATATAATATTAACAATACTAATACTTGCAATTATAACAGGAGTAGCTTATTATTTTATAACAACAAATAATAGAAAATATGAAATAGAAAAAGTAGAACAATATAATTATTTTGTATTAAAACAAAATGGAAAAACAGGTGTAATAGATAGAAGCGGAAATATAGTAATAGAAGCAAAATATGATGATATAAAAATTCCAAATCCACAAAAAGATGTATTTGTATGTTATAATGAAGGCAATTCACAAATATTAAATTCACAAAAAAAACAAATATTAACAAATTATCAAAATATAGAGCCAATAAGACTTCAAAATATTGCAAGCAATTTGATGTTCGAAAAAAGTGTCTTATCATATAAAGAAAATGATAAATATGGATTAATATCTTTTCAAGGGAAAAAAATTACAAAACCTATTTATGACGAAATTTCAGGATTATCATATAAAGAAGGAGAACTTTTAGTAAAACAAAATGATAAATATGGAGTAATAAATATAAAAGGTCATAAACTAATAGATATAGAATATGATAAAATTGCAGTAGATGGATATTACACAAACGATGATGGGTATAAAAAAGCTGGATATATAATAACAACTACAACTCAAGAAGGATACAGATATGGATATATAAATTACAATGGAAAGCTAATATTAAAACCAGAATATAATGAGTTATCAAGAATAACAGATATAACAGATAATGAAAATGCGTATTTATTATGTGCTAAAAATGGACAATTTGGTGTAAATAAAAACGAAAAAGAAATAGTAAAAAATGAATATCAATCAATTTCATATGACAAAACAAACAATTTATTAGTAGTAGAAAAAAGCAAAAAATATGGAATAGCTTCACTAGATGGAAAAGTTATAGTTCCAGCACAATTTTTACAAATAGATGTTATAGGAAATTACTTATATGCTAAAAATGAACAAGGAACTATAGTGTATGACAATCAAGGAAAAGAAACTAATATGGATACAAATGTAGCCATATTGGATACAGGAAACGATAAATACAAAATAAGAATAAACAACCAAAATGGAACGAAATATGGATTAATAACAAAAGAGGGAAAAACATTAATTGAAGAAAAATATAGTTATATGGAATACTTATATAATGATTATTTTATAGTAAGTAATGAGAAATCTAAACTAGGAGTAATTGACAATAAAGATACAGTAAAAATAAAAATAGAAAATGACTCCGTACAAAAAGTGGAAGGAACAGATTTAATACAAGTTGTTGTAGCAAATACTACAAAATTGTATGACAAAACAATGAATAATATTTGCGAAATGGAAAATGCAACTGTAGAAGTAAATAGTGATTATATAAAAATTTACAATGACAAACAAATACAATATTTTAGCAAAGATGGTAAAGAATTAAAAAATACAGAGACATATCCAAATAATAAATTGTTCAGCAAACAGGAAAATGGAAAATGGGGATTTGTCGACAAAAATGGTTCAATAGTAATTGAAGCTAAATATGACAAAGTAACAGAATTTAATGAATATGGATATGCAGCTGTAAATAAAGATGGAAAATGGGGAGCAATAAATCAAAAAGGAGAAGAAGTTGTAGAACCAATGTATACTATAAATGGCAATAATGAACCATCTTTTATAGGAAAATATTATCAAGTAAGATATGGATTCGGAGAAGTATATTATACAGACGCTAAATAAATATTTAGTATAATGATAAAACAATAATAAATTAATAAAATGAAAAAAGTTAAACTGAAAAAAGTTTAACTTTTTTGCGTTTAAAATCATACAAATAAGTAAATAATATAAAAAATACATAGAAGAAGGTGTTATATTTGAAAATTGGATTAGCCTTATCAGGTGGTGGGATTCGAGGAGTTGCACATGCGGGCGCATTAAAGGCATTTGAAGATAATAAAATACCAATAGATGTAATAGGAGGAACTAGTTCAGGGGCATTAATATCTTCATTGTATGCGCTAGGATATTCGCCATATTATATTTATGTTTTGTTCAAAAGATATGCTAAAGATATTGCAAAAATGAATTCAACGCCCATTTTATCAGGAATAGGTAAGATGATGATGAACAAAAAAGTGAAATTGACAGGATTAAAAACAGGAAAAAGTATTGAAAAAGCATATAATAGTTTAGCTAAAAAGAAAGGAATAGAAAAAATAGTGGATATCAAAAAAATTCCAATTGTTATTCCAACAGTAGACATAGTTAATGCAAAAGAATATATTTTTACAAATAATGTGCCAGAAGGTGAAGAAGAGAATGATAAGTATATTACTAATATCTCGTTAGGAAAAGCTGTTAGAGCAAGTAGTAGTTTTCCAGCAGTATTTTGTCCTTGTAAATATCAACAACATCAATTTTTAGATGGAGGAATGCTTGACAATATTCCAGTAAGAGAAGTAAGAAAACAAGGGGCAAATAAGGTGATTGCAATAAATTTTAAAGCAGATGACATAGATAACTCTAGTAATATAATGGATTTAGTAATGAGAACAATTGATATTATGGGAAATAAAATTTCTGAAGAAAGTTTGAAAAAAAGTGACTATATATTAACTATAAAAACAGATAAAACAGGATTGCTAGATGTTGAAAAACTAGACAGTTGTTATAAATATGGTTATAATGCTGTAACTCAAAATATAGAAAAAATAAAGCAAATAATATTTGAATAACATCAACTAATCCAAAAAAATGAATATAATATATAAAAAGCTAAAGAGAGGAGCAATAGAATTGGAACTCAAATATTTTGATAATGCAGCAACAACAAGAGTAAAACCAGAGGTATTGAATGAAATGATACCATATTTAAGAGAAAGTTTTGGAAATCCTTCATCAATGTATACAATAGGGCGTGAAGCAAAAAAAGCAATAGAAGAAGCTAGGAAAAAAGTAGCAATTTTGATAAATGCTGATCCAGAAGAAATTTATTTTACAGGTTGTGGGTCTGAAAGCGACAATATTGCTTTAAAAGGAACAGCATATGCAAATTATAAAAATGGAAAAAGGCATATAATAACCTCAAAAATAGAGCATCCTGCAATATTAAATTCATGCAAAAGTTTAGAAAACAAGGGATTTAAAATAACATATTTAGATGTTAACAAAGAAGGATTTATAAATTTAGAACAATTGAGAAACGCCATAAGAAATGATACATTTCTTATAAGTATTATGTTTGCAAACAATGAAATTGGAACTTTAGAACCAATAAATGAAATATCTAAAATTGCTAAAATGTATAATATAATATTTCACACAGATAGTGTGCAAGCATGTGGAAATGTTTTTATAGATGTTAAAAAAATGGGGATAGATATGCTCTCATTATCAGGACATAAATTATATGCACCAAAAGGAATAGGGGCATTATATGTGAAAAAAGGAATTAAATTTGAGAGGATTTTAGATGGTGGTCATCAAGAAAAAAATAAGAGAGCTGGTACTGAAAATGTAGCAGGAATAGTTGGTTTAGGAAAAGCCTGTGAACTTGCAACATATAATCTAAATTCACATATGAAGTATCTGGAGAACATGAGAAATTATTATGTACAACAAATAGAAGAAAAATTGCCAGATGCTATACTAAATGGTAGTAGAGAAAGGAGATTACCTGGAAATGCAAATTTTACTTTTCCTGGTTTAGATGGAGAAGCTATATTACTAAAATTAGATCAAAAGGGAATATGTGCCTCAAGCGGTTCTGCTTGTTCAACAGGACAAAGTAGTCCATCACATGTACTAACTGCAATTGGTTTAGATGAACAAATGGCAATGGGAGCACTTAGAACAACTTTTGGAGAAGAAAATACAAAAGAAGACATAGATTACTTAGTTAATAACCTATGTCAAATAATTGAAGAATTAAAAAATTAGTTTTCTAAAACAGAAATAGCGCATTTAATTCCATCAACTGCAGCAGAAGTGATACCACCTGCATAACCAGCACCTTCTCCACATGGATATAATCCAGAAATATTTGAAACAAATTCACTGTTTCTTAGAATTTTAACAGGAGAGGAACTTCTAGTTTCAACACCTGTTAAAATACTATCAGGGTCAGCAAAGCCATGCAATTTAGTATCAAAATATTCAATTCCTTCCTTCAAAGTTGAGGAAACAAAATCAGGCAAAATATCATTTAAATTGGATAAAGTTACACCGGGTAAATAAGAAGGAGTTACCTTACCTAAGGCTTCAGATTTTCTATTAGCGATAAAGTCTGAGACCTTTTGAACTGGTGCAAAATAATTTGAGCCACCAAGTTTAAAGGCACTTTCTTCTAGATTTTTTTGAAAATCAAAACCTGCTAAAGGAGATGTACCTTCAAAATCCTCTGGAACAATATTTACAAGTAATGCAGAATTTGCATTTTTTCCATTTCTTGCAAAATTGCTCATACCATTTGTAACAATAGAATTTTTGTCACTTGAAGAAGCAATAACTTTTCCACCAGGGCACATACAAAAAGTATAACAAGAGCGCCCAGATTTAGAGTGATATGCTAATTTGTATTCAGCTGGTGGCAATTTTAATTTTGTTATATTGCCATATTGAGCTTTATTTATATTTTCTTGTAAATGTTCAATTCTAACACCTACTGAAAAATTTTTTCTTTCCATTGAAATACCTTTTTCATAGAGTTTTTCGAAAGTGTCTCTGGCACTATGTCCAATGGCTAAAATAACATGTGTTGCTTTGATTTTTTTTACATCAGGGCCATTTTGACATATAACAGCAGATATTTTTTTATTAGATATTTCAAAATCAGTCACTTTAGTATTAAATAAAAATGTACCACCCTTAGAAATGATATATTTTCTCATATTTTGTAAAATATTAATTAAATTATCTGTTCCTACATGAGGTTTAGATAAATATAAAATTTGTTTTGGAGCACCAAAATTTACAAACTCTTGCAAAACTTTTGTACAAAAAGGACTATTAATTCCTGTTGTAAGTTTTCCATCAGAGAAAGTTCCAGCACCACCTTCACCAAATTGAACATTAGAAAGAGGATTAAGCTTCCCACTTTTAAAGAAATTTTTAACAATTTCTTTTCGATTTAATGCAGTGTCACCTTGTTCAATAATAATTGGTTTAAGACCATTTTGAACCATAATAAGACCAGCAAAAAGACCACTAGGACCACAACCAACAATTATTGGCTTTTTGCAATCAAGATTTTTGGAATTGATTTTTGGCATTTTAAATTTTTCAACTTTTTTAAATTTTGGATATTTAGTTTCATCTTTTAATTCAAAGTCAATAGAATAACTGTAATGAACATCATCTTTTCTTCTTGCATCAATAGACTTTTTAGAAATTTGCCAGTCTAATATATCTTGTTCATATATTCTGTTTTTCTTAATAGTATATTTATATACATCTTCTTCAGATAAATCTTTTCTAATTTTTATATTACTAACTCTTATCATAATTCACTCTCCATACATATTTATGTTAGATTATATTATAGCATAGAAACTGTTAAAATTACTATAAATGATTGCATTTTTTGAAATTTAGTATATAATATCAGTAAGAAAATTAGTATGGGGATATGTATGGAGAAAAATAATAAAAAATTAACAAAAGTAATAGATATAATTTATATAATATTCTGGGTTTTCATGATAGGAAGTGTATTTGGTTTCTTTGCAGAAATGATTTATAGCTCAGTATACACAAGAGCAATAGTAGTAAGACATGGATTAATATATGGACCATTTGTACAAGTATATGGTATGGGGGCAGTGGCATATTTCTTGCTAATTGTAAAAATAAAAGAACCTAGAGATGCATTTTTTGCAGGAATGATTATGGGAGGAATATTAGAATATTTGTGTTCATTTTTTCAGGAAATATTATTTGGAACAATTTCTTGGGATTATAGCAAAATGTTTTTAAATTTTAATGGAAGAACTTGCTTACTTTATTGTTTTTATTGGGGAATTATAGCAGTTGTATTTTTAAATGTAATATATCCTGCATTAGAAAGTTTAAAACCATTAATATACAAAAAGAGCATAAGAATAATAACTGTATTTTGTATGTTGTTTATGATATTTGATATAGGAATTTCTTGCTTGGCTGCAAATAGACAAAGCGAAAGACACAACAACATACCTGCTAAAAATGATTTTGATACATTTTTAGACAACACTTATCCAGATGAGTATTTGGATAGAATTTACAATAATAAAAAAGAAATACAAAAAACATAAATCAATCCCTATGCGAATACAATTAAACAAAAGTATTCGCATAGGGGGTTTTTCTTTATGAGAGAAGTATCAATAGAAGAACGTGCAATAAAACTAGCACATTATATAATAGATTCAAAAGACACAGTAAGAGGGACTGCGAAAAAATTTGGAATAAGTAAAAGCACAGTACACAAAGATGTATCAGAAAGACTAAAGAAAATAAATCCAAGTCTGGCAAAAGAAGTAAGAGCAATCCTAGATGAAAATAAAGCAGAAAGGCACATAAGAGGAGGAATGGCAACAAAGTTAAAATACAGTCATTTAAACAAATAAAATATCACCAAAATACAAAATAAGACATAAAATATAATAGCCTAAAGTAACAGAGGTGAAACAAATGAGCAAAATAAAAAAAGGTGATATTGTAGGAAGAAAATCATATGGAAAAGACATATTATTTGAAGTAAGTAGGATAATAGAAACAAAACAAGAAGATATCGCAATATTAACAGGAATAATAGATAGAATACAGGCAGATAGCAAAACATCGGATTTAGAAAAAATAGAAACAAAAGAAGTTAAGAAAATAACAAAAGAATATGAAGAAAAAGTAAAAGAAAAAATATCAAAAACAAATAAGCAAAAAGAAAAAGATTACAAGATTGGAATAATTACTAGTAATAAGAGAACAAGAGAAAAAATTATTACAGGGAAAATATTGCATTTAGATGGAGACAGAAAATATAGTGAAAAATCATATAGATATTATAAAAAAATTGGATTAAATGCTGTAGTAAAAAATGTTCCAGAGTACAGACAACCAAGAGTTGTTTATAGACTATTAGAAATTTATAAACCAGATATACTAGTTATAACTGGGCATGATGGAATGATAAAAAGTGGAAGAAATTACAATGATATATATAATTATAGAAATTCAAAATATTTTATAGAGACAGTAAAAGAAGCAAGGAAATATGACCAAGAGAAATCACAAAAGCTGGTAATTTTTGCAGGAGCATGCCAAAGCTATTTTGAAGCAATAATTTCGGCAGGGGCAAATTTTGCATCATCACCAGCAAGAATATTAATAGATTTTTTAGATCCATTGGTAGTGGCACAAAAAGTAGCGTTTACAGAAGATTATAAATATATAACCATAGATGATATTGCATATGAACTAAGAGATGGGAGAAACGGAATAGGTGGAATTGGAGCAAATGGAAAAATGCATAAAAGTTAAACTAAAAGGTTTAAATAACCTAACTTAACATATTTGTAACATAAATGTAACACAGATGACAAAATAGAGCAACCAACCAATAAAACACTTGAAAATACTGAATTACAGCAGTTTGACACTAATAAACAAATTTTGACAATTTTGCCTAAAAATGCTATAATCAAGCCATCTTGAAGGAGTAGGTGGTAAGATGATTTGTAAAACAGATATAGCAAATTTAAAAACAGACATCTTAGAGAAAGTGGGGCAAAAGATAATAGTAAAAGGATCTTTAGGAAGAAGTAAAGCCTTTGAAAAAGAAGCTACAATAGAAAAAGCATATCCAAACATTTTTGTTGTGAAATATGAAGAAAATAATAGAAATGTAACATATAGTTACACAGATGTTTTAACAAGAACAGTTGAGGTTGAGGTATTTGATGGTGATTCATACAGTCCGTTAATTCCACCACCAATGCCAAAACAAAGAAGAACATCATTATAAAAAATATGTCAAAAGGAAAAAAACTTTTGACATATTTTTTTTGCAAATAGTCATAAATGCTAAAAAAACAAATATACTTTTATAAAGAAAACTTAAAAGGAGGTCAAATAATGATTGTAGACACAGTAAAGGAAAATTTATGTATAAATAAATTAATTGCAACAAAAAAAGAAGTAATATTTGTAGAAGGAGACATGATTGTACCAGATGCAAAACCTGATATTTTGAGCACAATTTGTACAAGTGGGATTATATGCATTTGTAAAAAAGAAGTATTTGATGACAAAGTAAGAATTGATGGAAATATTAACACATATATAATGTACATGGCTGATGATAGTAAAGATAAAACACGAGGATTAAATACAAGTTTAGACTTTTCAGAAAATATTCAAGTTTCAGGTGCTAAAGAAGGGATGAACTGCACATTAGAAACTAAATTGAAATCAATAGAAGCAAAGGTAATAAATGGAAGAAAAATAAGAATAAAATCTGCAATTGAAGTTGAAATAAAGATATATTCAAATGAGAGCGTAGAAATAGTTAACAATATAGAAAATGCAGATGAAATTCAAATATTAAAAGAGGATTTAAAAGTGAATTCTTTGCTAGGTAGCGGAGATACAAGAATATATGCAAAAGACACAATATTAATAGATAATGCAGATAATTTAGCAGAAATATTAAAAGCAAATATTTGTATATGTAATAAAGACATAAAAATAAGCTATAATAAAATACTAACAAAAGCAGAAGCAGAAATAAAAATAATGTATTTAACGCAAGATGATAGAATAAATAGTGTAAATACAAGGATACCAGTAGTTGGATTTATAGATATTCAAAATGTTACAGAAGAAAACATTTGTGATGTTGATTATGAAATAAAAAATATAATTTTAAAACTAAATTCACAAGAAGAACATTCGATATATGTTGAAATAGAAGTAGGAGTTTTAGCAATTGTATATGAAGAAAAACAAATAAATTTAATCCAAGATTTATATAGTCCTAGTGAAAATTTAGAATTAAGTCAAAAGACAATAACAGCAGTTACTAAGAAAACAAGAATAGAAGAGACTAAACAAATACGACAAAAAGTTCAAGTGGAAGGATTAGAAGGAAATAGAATACTTGATATTGATGCAGTGCCAGTAATAGAAAAGGAAACAAAATCAAAAAATAGGATTGTATATGAAGGCGAAATAGAGTTAAGATTTTTAATTTCAAATAATGAGCAAATGATAGACACAAGAACAGCAAAGGTTCCATTTGATTATGAAATTGCAAATTTAGAAGATGGGGAGCATACAAATTCTAATACACAAATTGAAATTGCAAATAAGGATTTTGTGATACAAGATGGCGGGATTGTAGATAGCAATTTAGATATGAAAATAAGCACAAATACATATCAAAATGCCAATATAAATGTAATAGATGAAATACAAACAAATGGTGAAAGAGAAAAAGAAGACTATAGCATAATAATGTATATTGTAAAAAAAGATGATACTTTGTGGAAAATTGCTAAAATGTTTGGCTCTACAATAGAAGATATAGCAAGAGTAAATGGAATAGAAGATGAAAATAAAATATTTCCAGGTCAAAAATTATTCATACCACATTATACGAAAACGCCAATGGTTACTGTAAATGAGTAAAATCTATTCAAGACCAAGAATAAAAATTCCTAAAATAATAATTCAAAATGGAAAGAAACTAAATGGTAATAAAGGAAGAAAGATTGTAAAAATAATAATAATTTTAGTAATAGCATTTAGTGTTGTAAAATTTTCACTAGATGCTGTGTCGCCTATTTTTGATACTATTTGTGAAAATAGGGCAGAATCACTTGCAACAATGGTTTCAAATGAGCAGGCAACTGAGGTAATGAAAGAACACACTTATGATGAGATGTTTACTATAGAGAAGGATTCTAATAATAATATAACAATGATAAAATCAAATATAATTGCTATAAATGAAATTATTTCAGATATTGGCATTAAAATTCAAGAAAAGCTGAACGAAAAAGAAAAAGATAGTATTTCAATAGCTATTCGGAAGTTTCACAGGTTCCAAACTTTTATCAGGTAGGGGGCCGGGAGTAAAAATTCAGATTTCTCCAATAGGCAATGTTGAAACAGATTTAAAAACAGAATTTACCTCTCAAGGAATAAATCAAACATTGCATAGAGTTTATTTACAGGTTAAATGCAAAAGCAATATTTTAACACCATTTAAAGACATTGAAAAAGAGATAACTAATCAAGTACTTTTAATTGAAAATGTTGTAGTAGGAAATATACCTAATAATTATTATAATTTTAATGGTGTAGGTCAAAATGAGGTATTAGAGGTTGTTGAATAATAATATATGTATATAATTTTAAAAATTTAAGGAAAAGAAAAAACGAAAGTAGTAAAATACTTTCGTTTTTGTTGTATAAAAGTTTTGTCTATCTTTTGCTGAATTGAGGTGCTTTACGAGCTTTTTTAAGTCCGTATTTTTTTCTTTCTTTCATACGAGGATCTCTTGTTAAGAATCCGTTTGTTTTTAAAGCTGGTCTGTATTCACTGTTAGCTGCATTTAAAGCTCTAGCGATACCATGTCTTATTGCTCCAGCTTGACCTGATATTCCTCCACCTTTTACAGTTGCTATAACATCAAATTTAGATGATGTATTTGTAACTGTAAGTGGTTGTCTAACTATAACTTTTAAAGTTTCTAAACCGAAAAATTCATCAATATCTTTTCCATTGATTGTTATTTTTCCAGTACCTTCTACTAGTCTTACTCTAGCTATTGCGTTTTTTCTTCTACCTGTACCATAGAAAACTATATTTTCTTTTTTAGCCATCTTATTTTACCTCCCATACTTCTGGTTTTTGTGCTTGGTTTTCATGTTCACTACCTGCATAAACTCTTAATTTTTTAAGACTTTGTCTACCTAAAGAGTTGTGTGGTAACATTCCTTTAACAGCTAACATCATAGCTTTTTCTGGATTTTTTTCAAGCATAACTTTTGCTGAAACTTCTTTCATTCCACCAATGTAACCTGAGTGGTGTCTGTAAACTTTTTGATTTAATTTGTTTCCTGTTAATATTGCATCTTTGCAATTTAAAATTATAACATGGTCTCCCATATCAATATTTGGTGTAAATGTTGGTTTGTGTTTACCTCTTAATAATTTAGCAGCTTCTGTTGCAACTCTACCTAATGGTTTGTTAGCTACATCAATTATATACCATTTACTTTCAACTTCGCCTTTTTTTGCGCTATATGTAGTATTATTCATGGTAATATATACCCTCCTATTTTAATTTTATATTTTATTTATATGAAATTCAAACTTAAAACCACCGGGGAGAGATTTTAATTTTAAATTACATTACACATAATTGCGTAAATATTGTATTACAAAAATTGCAATTTGTCAAGGCTTGACAAAATAAAAAAAAATGTATATACTAGTAACGCTTTAAAAAAGGATGTAATATATTATTATTAAGGAGTAATATGAAAATGAAAAACAAGAAAACTATAAGAAATGTGCTAATATTAGCAGGAATTGCAGTAACAGCATTATTTTTTATAAACATGAGCTTTGCATCATCAGATGGAAAAGTAAATGTTGAAACAGCAAACATAAGAGAAACAGCAGATGAAAATGCAAAAATCTTAGAACAGTTATCACAAGGAGACAATGTTGAAATACTAGAAAAACAAGGAAGCTGGTATAAAATAAAATCAAAAGGGATAACAGGATATCTAAGAGAAGATCTAATAGAAGTAAAAAATGAAGAAAAAACTGTAGAAACTTCAGCAACAGTAGAAACAGAAAAACAAGAATCAACTGATAGTAATAAAGCAAACAATATTCAAGAAAATACAACTGAAGAAACAAATAGCGAAGAAAAAACTAAAAAAGTTTCAGAGAACACAAAATTAAAAATTGTACCTGCAATTAATGCAACAGATATTTTAGAAGTAAAAAAAGATGAAGAAGTAACAGTTACAGAAACTTTAGGAGATTGGGTTTGTATTCAAACATCTACAACAAAAGGATGGATTAGAGCAAACAAATTAAAATCAGCAAAAGAGGAAAAACAAGAAGAAACAAAAACAGAAGAACAACCACAAGTAGAAGAAAAACAAGAAACATTACTAAAAAAAGCATATATTAATACTCAAACAGCAAATATGAGAAAAGAAGCAAATACAGCTTCAGAAATAGTAACATCCTTAACACTAAATACAGAAGTAGAAGTATATGCGGAAGAAAATGGTTGGAGCAAAGTAAAAGTAAATGGACAAGATGGATATATATCAACTACACTTTTAAGTGATAAAAAGATAGAAACATCAAGAAGTTTAGAAACACCAAGAAAAAAAGCAGAAAGTACAACTACAAAAAATACTAGTACAAAGAAAGAAACAACTACACAAACAACAACTAGTACAACTACACAAACATCAGGAAAAGGGGCAACAGTTGTTTCAACTGCAAGAAATTATATAGGAAGTAAATATGTATATGGTGCAACTGGACCAAACAGTTTTGACTGTTCAGGATTTACACAATATGTATTTAAATTACATGGTGTAAGTTTAAACAGAACTGCAGCAGCACAATATTCAAACGGAGTGGCTGTAGATAGATCAAACTTACAACCAGGAGACTTAGTTATGTTTGGAAAATCTGGAATTAACCATGTTGGAATTTATATTGGTGGAGGTCAAATAGTTCATGCGGCTAATCCATCAAGAGGAGTAACAATAGACACAATAACTTCAGGATATTACAACAATAACTATGTTGGAGCAAGAAGAGTTATGTAAGAAAGGATGATTATAATTAAAAGACCAATTTTAGTTATAGTCATTGGATATATAATAGGAATTATAATGGGGCTATACAAAAATATAAGTATAGTCCCTTTGTATATTTTTTTGGCTATAATATATTTTATATATAAAAAAATAAATTTATCAAAAAACAAAAAATTAAAATTCAAATTATTAAGTTTCAAAAGATATTTTAGATATATCAAATTAGTAATAAGTAAAAATGTGCTTGTTACAATAATAATATCATCAATTATTTCTAATACAATCATTATAATTCAAAATAAAAGATACGAAAATAAATATAAAGATGGAGACCAAATATTTGGGAAAGCTGTTGTTATAAGTAATATGCAGGAAAAAGAATATAGCAATATGTACAAAATAAAACTTCTAAAAAATGGTGATAAATTTTATTTGAAATTGAATAAAAAGCAAAGCAAACTACAATATGGAGATGAAATAGAGCTAAAAGGAGAATTTATAGAACCACAAACAGCTAGAAATAAAGGAGGTTTTAATTATAAACAATATTTGAAAACATTGAAAATATATGGAACTATAAATGTGGAAAAAGTAGCCATTCTAGGAAAAAATAGAATTAATCCAATATTAAAATTTTCAAATGATATTCATATAAAAATAGAAGAAAAAATAGAAAAATATTTAGATGAAAAACAAGCAGGAATTTTGAAAGGAATTTTATTAGGAGATTCAAAAAAAGTAGAAGAAGAAATACAAGAAAACTTCAGAATAAGTAATATTTCACATGTTTTAGCAGTATCAGGTATGCATGTAAATTATATAATTTTAGGGATAGGTTGTTTATTAAAACCATTATTTGGGAAAAGAAGAACAAGGAAAATAACAATAATATTCTTAGTGTTTTATATGTTTATAACAGGCTTTTCAGCTTCAATTGTAAGAGCAGGAGTAATGGGAATTATTATAATTTTAGGAAAGCTAATACATAGAAAAGAAGACACATGGACATCAATTTCAATTTCTTTATTAATTTTGTTAATAAACAATCCGTTTTCAATATTAAATATTAGTTTACAACTATCTTTTGCAGGAACAATGGGATTAGTGTTATTTAATAAAAAAATTCCTGGAATATTTTCAATAACACTATGTGCACAAATAATGATATTTCCTATAATGATATATCATTTTAATATATTTGGAACATATTTTTTAATAACTAATTTATTAGCTGGAATAATAATTGGACCAATAATAATAATTGGAATTTTAGGAATTTTTAGTTCGATTTTTAGTTTAACAATAGCTAAAATGATATTTTTTATTGAAAAGATATCAGTAGAAATCTTAATTTTAATATCTAAATTTTCAGAATTTTCAATGGCAAAAATTTATTTGCCAACACCCAGAATATGGCAAATAATTATATATTATATTATCGTATTTTTTATAAAATCAATATATGAAGTTTATTCGGAAAAAAAGCCAAATGCAACTTTTATAAGAGTAAAAAATTTGCTAGCTTTGGCAAAATATAAATTTAGAAAAAATAAAAGAAAAAACATAAAGAAAATAATGAGTATATTAATGATTTTAGTAGTTACATTTACAATAATAAAAAAACAATATAATATACTAAATATAAATTTTGTAGATGTTGGACAAGGAGATTCATGTTTTATTGTAACACCTAAAAATAAAACAATTTTAGTAGATGGAGGAGGAAGCCAATCTAAAGAATTTGATGTTGGGAAAAGTATATTATTACCATATATATTGAATAAAGGCTACACACAGATAGATTATATTGTAATTAGCCATTTTGATTATGACCATGTTGGTGGAATTTTATACATTATGCAAGAAATAAAAGTGAAAAATATAATTATAGGAAAACAATTTGAAAATAGCCAAAACTATGAAAAGTTTGTAAATATAGTACAACAAAAAGATATAAAAGTTAGAATTGTAGAAGCAGGGGAAAATATAAAAATTGAGAAAGATTTAAATTTTAATGTAATATGGCCAAATTCTAAAAACGAAATTTCTGATAATTCAATTAATAATAACTCTTTAGTATTTAAAATGATGTATAAGAAATTTTCGATGCTGTTTACAGGTGATATTGAAGAAATAGCTGAAAAGAAAATACTGCAAACTTGTAATGTTAAAAATTTAGAATCATTGGTTTTGAAAGTACCACATCATGGTTCTAAAACTTCTTCTAGTCAGGGATTTTTAGACGCAGTAAGACCTAAAATTGCGTTAATAGGTGTAGGAAAAAATAACAAATTTGGTCATCCTTCAGATATTACTTTAGAAAAGTTTAAAATGTATGATATAAAAGTGTATAGAACAGACCAAAAAGGAGAAATTACCTTAAAAACAGATGGAAATAAAATAAAGATTTACTAATAATTGTATAAATTTGAAAAATAAGCAAATACTATTAGAAAAGACATAAGTACAAAAAAGGAGAAAAGTGATGAATAAGGTAATAATATCAATGATTTCTACTGTTGCAATAATCTTAGCAATAACGCTAGGGTTTGCATTTGGAAAATTTGGACAAAAAGAAGAAAAGGCAATACAACAAGAAGAAATAGCAAAAAACAACGAAATAATTGAAGATGAATGCACAGAAGAATATACGCAAATGGAAAATGAAAACTTACAAACAGCCTCTACTGAAGTTGAGGAAAAAATAGCGCCAAATGCAGAAATAATATTTAAAACAACATACGAAAAATGTGGACATACAATAAGCAAATATGACAAGGTTTCAAATGATTTAGTTAACATGACCAAGGAAGAATTGGCAAGTAAATATGAAAGTTGGAATATCGAAAAATTTTCTGATACACAAATTATATTAACAAAAACAGATGAAGAAGAATGTGGTGAACATTATATGGTAAGAGAAAAAAATGGCAAACTGGTTGTTTTTCGAATACAAGAAAATGGTGTAGAAACAGAATATGAGACAACAGAAATTTCACTTGAATATATTCCACAAACTGATTCGATTAGTATAAAGAATGGAGTTAGAATTAATGGAAATGAAGAATTAAATCAGTATTTAGAGAATTTTGAATAAAAGCTAAATTAAAAATGAGACTTAAGTTATTATTATAAACTTAAACCTCATTTTTATGTTTATTTTTTCTTTTCTTTTTTATCAACAGTAACTTCTTTTTTCAAATCTTGTTTATCAATAAATCCTTTTTGATATAAATCTTTAACATACATTACTAATGCAAATACAGTAGTAACAATTGCTAAACAATAAAGTCCAAAATCTAAATTAGTCCAAATTTCAGGAAGTTCAAATTGTTTTACAAGTAAGGAAGCAACAATTGCTATGTAAAATAAAACTGTTGCAAGTTTTCCATACCATCTACTATAAACAACAACATCTTTTCCATAAAGGAAAGAAGCACCAACTATCATTATAAACTCCTTAAAAAGGACAATTGCTAATATCCAAATAGGTATAATGTCGGTAATTACAAGAGATGTAAGTGTTGCAATTTGAGTTAATTTATCTGCTAATGGATCCATTAATTTTCCGAAATTAGAAATCAGGTTGAATTTTCTTGCAATAAATCCATCAGCTATATCTGTTAAACCAGAAAGGGTAAATACTATAAAAGCAATTATATATTGTCCAGTAAATATATAAAATAAAATTACTGGAATTAATAAAATTCTTATTATTGTTAGTATATTTGGTATATGTTTAAACATTTTTTTCTCCTATTTTACTTCAAATTTTAATTTATCATTTTCAAAATCTACTGCTACTGTTTGACCATCTAAAAGTTCACCTTTTAATATCATTTCAGATAATTCATCTTCTACATATCTTTGAATAGCCCTTCTTAGAGGTCTAGCTCCAAATTTTATATCAGTACCTTTTTCTAATATATAATCTTTAGCACTTTTTGTTATAGTCATTTTAATATCTTTATCATTAAGAGCTTTTTTTGTATCTTTTAACATTAAATCCACAATCTGTAACAATTGTTCTTTTGTTAAAGCATCAAAACTTATAATTTCATCAATTCTATTTAAGAATTCTGGTCTAAATACATCTTTTAAAGAATCAATTAATTTACCTTTGTCTACAGTTTGTTTACCAAAACCAATTGAGTTTGTATTAGTGTTTGAACCAGCGTTTGAAGTCATTATTATAATTGTATTTGAAAAACTTACAGTATTTCCTTGACTATCTGTTAATTTTCCATCATCTAGTACTTGTAGTAAAATATTAAAAACATCTGGATGAGCTTTTTCAATTTCGTCTAATAGAATTATAGAATATGGTTTTCTTTTTACTTTATCAGTTAATTGACCAGCATCATCATATCCAACATATCCTGGGGGAGCACCAATTAATTTTGAAGTTGAATGACTTTCCATATATTCAGACATATCAATTCTAATTATATTATCTTCACTTCCAAACATTTCATAAGCTAAGCTTTTAGCAAGTTCTGTTTTACCTACACCAGTTGGACCTACAAATATAAATGAAGGTGGTCTTTTTGTACTTTTTAATCCTGCTCTATTTCTTCTTATAGCTCTTGCTACACAATTAACAGCTTCATCTTGACCAATAATTCTTTTATGAAGATTTGTTTCTAAATTTAATAGTTTTTGAGTTTCAGCTTCAGTAATTTTTTTAACTGGAATTTTAGTCCAACTTTCTATTACATTAGCAATATCTTGAATTGTTAATTGTTTAGGTTTCATTTTTTTGCTTAAAGTATCAATTTCTTCTATTAATTGACATTCGCGAGTTTTTAAATCTGCAGCTTTTTGATAATCTTCAGTAGAATCTGCTGCTATAACTTCTTCTTTTTCAGATTGAACTTTACTTAGTTCTTGTTTTAACATCTCTAATTTATATAGGCTTTTATTTTCTAAGTTAATTCTAGAACAAGCTTCATCTAGTATGTCTATTGCTTTATCAGGTAAAAATCTATCATGAATATATTTTTCTGACATAATAACAGCTTGACGAATAACATCTGAAGATATTTTGACTTTGTGATAATCTTCATAATATTTTTTAATTCCTTCCAAAATGCCTATAGAATCATCAATATTTGGTTCTTCTACAAGAACTTGTTGAAATCTTCTTTCTAATGCTGAATCTTTTTCAATATATTTTCTATATTCTTTTAAAGTTGTAGTTCCAATTAATTGAATTTCTCCATTAGATAGAGCTGGTTTTAAGATGTTAGCTGCATTCATAGAATGTTCTCCATCTCCAGCACCTATAATGTTGTGAATTTCGTCAATAACTAAAATGATATTTCCATATTGCTTACATTCATCAATAATGCCTTTCATTCTAGATTCAAATTGACCTCTAAATTGTGTACCAGCGATTACAGATGTCATATCTAGTAAATAAACTTCTTTATTTAAAAGTTTTGCAGGTACATTTTGATTAGCAATTCTAATTGCTAATCCTTGTGCAATAGCTGTTTTACCAACACCAGGTTCACCAATAAGGCAAGGATTATTTTTTGAACGTCTATTTAATATTTGTACAATTCTTTGGATTTCTTTTTCTCTACCTATAACTAAATCAAGTTCATTATTTTTTGCTTTATTTGTTAAGTTAGTTCCATAAGTATCTAAGAATTTCTTTTTCTTATTTTGGTTTTTCTTTTTTTCTACTTTTACTCTTTTTCTACTATTGCCAGGTTCTTCTTGTTCATCATTATCTTTATTCTTCATCATGCTTGAAAAAATTGAACCTAAAGGAATAGCTGCTCCAGAAATTTTTGGACCATTTTCAGGGTCATCTTCATTATTTTGCTCAAAAGTTATAGCGCCTTCTATGTTTTCTATATCTTCTAAGTTAATATTTTCAGCTAAATCTTTAAAAATATTTTCAAATTGTTGTGTCATATCATTAATATTTAATTTGTCTTTAGAAAGAATTTCATTTTGATTTGTTATAACTTCAAGAGGATTTATACCTTTTTTCTTGGCACAGTCATAACAATAACCTTCTAAAGTCTCTTTTCCATTTTCTATTTTTTTATAAAAAACCACTGCTGGTTTATCATTACATTCTGAACATAACATGTGTTTTAAATTCCTCATTTCTATAAAAATTAATATATATTATAATAACGCAAAAAAGGGGAATAGTCAATATTTTAATACTATTTTAAGATACTTAAAGTTACTGGTTAATGTATTATTATTAATAAAAAGAAATCCTTGATATATAAGTCTTTCATTACATTCATCGGCTTATTATAAAATTTAAGAAATTCTATGCAGTTTTGTCATAAAATCAACTTTAAAAATTTTATTGCTAAAAACAAATAAAAATGTTATAATCAAAAAGTAAACAAATGTAAAAAAACGAGGGAAGAAAATGAATTTAACGTTACCAAAAGAAACAGAAATAGGAAAAAAACAAATTATAATATATATAAGTATTATCTTAATATGCATTATATCTATAGTTATAGCATTTTATGTGCAATTTTATGCAAGAATAGATATCGCATCATTAGTAGGTTTAAAAGAAAAAAAAGAATTTGGACAAAAAACAGAAGAGGAAATAGAAACATTAAAATCAAATTTTAACACTATATTTATAAATAATATAGAAAATGATAATGATGAAAACAACGGAAAAAAAGAGCAACAAGATAGAAAAATTGTATATACAAAATATGAGAAGAAAGAAAGCAAAATTAATAGTTATGATTTAGAGGTTCATATACCATACATAAATATTGATAATGAAGTTGTAAAAAAATATAATCAAAAAATAGAAGAAATATTTGCTAATAAAGCAAGAAATATCCTAGGCAGTGAAAATAAAAATATAATTTATAATGTTGAATATGTGGCAAATATATATGACGGCATATTATCTGTTATGGTTAAATCAAATTTAAAAGAAGGTTCAAATGCACAAAAAGTAGTGGTGCAAACTTATAATTATGATTTAAGAAATAATAAGGAAATAACAATAGATGAGATGTTAAAAATTAAAGGAATGGATAAGCAACTTGTTCAAAATAAAATTAATGATGAAATTTCGGAAGAAGAAAAAAAGGTAGAAGATTTGAAAAATCTTGGATATAATATTTATACTAGAGATACTTCAAGTGATATGTATGATTTAGAAAATGCTTCAGAATTTTATGTTACAGAAGATACATTGTATATTATATATGCATATGGAAATCAAACTTCAACTAGTGAAATGGATTTAGTAATTTTATAATATTTGGTATTAAACTTTAATATATATTTTTACGCAGTGACAATTCGGGGGGACCGACAAATTATGGGCTGTTATGAAATTACAGCCCATTATGCAGTTGGGAGTCACAAGTAAAAACTATATATTAAAGTTTTCGTGTTTTATAGAAGATTTTTTATAGAATTTAAGTTTAAATATTAAAATGATTTTATGAATTATGAACAAAAAAAGAAGAGTTTTTATAAAACTCTTCTCTTTGAAAATAAAAGGGGATGTTTTTTATTTCAAATCAGTACTTTCTACTGACTATGGTTGTATTATACTAACCAATTTTGTCCATTGTGTGAACTAAAAGTGAAAACTTAGTTAAGGTTGTTCACCTAAAGTTAAAGTTAATTCTTTTTCTTGTCCATTTCTATTTACTTTAATTTTCATTTCATCACCAATTTTGTGAGTATTTTTAATTTCATTTAACTCATCCATTGTTGTAATTTTTTTACCATCTGCTTCAATAATAACATCGCCAACTTTAACTTCTGCTTTTTCGGCAGCTGAGAAATCTTCTATAGATTTAACATAGATACCTTGAACTAAATTGTTAGCTTTGGCTGTTTTTTCATCTAAGTCCATACCAGAAATTCCAATATAAGGTCTTTTAACTTTGCTATATTGAATTAATTGTGAAGTTATATCTGTAGTTGAATTAATTGGAATTGCAAATCCCATACCTTCAATTCCTGTACCAGAAAGTTTTAAAGTGTTAATTCCAATTACTTTACCTTCACTATTTACTAATGCACCACCACTGTTACCAGAGTTTATAGCAGCATCTGTTTGGATTAAAGTGAATTTTTTACCATCAGAATCTGTAACTTCTCTATTAACGGCGCTTATAACACCACAAGTTATACTACTTTGCATTCCTAGAGGGTTACCAACAGCCATAGCAAATTCACCAACTTTTACACTATCAGAATCTGCAAATTCTGCTTTAGATAAACCTGTTTTCTCAATTTTTATAACAGCTAAGTCTGTTTGTTCATCTTTTCCAATAATTTTTGCTTCATATTCAGTTTTATCATTAAATAAAGTTACAGTTACCTTTGTTGCTTCAGATACTTCATAGTAAGATTCAGAAGAAGATGATGAAACAATATGATTATTTGTTAAAATATATCCATCTTCACTAATTATAATACCAGATCCACTAGCTGTTGCAGTAGAATTTTGAGTTTGTCTACCAAACATTGAGATTAAAGAATTTACATTATATTCAACTTTAATTCCAACAATTGAAGGTAAAATCTTATTTGCTGCATATACAGAAGTATCTGAATAATTTGAAAGTGAAGTTTGACTAACATATCCTGTATTTAAATTATTAGAATTTGTGTTAGAGCCTGAATTATTTGATGTTGAACCTAATAATTTGTTTTTTATAGAAGGCACACCAAAACAAGTTCCAACTACTACAGTGCAACCAAGTACGCCACTTACAAATGGTAGTAAAAATCCATTTGCAAAGCCCATTTTTGCTTTATGTTCAGATTTATAAGCTTTATTTATTGTAGCTTGATTTTGAACAGCTTTAAAATTTGATTTGTTTTCTTGTTCTTTTTTATTTTCTTCCATTTTTAAAACCTCCCAAAGATATTCTTTTAATATAATATCCTAATCTAAAGGTATAATACAATACATTTGTGAATATTTTGTGAAAAAAATGTGATACTTAAATTTTTTATTTACTATTGAAAAAGAGAATGGAAAAATATATAATAAACAAGAATAAAAAGTAAAGGGTGAAATAAATGAAAAAAGAACAAGGAATAACATTAGTTGCTCTATCGGTAACAATAATAGTATTAATAATAATTGCTGGAATATCAGTGTATAGTGGAAAAGATGTAATAAAAAATGGAAAATTAGAAGAATTAAGAACCAATATGTTATTAGTTCAGGTAAAAGCAAGAGAAACGGTAGAACAAGCAAATTTTAAAATGGGACCAAACCCAGATGCAACAAAAAAAGCAGAAGTAAGAAAAGAAGTATACGAAACAGGTGCAAAACTAGAGAAAATATCAGATTCAGGAATAACAGCACCATCAGGAGCAAATAGTGAAAATTGTTATGTAGTAACAGCAGAAGCATTAAAAAATTGGGGACTAAACAAAATAGAACTATCAGAAGGAGAATATTACATAATAGAATTTGATGACATAAATGCAAAAGTAGAAATATATAATACTTTAGGATATAGTAACAATGGAACAATGGTATATTCATTAACTCAAATAGATAATATATAAAACAAAGGAAGCAGTAAAAATGAAAGAAAAAGAACTAGAGAGATTAACTAAATTAAAAGAAATAGAAAAAGATTTATATGAAAAAGGATTTAAAAATATTTGTGGAATTGATGAAGCAGGAAGAGGGCCTTTAGCAGGACCTGTAGTAGTAGCAGGAGTAATAATGCCAAAAGATTCAATGATAGAGGGGGTAAATGACTCTAAAAAGGTATCTGAAAAAAAGCGTGAAAAATTATATGATTTAATAATAGAAGAAGCAATAAGTTATTCTGTTGCAATAATTGGTCAAGATGTAATTGATGATATAAATATATTAAATGCAACAAAGAGTGGGGTAACACAAGTAGTAGACGGATTAGATGTAAAACCAGATTTAATAGTAGTAGACGCTTTAACTGGCATAAACACAAGAGGAATACCCTATGAACCAATAATAAAAGGTGATGCAAAATGTTATAATATTGCTGCAGCATCAATACTTGCAAAAGTAACAAGGGATAGAATAATGAGACAATGGGATGAGGTGTATCCACAATATGGTTTTATTTCACACAAAGGATATGGAACAGCAAAACATATATCTGCAATAAAAGAATATGGATTATGCCCAATTCACAGAAGAACATTCACAAAAAAATTTGTATAAACAGGTGAAAAATATGAATATTTTAGAAATAATAGAGAAAAAAAGAGAAAATCAAGAATTAACAAAAGAAGAAATAGAATACTTTGTAAATGGATATACAGAGGAAAAAATAACAGACTATCAAGCAGCAGCGCTAGTAATGGCTATTTTTATAAATGGAATGACAAAACAAGAAACAACAGATTTAAGCCTAGCAATGGCTCATTCTGGAGAAATATTAGATTTATCAAAACTAAATAAAATAATAGTAGATAAACATTCAACAGGTGGAGTGGGAGATAAGGTATCTTTAGTTTTACTTCCACTAGTTGCATCATGTGGGGTTGCGGTGGCAAAAATGTCAGGAAGAGGTTTAGGATTTACAGGAGGAACAGTAGATAAACTAGAATCAATTCCTGGATATAAAACAGCAATAGATATAAACAAATTTGTAGAAAATGTGGACAAAATAGGAATAAGTATGATTTCACAGACATTAAACTTAGCACCAGCTGACAAGAAACTATACAGTTTAAGAGATGCAATATCATGTGTAGAAAGTATACCATTAATTGCATCAAGCATAATGAGCAAAAAAATAGCAAGTGGAGCACAAAAAATAGTTTTAGATGTTACAGTTGGAAGCGGAGCTTTTATGAAAAATAGAAAAGATGCTGAAAAACTTGCAAAAGAAATGATAAGCATTGGAAAACTTGCAGATAGACAAACTGTATGTATATTAACAAATATGGATGAACCATTAGGATACAATATAGGTAATTTACTAGAAATTGAAGAAGCTGTAAAAACATTAAAAGGTGACATGCCAGAAGACTTAAAAGAAGTTGTTTTAGAACTTGGGGCTTATATGCTAAAACTAGCTAAAATAGAAGAAAATATAGAAAAAGCTAAAAAACTTCTAGTGAAAAATATAGAAAATGGAAAAGCATATAAGAAATTTTTAGAATTAGTAAAAACTCAAGGAGGAGACACTACTTATATTTCAGATTTAGAAAATATTCCAAAATCAAAATACATTGAACCAGTATATAGTAAAAGTTCAGGCTATATTTACAAAATAGATGCTAAAAAAATAGGAAAAATAGCATGTGATTTAGGAGCTGGAAGAAAGAAAAAGGAAGATGAAATTGATAAATTAGTTGGAATTGAATTATTAAAAAAAGTTGGTAGTAAAGTACAAAAAGATGAGGTTATTGCATATATCCATTCAGATAATTATGAAAATTTAGATCTTGCTAAAAAAGAGTTGCTACAAACGGTGAAAATCAGACAGGAAATGGCAGAAAAACAAAAAGCAATTATTAAAATTATAGAATAACTATTTAAAAGATTAGAATTATAAAAAACATTTTTCTAATCTTTTTTCTATGGTATGTAATTTTACTTTAAAAAAGCGATAAAAAGGTTTAAAAAAATATTTTAATATGCTATAATAACAAATGAATAACAAAGAAAGGATGAGGAAAATGAAAAAACAAAAAGAAAAAATAGTAAAAAAACATAAATATGATAAAGGACAAATATTTGTAAAAGTAATGGCAGGTTTCCTAGCATTATTAATGGTAGTAGGAACAGTAGCATCACTTATTTATGCACTAATATAATAAAAATGGAAGGAGATATTGTTTATAAAAACAATAAAATAATAAATATATGGTAATAAATTTAGGAATGAATTGGGAAAGTTTTTATAAAGAAAATATTGTAGAATATATAAAATCATTGCAAACAAATCCATTTGAATTAGTAACACTAATAATAGATTTAACATTAGTTATGTTTTTATTATATTGCTTTTTCAAGATGGTAAAGGGTTCTAGAGCATGGCAATTAATAAAAGGAATAGCATTATTAGTTGTTGCAACATGGGTAAGCGGATTGTTTAATTTAAAAATATTAAATTGGATATTAACAGGAATTATGAATGTTGGAGTAATAGCAATATTAGTAATATTCCAGCCAGAATTAAGACGAGCATTAGAACAACTAGGAACAAATAAAATAACACAATTTTTTGGAATAGATAAAGATTTATCAACAAAAGCAAAAGAGGATATATATAAAATAGTAATAGCAGCAGAAGAACTTTCAAAAACAAAAACAGGAGCATTAATAGTAATAGAAAGAGATATAAAAATTCAAGATATAATTGTAACAGGAATACCAATGGATGCAGAGGTTTCACCACAATTATTAGTAAATATCTTTGTTCCCAAAACGCCACTTCATGATGGAGCAGTTATAATTTCTGGAAACAAAATAGCAGCAGCAGCTTGTGTATTGCCATTAGCAGATGACAATGATATTGCAAAAGAATTAGGAACAAGACATAGAGCAGCTATTGGAATATCAAAAGAATCAGATAGTATAGTAGTTGTTGTATCAGAAGAAACAGGAAAAATATCAGTTGCAAAAGATGGAACACTAATAGCAGATGTTAGGGAAGATGTATTGAAAAAAATCTTAATAAGTAATGTAGTAACTAAAAGATTTGCAATAGAGAAAAAAGAAAGAAAAAATAGATTAAAAGAACTAAAAGAAAAAATGAAAATAGAAAAGAAAGAAAAAAAATAAAAGGTCGCTTTATGCGGGCTTTTATTGTTAGAAAGAAAATGTATAGGTAGTGTTATATATTAAGAAGGGAATAAAATATGAGAAATATAAAACTAACAATAGAATATGATGGAAAAGACTTCAATGGCTGGCAAAAACAACCAGATAAGTTAAACATACAAGGCACAATAGAAAATGCAATTAAACAAATAACAAAAGAAGAAGAAATAAACCTTATGGCATCAGGAAGGACGGATAGGGGAGTTCACGCACTTCGGGCAAGTTGCAAATTTTAAAACAAATTCAAATATTCCAATTGAAAAAATACCAATAGCTATAAATACAAATCTAAAAAAATCAATAAGAATATTGAAAGCTGAAGAAGTTTCAGAGCAATTCCATAGTAGACTTACTTGTAAAAAGAAAACATACAGATACATAATAAATAATACACAATATGGAACAGCAATATATAGAAATTTAGAAACACATATATCGATGAAATTAGATGTAGAAAAGATGAATAAAGCTGCAAAATATTTTGAAGGAGAACATGATTTCAAAGCATTTAAAGCAAGTGGCACAAGCAGTAAAAGTAGTGTTAGAACAATTTATAATGCAACAGTAAAAGAAATGCCAAATAACAGAATTTATATAGAATTAACTGGAAATGGATTTTTATATAATATGGTAAGAATAATTAGTGGAACATTAGTAGAAGTTGGAATAGGAAAATTACAACCAGAAGATATACAAAACATAATTAAATCAAAAAAAAGAGAAAATGCAGGAAAAACATTACCACCACAAGGATTATATTTAGTTAGTGTAGAATATGAATAATATATTGTGTTAACTAAAAAGTAAAAAAAAGCATAAAATATAGTAAAAGAGAAAAAAGGAGAGAAAACTATGAATAATTTACTTATATTTTTTGCTTTACCATTAGCTACAATTATAATATCAATAGCACTACAAAAAATGCTAAAATGTCCATTTTTAGTTGCTGGAATTATTTTTGCTATATTTTTAGTTGTAACATTTGTAATAGGGAATTTAACATATTTAATAGCAACAATTGTGTATACAATAATTAGTTTTATAACAGCAGTTCTGATGTGTTTAATTGGTAAATTAATAAATAGACTAAATGAATTTGATAATCAGCAAATATCAAGTAACTGTACAAATGGAAATAATGATGATTTATTAATAATTAATTCTAATAGTAACCAATGTGGATGTGACAATAATATTGGAAGAAATAGAGTATCTGCTAGAATAAATGTTATACCAAATAATAATGGAAATACAGGCTCTATTTGTGGTTGTTATAAAAAGAAATTGACATAATTTGACTAATCCTCTAAAAAGTAGTATAATAAGTGTGTACTAATGATAAGGAGGACTTTGACATGAATAAAGAAAAGACAGTACAAGAACATATAGATTATGGAAAGGAATCAACTCGACTGCTGAAAAAATATAAAGTGGAAATTCTTTTTTACGATACAGGGTTTCCTGGAAAAATAGGTATAGTAGTAAACAACAAGGATATGGATACTGCTATGCAAAGACGTATTACAGAAGCCGGATATGCATATGCAGGTGCGTATCCAAAAAAGCATGATTGTAGTTTTTTTACAATTGATGCAGAAAAGTTGATGGAAATTCAGAAGAAGTTGGAGAATCTATAAAAAAGTCCGGAGCCACTAGTTTATAGTGGCTTTTAACATGCAAAAAACTGTTATAGAAGAAAATTGACATAATTTGACTAATCCTCTAAAAGGTATTATAATAAGTGTGTACTAATGATAAGGAGGACTTTGACATGAATAAAGAAAAGACAGTACAAAAAAACAGAAAAATAGATTTGGAAGCAGAATCAGTTCGACTAATTGGTGCATTTATTTATTGTTATTTCTATGATACAGCCATTCCAGGTAAGATAGGCATAGTAGTAAACAACAATGATCTAAAATATTCTATGGAAAAAAGGATTACAGAGGCTGGATATGTATATGCAGGTGCGTGTCCAAAAAAGCAAGGATGTACTTTATATACAATTGATGAAGAAACGTTGGTTGAAATTCAAAGAAATAAAAAAAATAAGTTGAAGAATCTATAAAGTCCGGAGCCACTAGTTTATAGTGGCTTTTAACATGCAAAAAAACTTTACAACAAATAAAAAATATGTTATTATATAAAAACGAAAAAAGAAAGGAAAGAAAAATGTTAGAAGTAATAGAAGAAGCTGTAATAGACAGCGTAAAACTAGTTCCATTTTTATTTATAACATACTTAATAATGGAATATATAGAACACAAAACAGGAAACAAAACAAAAAATATAATAAAAAAATCAGGAAAATTTGGACCATTTTTTGGAAGCCTTTTAGGAATATTCCCACAATGTGGGTTTTCTGTATCTGCAACTAACTTATATGCAGGAAGAGTAATAACACTAGGTACATTAATTGCGGTATATTTATCAACATCAGATGAAATGTTACCAATATTTATATCCGAAGCGGTACCAGCAATAACGATTATAAAAATATTATTTGTAAAATTCATAATAGGTATGACTGCAGGATTTATAATAGATGCATTAATAAGAATATTTAATAAAAATGAAAACCAAGAAGAGAAAATAGAAGACCTATGTGAAAAAGAACATTGTCACTGTGACCATGGAATAGTAAAATCAGCATTAAAACATACATTAAATATATTTGTTTTTATATTAATAATTACACTTTTAATAAATATTGCAATATATTTTATAGGAGAAGAAAGAATAGCAGATTTTATACAAATAAACCCAATATTAGGACCAGCAATTACAAGCTTAATAGGACTTATACCAAACTGTGCAGCATCTGTTATATTAACACAACTTTATTTAGAAAAAGTAATATCAGCATCTGCTTTAATATCAGGACTTTTAGTTGGAGCAGGAGTTGGACTTGCAGTGTTGTTTAAAACGAACAAAGGAATAAAAGAAAATATAAAAATAATGGTAATTTTATATGCAATAGGAGTTATGTCAGGATTAGCAATTCAATTATTGGGAATAACATTTTAAAAGAACTTAATATAAATTAAAAAGAGGTCGCTTTATTACGACCTCTTTTTAGAGTAATTAATTAGATTTTTTATTTTTTTTAAAATTAACAACAATTGCATCATCATTATCAAATAAATATTTAGAATCTGTTGTGTCAATTTGAATTGGATCTATTTCATTTCTTTCATCATGAAAATCTAAATTTTTTAAATTAAACTTTTTAGGAGATGTATCATCTTCTGTTTCAGTAGTTACGCCATCAGAATATTTACCAAAATCAAATTTCTTTATTTTATGTAGTTCTTTGTATTTAGATTCTAGAAAAGCTAGTTTACCAGGACCAACAACTGGTTTACCACCACTTGATTTTATTTTATAAGCACAATCTTTTAAACCTAAATTTTGAAGTTTTCCAGGTTTAAAGTATTGTGTAAATGTCCATTTAACACCACCAACTTTACTGTCATATTCACCCGTAGCCATATTCATACTATTTGAATAATCCCATTGTCTATATTTACCAAAATCATTTGACCACCATTCAAGTTCATCATAATCTCCATTGCCAGTAAAGATTTTGTTAGCACAGTTAGAAAGAATAGTGCTTCTATAATTAACTGATAATTCTGGAGTTTCAAGTTGTTGTAAACTTTGAGTAGAAATAATAGTTCCTACTTTATATTTTCTATATAATGTGAACATTGCTTCAGTATCTTTACAAATGAAGTCAGCAAATTCATCAATATATAAGAAATGTGGAATTCTAGAATTTTCAATTCCAGGTCTTCTTAAAACTGCATTTTGCATAGAAATTAAGAAGAATAAACCAAAAGCTTTATGTGCTGCAGCTCCTAAATCTCCACGTCTTGTGCAAATAAATGTAACTTCAGCATTTGAAAGCATTTTATCAAAATCTATATTATTGTGTCTGTTACACAAGATACTTTTAATTCCAGGAATTCTTAATAAATTATCTAATTGACTAATTACAGAGTAAATGTACTTTTCAACGCTATTTTTTCCTGGAGCATCTGAATAGAAATTCTTTTTAAAATAGGCAAGTGTCACACCGTATTTTTCTTTTAAATCTTGATCATGTGCAAGTATTTCACACATTTTTTCTATTAAGTCAAAGTTAGTAAACATTTTTAGCATATCTTCCATATTTGGAAGTTTACCTTCATTCATTCTTGGATACATTTCTTTTAATAATATTGCTAAATTTTCAATTGCTTGCATAACAATATCTTCTTTGTATGCTTCATCGACATCGGCATGTGCAGTGTTGTACATTGCTTTTATAACTGCTGAAATTGTAATTGCAATCTTTGATGGGTCATCATATGTAAATGGATTTAGGCCTATTGAGTTAGGATTACTTGGGTCTATTATATTATAAGATATTCCAAAGTTTTTACATACATCAATCATGTGACCGATTACTTCATAATCTGGAGCCATTAAAGTTAAACCAATATTTCTATAAGTTATTTCATTTCCCATTGTATTTAATATCATTTTTTTAACATATGCTTTAAATATTGCTTCTTTTCCATATGTAGGGGTAAGCATATTTAAGTTAAAGTTTTGATTTAAATAATTATTATCATATGGAGCAACTAGAGTTGCAATACCAGTTTTTAAAGCTGTATAACCAAGTTCTTTTGAAACCTCTTTAAAGAAATATTTTCTTTCAATATCTCTTGCAAATAGAGGCTCATAGATTAAAGATGTTTTTCCAGAACCAGAACCACCACATACAAATAATGACTGATATCTTGAAACTTCCGGAATTACTATATTTTTACCAGTCTCTGAGTTGTAACATAAATATACTTCACAAGTATAAGGCCCTGTTCCTGCTTTTTTATCAGATAAATCAATTCCACCATAATCCCATATAGATTGAACTTTAGCTTTACTATCATTTACACCAAAGAATAGCCATTTGAAAAGTGGAAAAATTGTAGATAATGGCAAATATAAAGAAATACTAACCATTGCTGGTGTTACTAAATCAGAAAAGTCTGTAATTAGTTCTGCATAATTTGGTACTGATAAAAGTAATAGCCATGCACCCATGTTTAACCATTGTGTAAACATAGAAATTGCAATTATATATAAACCAATTATATAAATATAAAATAGTGTTACTTTTTTTGCTTTAGAATTTGCAAATTTTGAAGGACCTGAAAATAAAAATGCAAACACAGGGCATGCCAGTGCTAAAGTATATTGTATAGGTCCCCAATATGAATAAGAAACACCAGTAAAAAACATAAGTAACATTTCAACTAATCTGTCAACAGCTAGATATACTGAAACTAATGTTAATACATATGTTGCAAATGTGTTTCTATCTGTGTGCAAAAATTTCAAAAATTTATCTATATATTTCATTTGAAAAATCCTTTCATTTCTTAAAATAATACACATATATTATCCTATAAAATCGCCAAAAAAACAAGGGGTTTGGGCAAATTAATGAATAAAATAGCAATTTTGGAAATATACTAGAAATATAAAGGAGGCTTGTCATGCAAGATGAATATATTAAAGAACAAAAAATATCAGATAAAACAGAAATCGAAAAAGAAATGGAATTAATCAAAAATATAATTAATACAAGAGAAGAGTTAAAAGCATATAATAATAATTTTGAATATGTAAAAGAAGATTTAGTCGATTATTATGTGTATCAAATAAAAGCAAATCAGGCAAAGCTGGACTATTTAATAAAACTTGCAAAAAGTAAGGGAGTACAAGTAGATATGATTAATGATAAAAAATTCACATTTTTAAGTAAAGAAGCAGGTTAAAATGTAATATTTGTCCTAATTTCAACATAAAAATTAAAAGAGATAATTTGTGTTTGGAGTTGATTTTATGGATACAAATATTATTACATATTTAGCTTGTATATGTTTTATTTTCATATTTGGAAGAATTTTAATAGTTCCAATAACTAAAATATTAAAATTAATTTTTAATTCTATTTTAGGTGGTGGAGTTATTTTTATAATAAATTTAATTGGTTCTACATTTGGATTTCATATAGGGTTAAATTTTTTTACAAGCATAGTAGTTGGATTATTGGGATTTCCAGGTGCCGTAAGCTTAATAATTATAAAATTATTACTAAACTAAAAACTAGCTAACACTTTTTGCGTTAGCTAGTTTTACTTTATTCAACTGTAACTGATTTTGCTAAGTTTCTAGGTTTATCTACATCTAATCCTTTTTCCTTAGAAATATAATATGAAAGTAATTGTAGTGGTACAACAGATAATATAGGTGAGATAAATGGGTTTGTTTCAGGTATTTTAATAACCAAATCAAACATAGTATTATCAACTTGTTGGTTTGTCACAACCAAAGTTTTTGCACCTCTTGTAATAACTTCTTGTATATTACTTACAGTTTTTTTAACTAATTTAGGATCTGTCATTATACTAATTACAGTAATTCCATTTTCTATTAATGCTATAGGTCCATGTTTTAGCTCTCCTGCTGGATAACTTTCTGCATGTATATAAGAAATCTCTTTAAGTTTTAAAGCAGACTCTCTTGCAACAGTTTCATCAACACCTCTACCTAAGAAAAATACATCTTTTTCTTGATAAATTTTATGACCAAATTCTTTTACTTTATCAGCTGTTTTTAAAACCTCATCAAGTTTTTTAGGTAACTCAAGAATATCATGTTTTAAATGTGTAACTTCTTCTTTTTCAATTTCCATTGTTTCAGCAAAGTAAATTGATAATATAGAAAGTAGGGCAACTTGTGATGTATATGCTTTTGTAGATGCAACAGCAATTTCAGGACCAGCATGAGTATAAATAGAATAGTCAGCTTCTCTAGTTATAGAGCTTCCTATAACATTGCTTATTGCAAGGGTTTTTGCTCCTTTTTCTCTTGAAAGTTTTAATGCTGCGATAGTATCTGCAGTTTCACCTGATTGAGATATAAAAATACATAAAGTTTTATCATCAATAATTAGATCTCTATATCTAAATTCAGAAGCAATATCAACTTCTGTTGGTATTTTGCAAAGTTTTTCTAAAATATTTTTAGCAACTAAACCAGCATGCATAGCAGTGCCACAAGCAACTAAATAAATTTTTCTTAATCCACATAAATATTCTTTTGTAAAATCTAATTCTTCAAAATCACATTTTGCGTTTTCATTTAATTTCGCTCCTAAAGTTTCCCTAATTGCAGTTGGTTGTTCATATATTTCTTTTAACATATAATCTTCATATCCATCTTTTTCTGCACTTGTTGCATTCCATTCAATTACTTCAACTTTTTTCTCAATAGGATTTAAATCCATATCAAAGAATTTAACATCATTTCTTGTTAAAAGAACAAGTTCTAAATCATTTAAAAGATAGAAATTTCTTGTAAATGATAAAATAGCTGGAATATCAGAAGAAATGTAATTTTCATTTTCTCCTTTTCCTATAACTAAGGGGCTGTCTTTTCTTATTACAATCATATTATCAGGATACTTGCTTGAAATTATTTCTAAAGCAAAGCTTCCTTTTAAATCTTTACAAGCATTTCTTACAGCTCTTAAGAATTTTAGTTTATCATCTTTCTCATCTTTTGTGTAATAATAATGAATAAGATTTGGTATAACTTCTGTATCTGTTTGAGAGTAGAAAGTATACCCATTATTTGTTAAAAAAGTTCTTAATTCATTGTAATTTTCAATAATTCCATTATGAACAACTCCAAATGTTTTTGAATTATCATAATGAGGGTGAGAATTTTCTTTTGAAGGTTTTCCATGAGTTGCCCATCTTGTATGTGCTATACCAATTGTTCCTTCTAAATCATCAATTCCTGGTAATTTATATAAATTTTTGACTCTACCTTTATTTTTCATAAATGAAAGTCCATCTTTTTCTATTGTTGCAATCCCCGCTGAGTCATAACCTCTGTATTCTAATCTTAAAAGTCCGTTAATTAATATTGGACTTGCTTTTCTTGTTCCTATGTAACCTACAATTCCACACATAGTAATCCTCCTTAATAATAAATTTAATATGGAATTGAAAGCATGCAAAATAATGCTTATCATATTAAATTTTGTTACAATATTACTATTGCTTTTTAATTAATACTATGGCTTAAGCTAGCCACTAGAGCATCCGCCGAATATTTCGATAACTCTAGACCTCGTCAACACTAATATGTAGTGTCCAGGCGCTTTATTATTTAACATGTACTCCTTTCTTTTATTTTTTATTGTGCATTTCTTTCAACTTATGTTATTATATTATCCTAAAAATTGAAATGTTACAAGAGTATTTAGAAAATTTCTTGAATTTGGTCAAATTATAATATATAATTACGAAAGAAAAGAGGGATAATATGAAAAAAGTTGGAATTATAACAGCAATGGATGAAGAATGCGAAGCAATAGAAGACTTAATGCAAGATATAGAAAGAAAAGAGATATATGGAACTGAATTTATAGTAGGAAAAATAGAAAACAAAGAATGTGTGTTAGCTAGAAGTGGGGTAGGAAAAGTAAATGCTGCAAGAACTACACAAATAATGATAGATAAATTTGAAGTTGAATCTATAATGAACTTAGGTTCAGCAGGTGCAATAAATGAAGATTTAGAAATAGGGGATATTGTAATAGGCGAACATGTAGTACAACATGACTTTGATATAACTGCATTTGGTCATAGCAAAGGATATATAACAGGTGTTGGGAATTTTGTAGAATGTGAAGGGAAACTTATTTATAAATTCCAGAAAGCAATAAAAAATCTTGAAGATAAAAATTACAAAATAAAAATGGGAATAGTTGCAACAGGCGATATATTCTGTACAGAAGTTGAAATGAAAGAAAAAATAAGAACTAAATTTGATGCAGATGTTGTGGATATGGAGTGTGCAGCAATAGCTCAAGTAGCTTATTTGGACGAAATTCCTTTTGTTGTAGTAAGAAGTATATCTGATACACCAAATGGAGAAAATGCATCAACTTTTGAAGAAAACTTAAGATTAGCCTCAAAAAGATGTGCAGAAATTTTAAAAGAATATATGAGAGAAGAATAAACACTTGACTTTACATAAAAAATAGTATAGAATACAAAACAAGAATTTAATTCTTAATTTGTATTCTATTTTTTATATCAAAAATCTTAAAAAATCCAAAAAAATGAAAAAGAAAGAGAAAAAACATGAAAGGAAGTGATAATACATTTATTTTACCAGTAAAACAAAATTGACAAAGAAGTCAATAAAATATAATATTAGGAGGAGATAAATGAACGAAGTAATATATTGCAATTATGGATTACAAAAGAGTAAAATAGAAAATTATTATAGACAAGAAAAAAGATCATTTTTTTGCATGGTAAAAGAAGATGAAGCTGAATATGAAATTGAGGTAAATCAGCCACACGATAAAGGTTATAAAATAATTTTGGGAGATAAGGGAGAAGCAGCAAACTTTATTAGTAAAAGTTTAAACATAGAGATAGGACCAAAGGACATAGAAAAATATACAACACATTTTATAACAAATAATTTTAGAAATAAGGATACAGACGTTGTTTATAAATTGAAGAATCAAAAAATATTTTTTCTTATTGAACACCAATCAAGTGTGGATTATGCAATGCCTTACAGATTGTTAATGTATGAAATGGAAATAATAAAAAGTGCTGTTGATGAAAAAAAGTTGCACATGTCAGATTATAAAATTCCAACAGTATATTCAATAGTATTATATACAGGAAAAAGAAAATGGAATGTAAAAAATGATTTTAATGAAATGCAAGAAAAACTAAAAGGAACATCGGCAATCACATTAACAAATTATTATTTAGCAGACATAAGCAAAATGAAAGATGAAGAATTAATGGAAGATAAAAATTTATTATCAAAAGTGATGTTGTTAGATAAATCCAAAACCAAAGATGAGCTTGAACGAAATTTGAATGAAATCACACAAAGACAAATGGTAGATGAAAAGAAAAATACCCTAAAAAAGATAATATATTTTACTTTAGTAAAAAAAATAGGAATTGAAAAAGCTAAAGAATATTTAAAGAAATTAGAGAAAGGAGATTATAAAAGTATGTCTATGTTTGAAAAATATTTAGAAGATTTATTTGATAAAGGAGAGGAAAAGGGAATAGAAAAAGGAGTTCAAAATACAATAGAAAAGATTGTGAAAAACATGATAAAGAATAATTTGGCTGATAAACAAATTATGAAAATTGCAAATATATCAAAAGAAAAATTGCTAGAAATCAAAAGTAAAATATTAGTACAAAAATAATTTACAAACAATTCACAAAAATGGCTTGTATAAAATTTATTAATTAGTATATAATCTATATAGATTGAAAGGAGTGATTTTTGTGGATAGAAAAATCAAAGTAATTCAATATGGTGTGGGCAAAATGAGTGTATATACAATGAGATATGTATACGAAAAGGGAGCTGAAATTGTAGGAGCAATTGATGTAAACCCAGCAGTAATAGGAAAAGACATAGGTGAAATAATGGGAATAGAAAACAAAGGAGTAAAAGTTGTATCAGTTGAAGATGCTGAAAAAATGATACAAGAAACAAAACCTGATATTGCAATAGTAACAACAATGAGCTTAATTAAAGATGTAGAAGATGCATTAATGTTATGTGCAAAATTAGGTGTAAATGCAATAACAACTTGTGAAGAGGCTTTTTACCCAATGAATTCAAACCCAGCAATAACTAAAAAATTAGATGAAATGGCTAAAAAAACAAATTGTACAATAACAGGAAGTGGATATCAAGATATTTATTGGGGACAACTTATATCAAGTATTGCAGGCTCAACACATACAATTAAAAAAATTAAAGGAAGTTCAAGCTACAATGTAGAGGACTATGGAATAGCCTTAGCTAAAGCACATGGTTCAGGATTAACTTTAGAAGAATTTGACAAACAAGTAGCATCAGTAGATAGAATATCAGATGAAGAAAGAAAAGAAATGATAGAAAAAGGAGAATATTTACCTTCATATATGTGGAATGTAAATGGTTGGTTATGTGATAAATTAGGACTTACAGTAAAATCACAAACACAAAAAACAGTGCCACAAACATATTCAGAGGATATATATTCAACAACTTTAGGAATGACAGTAAAAGCTGGAGACGCAACAGGAATGAGTGCAGTTGTTACAACTGAAACAGAAGAGGGAATAACAATTGAAAGTGAATGTATAGGAAAAGTATATGCTAAAGATGAATTTGATAAGAATGAATGGACAATAATTGGAGAACCTGAAACAACATTAGTTATAAATAAACCAGCAACAGTTGAACTTACTTGTGCAAGTGTTGTTAATAGAATCCCAGATGTTATGAATTCAAAAGCGGGTTATGTTCCAACAGAAGAAATGGGAGACTTATATTATAGAATAAAACCATTAAATGAATATGTAAGATAGACTAACAATTTACATTATCTGTAAAAATATTCTTGAGGACTTGATTTTTTCTTGTATTTATGTTATAATACCTCTGTATTGAGAAAAGAGAGGTGAAAAACTTAAAGTAAAACTTTAAGCAAATATGAATGTTTTAAAAGTAATAAAAGACTTTTGTGGAGTTGGAGAAGTAGAAGTATCAGATGCTATAATTAAAACAAATGCAGAAGATGTTAATGGATTAGTATCTCCTATTAATGAAAAAATAATGAAAGAATCATGTAAAAGGGTTGAAAAGCTAGAAGAAGAGTTTACTATTCCAAATGACAGAAAAACAACATTAGAAAAAAAGCAAAAGCCAAAAAAAGTAATGAATATAGATAATGATAATAAAACTGGTAATGTAAGAAATAAAGGAAATATAGAAAAAGAAAGATGAATATACAAGAAATTTTAGATTTCTTGTATTTTTATCTTGACAAATGGAAAAACTACCGTTATAATAGATTTTGTCAGTTATCATTGCTGACACAACCTGGCGAAGTAGCTCAGTTGGCTAGAGCATTCGGTTCATACCCGAAGGGTCATGTGTTCGAATCACATCTTCGCTACCAATAAATTAGCCCATTTGAGGGCTTTTTTTTATTATAGGAAATTCATTTGATGAAGTACAAAACAAAATAATTGTAAAATTTTACTGTGTTCGCTTGTTTTGGGGTAAAAAATGTTATATAGTGTTATACATAGAAAATGAGAATAAGCGGAGTGTGTTGCCACCTTTAACTCTTTGATGTTTACATACTACTTCCACGACTTCTGGTTGTGAGATTGATATATGGGGGTGGTTAATATGGTAGAATCAGTATTATTAAGTATTACATACCTACTTTTCTTTGGATTAGTAGGAATGGCTATCATAAATGTTGCCTTGTTAATCATCATTTGTATTTTACTACATAGGCAATAAAAAATAAACCATTCTGCTTTTGACCGAGTGAATGGTTTATCTATTTCTCTGGCAACCACTTTCGTGGCTCTCATTTTCTATTTTTATTATACACAGATTTTTAAAAAAAGTCAATTTTTTATAGTAATATTTTATAAAAATGTATGCAACCGTGTATGCAACTAGAAAATAATATTTAATAAAAGTTTTATTAGTTCATACCCGAAGGACCACGTGTTCGAATCACATCTTCGCTACCATTCAAATAAAAATTAAAATAGCTTGTATCAACAGATACTTGCTATTTTTTTGGGACAATAAAAAAGATAATAGTTAATAGTCTTATAAATAATATGTCAAATTAATAATTTCATAAATAAAAATTATATATAAAAACAGTATTTTAAAATTTCATAAATTAAAAATACATTTTCGTAAAATAAAATGAAAAATTTTAAAATCTAGTGATAAAATCCATATAACAAAATAAAGAGGTGATACAAATGATTGATAGAATCTGTGCCTTTTTAACTAAAAGAATTAGAAAAGAAATGCCTGAAATTGATGACGAAAGAGCAGAAGTGATTTTCTATGGATTACAAAATATAGTAGGAGAAATTCCCAAAATATTTATAATGCTAGGAATAGCATATATATTAGGAATATTCAAATGGTCATTATTTACTTTTTTAGCATTATTCCCATATAAAGGAACATCAGGTGGAGTACATTTAAAAACACATATAGGTTGCACAATATTTACAACAATGTTTTATTGTATAATACCGTTTGCATCCCAATATATAGTGTTACCACAAATTGCAAAATATTTAGTGATAGCATGTGTTTGGATATTTGGAATGATAATGATAAAACTTTATGCACCAGCTGACACAGAAGATGTACCAATATTAGAAGAAGGCGTACGAAAGAAGAAAAGGATAGTGGCATATATAACATTTTCATTAGGGATGCTTGTTGCTCTAATAACAGATAATAATATGATTACAAATATTTTAGTATTAGCAAATTTATTTCAAACAATTACAATTACTAAATTTATTTATAAATTGACAAATAGTAAGTATGGCTACGAAGTATATGGAGATACTTCAACTGAAATAGTTTGATATAAAATATGTACCGGTAATATTTTATGTTATATAGATTTTTATACTAAGGAGGGGATGTTTATGTTAAAATTTTTAGCAAAAACAGCAGAAAAATACGCAAAAGCAACAAATACGGCATGCTTTGTTATGGGGATATTTCACCAACCTAAAATGCCAAAATGTATGATAAAAAAAGATTAATTATAAACTAGTTCATTGGTAAATATAGCTTGAAAATGATATATTTACCAATGATATAACTTAAAAGTTATATTTATATACAATCCAAGAAAGAAAGTACTTTAAAGGAAAACTATTTTTAGTAACATCCTTTAAAGTATTTTTTTTATGTTTTAAAAAACTATTTCGGAAGAGAAGAAATAAAGTCTGGAACCAAAGAATTGGTAAGAAGTATATTAGAAGAAGAAATAACTGAAATAGATTTAGAACAAAATCAAATACTAGAAAAAACATAAAAGACGAAAAAATAGGAATACTAGACATAAGAGCTAAACAACAATACAAACTGCGATGTAGAAATACAATTAGAAGACCAAAAGAACATAGAAAAAAGAGCGTTATATTATTGGTCAAAAATGTATATAGAAAGTATAAAAGCAAACGGATTTGGAAAACATAGTGGTGGAAGAAAATTCGTGTACAAACTTTTAGTACAAATATAGAATATGCTCAGAGAAAAAAGAAAAATTATGAATTATAAAAAATGGGAGAGAATAAAATGGTAAAAACAAAAGAGGAAAAGGGAATTACATTAATTGCGTTAGTGATAACAATAGTGGTGCTTTTGATACTTGCTGGAGTAAGTATAGCGATGCTAACAGGAAATAACGGAATACTAACACAAGCCAAAAACTCAAAACAAGTAACAGAAAAAGCCGAACAAAAAGAAAAGGAAGATTTAATAAAACAAGAAATGCTAGCAAATAATAGTAATGTAAATATTCCAAATCTAAAAGAAGGAATGATACCGGTAAAATGGAATGCAACTAACAAAACATGGGAAGTAGCAGATAAAAGCAATATCGGAAATGACTGGTATGACTATTCTGCGGATAGAAAAAAATGGGCAAATGTAGTAACAGTAAAAGAAAATTGCAGTAATGGAAAAACAAGAGAAGATTATTTAAGTGCAAGAGTTGGAACACCAATACCAGAAGATGATATAACAACAATGTTTGTATGGATACCAAGATACAGCTATTATGTAAAAAGTGGATATCATACAAATGCAAATGGAACAGGAGAATTTGCAATAAAATTTTTAATAGGAACATCAGATAAAATTATAGATGCACCAGAGGGGCAAGACACAGCAATAAGAACAAGTAATACAAATGGAGAAACAAATGGTGGAAAATATGTAGTTCACCCAGCATTTACATCAGATACAGATTTAGGTGGAACAGGTAGTGAATTATCTGGAATATGGGTAGGAAAATTTGAATCAAGTAATATCGAATCACCGAAAGACAATGAAGGAATAACACGGAAGTAGTGAAGAAAAATTAATATGTGGTTATGGCAATAATACAGACATAACAATAAGACCAAATGTAACAAGCTGGAGATATATTACTGTAAATGGTATATTCACAGTTTCTCAAAATATGTCAAAAGATGAAGCAAAAATATATGGATTTAACAATTCAGAAATAACAACAACAATGATGCAAAATAGCCAATGGGGAGCAGTAGTATATTTAGCACAAAGCAAATATGGTAATATGCAAAAATCAAATGATGGACAATCTGGAATATGGAATAATCCATATAATGAGGGAATAACAGTTCCTACCTCAGATAATGAATATAAAATTTTTAATAAATCAGTAACATTAACAGGAATGTCAGGAAGCAGTAGAGATGATTATACGAGTTATTATTCAGTAGCGGTAGATGGAAGTAAAAAATATAACGAAGATAGTATAGAAATAACTTATACAAACATAAATAATAATGCTATAACCGGCGATAATTATACAAACATATTTTATAGATATTATACAGAAAATGGACAAAAAGCAAGTACAACTAGAAATATATATGGAATATACGATATGTCAGGAGGTTCATGGGAATATATGGCAAATTATTTAGGAAGTGTTACAGGAAATCAATTTGTATCTAAGTTCCTAAAAATTGAATCAAAATACCAAACTCCATATGCTGGAACAGGTGTAACGTCTAGCACAGAAGATAGAACAATGAATTATGAAGCAAATAAAGGAAAATATGGAGACGCAATATGGGAAACATCAAATGGCGGTAATGGTCAGTCTAGTTGGAATGCAGATGGCTCCCACTTTCCATATCCAGATATTCCATTCTTCTTACGAGGTGGATATTATTCTTATGGAGTTGAAACAGGACAATTTTGTTTTAACAATGGAGGTGGCGGTGGTCACAGTGCTGGTTCATTTCGTGTAGTTCTGTTCTAACTGAACAAAAATGAAATATTTGAAATAATAAAGGGTGAAAAAATCCTATATAATATTTAGAGGAAAAAGTAAAATATGTAGGAATATGTAATATATATGTGCTTTTGTGATAATAGAAAAAATATATGAAAGAGATATGAATTAAAGTTTAACTCATATCTCTTTTTTACAGAACTTTTTCAAAATAAGTTATTTTGTATAGATTTCTAATTGTTGTATAAATAGGTCGTTTTTTGTTTTAGATATTAACTTAACATTGTTATTTTTATTCACAAGTTTTTTTACTTCCCATAAGCCTAAGCCAGTGTGGTTTTCTTTACCACTTACACCTTTTTCAAATATTTTATCTATATTTAAGTCTTTATCATTGTAAGTATTTTCGATAATAATTAACTGTACTGAGTTTTTAAAGTCATTTCTAAATGTTAAATTAATAATTTTATTATCACATTCAGATGCTGCTTCAATTGCATTATCTAATAAAATTCCTAATATTCTTGCAAATTCATATATCTTCATGTTTAAAGTACTTAAATCTAATAAAAATGTCATATTAACTTTTATGCCTTTAGATTCAGCTTCGTAATATTTTTTAGTTAGTAAATTATAAATTCCATCATTATTTATTACTTCAGGATTTAATAAGTAAAGATTATTTACTTTTTGACAATCATCTTCTAGTTGTTCATAATAGACTTTTAATCCTTCCATATCATTAGTTTTTATATAACCACCGATAGTTGTAACAATATTATCAAAGTCATGTTTAAGTCCTCTAACATTATCATGCAAAATACGTAAAGTATTATTATAAGATTCTGCACTTTCTAGTTTTCTTGTTGTTAATATTAATTTAAAGATTTTAGTAAAACTGTATAAACTTATTATAAAATATGCTAACAGCGAAATACTACTTAATAATGTAACAAATATTGGCAAAGTATCTATATAATAAAAAAATGTAATAGAGTGAAAGATGATAGCAGCTATACCTAAAATCAAATTAGTATAGATAAGTAATTTTGTTTTTTTATCAATATTATCAATAAAAACTAATTTTAATTTTCTGCTTTTTATAATAGCAATAATCAATAGTACACAAATATATACTATAATAATGTACATCAATCTATAGATGGGTATACTAGATAATTCTTCACTAGATATATTAAGTAATGTAATATACGGGTTTAGTATTAGAAAAATTACAATATTAAATCCAAATGCGGATGCCATAATTGCTGCGGTACTTTTAAAAAAAGAAACCTTAAAAATAAAATAAGTTAAACCTATAACAAAAGCAAAGTTAAAGAATATATTATAAGGACTTGGTATAAAATACATACTAAATAGACTTACTAATCCCATAGATATAACATATAGAATTTTCTGTTTTGAAGTAGTATTGATATTAAGTATTGCAGAAAAGAGCAATATTGTTAAAAGATTTTCTATTAATGTTGCAGGTACTGCTATTATATTCATTAGTACTTCATTTGGCGTACTAATTGCCATCCATAAATTATTCAAAATTTCCATAAGATTTCAAAACCTCCAATAGTTCAGATTTATATTTAGGTCCTACATCACAAGTAGAGCCATCTTTAAAAGTAATAACGCCAGAAACAGGTTCAACATTGCTAATTTGAGAAATATTAGCTACATAAGATTTATGACATCTCATATAGTTTTTTGGCAACTTATCTTGAAACTTATTAAAAGAACTATAAGTACCATAATCATTATTAGCAGTATGAAAAACAAGTTTCATGCCATCTCTTTTAATATAAGTAACTTCATCTGCGTCAACCAAAGTATTTTTATTATCAATTTTAATATATCTTCTAGGTGAAGTGTTAATATCCTCAAATAGCCTAACTATAGTATCTTCTAATCTGTCGTAAGTAATAGGTTTAGCAAGATAATCAAAAGTTCTAAATTTATAGGCAACCATAGCATACTCCAAATGACCAGTTGTAAAAATAATATAAGTATTTCTATGCAAATTCCTAATAGATTTAGCTAATTCTAAACCACTTTTGTTTGACTTCAAATTAATGTCTAATAAAACAACATCAACATTATTATTGTTAATAAAGTTTATCATATCAGTTGAATTTGAAGATTTAAAAGTTACGCGTGCGCTAAAATTATTTTTATTAAATATATTTTCTAGCATTTTTTCTAAACGATCTAAAATGTTTATATTGTCATCACATAGTGCAAAATTAATCATATATTCAT
The DNA here is from genome assembly GCA_934129785.1 of uncultured Clostridia bacterium. Lineage (GTDB taxonomy): Bacteria > Bacillota > Clostridia > TANB77 > CAG-508 > CAG-269. Next base: position 57,693 of record CAKOWW010000003.1, read on the forward strand.
CCCTTCTTTTATAATATATAGAAAAACAGGTAACAAAGTTTGACAATACCAAACAAATTACCTTAATTTTCCAGCAATAATAACAATATAATCCAAAAATTCAAGAATGTCAATAGAAATTTACAAAATTATCCATTTTATAAAGCTAACAGTATGAACGAACACAAAGATTAAAAGCATTAATTCTATAAAATCTTTAACTTAAATAAAATGATTAGTAAATTCATAAAAACAGAAACTACACATAAAATTATAAAGAAACAAAAAGGTTTATAGGTAAAACCATAGGAAAACCTAAATTCAAAAAGTTAGGAATGAAAACTATATGAAAAAAATGATAATTTTAACAACAATACTAACAGTATTTGCAGTATGTACAGCAATAGTAAATAATGAAAAATCTGTTATCACAAGTACAGGGACAATAAGCAATAAAACAATAGGATGGGGAATAAAAAGAAATAATAATCATGAACAACCAGATGTAGGGTCACAAAATAAAAAGATATTAGAAGAGAATAATGGAATTTGCTTAGGAAATAATGATAAGAAAAATATATATTTGACATTTGATGAAGGATATGAGGCCGGTTATACATCTAAAATCTTAGAAATACTAAAAAACAATAATGTAAAAGCAACATTTTTTATAACAGCACACTATGTTAATACACAAGAAGAACTAGTAAAACAAATGATATCAGAAGGTCATATAATAGGAAACCACACAGTAAACCATAAAAGCATGCCAACACTAACAGATGAGCAAATAAAAACAGAAGTTATGGACTTACATCAAGCTATGTTAGAAAAATTTAATTACGAAATGAAATACATAAGGCCTCCTAAAGGAGAATATAGTGAAAGGACAATAATAGAAACAAATAAATTAGGATACAAAACAGTAATGTGGTCATTTGCATATGAGGACTGGAATGAAAACAAACAACCAGATGAAGGAAAATCAAAAGAAAAAGTATTAAAAAATTTACATAATGGAGAAATAATTTTATTACATGGAAATTCAAAAACAAATACAAACATTTTAGATACTATTATAAAAGAAGCAAAAAATATTGGATATGAATTTAAAAGCTTAGACGAATTTGAAAAATAGGAGAAAAATTCTATGAAAAAAAATAGATATAATAAAATAGATAAAATCTTAGAACTTCCCAAAGAAGTATGTTCTAATATTCCAAAATTAACTATAACAGGATTTGACGAAATTATTATTGAAAATTTTAAAGGAATATTAGAATATGAAGAGTTTTTTGTAAGAATAAATACATATATTGGAATAATAAATGTAAATGGATATGGTTTAAAACTAGAAAACATGACAGAAGATGATATAAAAGTAACTGGGAAGATAGAAAGTATTGATGTTGAAAGGACCATAGATGAATAAAGGAGAATGGCATGTTTTTAAAAATATTATTTAGCTATTTATTAGGATATTTAAAAATATCTGTAGAAGGATATTATATAGAAAGATTTATAAATATTTGTAAAACAAATAATATAACAATATGGAACTTAAAAAGAAAAGAAAATATTGAGTTGAAATTAAATGTAAGGATAAACGAATTTAAAAAAATATGCAAGGTTGCAAAACAAACTAGATGTAAAGTGAAAATAAAAAGAAAAAAAGGATTTCCCTTTTTATTACATAAATATAAAAAAAGAAAAATATTTGTGCTTTTCTTATTAATAATGATAATAATAATAACATTATCCTCAAACTTCGTATGGAATGTAGAAATAAAAGAAGAAAATGGATTGCAACTTGAAAATATAGAAGAAGATATAAAAAAAGCAGGACTAGAAACTGGAAAACTAAAAAATAATATTAATATGAAAGAAGTAATAAATAAAATAATGCTAGAAAGAAAAGATATTGCATGGATAGGAATAGAGTTGAAAGGAACAAATGCAATTGTAAAAATAGTAAAAGCAGATGAAAAACCAGAAATAGTAGATCAAGATGAATATTGTAATATTGTTTCAAACAAATCTGGAATAATAACAAAAATAAGCGCACAAAATGGAACGGCAAATGTAAAAATTGGAGATACTGTAAAAGAAGGAGACATACTTATAAATGGTTGGTTAGAAGGAAAATTTACAGGAATTAGATATGTTCATGCAAAAGGTGAAATAGAAGCAAAGGTATGGCATACAAAGAGTAAAAAAATAAGCTATAACCTTACGCAAACACAAGAAACAGGAAATGTTGAAAACAAATATACAATAAAAATAAATAATTTTAGAATAAATTTTTTAAAAAGGCTTTCAAAATTTGAAATTTATGATACAATAGAAACTGAAAATAAATTCAAATTATTTTCAGACTTTTATTTACCAATTTCACTCATAAAAACAACAAATAAAGAACTAAAAAACGTGCAAAAAAAATATAATTTAGAAGAAGCAAAATCCTTAGGGATACAAGAACTAGAACAAGAATTAGATGAAGAAATTGAAAATAAAGAAAAAATCATAAACAAAACCATAAACACATATGAAAAGCAGGATGGGGTTGAAGTTTATGTAACATATGAGGTACTAGAAAATATAGGTACAAATGAAAAAATTGTATTTTGAAGGGATGAGATAAATGGAAGAGAAAAGCCTTAGAATAACAGGAACAGATAAAACATTTTTTAATAAAATAACAAACACATTAACAAAAATATTAATACCAACAAAAATTGGACTTAATGGAATGTTAATATCAATAAAAAGAAATAGCTTACTAAAAGCTTTTGAAAATTTTATGCAAGAAGAAAATTACAATGAAGACGAACTAGAAAAAAAATATGATGCAACATATGAAGCATATTTAGACTCATTGGATAAATATGTAATGGATTCAATATATAAAAAAGTGAGAAATGGAACAGCATCAGAATTTGAAAAAAATGCAATGGCCAAATACTATGAAGTAACAAGTTTAAAAGAAAACGAATATATAGAATACAAATATAGAAAACAAAAATATTTATTAGAGCTAGATTATGAAGGAATAAAAGTAAACTCAAAAGAAAAATTGATAGAAAGATATCAAAAATTTTATATATCAAAGGTAGATACACTATATAAAGGAATATTGAAAAATTACTCAATAAAAGTAGCAGACACAACAAATGCGTATGATTCAAGTAAAGAATGGATATATACAAAAATCTTCTACACATTAGAAGACTATATCCAAAACATATTATCATTAAAAATAAATATAGGATATGATAAAAACCTAGAAAGTGTAGTTTCAGAATATGAAAAATATGAATCTTACACAATAGGAAAATTAGACACAAGAGATAACATAGAAAAAAATATGGTTTTATTAGGAATAAGTAGAAAACTATTTACTCATAGTTTACCATTAATTGTTGCTGAACAATGTTATGAAAAATTACTAAAAGATGCAAGAAGCTTAGTACAAGATACAAAAATAGCAACAAAAAGAGAAAAAGCATATTCTATGTTAATAAATTTAATAGAAGACTATAATATTAAATTGTTATCAACAAAAGTATATTGGGAAACACCAAAACAAAGAGAAGAATATAAAAAATTCTGGAATCAATATAAAGAAATCTCAAAACTAAAAGAAACAGATTTTATTGAATATATAAAAGAAAAAGAAATATTATTTATAAAAAATGACATTAAAAATTTAAACAAAGGGAAGACAGATTATAGTAAATTATTAAAATACTACAAAAGAAAACTAGTAGATTATGGAGTTATTCGAGAAATTAGAAACTCATACAAATCAGAAGGAAAATATATAAAAGTTAAGGAAGTAGTATAATGGTTGAAATAATATACAAAGACATACAAGAAAATAAAAAATATGAAGAAGTAATAACAAAAGTGTTAGAAAAATGTTATGAAATAGAAGGATTAAAAAATTCAAAATTAGATATAACAATAACTTTAACAAATCCAGAAAATATACATCAAATAAATAAAGAATACAGAAATATAGATAGAGCAACAGATGTACTTTCATTTCCAATGTTTGAGAAAGAAGAATTAGACGAAAAACTAGCAAACAATGAATTTGAACATGAAGATGTGTTAGGAGACATAATAATTTCAATTGAAAAAGTAGAAGAACAAGCCAAAGAATATGGACATTCATTTGAAAGAGAACTAAGCTACATGGTAGTACATGGTTTTTATCATTTGATGGGATATGATCACATTGAAGAAGCTGATAAGAAAAAAATGAGACCAAAAGAAGAAAAAGTTCTAACAGAATTGAAAATTGAAAGAGAATAGGAGAGGTGTTTATATGGAAAAAGGTGGAGTAAAAGCATTAATTATATTGTTAGTAATACTTGTGATAATAGCGGGAGGAGTATTAGCATATAAAATAATAAAAGATAAAGATACTAATACAGAGCAGGTTGCAAATGAAAATGATGTTTTAGTTGCAAATGTAGATAAAAAACAAGTGCAAATATTTAAAGGAAATGATAGACCAGTTGCAGTTATGATAGATAACCACAGTGGAGCTTGGCCACAAGCAGGGCTTCAAGATGCATACATGGTATACGAAATAGTTGTAGAAGGTGGAGAAACTAGATTAATGGCACTATTTAAAGGAACAAATCCTGAAAAAATAGGACCAGTAAGAAGTGCAAGACATTATTTTATAGATTATGCAATGGAAAATGATGCAATTTACACTCATTTTGGACAAAGTCCGCAAGCAGCAAGTGATATAAAAAAATACAATATAAATGATATAAACGGAATATCAGAAGATGGAACAACATTCTGGAGAGTAAAAGATAAATCAGCACCACATAATGCAGTAACAAGTATGAAAAAATTATTAGAATCAGCTAAAAACAAAAAATATAAAACAACATCAAAGGAAACAAGTGTATTAAATTATGTTACAGATGAAGTAAATCTAGAAGACGGTCAAGGAGCTGTAAGTGTAACAATACCACATTCAGACTTACAAACAGTAAAATATGTATATGATGAAGAAAAACAAGTATACGAAAGATATGCAAGAAACAAAGAACAAACAGACTGGACAAGTGGAAATACAATAACAACAAAAAATATAATAATAATGTTCTGTGAAAATTACACATTATCAGATAGTGAAAATAAGGGAAGACAAGGAATTAAAAACATAGGAACATTTGATGGATATTATATAACAAATGGAAAAGCAATAAAAATAAAATGTACTAAAAATTCTAGAGAAGAAAAAACAGAATATAAAGACTTAAATGGAAATACAATAAAAGTTAATGATGGAAATACATTTGTAAATATTTGCCCATTAAATGCAAATGTGCAATTAGAAGCACCAGCAACAACATTACCAAGTAATGATACAACAAAAAAACAGTAGTACAATAAAAATAATGTGCATGATTTTTTATTAAGTCATGCACAAAATTTATATAAAGAAAGGACAAGTTAAAATGAATATATATGATACAGCAAATAGATTGGCTGGAGAAATAAAACAATCTGAAGAGTATATGAGTTATAAAATGGCAAAACAAACTTTAAATTTAAATACAAGTTTAAAAGAAAAAATGGCAGAATTTGAAAAGGCTAGATATGATGTACAAATTGAAATGATGCAAACAGGAAAAAATAATGAAGAAAAATATAAGCATGTTCAAGATTTGTATGCAGAATTGATAGAAAATCCAGAAGCTAAAAGATTTTTTGAAGCTGAAACAAAGTTTAATGTGATGATTGCAGATGTTAATAAAATTATTGGTGAAGCAATTAGAGATGTTATGGAATAAGGTAAAAACTAAATTAAAGAGATGATATATATTTTTTTATGCAGTGACAATTCGGGGGGACCGACTTTTATACTGTCTGTTATGTAATTACAGACAGTTAAAAGGTGGGAGTCACAAATAAAAAAATATATATCATCTTTAAAGAAGAATATTATAGGGGGATAATATGGAATTTATAATTATTGCAATGATTATAATAATTTTTATAGCTGTTTTAAGATATATTTTTGGATATAGTATGAAAAAATTGAAAAACATAGGAAAAGATGAAGAACTTGATGAAATAAGTAAAAAATATCCAGAAAATAAAGAAATATGCAAATGGTATTTGAAAAGATTAAATAACACGCAAGTTGAAATAGAAGAAAGCAGTGATGCTCAAGCTAGTTTATATATTTGGGCAACAAATAAAATTTTAATAGCTAACATTAAAAATACATATACAAGAATTCAAACAATAGCACATGAATGTTTACATTCTATTCAAGATAAGAAATTATTAATGTTCAATTTCATATTTTCAAATATATATTTATTATACTTTGCAATAGTATGTATATTAGGAATACTAAAAATGTTGCCATATAAAATGATGTTTCTTGTAATATTATTAATATTAAGTGCAGTATATTATTTGGTTAGAAATTTCTTAGAAAATGATGCAATGATAAAAGCAAGATTTTTAGCAAAAGAATATATGGAAGATATAAAGATTAGTTCAAAAGAAGAAATTGAAAAAATAGTTAATGGTTTTGATAAAATAAATGATGTAGGAATTAAATGCATTAATTATAAATTTTTCTTAGATATCATGATAAAAGTTTTAATATTAGATATAATATTTTTAATAAGGTAAAACAAAAGCTTGGAATTAAAGTTCCAAGCTTAAATGTTAATTATCTTTTAATAGTAAATTTAGAATTTGTGGATAAATTGATTTGGCATTTTTGTTCCAATTATCTACAATTTTTTTAGCTCTTTCTCTAGAGCCAGCGAAAGTTTTTACTTCAAAAATAGTTTCATTATTTTCTACAATTTTACATTTTATAGTATAATCATTTTCGTTTTTTGGTATAAATTCTGCTATTACAGAACCTTCTTCTTCAATAGAAGAAAATTCTTTTTTGAAAATGTTATCTGCTTTTAATTTCATAATTCCTGGTAGTACATCTTTGGTAAGAATATATGCTTCTTTTCCTTTAGAAGTAATCTTTATAACTTGTTCTGCTTCTTTTGTGTAATTTCCTACTAACTTTGAATCAATTAAATCAGTTAAAATTTGTTTAAAATAAAAATAATTAATATCGTTTATGGATGCGATTATTTTAAATAAATTATCTTGTGTTATATCATTATCAATTAAATTTAATATATACAAAATTAAAACTTTATTTTCTGCCAAAGTAGTAGTATTATCAGAAATGGAACTCATAAATAACACTCCTTACTTTGATTTTCTTGGAGGCATTATATCATATTTTACAAAAAAAGTAAAACAAATTTAGAAAAAATCTTTTAAAAAGAGAAAAAACGTGATATAATATTGTGCGTAACAAAGCTAACATAAAATAAGAAAGGAAGTTTTAATTATGAAAAATGGTAAAGTAGTTTTAGTAGGAACAGGATTCGTAGGAATGAGTATGGCATATTCAATGTTAAATAGAGGTGGAATAAATGAATTAGTTCTAATAGATATTGATAAAGAAAAAACAATAGGAGAAGAAATGGACTTATCACATGGATTACCATATGCACCACAAAAAATGATAATAAAAGCAGGAGATTATTCAGAATGTAAAGATGCACAAGTAGTTGTTATAACAGCTGGAATAGCTCAAAAACCAGGACAAACAAGATTAGAACTTGCAGAAGTAAATACAAAAATAATGAAACAAATAACAGAAAGTATAATGGCAAGTGGATTTGACGGAATAATAGTAGTGGCAAGTAATCCAGTAGATTTAATGACATATGTAGTAGCACAAGTTTCTGGATTACCAAAAAACAGAGTAATTGGATCTGGAACAGTATTAGACACAGCAAGATTGCGTTATTTAATGGCAGATTATTTAAAAGTATCTAGCAAAAACGTACATGCATATATAATGGGAGAACATGGTGATTCTTCATTTGTACCTTGGGCACATGCATATGTGGGATGTAAAAAAGTAACTGATATAATGAAAGATAACAAACATCCAATGGAAGATTTAGAAAAAATACATAAAGGTGTTGTTGATGCAGCATATGAAATTATAGAAAAGAAAAAAGCAACATATTATGGAATAGGAATGGCTTTAAACAGATTAGTTAGAGCGATTTTAGATAATGAAAACTCAATATTAACAGTTTCAACTTATTTAAAAGATGGACAATATGGTCAAGATGATATCTATATTGGAGTTCCAGCTATTATAAATAGTAACGGTGTTAGAGAATTATTAGACTTAGACTTAAATGCAGAAGAACAAGCTAAACTAGATAATAGTTGTAAACTTATTAAAGAAATGAGAGAAACTTCAATTGATAAAATTATAAAAGGATAAAAATAAAAATCCAAATTATTAGATATAAATTTAATAATTTGGATTTATTTTCGTCCGTAAGCGTAAAAATTAGCCAAAAAGTATTGACACTAATGGAAAAACATTGTATAATATATGAGCATGAATTAAGCGAAGAAGCTGAATGTGGCTACATCCTACGAATCCGTAAGGGTGGAGGGAACTTCAGTGGAGTATGTCATGGCAAAGACCAGGCGGTAAGTTTTATATAAAAATAGCACTTATCCCAGAATTAACATGCGTATTTTGGGTTTAAATATAGGTGAAATTCAAAACACCAGAGTGCGTTTTAACTTGCCACGGTAATTTCGATAGCAAACAAGCTATCTAAAAAGAAAAACAAATTTATGAAGGAGGGAAAATTACAATGGCAAACATAGCAACAAGTGAAAAAATAAGAATAAGACTAAAAGCATATGACCATGTAGTTTTAGATCAGTCTGCTGAAAAAATAGTAGATACTGCTAAGAAAACAGGAGCAAAGGTTTCAGGTCCTATTCCATTACCAACACAAAAAGAAGTCGTAACAATCTTACGTTCTCCACACAAATACAAAGATTCAAGAGAACAATTTGAAATGAGAACACATAAAAGAGTAATCGACATACTTTACCCAACACAAAAAACAGTAGATAGTCTAATGAAATTAGATTTACCAGCTGGTGTTGACATCGAAATCAAATTATAATTTAGAAACAAAATTAAAAGCCTACATTATATGTGTAGCAACAAAACCAAGCTGGTATACATTTTAAACAAATGCAATATAAATATCAGCCAATAGTTAGGAGGAAATAAAATGAACAAAGGAATTATCGGTAAAAAAATCGGTATGACACAAATATTTGATGAAAAAGGAAACGTAATTCCAGTAACAGTTATAGAAACAGCTGGAAACGTAGTTGCACAAGTAAAAACTGTTGAAACAGATGGATACAATGCAATACAATTAGGATATGGAGAAATAAAAGATAAACATATCAATAAACCAGAAGCAGGACATTTTGCAAAAGCAAAATTAGCTAATAAAAAACATTTAAGAGAATTCAGAATGGATTCAGTAGAAGAATACAAAGTTGGAGACGAAGTAAAAGCTGACATCTTCACAGCTGGAGAAAAAATAGATGTTCAAGGAACATCAAAAGGAAAAGGATTCCAAGGTGTTATAAAACGTCATGGACAATCAAGAGGACCTATGGGACATGGTTCTATGTATCACAGAAGACCAGGTTCAATGGGATCTACATCAACACCAGGTAGAGTATTCAAAGGTAAAAAACTTCCAGGACATATGGGAAGAGTTACAGTTACAATACAAAACTTAGATGTTGTAAGAGTAGACATGGATAAAAATGTTATATTAGTAAAAGGTAGTGTTCCAGGACCTAAAGGAGCTATCTTAAAAGTAAAATCAGCTGTAAAGGCTAGCAAATAGAAAGGAAGGAGGAGTTAAAAATGCCAAAAGTAGATGTATACGATATAAAAGGAAAAAAAGTAAGTGATATAGAATTAGCAGATAGCGTATTTGGAATTGAACCAAATGAAAATATAGTACATGCTGTATTAGTTAACTATTTAGCTAATCAAAGACAAGGTACACAAAGTACAAAAACAAGAGCAGAAGTTCGTGGTGGTGGAAGAAAACCATGGAGACAAAAAGGAACAGGTAGAGCAAGACAAGGTTCAATAAGAGCTCCACAATGGATAAAAGGTGGTATTGCTTTAGGACCAAAACCTCGTTCATATAAATACACAGTAAATAAAAAAGAAAGAAGACTTGCAATTAAGTCAATATTAAGCTCTAAAGTATTAGAAAAAGAACTAACAGTAGTTGACAAATTAGAATTAAAAGAAATCAAAACAAAATCAATGGTAAAAGCATTAGAAGCATTAAAAGTTGAAGGAAAAACATTAATAATACTTCCAGAAGGAAATAAAAATGTAATAATGTCAGCAAGAAACATTGAAGGAGTTAAAGCTATAAAAGCTAACAACATAAATGTATTTGATTTATTAAAATACAATAATCTAATTTTACCAGTTGATACTGTTAAAAAATTAGAGGAGGTGTACGCATAATGCTACCAGAAGAAATAATAATAGCACCAGTTGTTACTGAAAAAAGTAATGACCAATTACAAGAAGGTAAATACACTTTCAAAGTAAATAAAAAAGCTACAAAAGTTGAAATAGCAAAAGCTGTTGAAAAACTATTTGAAGTAAAAGTATTAAAAGTAAATACAATGAATGTAAACGGAAAGAAAAAAAGAGTTGGATACCATATGGGTAAAACATCTGACTGGAAAAAAGCAATTGTAACAATTGACACAAATCCAGAAGAAAAAACATACCTAGCAAAAGGTGGAAAAACAACAAAAATATCTAAAAAATACAAAGATTCAATTGATGAATTTATGGGAGCTTAGAGCTCTGTAATAAAATATCGGGAAAAAACCCGGAGAATAAATAAAAAGGAGAGAAAGAAAAATGGCAATGAAACATTTTAAACCATATACACCATCTAGAAGAAATATGACAGTTTCAGATTTTGCAGAAGTAACTAAAAAAACTCCTGAAAAATCATTACTTGCTAAAAAGAGAAAAAATGCAGGTAGAAATTCATATGGTAGAATAACAGTAAGACACCAAGGTGGTGGAAACAGACAAAAATATAGAATAATAGACTTTAAAAGATTAAAAGACAATATGGAAGCAACTGTAATAGGAATCGAATATGATCCAAACAGAAGTGCAAATATTGCATTAATTCAATATGAAGATGGAGAAAAAGCTTATATATTAGCACCACAAGGATTAACAGATGGTGACAAAATAATATCTGGAGAATCAGTTGATATAAAACCAGGAAACTGTATGCCAATCAGTTCAATTCCAGTAGGTACTTTAATTCACAACATTGAATTAAATCCAAAACAAGGTGGAAGATTAGTTAAAGCTGCAGGTCAAAGTGCACAATTAATGGCTAAAGAAGGAAAATATGCACACGTAAGACTTCCATCAGGAGAAATGAGATTAGTTCTAGCTAAATGTAGAGCTACAATCGGTGTTATAGGAAACAGCGACCATGAAAATGTTAAAATTGGTAAAGCTGGTAGAAAAAGACATATGGGAATCAGACCAACAGTAAGAGGATCTGTAATGAACCCAGTAGATCACCCTCATGGTGGTGGTGAAGGTAAAGCTCCAGTAGGACACGCAGGACCAATGACACCTTGGGGTAAACCAGCATTAGGATACAAGACAAGAAATAAAAAGAAACAATCTAACAAATTTATAGTTAAGAGAAGAAACAAAAAATAATAACGCTTAGAAAGGAGGACATTTCAATATGTCAAGATCAAGCAAGAAAAAACCATTTGTACAAGAAAAATTATTAAAAAGAATTGAAGAAATGAACAAAACTGGAAGCAAAGAAGTTTTAAAAACATGGTCAAGAGCTTCAACAATTTATCCACAAATGGTTGGTCACACAATTGCAGTACATGATGGAAGAAAACATGTTCCAATCTATATTGCAGAAGAAATGATAGGTCATAAATTAGGTGAATTTGCTCCTACAAGAACATTTAAAGGACATGCAGGAGACAAAACAACTAAATAGAAAAGCATAAATAAAAAAAGCAAACCGATATAAGGAGGGAATTATAGTGCAAGAGCAAGAAACAGTTGTAATAAATGAAGCTAAAGCAACTCTTAAATATGCTAGAATATCAGCTAGAAAAGTTAAAATAGTAGCAGATTTAATAAGAGGTAAAAATGTTGATGAAGCTTTAGCAATAGTAAAATTTACACCAAAAGCATCATCAGAAATAATAGAAAAATTATTAAAATCAGCAATTGCAAATGCTGAAAACAATCATGATATGAAACATGAAAACTTATATGTTGCTGAAATCTATGCAAATCAAGGTCCAACTCTAAAAAGAATTAGACCAGCTGCAAAAGGTTCAGCAGTTAGAATTAGAAAAAGAACAAGTCATATAACAATAGTATTAAAAGAAAAGGAGGCATAAACAAGCCATGGGACAAAAAGTACATCCAACAGGTGTAAGAGTTGGAATTATAAAAGATTGGAACTCTAAATGGTATGCAGATTCTAAAAATTTTGCAGATTATTTAGTTGAAGATCAAAAAATTCGTAAATTTTTAAAGAAAAAATTATACCAAGCTGGAATTTCTAAAATAGAAATAGAAAGAACAGCTAAAGCTGTAAAAGTTAACTTATACACTGCAAAACCTGGAATCGTAATTGGTAAAGGCGGAGCTGGAGTTGAAAGTGTAAAAGCTGAACTTGCAAAATTAATAGGAAAAGATGTTAACTTAAACATCGTAGAAGTTAAAAATATAGATACAGATGCTCAATTAGTAGCAGAAAATATCGCTGGACAATTAGAAAGAAGAATTTCATTCAGAAGAGCCATGAAACAATGTATGCAAAAATCTATGAAAGCAGGTGCTTTAGGAATAAAAACTGCAGTATCTGGTAGATTAGGTGGAGCTGATATGGCTAGAACAGAATTCTACAAAGAAGGAAACATACCACTTCAAACTTTAAGAGCTGATATTGATTATGGATTTGCAGAAGCAGATACAACATATGGAAAAATCGGTGTAAAAGTTTGGATATATAAAGGAGAAGTTCTTCCAGAAAGAAAAGTGGAAGGAGGAGAACAATAATGCCATTAATGCCAAAAAGAACAAAACATAGAAAAATGCAAAAAGGTAGAATGAGAGGAAAAGCAACAAGAGGTAACAGAGTTACAGATGGAGAATATGGAATCCAAGCAGTAACAGGAGCTTTAGTAACAGGAAACCAAATTGAAGCAGCCAGAATTGCTATGACTCGTTATATAAAAAGAGGTGGAAAAGTTTGGATTAAAATCTTTCCAGACAAACCAATAACAGCAAAACCAATCGGTACTCGTATGGGTAAAGGTAAAGGTGCTCCAGAATATTGGGTAGCAGTAGTAAAACCAGGAAGAGTAATGTTTGAAATTTCAGGTGTAACAGAAGATATTGCTAAAGAAGCCTTAAGACTTGCTATGAACAAACTACCTAACAAAACAAAATTTGTAGCAAGAGAAACTGAAAAGGTAGGTGAAAATGATGAAGATAAATAAAATAAGAGAAATGTCTTCACCAGATTTAGAGAAAGAATTAGGTGAACTAAAAACAGAATTATTTAAATTAAAATTTAGTTTAGCTACAAACGGATTAGATAATCCAATGAAAATTAGAGAAGTAAAAAAAGATATAGCTAAAATAAATACAGTATTAACAGAAAGAAAAATAGCAGAATCTAAAAACGCTTAATCAAGAAAGGAGAAATCTAAATGGGAGAAAGAAATCTTCGTAAAGTTATGGTTGGAACTGTTACATCTAACAAAATGGACAAAACAGTTGTAGTAGCTGTAGAAACAAGTGTTAGACATAAAGTATATGGAAAAACTGTAAAAACAACATATAAATTAAAAGCTCATGATGAAGAAAATGTTTGCCAAATAGGTGACAAAGTAAAAGTAATGGAAACAAGACCACTTTCTAAAGATAAAAGATGGAGAGTAGTTGAAGTTATGGAAAAAGCAATCGTTAAATAGGAAAGGAGGAACCATAAATGATCCAACAACAAACAAGATTAAAAGTAGCAGATAACACAGGAGCAAAAGAATTAATGTGTATCAGATGTTTAGGTGGTTCTTATAGAAAAACTTCAAACATTGGTGATGTTATAGTAGCTTCAGTTAAATCAGCAACACCAGGTGGAGTTGTTAAAAAAGGTGATGTTGTAAAAGCTGTTATAGTAAGATCTAAAAAAGGATTAAGAAGACCAGATGGTTCATATATAAAATTTGATGAAAATGCAGCAGTAATAATCAAAGAAGACGGAACACCAAAAGGAACACGTATCTTTGGACCAGTTGCAAGAGAACTAAGAGAAAAGGACTACATGAAAATACTTTCATTAGCCCCAGAAGTTCTATAATTAGTAGAAGGAGGTAAAATCTCAATGAGAATAAAAAAAGGAGACAATGTCCAAGTTTTATCAGGAAATGATAAAGGTAAAACTGGAGAAGTTTTAGAAGTAATGCCAAAAGCTGATAAAATCGTTGTTAAAGGCGTTAACATTAGAAAAAAACATGTTAAAGCAAGACGTCAAGGAGAAGAAAGCGGAATTATATCAGTAGAATGTGCTATACCAACTTCAAAAGTTAATGTAGTATGCCCTAAATGCGGAAAAACTACAAAAGTTGGATACAGTATAGAAAAAGAAGAAAAAGTTCGTGTTTGTAAAAAATGCGGAGCTAAATTAAAATAGAATAGGAAAGGAGGATTAACTAAAAATGGAAAAACTAAGAGAACAATATGAAAAAGAAGTAATCCCAGCATTAATGAAAAAATTTGAATATAAATCAGTTATGCAAGTTCCAAAACTTGATAAAATAGTTATAAATATAGGATTAGGAGATTTAAAAGAAAATCCTAAAGCTTTAGAAAATGCAATGAATGATTTAACAATTATAACAGGTCAAAAACCAGTTATAACAAAAGCAAAAAAATCAATAGCTGCATTTAAATTAAGAGAAGGTGCAAAAATCGGATGTAAAGTAACATTAAGAGCAGATAAAATGTATGACTTTGCATATAAACTATTCAATGTAGCACTTCCAAGAGTTAGAGATTTCAGAGGTGTTTCTAACAAATCATTTGATGGTAGAGGAAACTACTCAATGGGTATTAAAGAACAATTAATATTCCCAGAAATCGAATATGATAAAGTTGATAAATTAAGAGGTATGGATATTATATTCGTAACAACAGCTCATACAGATGAAGAATCAAAAGAGTTGTTAAAACTATTAGGAATGCCTTTTAAAGCTTAATTTGATTAACTTAAATGAACAAGTAAGTGAAATTAAGGAAGGAGTAAAATAAATGGCTAAGAAATCAATGAAAATAAAACAAGCTAGACCACAAAAATACAAAACAAGAGAATATAACAGATGTAGAATTTGTGGAAGACCACACAGCTATATTAGAAAATATGGAATATGCCGTGTATGCTTTAGAGAATTAGCTCATAAAGGAGAAATCCCAGGAGTTAAGAAAGCTAGCTGGTAAAAATAATAGAAAGATAGGAGGTTAGTAATTAATGAACATTACAGATCCAATAGCAGATATGTTAACAAGAATTAGAAACGCAAATAGTTCAAAACATAAAACAGTTGATATTCCAGCTTCAAATATGAAATTAGGAATAACAGAAATACTATTAAAAGAAGGATATATAAAATCTTTTGAAGAAATAAAAGACAATACTCAAGGAATAATAAGAATTACTTTAAAATATGATGAAAAAGGAACAAGAGTAATTGATGGTTTAAAAAGAATAAGCAAACCAGGATTAAGAGTATATGCATCAAAAGATGAATTACCAAAAGTATTAAATGGATTAGGAATAGCTATTATCTCTACATCAAAAGGTCTTAAAACAGACAAAGAAGCAAGAGAACTTGGTGTTGGTGGAGAAGTATTAGCATATGTATGGTAATTTATAATTTAGAAATTTAGAAGGAGGGAAAACCTAACATGTCAAGAATAGGAAATAAACCTGTTGCAGTACCACAAGGTGTTGAAGTTAAAATTGATGGACAACACATTACTGTAAAAGGGCCAAAAGGTACATTAGAAAAAGAAATACATAAAAATATTTCTTTAGAAATGGCAGAAAACGAAATTAAAGTTATAAGAAAAAATGATGAACCAAGTAACAGAGCATTACATGGTTTAACAAGAACTTTAATTAGTAACATGATAACAGGTGTAACTCATGAATATAGTAAAGAACTTCAAATAAACGGAGTTGGTTACAGAGTTGCAAAACAAGGAAACAATTTAAATTTAACTTTAGGATATTCACATCCAGTAATATTTGAAGCACCAGCTGGAATTACTTTTGATGTTCCAAATCCTAATACAATTATAGTAAAAGGAATTGATAAAGAATTAGTAGGTCAAACAGCAGCAGTTATAAGAACAAAAAGACCACCAGAAGTATATAGAGGTAAAGGTATTAAATATGCTGATGAAGTTATTAGACGTAAAGAAGGTAAAACTGGTAAATAAATTTTAATTTTAATTAACATTTCGTACATTTTTATTTTATTAACCAGACTTCAATGTACAAAAGTACGACTTCAGCCTGTTTAATTTATAAAAAAGCGCAATATTTTGATTTGAATTAAAATTATCTAAGTGTAAGAAATTCGAATTTAGAGAAAGGAGAATAAAAATGGTTAAGAAAACAGATAGAAAAATGGAAAGAACAAGAAGACATTTAAGAGTAAGAAGAAAAATATCTGGAACAGCTGAAAGACCAAGATTATGTGTATATAGAAGTAATGCAAACTTATATGTACAAGTAATTGATGATGTTGCAGGAAATACATTAGTTGCAGCTTCTACATTAGATAAAGAAATAAAAACAAAACATGCTAATAAAGAAGCAGCTAAAGAATTAGGAACATTAATCGCAAAAAAAGCACAAGCTAAAAATATAAAAGCAGTTGTATTTGACCGTGGTGGATATATTTATCATGGTGTAGTTAAAGAATTAGCTGATGCAGCAAGAGAAGGCGGATTAGAATTCTAATTAAAATAAAATAAATATAAAATACAAATACCTATAAGAAGGAGGAAAAACTAAAACCTATGGAAGAAAATAGAGAATTAAAAGAAAAAGTTGTTGCTATCAACAGAGTTGCTAAAGTTGTTAAAGGTGGTAGAACTTTTAGATTTAGTGCAGTAGTAGTTGTTGGTGACGAAAACGGTCATGTAGGTGTTGGAAATGGTAAAGCAGCAGAAGTTCCAGATGCTATAAGAAAAGCAATTCAAGAAGCTAAAAAGAATTTAGTTGAAGTACCAATTGTAAACACAACAGTACCTCATGAATATTTTGGAACATTCGGTAGTGCAAGAGTTATGTTAAAACCAGCAGAAATCGGTACTGGAGTTATCGCTGGTGGAAGTGTTAGACCAGTATTAGAATTAGCAGGATACAAAAACATAAGAACAAAAGTTATTGGAACAAATAATCCAAGAAACGTTGTTTATGCTACAATCGAAGGTTTAAAATCAATGCAAACTGTAGAATCAGTAGCTAAAAAAAGAGGTAAAAAAGTAGAAGAAATACTATAATTATAATCAAATAAAAAATAAGGAGGTGCAGAGCCAAATGAAATTAGACGATTTAAAACCAGCTACAAAAAAAGTAAAAAGAAATAGAGTAGGTCGTGGTATGGCTTCTGGAAACGGAAAAACATCTGGTAGAGGACATAAAGGACAAAAAGCAAGATCAGGTGGCGGAGTAAGAAGAGGATTCGAAGGTGGTCAAACACCATTATATAGAAGATTACCAAAAAGAGGATTCAACAATATTCACGCAAACACATACACAGAAGTAACATTCAAAATGCTTAACAAATCTAAAGCTACAGAAGTTACAGCTGAAAGCCTATTAGAAGAAGGAATCATTGGAAAAATAAATGATGGAATCGTTGTATTAGCAACAGGAAAATTAGAGAAAAAATTAAATGTTAAAGCTAAAAGATTTACTAAAAAAGCTAAAGAAGAAATCGAAGCTTTAGGTGGAAAGGCTGAGGTGGTTTAATTGTTTAAAACAATAAAAAATGCAATTGCAACACCTGAAGTCAGAAAAAGATTATTATACACATTATTATTAATAGTAGTATTTAGATTAGGATGTTATATAACAGTACCAGGAGTAAATAGTATAACATTAAATGAAGCAATGGGAAGTTCATCAGGAATCGCCGGATTAATCGATATGATTTCTGGTGGAGCTTTTTCAAGATTTTCAGTATTTGCAATGTCAATTAGCCCATACATAACAGCTTCAATTGTAATCCAATTGTTAGCTATGATTATCCCATCTTTAGAAAGATTAACTAAAGAAGGTGGAGAAGAAGGTAGAAAGAAAATAAATAAATATACAAAAATGTTAACAATAATATTAGCATTGGTTGAAGGTATAGGAATTTATTTATCTTATAAATCTTCAGGAATATTCGTAGATAGTAGTTTCTTAACAGGATTCTTAGTAGTATTAGGATTAGTTACAGGAACATCAGTACTTATGTGGTTAGGAGAAGAAATAACAGCAAAAGGAATTGGAAATGGAATATCATTGCTAATCTTTATTGGTATTGTTTCAAGATTACCAAGTGGTGCAACAACACTTTGGAACCTAATTATGACAAGTAATGGATTTAGTACAACAGGATTATTAACTGCAATAGGAATTGCAATAGGTGCAATAGTATTAGTTGCAGGAGTTGTGTTTGTACAAGAAGCTGAAAGAAGAGTGCCAGTACAATACTCTAAAAAAGTAGTTGGAAGAAAAATGGTTGGAGCTCAAAGCACACATATACCATTAAAACTAGCTATGGCAGGAGTTATGCCAGTAATTTTTGCAAGTAGTTTTATGACTTTCCCAGCTATGATTATACAAATCTTTGTAAAAGATATAGCAAATCAAACAGGATTTTTAGCAGGTTTATATAAATTCTCAATAGCTACATCAACATCAAATGTAGGTTGGGGATATTCACTTGCAAATGCAATTGTTTATTTACTATTAATTATAGGATTTACATTTTTCTATACTTATGCTACATTTAATCCAGCAGAAGTATCAAACAATATTAAGAAAAATGGTGGATTCATACCTGGAATTAGAGCAGGAAAACCAACAACACAATATTTATCATCAATAATATCAAAATTAACATGGTTTGGTGGATTTTTCTTAGCAGTAATAGCAATATTACCAATGCTTTTAAGATTCACAAACTTAAATATTGCATTTGGTGGTACATCAATACTAATCGTTGTAGGTGTAGCTCTAGAAACAGTACAACAACTAGAATCTCAATTAGCAATGAGACACTATAAAGGATTCTTGGAAAAATAAAAATATTACGAATTTTAGATTGCCAAAAAGAAATAATCTAATTGGCAATCTGAAGTTAGTAATTTTTATCATGTTTACTATAGGGTAGATATGATAAAGATTATTAAATAATCTTAAAACAAAAGTAGAAGGAAGTGTTTATATGATAATCATAATGTTAGGTGCACCAGGAACAGGAAAAGGAACAGTAGCAAGTATATTAACAGGAAAACTAAATATACCACAAGTATCAACAGGTGATATTTTTAGAAAACACATAAAAGAAAAGACAGAACTTGGAAAATTAGCAGAAAGTTATATATCAAAAGGAGAATTAGTTCCAGATGATGTAACAATAGGATTAATAGAAAATAGAATGGAAGAACCAGATGTTCAAAATGGAATTATATTAGATGGATTCCCAAGAACAGTAAAACAAGCAGAAGAGTTAGACAAATTATTAGCTCAAAAAGGTAAAAAAGTAGATATGGTAATAAATCTAACTACACCAGAAGACGAAATAGTAGAAAGAATAGTAAATAGAAGAATCTGCTCAAATTCAGATTGTAAAACAGTTTATAACCTAGTTTTAAATCCACCAAAGGTTGAAGGTGTTTGTGATAAATGTGGTAGTGAACTAATACAAAGAAAAGATGACACAATAGAAACAGTAAAATCAAGATTAGACAGTTACTTTAAACAAACAAGTCCACTAGTAGAATATTATGAGAAACAAGGAAATTTATATTCAGCAGTAGTAAGCAAAACAGTAAATAAACTTGGTAAAGATGTAGCAGAAGATGTAATGAAAGAAATTAATAAATAAAATTGTTAATAGAAGTAGGAGACGGTTAAATTGGTAACAATTAAATCAAAAAGAGAAATTGAATACATGAAAGAAGCTTGTAAAGTCGTAGCTAAAATGTATGAAAAATTGGAAAAAGAAATAAGACCAGGAATGACAACATGGGAGTTAGACCAAATTGCAGAAAAAACAATAAGAAGTTTAGGAGCAATTCCAGCAGAAAAAGGATATGATATAGGAATAAAGGGAGTACCACCATATCCAGCATCAACATGTATATCTATAAATGATGAAGTAATACATGGAATACCTTCAAAGAAAAAGATAATTAGAGAAGGGGACATTGTAAGTATTGATACAGTAGCTTTGAAAAATGGGTTTAATGGAGATGCAGCAAGAACATTTATGGTTGGAGAAGTTTCTAAAGAAGCAAAAAGACTTGTAGAAGTTACAAAACAAGCATTTTTTGAAGGAATAAAATATGCAAAACCAGGATATAGAATTGGTGATGTATGTCATGCAATAGGTGAATATGTTCACTCACAAGGATATTCAGTTGTAAGAGAATTTCAAGGTCATGGAATTGGTAAAGAAATGCATGAAGATCCAGGAATCCCAAATTATGGGAAGGCAGGAAAAGGAATTCGTTTAGAACCAGGAATGACACTAGCAATAGAACCAATGGTAATACAAGGAAAACCAAATATCCTAGAACTTGATGATGGTTGGACAATCATAACAGAAGATGGAAGCTTAGCAGCTCACTATGAAAATACAATATTAATTACAGAAAAAGAGCCAGAAATATTGACAATACTTAAATAATAATATATAATATAGTAGTTATTATGTACAATTGTCAAAAAAACATAATAAAAACTCTTTAAGTAGGAGGGGAAAAGTAAATGGCAAAAGAAGATGTTATAGAAGTTGAAGGAACAGTAGTGGAAGCACTACCAAATACAAATTTCAAAGTAGAACTTGAAAATGGACATCAAATATTAGCTCATATCTCAGGAAAACTAAGAATGAACTATATAAAAATATTACCAGGAGATAAGGTAAAAGTAGAACTTTCACCTTATGATTTAAACAGAGGAAGAATTACTTGGAGAGCAAAATAAAAGTAAAAATTAACCCAAAAATATATATAAAATAGCAAGCCAAGGAGGTGCTAGAATAATGAAAGTAAGACCATCAGTTAAAAAAATGTGTGACAAATGTAAAGTAATAAAAAGAAAAGGTGTAATTAGAGTTATTTGTGAAAACCCTAAACACAAACAAAGACAAGGATAATAATCCTAAAAAAGTTAATAACACAAATTAGGTAGCGGCTGTGAACCTTGAAAATCTCAAGGGGTACATATCAAATTTGTGTTTATATACATGTTCTAGAAAATTTAAAGAGACTGGGGTAAACACCGGTAGCATTTCACCTTTAAAAGTCTAGGACAAACAAATAAAGAAAAAAATTTGGAGGTGCAAAATAGTATGGCTCGTATAGCAGGAGTAGATTTACCTAAAGAAAAAAGAGTAGAAATAGGACTAACATACATTTATGGAATAGGAGTATCAAGTTCTAAAAAAATTCTTGAAAAAGCAGGAGTTAATCCAGATACAAGAGTAAAAGACTTAACAGATGATCAAGTAAACGATATAAGAAAAGCAATAGATGAATCTTATACAGTTGAAGGTGATTTAAGAAGAGAAGTAGCATTAAACATAAAAAGACTTACAGAAATCGGATGTTACAGAGGATTAAGACATAGAAGAGGATTACCAGTAAGAGGTCAAAGAACAAAAACTAATGCTAGAACAAGAAAAGGTCCTAGAAAATTAGTTAGCAAAAGTAAAAAATAAATAAGTCAATAAAAGTTAATAAAAGTTATTAACAAGAAATAGAATTCGAATATTTAAAGGAGGAAAAACCGAAATGGCTAAAAATGTAACAACAAAAAAAGTAGCTAGAAGAAATAGAAAAAACATTGAAAAAGGTGCAGCTCATATTCATTCTAGTTTCAATAACACAATAGTTACAATCACAGATACACAAGGAAATAGTATTTCTTGGGCAAGTGCTGGAGAACTAGGTTACAAAGGTTCAAGAAAAAGCACACCATTTGCAGCTGGTCAAGTTGCTGAAAAAGCAGCAAAAGCAGCAATGGAACATGGATTAAAATCTGTAGAAGTATTTGTTAAAGGACCAGGTTCAGGAAGAGAAGCAGCAATAAGAGCACTTCAAACAGCTGGTTTAGAAATAAGTGCTATAAAAGATGTAACACCAATACCACATAATGGATGTAGACCACCAAAAAGAAGAAGAGTATAATTTAGATAAAATATAGAGATATAGAAGCATGAAAATGCAAAGGCTATTTAGAATGAGAAAGGAGAAAAAAATGGCAAGATATAAAGATGAACAATGTCGTAGATGCCGTAGAGAAGGACAAAAATTGTTCTTAAAAGGTGAAAGATGTTATTCTGATAAATGTAGTATTTCAAGAAGAAACTACGCACCAGGACAACACGGACAAAAAAGAGCAAAACTTTCTGAATACGGAACTCAATTAAGAGAAAAACAAAAAACAAAAGCATATTATGGAGTTGGAGAAAAACAATTTAGAAAATACTTTGAAATGGCTTCTAATAAAAAAGGTGTAACAGGTGAAAACTTATTACAAATATTGGAAAGCAGATTAGACAATGTTGTTTATAGATTAGGATTTGGAGCATCAAGAGCACAAGCAAGACAATTTGTAAACCATGCACAATTCGAAGTAAATGGTAAAAGAGTTGATATTCCATCATACCTAGTTAAACCAGGTGATGTAATAACAGTAAGAGAAAACAAAAAAGATAATACTACATTAAAAGTAAATGTAGAAGAATCTGCAAAAAGACCAGTTCCAGCATGGCTAGAAAAAGACAGCGAAAAATTAAGTGGTAAAGTAATTAGATTAGCGGCTAGAGAAGATGTTGATATTCCAATCGAAGAACATTTAATAGTAGAGCTTTACTCAAAATAATAGAAAAAAGTAAATATAAAGGTTTGTTACAAACTTTAAAAATTTTACTTAAGAAAACCTACAATAGTATTATAAAGATATGAGATATATTCTCAAATATTAGGAGGTAAAAATGATAGAATTTGAAAAGCCAAATATTGAATGTCTAGAAGTAGATGATGCAAATAATTATGCAAAATTTGTATGTGAACCATTAGAAAGAGGATATGGAGTAACAATAGGAAATTCTCTTAGAAGAATTTTACTTTCATCACTTCCAGGATGTAGCATAACAAGTGTAAAAATTGATGGAGTATTACATGAATTTTCTGGTATACCAAATGTAGTAGAAGATGTACCAGAGATAATAGTAAACTTAAAAAATGTAAGACTAAAATTTGAAGAGAATGAAGAAAAAGTTTTAAAAATCGACTTCAAAGGAGAAGGAAAAGTTAAAGCTGGAGATATAATAACAGATGGAACAGTAGAAATACTAAATCCAGACTTACATATAGCTACAGTTTCTGAAGGTGGACACCTAAAAATGGAAATGACAGCTGACAGAGGAAGAGGATATAACTCATCTGAAAAAAATAAAAAACCAAATCAAGATATATCAGTACTTCCAATCGATTCAATCTATACACCTGTAAAGAAAGTGAACTATCAAGTAGAAAATACTAGAGTTGGACAAATGGTAGATTATGATAAATTAGTAATTGAAGTTTGGACAGATGGAAGTTTAAAAGCACATGAAGCTTTAAGCTTAGCTGCTAAAGTAATGACAGGACACTTAGAATTATTCATAGACTTATCAGAAGCTACAAAAAACACAAAGGTTATGATAGAAAAAGAAGAATCTAAGAAAGAAAAAGTATTAGAAATGTCAATTGAAGAACTTGAATTATCTGTAAGATCATTCAACTGCTTAAAAAGAGCTGGTATAGCAACAGTTGAAGATTTAACAAACAAATCTGAAACAGACATGATGAAAGTCAGAAATTTAGGTAAAAAATCATTTGATGAAGTAACAGCAAAATTACACTCATTAGGATTAGATTTTGCTAAAGAAGACGAATAAAGATAAATAAAGGAAGGTGAAACAAGTGGCTACTAATAGAAAATTAGGAAAACCAACAGATATAAGAATGGCAATGCTAAAAACTTTAACAACAGACCTAATTATGCATGGTAAAATTGAAACAACTTTACCAAGAGCAAAAGAAGTAAAGAAAATGGCTGATAGCTTAATTTCTTTAGCAATAAAAGAAAAGGACAACTTCGAAATGGTAGATGTTAAAGTAGTAAAAGCAAAACTAGATGCGAAAGGTAACAAAGAAACAGAATTAGTAAAAAGCAAAAATGGAAAAGAATATCTAAAAGTAGTTAAAGAAGAAACTACAGAAAAAAGACAAAAAGATATGCCATCTAGATTAAATGCTAGAAGAAAAATGATGAAAACAATAAATAAAGTTAAAGATAGCGAAGGAAATAACATAGATTTAACTTCAAAATTATTTAACGAAATAGCTCCAAAATATTCTGATAAAAATGTAGGTGGATATACACGTATAGTTAAAGCAGGACCTAGAAGAGGAGACGGAGCTGAAGTTGCAATATTACAACTTATCTAGTAAATAAAAATAAATATTTAACGCTTGGGGTGTTGATAATAAGTTATCAATGTTTCATGCGTTTTTTATATTTATTTGAGATGAAATTCTTGTATTAACACAATAAAGTAAAAATGAATATAATAACATATGAGGAGGCTAGAAAATGGTAGAATTTATATTAAATACTATTTTTTGGATATTAGCTTTATATGGTTTATTGGAAATTATAAAAAATGTAATATACATATGTACATATACTAGGTTTAAATCAGATGGAATTTATTTAATAATAGCTGTAAAAAATCAGGAGGAAAAAATTGAATATTTTTTACGTTCATTAATATTCAAAATTGTTTGTGGAAAAGAAGAAATATTAAAAAACATTATAGTAGCAGATTTAAAATCAACAGATGGGACAAAGAAAATATTAAATAAAATTTCAGAAGAAAATGAAATGATTCAGGTTTTAAATTGGAAAGAATGTAAAGAAGTCTTTGATAATATAGATAACAACTAAATAGTGATTGATGATTATGTGAAATTGTGTTATAATAGTGATGCATGACTAAATAGGAGGACAGTTGAATATGACAGAAATAAATATTTCTAAACAAACTGGTTGTTATCCCTACGCAATAGGAAGATTTGACATTGACAGATTTCTATTAGTAGGGGAATCTATTGGCCGAAGATGTAATCGGAAATCGGAGGATACTGTTTTAATCTTAACATTAATTAAGGAATTGGAAGAATTTTTTAATTATAATGTATTTCAAAGTACTAGGCAGGAAAAAGTTCCAGAGGGACAAAGAAAAATTTGTCTAGCACGTAGTGTACATATGGGAGATTATCATTTTTTTGTTCAGTTATCTGATGGTATTTGGAGACATAAAAGACCAGGATTTGACCCTGAAATAGCAACAGAAAAGGAGATATTTGGCGAAAATGAACCACTAAATACTTCTTTTATAAGAAGGTGGATATTTCTATTAAAACCAAAAGGGGCTAATTAATAGCCTCCTTTTCTGGTTGAAAATACAATGAAATTATGATAGACTAGTAACATGTAAAAAAGGAGAATTTAAGTGGAAATAACAGGAGCAATAAAGGATATCATATATAAAAATGAAATAAATAGCTATACAATAGCAGACTTTGAAACAGATGAAGAAGAAACAACAATAGTTGGTTACCTACCATTTGTGAATCCAGGAGATACATTAAAATTAATAGGAAAATTTGTAGAGCATAAAGACTATGGACGACAATTTAAAATAGATACATTTGAAAAATTAATGCCACAAACACTAGGAGCCCTAGAGAGATATCTTTCAAAAGGAAATATAAAAGGAATTGGTGAAGCAATAGCAAAAAGAATAATAAGAACATTTGGAGAAGAAACAATTCATGTTTTCAAATATGAACCGGAAAGATTAGCAACAATAAGAGGAATATCTAAAGAAAGAGCAAAAGAAATGTCAAACCAATTTATAGAAAATTGGGAAGTATGGCAAATAGTAGGATTTTTAGAAAAATTTGGAATAGGCGCAGAATATGCAAAAAAAGTATTTGACCTGTATGGAACAAATGCAATAGAAGAAATAGAATCAAATCCATATATATTAATAGATTTAACAAGAGGTGTAGATTTTAGGCAAATAGATAAAATGGCGTTGGATTTAGGCTTAAGTTATGACAATGATAAGAGAATCGCAAGTGGAATAAAATATGGACTAATAAGAAGTACATATAATGGAAACTCGTGCGTATTAAAAGAAAACTTAATAGAGTTTGTTATAAAACTATTAGATGTAACAACTGAAAATGTTGAAGACAGTCTAATAAATTTGAAAGCTAAAGAAGAAATAGTAATAGAAAAAAGAGAGAACAGTCAAGAATATATATACTTAACAGCATTTTATAATACAGAAGAGGAAATAGCTTATAGATTATTAAAACTACAAGCAGCACCAAACCTAAAAAAAATAGGTGATTTAAAATTTGAATTAAAGAAAATAGAAGCTTCGTCAAAAATAGAATTATCAGAAAAACAAAAAGAAGCAATAAAATTAGTAAATGAAAGCAATGTGACAATAATTACAGGTGGTCCGGGAACTGGTAAAACAACAATAATAAAAAATATAATAGACATATATGAAGGAAAAGGAAAAAAAGTAGTGTTATCAGCTCCAACAGGTAGAGCTGCAAAGAGAATGACAGAAACAACAGGAAAAGAAGCATCAACACTACATAGGTTATTAGAAATAGGAAAAATAGATGACGATAGTTTATATAAAAGTGCTAAAGAATATGAAGGAGCACCAATAGATGGAGATGTAATAATAGTTGATGAAGTTTCAATGGTAGATATGTTTTTAATGAGTTATTTATTAAAATGTGTATATCAAGGAACAAAATTAGTATTAGTGGGAGATGTAGACCAATTGGCATCAGTAGGTCCAGGGAGTGTATTAGAAGATTTAATAAATTCTGAAGAAATTCCTACAATACACCTGGATAAAATTTTTAGGCAAGCTGCTAAAAGTAAAATAGTTTTAAATGCACATAGAGTAAATTCAGGAGAAAACTTTTTGAATAAAGACGAAATGGAAGAAGATACAAATGAGGACTTTTTCTTTATAAAAGAAAATTCACAAGAAAGAATGTTATCACAAGTTGTTTCATTATGCACAGGAAGATTAAAGAAATTTGGAAATTATGATTTTTTTCAAAATATTCAAGTTCTATCGCCAACTAAAAAAGGAATACTAGGAACAAAAGAGCTAAACAAAATATTACAACAACAGTTAAATCCTAATAAGGATAATTTACCAGAAAAAAGCAGTATGGGAGCAATTTATAGAATAGGCGATAGAGTAATGCAGGTAAAAAATAATTATGACTTATATTGGGAAAAAGAAGTAAATGGTAAAACTCAAATGGGAAGCGGAATATTTAATGGAGAAATAGGAACAATTACAGGAATTTCTGAGGTTGAAAAACAAATAGAAATCAAATTTGATGACGACAAAACAGCATGGTATGATTTTCAAGATTTAGACCAAATAGAACATAGTTATGTAGTAACAATTCACAAAGCACAACGGAAGCGAATTTGATGTAGTAATAATGGTAGTACCTCAATCATCTCCAATGTTATTAACTAGAAACTTGCTATACACAGGAATAACTAGAGCTAAAAAATTATTAATAATAATTGGAAGTGAAAGAACTGTAGAGTTCATGATAAAAAATGTTGACAGCAAAAAAAGAAATACAGGATTAAAATATAAAATGAAATAAAGAAGGTGGTTAAAGGAACAATATTAGATTTAATATATCCACCAAAGTGTGGAATTTGTGGAAAAATATGCCAAGAATTTCTTTGCACGAAATGTGGTATATTATTAGAAAAACAGGCGGTTTTTGGAATAGAAGATACAAGAAATCAAGAACAAAACTTTGATGAACTTTTATATGTTTTTAAATATGAAGGTATGGCGAGACAAAATATATTAAAATATAAATTTAAAGAAAGCTCATATTTATATAAAATGTTTGTGAATTTTATGTTAAAAAATCAAAAATTCTTTGAAAATATAAAAAAATATGATACAATTGTGCCAGTTCCAATAAGTAAGAAAAGATTTCTGGAAAGAGGCTACAATCAAAGCTATTTAATAGCAAGAGAAATAGCCAAAAAAGCAGGAATAAAGTGCGAAAATAAAATTATAAAAAAAACGAAAAATATTATAGAACAAAGTAAGTTAAACAAAGAAGATAGAGAAAAAAATATTGTAGGAGTATATGAAACAAAAAATATACACAAAATATTAGATAAAAAGGTATTATTGCTAGATGATATAATAACAACTGGTAGTACAGCAAATGAATGTGCAAGAATGCTTTTAACAGCAAAACCTAAAAAAATAGGAGTACTTACAATAGCAAAAGACTAAAAATAGAAAGAGGAATTATAATATGGAAGATTTAGTAGAAAGTATATTAGACTATATTAGGTCAGATTACACAGATTATGCAGTAATGATAAATGGCGAATGGGGGTCACGGAAAAACTCATTTTTGGAATAATAAAATAAGAAAAAAAATAGAATCAATGCAATTAAATGGAAAAAAATATACAACAATATATATGTCATTATATGGAATATCAAATCTTGAAGAAATTAGTAAAAAAATTTTTATAGAAACAACACAATTGATGGATAAAAACTTAAGAAAATTTATGAATGCAAGTGGTCAACAAACAATACCGGAATATGCAAAAACAGGAATAGACATGGCAAACTTTTTTGGAGTGACACAAAATGGAGATAAAATAAATTATAAAGAATTTTTTTCAACAGATGATAAAGTATTATGCTTTGATGACCTTGAAAGAGCAAATGTAGATGTTATTGATATATTAGGATATATAAATAACTTTGTAGAACATGATCATATAAAAACAATAATAATATGTAATGAAAAAGAGCTTTCAACAAAATTAAAAAGTTCAAACCTAGAGATGAAAACTTTTATAGCAACATATTTATTAGATAAACAAGAAGAACTAAATAAAACAGACAAACCAATGGTAGAAAAAATTCAAGATAAAATAGAGCATGTTTTTGACAAAGCAAATGATTATGAAAGAATTAAAGAAAAATTAATTGGTGAAACATTTGAATATGCACCAAAATTTGACTATATAATAAATGGAATATTAATGAGATACGAAACAAATCCAGATTTAATAAGATTTTTAAGAGAAAATACAGGGCTAATAATATCAACATTTAATAAAAGTGGAACAAGAAACCTAAGAATATTAAAACATGCATTAAATGATTTCAAAAAAATATATGAAATGGTAAATAAATCATATCCAAATACAAGTCATAGAGTAATGCAAACAATGCTTATATTTACAATAGCAATATCATTTGAAATAAAAGCAGGAAAAATAACAAAAGACAAATTTATAAACATTAAAGACAATGAAGAATACAAATCAATATTAGTATCATCAAGAATATTAATGGATAATAGACAATTTTATATAAAAGAATTTGACAATAACTATTATTATAATTTTAAAGCAGAATATAGATTCTTCAAATTTATTGAATATTATATAAGAACTCGTATATTTGATATGAAACTATTTAAAGAAAATATGGACACAATAAGAAATACAGTAGATATAGAAAACTTACCAGCATATAGAAGATTGCTTACAGAAGAATATTGGAAAATATCAGATGACCAATTTGGAAAGGTAATAGAAGAAATAATAGAAGATGTTAAAGAAGGAAAGCTAGTATTAATAGATATGGTAAAAATTTTTGCATATTTCAGTTATTTTACAAGAAAAGGATTAATAGAATATGATTTAAAAACATTAAAAGCAATATTTTTTGATGGAATGAATAAAGCAGCGTTAATCTCAACTTACTGCGAAAATGTAAATGTTGAACTTGGAAAAATAGCAATAGAAGAGGTTGCAGAAGATATGGAAGACATATTAAAACATTTTAATACTCTAAATAATCAATTATTAGACAAAATGTACAAAGAAAAAGCAGAAGATGTAATGAAATGTATTCCAATGAGAATGGAACTATTTTATGAAAAATTTGATAAAGAATGTATGAAAATACCAATATTCAAATATTATGATATGTTTCAATTATTCCAAAGAATATCATGTGCAAGCAATGAGGACATAGTTTTAATAAGAGAAAAATTAGTTGATAGAGCTAATAAAAATCCTAAAAAAATAGAACCAGAAATGAAGAACATTAAACAATTAAAACAAATAATAGATGATTACTTAAAAGGAAAAGAACCATCAATAAAAGTTGTAATGCTAAAAGAATTTTCAAATAGTTTGGGATATATATTAGATAAATATAAAATAAGCTTTTTACCAAGAAGAGATGAAAAAGTAGAAAGTACAGAAAGTGAATAAAGGATGTAAAATTATGAGTAAAAATTATGATAAGAAAAAATATTTAACACTATTGAGTAAAAATTATAAAAATATAAATGAAGTATCAGAAGAAATTATAAATTTACAAGCAATTATAAATCTACCAAAGGGAACAGAGATGTTTTTAAGTGATATACATGGAGAATATGAGCCATTTGAACATATTTTAAATAATGGTGGAGGAATAATAAAAAGTAAAATTGATGACATATTTGGAAACACTATAAGTAAAAAAGAAAGAGCAACACTTGCAACTTTAATATATTATCCAGAAGAAAAATTAAAACTCATAAAAAAAGAAGAAAAAGATTTAGATGAATGGTATAATATAACACTATATAGACTAGTAGAAGTTGCAAAAAAAGTAAGCTCAAAATACACAAGATCGAAAGTTAGAAAAGCAATAACAAGTGGTTTTGAATATGTAATAGATGAACTTTTAAATTCGCAAGCAGGAAATGAAAAAGACAAAGAAAGATATTATAAAGCAATAATAAATACTATAATAAGATTAAATCAAGCAGAAAGCTTTATAATAGCAATATCTAACTTAATAAAAAGAATGGCAATAGATCACTTACACATAATTGGAGATATATTTGACAGAGGAATGCATCCAGACTATGTAATAGAAAAACTAAAAAGATTCCATAGTATTGATATTCAATGGGGAAATCATGATGTATTATGGATGGGAGCAACATGTGGAAATGAAGCAAGTATAGCAACAGTAATAAGAATATGTGCAAGATATAATAATATAGGAATATTAGAGGATGGATATGGAATAAATACAAGACCATTATCAACATTTGCGATGGAAACATATAAAGATGATGATTGCAAAAACTTTGCACCAAAAGTATTTGATGAAAGTAAATATGATGATAGTGATAAAACAAATATATCAAAAATTCATAAAGCAATAACAATAATTCAATTTAAATTAGAAGGACAAATGATAAAAAGACATCCAGAATATCATTTAGAAAATAGACTGTTGTTAGACAAAATGAATTTAAAAAAAGGATATGTAAAAATAAATGGCGAAAAATATGAAATAAATGATACAAATTTCCCAACAATAGATAAAGACAACATATATGAATTATCACCAGAAGAAAAAGAAGTAATGGAAAGATTGTGTGAATCATTTAGAAAAAGTCCAAGACTAAATGAACATATAGATTTTCTATATAAAAAAGGAGAATTATACACAATATTTAATTCAAATTTATTATTCCATGCATGTGTTCCTATGGATGAAAATGGAGAATTTAAAGAAGTTGAATTTTTAGGAAGAAAAACTAAAGGAAAAGAATATTTTGACCTAATAAATGAAACAATAAACAAAATATGGATAACAAAAGGAACAATAGATAAAGAAATATTAGATATAATGTGGTATCTATGGATATCACCAGATTCACCATTTTTTGGAAAAGATAAAATGGCAACATTTGAAAGCTATTTTGTAAATGACAAAGAAATGTCAAAAGAAAAGAAAAATCCATATTATTCATTAACATATGATGAAAAAATATGTGATAAAATTTTAAAAGAATTTGGATTATCTAAAAAAGATTCACATATAGTAAATGGACATATGCCGGTAAAAGCAAAAGATGGTGAAAGTCCAATACGCGGAAATGGAAAATTACTAGTAATAGACGGAGGATTTGCAAAAAGCTACCAAAGTAAAACTGGAAATGCAGGATATATTTTAACATATAATTCAAATGGATTACTACTTAGTCAAAACAAGCCGTTTGAATCAGTTGAAAAAGCAATATTAGAAGAAAAAGATATAATTTCTGAACTAATAGTAAAGAAAACTGGAATTCAACGAAAATCTGTTGGAGACACAGATATTGGAAAAAAATTAAAACAAGAAATTTCAGACTTAGAGCAATTATTGTTGTTCTATGAATCAGGAGAATTAAAACAAATTAATTAAATTATAAAAATATAATTAGATTTTGATTTAAAATCTAAAAAAATGTATAAAATTTTCCGCTTTTGTAATAATAAGAATATAAGGAAAAAGTTATATTTAAGTTAAAGAAAACAAAAGGAGGAAAATTATGAAAGCAACAGGTGTTGTAAGAAGAATAGATGACTTAGGAAGAGTTGTAATTCCAAAAGAAATAAGAAAAACATTAAGAATAAAAGAAGGAGACCCGCTAGAAATATTCACAGATAGAGAAGGACAAGTAATACTAAAAAAATATTCACCAATAGGAGAACTTTCAGAATTTGCATCAGGCTATGCAGAAACACTATCTAAAACAACAGGCCATATTGCATGTATTACAGACAAGGATATGGTAATTGCAGTATCTGGTGGTTCAAAGAAGGAATTTTTGGAGCAAGATATAAGTCCTGAATTAGAGCAATTGATGGAAGATAAAGAAGTATATACAAGTAAAGATAATAGTGATATAGCAATGCCAATAATAAAAAACGAAAATAATGACAGAAAAAATAATGCGCAAGTTGTATATCCAATAATATCAAATGGAGATACAATAGGAACAGTAATATTAATGTCCAAAGAAGCAAACAAAAAAATGAATGAAGTAGAGAAAAAAGTAGCTCAATCAGCAGCAAGCTTTTTAGGAAGTCAGATGGATATATAGAAAAAACTATGGAATAGCCCATAGTTTTTTGCATTTTATAATGTAATGGAAAGGGATTTTTACAGTTACTATGATTAAAAGAGTAATATTTTAAAAATTAATGCATAAAATAGATATGGTCAATAAGGCTATTGGTAAAAAATAGATATGTGAAAATTGTGTGAAAAATACAAAAATAGTATTGACTTTTAATCAGAAAGGGTATAAATTATTAGCAGACACATAAAGAGAGTGCTAAAACAAAAAGGAGGTAATTTAAAATGATTAAACCATTAGGAAGTAGAGTATTAATAAAAATGAAAGAAGGCGAAGAAACAACTAAAAGTGGAATAATTTTAGCAAGTGGAGCAGCAGAAAAACCACAAATAGCTGAAGTAATTGAAGTTGGGCCTGGAGAAAAAATAGACGGGAAACCAGAAGAAATGGAAGTAAAAAAAGGTGACAACATAATAATAAGTGATTATGCTGGAACAAAAGTAAAATATGAAGGAACAGAGTACATAATAGTAAAACAAAGTGACATATTAGCTATAGTAAAATAAATAGAAAATAAGCAGAATAACTGCAAAAGAAAGGAAGGATAAAAATGGCAAAAGTCATAAAATTTGGAGAAGATGCAAGAAAATCTTTATTAGAAGGTGTAAATAAATTAGCAGATACAGTAAAAGTAACATTAGGACCAAAGGGTAGAAATGTTGTATTAGACAAAAGTTTTGGTGCACCATTAATTACAAATGATGGGGTAACAATTGCAAAAGAAATTGAGCTTGAAGATAAATTTGAAAACATGGGTGCAAGACTTGTAAAAGAAGTATCAACAAAAACAAACGATGTAGCAGGTGATGGAACAACAACTGCTACAGTATTAGCACAAAGCATGATAAAAGAAGGAGTGAAAAATGTTGCAGCAGGAGCAGATCCAATGGCAATAAAAAGAGGAATAGATAAAGCTGTAAACACAGCAGTAGATGGATTAAAAGAAATAAGCTCAGAAGTAAATGGAAAAGAAGATATAGCAAGAGTTGCAAGCATATCTGCAAATAATAAAGAAATAGGAAATTTAATTGCAGATGCAATGGAAAAAGTATCAAAAGATGGAGTGATAACAATAGAAGAATCAAAAACATCACAAACAGAATTAAATGTTGTGGAAGGAATGCAATTTGACAAAGGATACTTATCACCATATATGGCAACAGATACAGAAAAAATGGAAGCAGTTTTAGATAACCCATACATATTAATAACAGACAAAAAAATAAGCAATATACAAGAAATATTACCACTATTAGAATCTTTAATGCAAGAATCAGGAAAATTATTAGTAATATGTGACGATATGGAAGGTGAAGCTTTATCAACATTAATCTTAAATAAACTAAGAGGAGTATTAAATGTAGTAGTAGTTAAAGCACCTGGATTTGGAGACAAGAGAAAATCAATGTTAGAAGATATTGCAATACTAACAGGTGGTGAAGTTATAACATCAGACTTAGGGTTAGAATTAAAAGATACAACTGTAGCTCAACTTGGTAGAGCAAAACAAGTAAAAGTTCAAAAAGAAAATACAATAATAGTAGATGGTGCAGGAGATAAAGAAAAAATAGCACAAAGAGTTGCACAAGTAAAAGCACAAATTGAAGAAACAAAAAGTGACTATGATAAAGAACAATTACAAGAAAGACTAGCAAAAATAGCTGGTGGAGTTGCTGTAATTGGAGTAGGTGCAGCTACAGAAGTAGAAATGAAGGATAAAAAACTAAGAATCGAAGATGCTTTATCTGCAACA
This sequence comes from uncultured Clostridia bacterium, assembly GCA_934129785.1. Classification (GTDB taxonomy): domain Bacteria; phylum Bacillota; class Clostridia; order TANB77; family CAG-508; genus CAG-269. The sequence continues at coordinate 92,897 of CAKOWW010000003.1, forward strand.
AAAGCAGCAGTAGAAGAAGGAATAGTAGCAGGAGGAGGAACAGCTTTAATAAATGTAATTCCTAAAGTATCAAAACTAGTAGAAAGTCTAGAAGGAGGAGAGCAACTAGGAGCAAAAATAGTTTTAACAGCGTTAGAGGAACCAGTAAAACAAATAGCTAGAAATAGTGGATTAGAACCAGCTGTTATAGTAGATAAAGTAAAAAACTCAAACCCTGGAATTGGATTTGATGCAAGTGAAGAAAGATATGTAGATATGAAAAAAGAAGGAATTGTTGACCCAACAAAAGTAACAAGAAGTGCACTTCAAAATGCTGCATCAATAGCTTCAATGGTACTTACAACAGAAAGTTTAGTTACAGATGTACCAGAAGATAAATGTAACTGTGGTGGACATGAAGGTGGAATGCCAGCTGGAATGGATGGAATGTATTAATAAAATAGAAATTGGAGTTCATTATCTGGACTTCAATTTCTGTTTGCTTTTTTATAAATTTTATATTATAATGTGCCTATAGCAATATGCCAGTATAGCTCAGTTGGTAGAGCAACGGATTCGTAACCCGGAGGTCGGCAGTTCGATTCTGCCTAGTGGCACCAACGATATACCTGTTCGAGCTACTAGAAGAGGTATATGCAAATATCATTCTGTAAAGAATGGTATTTTTTGTTGCAAAAATTTTACATAAAGTAACGCTTTATGTTGATTTTATATTATTAATATGATATAATACAGTGCGAAAGAAAAGCAAATGCTTTATTTAGGCTTCTCTTTATAAAATTTTTAAGGAGGAAATTGTATGTTTATTCTATTTTTTGTGATGGCACTTATTGCTTTTATTGTATCTGTGAGGCTTGTGTTTAAATACAAGAAAAGTCTTAAAGAGTCGGGGGATTTTTTTGGGCCAGTGTTTTTAATAGCTTTGTGTTCAGTACTTGTATTTTTTATTTTAGGCGTAAACATTTATGATCTAGCAAAAACAATAGCTAGTGAAAGTGTAATTGATCATAAAATTGAGATGTACCAAGAAGAAAACACTAAGATTGAACAAGAAGTTGATAATCTTGTCAAAGAGTACATAGATCATGAACACGATACGTTTGCAGAGCTAAAAGAGGAAAAGAACGCGATTACTTTGGTTACATTATTCCCTGAACTCAAGTCTGATAGTTTAGTTAAACAACAGATAGAAATCTATGTTAAGAACAATACAAAGATCAAAAAGCTGAAAGAAGAAAAAATAGATATCAGCTTAGCAAAGTGGAAATTGTACTTTGGTAAGTAATTAAACTAAAAAACTGCTTATTGCTGAAAAGCTTTTAAGCGGTTTTTTATACTTTATATACTTGATTATTTTGATTTTTTATAAAAAGCGTATAAAAATATGGCTAAAGTTAGGAATTTACCCTGGATGAAATAGTATATACCTAGACAATTTAGTAAAAATGTGGTATAGTAATAATGTTAAAAAAACTGCGAAAGGAAGATAAAAATGGGCTTTTTTGATAAACTAAAAAAAGGAATGAACAAAACAAAAACTTCATTTGATGAAAAAATAAACAATGTATTCAAAAGCTTTAAAAAAGTAGACGAAGACTTTTTAGATGAATTAGAAGAAATATTAATAATGTCAGACATAGGAATGGATACATCTATAGAAATAATAAACAATTTAAGAACAAGAATAAAAAAAGAAAAGATACAAGATGAAGAAGAAGTTAAGCAAGTATTAAGAGAAGAAATGCAAAAAATATTAGATGTAACAGATATAAGTTTACATCTAAATACAAAACCATCAGTAATCTTAGTAGTAGGAGTAAATGGAGTAGGTAAAACAACATCAATAGGCAAAATAGCAAATAGATTAGCAAAAGATGGCAAAAAAGTAGTAGTTGCAGCAGCCGACACATTTAGAGCAGCAGCAGTAGAACAACTAGAAATCTGGGCAAACAGATCAGGTGCAGATATAGTAAAAAGGGAAGAAGGTGTAGACCCTGCATCTGTAGTTTATGATGCTATAAAAATAACAAGCAAAAAAGAAGCAGATGTTTTAATAGTAGATACAGCTGGAAGACTGCACAACAAAAAATATTTGATGGATGAACTAAATAAAATTCAAAAAGTAATAAACAAGGAGATGCCAGAAGCGGATAAAGAAGTTTTATTAGTAATAGATGGTGCAACAGGGCAAAATGCAATATCACAAGTAAAGGCATTTAAAGAAGAAACAAATTTAACGGGACTAGTAATAACAAAACTTGATGGAACAGCTAAAGGTGGGGTAGCAATAGGAATTGTTGCAGAAAATAAAATACCAATAAAATTTATTGGTGTTGGAGAACAAATTGATGATATGGAAATCTTCAATTCAGAAGATTTTGTAAAGGCAATAATATAAGATAAAATTATCAATAAAGGAGGAAGAATTGTGGATAAAGAGCAAAATCAAGCCGAAGAAAACACAACTAAAATAAAAGATAATTTAGAGCAAAAAGAAAAGAAACATAAAAAAGATAGAACAAGAATGTTTTTAGTTTTAGCATTTTTAATATTGTTTGCAGGGATAAGCTATATAGTATTAAGAGGAAGCTATTTAGAATACCTAGAATTAGGTCAAAAATATGTTAATGTATTTTTAACAAATTTAAAATATAGATACACAATAATGGTAGTGAATTTTGTGGTTTTATATTTAATATTATACTTAACAAATAGAGGAATCAAAAAAGGACTAAAGCCATTTTTTGAAAAAGAAAAAAAGACAATGCCGAAACTTCCAAATAAGTCTTTATCACTTGTAATATCAGCAATTGTAAGCTTTGTAGTATCATCAATGTTAACACAAAAATTAATGCTAATAATGAGTGGAGTATCATTTGGAGTACAAGACCCATTATTTGGACTAGATATAGCATATTATGTATTTCAAAAACCAGTGCTAGAATTATTTACATTTTACTTTATAGCTTTATTTGTGGGATTATCAATATATATGGCATTGTATTATATAATAGTATTTAATAGATACTTTGATGGTGTAGAAGGAACAATGCTAAAAGAAAGCCTGTTTATGAAAAAGTTAACAAGAAATATATTACTAGTAATAATAGGAGTAGCAGTACTTACAGTATTAAACACACAAAGTATGATGTTTGGAAAAATAATAACAATAAATGAAAACACAGACATCATTGGTGCAGGAAAGACAGAAGCTACAGTAAAATTATGGGGATATATAATATTTGCATTTGTAATTATAATATTTGCATATAGAGCTTTAAAATACTTCAAACAAGGAAAAACAGGCAAAGTACTTAAAAACTTAGCAATAATACCAGGATATTTAGTAGCACTATTTATAGTAATGATGTCATTTGACTTATTATATGTTAATTCAAATGAATTAGATAAAGAAAAAGAATATATAGCAGAAAATATAAAAAATACAAAAAATGCGTATGACATAAATATAGAAGAATCAAATGTAGAAGATTCAGGAACAATAACCCATAGTGAAGTAGAAGAAAACAATAATATAATAAATAATATACCAATAGTAAGTAAAGATTCAGTGTTAAAAACATTAGAAGACAATCAAACAGTAACAGGACATTTCTTATATCCAAATGTAAATATGGCAAAATATAAAATAAATGGAAAAGACCAATTAGTTTATTTAGCACCAAGAGAAATAGCAAGTACAGGAAGAACATATAATAACAAAACATATGAATACACACATGGAAATGGAGAAATAATAACATCTGCAACACAAATAAATCAAACAGGAAATGTACAATACATTCAAAAAGACATAGCAGGAGCAGATGAACAAATAAATATTACAAAACCACAAATATATTTTGGAACAGAAACAACAGAAACAATAGCAATAAACACAAAAAACAAACAAGAATATGATTACACTGATGAAAATGGAACAGATTATACATCACAATATAATGGACAAGCAGGATTGAAATTAGGATTTTTAGATAGACTAATATTAGGAATATCAAAAGGAGATATAAATTTAGCATTTTCAACTCAAATAACAGGTGAAAGCAAAATTTTAATAAACAGAGAAGTAACAAAAAGAGCAAAAAAAGCATTGCCATATTTAATTTATGATGAAAATCCATATACAGTTGTAACAAATGAAGGAAAAATTGTATGGGTAGTAGATGCATATACAACAACAAACTGTTATCCATATTCACAATATACAAGCATAGAACATGATGGAATAAAAGAGAAAATAAATTATATAAGAAACTCCGTTAAAGTAATAATAGATGCATATGATGGAACAATGACATATTACATAACAGATAGAACAGACCCAATAGCAATGGCATATAGAAATACATATCCAGATTTATTTACAAGTTTAGATGAACAAATTCCAGAAGATATTTCAGAACATATTGTATATCCAGAGTTCTTATATAATGTACAAGCAAAAGTATTAAAAATATATCATAATGTAAAACCAGATGTATTATATAGAGCAGATGATGTATGGGATATAGCAAAATATAATAGCTCAAAATCAACAAAATCAACAGGAACTTATATGAAACCATATTACACAATGGTAAAAACAAGCGATGGAGATCAACTTGGATTAGTTCAATTATATACACCTGATGAAAAACAAAATATAAGAGCATATTTAGTTGGAAACACAAAAAATGGTGAAAACAAATTAAAATTATATAAATTTTCATCAGATAGCAATATTGTAGGCCCAATGCAATTAGATAAGCAAATAGAAGAAGATGAAACAATATCAGCTGAATTAGAGTCTTTAAATGTAACAGGGACAAAGCTTACAAAACAAATGATAGCAGTTCCAATAAATAATACATTATTATATGTAGAGCCAGTATATCAAACAATGCTTAATGAATCTGAAGTGCCACTATTAAAGAAAGTAATAGTAGCTTCAGGTAATAAAGTTGCAATAGGTGATGATTTGCCAAAAGCATTAACAAACCTTCAATCAAAATATGCAGTTGATATCGAAGTTGAGAATACAGATGATGTTGAAGGATTAATAGAAGCAATAATAAAAGCTAACAAAAATTTAGACGAATCAAATCAAAACAATGATTGGGAAATGATGGGTAAAGATGTAAAAAAACTACAAGATTTAATAACATCTTTGGAAAAAGTAAAACAAAAAGAAGATAAAAAATTAGAGCAACAATAAAATGATGAAAAACCGCTGTAATAACAGTGGTTTTTTTACACAATATCTTAAAATCAGATATGTTTCTAGGCAGACTGGGGCAACCTATTTGTGAAATAAAGTTCATTTGCAAATGGTTATGATATTGGATATATAATATTTGGAATAGAAGATGGAACAAATAAAAAGTGAATACAAGCAAAAAGAATTTGATATAGAATGGAAATATAAAAACAAAATTAAAGGTTTAGAAAAAGAGAACAGTAGATTAAATAAAATAATAGATAAATTCTATGAAACTATTGATAAATTCATACATTGGATTTGCAAAAAGTTTGGTATGTGTGCAGAAGATAACTTAATTAGAGATTTTCAAAAAGAAACAAATACATTTTTAGATGCAGAAAAAACTTGTAAAGGAGAAACAAGATAAGGGATTAGAGATGGAAAGATAACAAAATAAACATAATGCATTTACAAATTACAATAAAAGTGATATAATTGCATAAGTTTTATACAAAGAAAACAATCAGGAGTTGAAAATGTGAATAGTAGTAAAGTATTAACAAGAGAACTATTAGATTTAAAAGTTAAAGTAATGATACAAAAAATCGATAATTTATATTTGATATGCAACATGTTATTTACTAACTCTGAAGCTAGAGAAGTTAAAACTTTAGAGGTAATAAAAGAACAATATTTTCAGATGTACAATAAACTTATCGAAACAGGACAATATGAAAAATATAAAGAAGTTGAAGATATAATTATTAAGGAAATTGCTAAAGTAGAATTAAATATAGACCAATATATCTATAATACAGTTCAAAGTTGTGGAGAAATAATAAAAAGTAATATGGATATTATATGTAAATCAGAAAACTATCAAAGCTTTAGCAATTTAGAACAAGAAATACAACATATAGAAACATTAAAACGAGTACCTAAATTATATAGTCCATATATTAGCAAAAACGAAATAGAAAGATTATATAAGGACATAAGTATATTAAAGTTTAATGTTTTATGGAGAAGTCAAGTAGAACATCTAATATATGGAAGTATTCAAAAAAGTAGTACTTTAATGCAATATAATAGTCAAGAAGAAAGAAAATATTTTATAGAACAGTTAGAAGAAAAAATGAAATCACTAACAATTCCAGAAGTGGAATCTATAGAAAATGATGAAATATTAAGAGTTGAGCCAGCAACAATATTAAAAGATAATAATTTATTAGAAAGATTAATAATAATTGATATGAAAAAAAATCCATATAATTATATTAATTTAGTAAAGGCTAAAGTTTTTAATGCACATTTATGTAATATTGCAAATAATCCATTTGAACAGGAAGCTTTTTTTACAGAAGTAGAATGGAAATATGGTAGAAAGAAAGAGACAGCAACATTAAAAGCCAATAAAGTTAATTTCTCTTTATTAAGTGCAATACTTAAAGGAGTAATAACAGATGAGAATATAAGCATTATAGAATGTGAAAACTTGTATAAAAAGTTTGGATTTAAATGTAGACCAATAATAACTAATGATGGACAAAAATGTGTAGAAATAATTTACAATAGGGTAAAAGGCTCAAAAGAATATGAAAAAACTATAAAAGAAAGTAAAAAAGAAAGTAAAAAAGGTAAAGAGAGAAGATATTGCAAGATAGATTTTGAGGGGTTAGTATATGATTTTGATGATGATTTAATAGGACAAATCATTGATAATGTTCATGAATATGAGAATAATATAAGGGACTTATTAGATCAAAGAAAAGTGAAAACAAATTTTAAAATAATGAAAAGAAAATTTTATGCTAAAAAGAGGAAAGAAAAAGTAAAAGAAGAAGGCATTATAACCAAAGATATAGACATAATTGTATTATTGCTTCAAGATATAATAACAAATAATAGAAGTAGAATAAGAGTACTAAAAGAAAAATTAGAAGAAGTAAAGTTAAAAGAAGAAAAGTCAAAAGAAGAAAAGTCAAAAAAGGGACCAAAAGTTTGGGTTGGGTCTCATAAATATACATATAAATTTGAAATAGAAAGATATGAAGAAAAAATAAAAAGCGAAGAAAATAGAATAAAAGAGTTAGAACGATTAAAAAACAAAAATGGGCAATTTACATTAGAAGAAACAAAAAATTTATTATTAATAATTAATTCCGTTTATAAAGAACTAAATATTAGATATAATGAGTGGAATTTGTTACCACTAGAGGATATGAGTAGTTGCAATAGTAGTAATAAAGTATATTTAGCACCAACACCAGAAGAAAGGAGAATAGAATACATAGAAGTAAGTCATAGTTTTCTATATGGCTCTGAATATGAAGATATATGTTATTATAAAAGAGATTTACAACCATTGTGGAAAAAATATCAATGGGAATTTAAAGCTTTAGACATAGATGTAAAAAAATATAGTCGAGATCATGAAAGTATACCACACTTTGAAATATGTGTAAGTTTAGATGATATATCAGAGTTACCTATTGATTATGAAAAAGTGAAGATCTTAACAAAAGAAGAATTACAAGAAATTATAGAAAGAGAAGAAGGGAATGAAAGATAATGAATGAAGTAAAAACAAACAATTCAAATGCTGAACTAATGACAAATTTAAGAGAACAAGTAAATACACAGATGTCCACATTAACTACAAAGATACCAACTTATTCGGAATTATCTGAAGAAGGAAAGAAAATAGTTAATGAGTATATTTCGACAATTGACATACATAATGCTCAAACAATAGATGAATTTGGAAAGAATGAAACAGAAAAAATATACAAAGAGTTAGATGTGTTAATAGGAACATTAAAAACACATGATACAAGTATAGAAGATATGTTTACTGAATTAATGATGTCAATTGATGAAAATAGTGAACCAGAGGGAGAAAAATTCATAGATTTATTGACAAAATCACCTTTAACAGCTTTAAAAAGTCTAAAAGATAGACCAAAAAGAATGTTGGCAAATGCAAGATATAGAAGGTCAAAAGTTTTAACCAATATAGATGTAATTCAAGAAAAATTAGAAAGCATAAGAAATGAATTAAGAACTAATGCAGGAAAATTAGAAATTATGGCTCAAAATTCAGTAGAACAATATGTTAATACGCAATATCAAATTGTTGCTTTACAAGAAGTATTAAGAAAATTACAAGAAGAAAGAGCAAGAGAAACAGAATTAGTAGAAAAAACTTTTTCACAAATAGACAAAAATTTACAATTGGTTGGAGTAGAAAAGAAAATTGGCAGAAAGATAGATAATTGTAGAGGTGTCAGTGTAAATGCAGCAACTAAAGCAATAATGTCAAGATTGTTAGCACAACACAATGAAGAACTTGCAAGTGATTATGATCAAGATTTATCAAGTTTACTACCAGAATTAAAGGGCATTGTTGTAACAGCTGAAGCTAATGATTCTTTGATACAAGCAGTAGATGTACATAATCAATTTGTAGACAGAATGAATGAAATGTTAAGAACGGAAAGTGAACGCTCTAAACAAGCAATTGAAAAAGTTCAAAATATTTCTAGTGGAAGTGCTATTGATGTTGAAACAGCAAAAGTTTTAACTAGCAATGTATTAGAAGTAGTAACTTCTTTAAAAGCAGTTCAAGATGCTGGCAGACCAACAAATGAAGCTTTTACAGAAATATTAGACGATTTTAGAAGTAAATTGACTAGAGAATTAGAAGGAAATATTAGACAAGATATTAACAAAAATGATACTAAAAATATTGAAGAAAGATAGAAAAATAAAAAGACAACTAGGTTGTTAGTGAGAGTATAGAAAAAGTTGTGTAAATAAATCCTTCCGTGATAAAATAAAAAATATCAAGGAGGGATTTTTTCTATGGGTAAAAAAGTAGAAAAAGAAAAAAATGAATTAGTAGAAGAATTTTTTAGAAGGAATGATCCAAAGAACATTAAATCAAGGAATGATATGTATGCAGCATGGAAAGATTTCTTTGCTCCTGCTTTTCAACAACTGTTAGATGCAGAAATGGAAGCAAAACTTGGTTATGCAAAAAATGAAAGGACAGATAAGGAAAACTATCGAAATGGATATTACCCAGAAAGAACTGTAGCTACAGAAATGGGAGATATTCCAATAAAGGTACCAAGAAATAGAAAAGGAGAAATTGATTCAGAGTTAGTGCCTAAATACTCTAGAACAGTAAATGAATTTGACGAAAAAGTAATAGCACTGTATGCTTTAGGATTATCCGATAAAGACATACAAGAACAGATAAAGAAAATATTTGGATGTAATCTTTCACCAGATATGATAAGTGATATAACAGACAAAATAATATCAGAAATCCAAGAATGGCAAAAAAAAACTAGAAAATGTTTATCCTATCGTATTCATAGATGCAACACATTTCCATGTTCGTGATTCAGTAATCTTTGTAAAAAAATTCACAAAAACAGTTGAAAAATAATTTGAATTATGTTAATATTAAACAAGTGTTATTTAGACACTTTATTTTTTCGAATGGCAATTCAGCCAAAATTTCCAAAAA
>CAKOWW010000004.1 GCA_934129785.1 uncultured Clostridia bacterium
ACTCCTCTTTCTCAAGATATATGCTATAGCATTTTTTAACATTTTATCACTCTCCTTTATACATATTTAATAGATTCTATTCTTTTTACTACTTTCTGTCCAAAATAGTACATATGCTATCGTATTACAATAAGAAATATTATTTATGATTGTAATACGGTAGCATAAAAAAATATTACATTTGTTTTATATTATTAAAATTCTGTGCAAAAAGGAGTAGAAATAAAATATAAAACTATACATATATAATTCTACTCACAAAGCCTTGCAATTCCTTGCTATTACTAATATTTAAGCCATTTATTTTAACAACAAACTTGTTTAATTAAATATAAAAATGTCTTAATATCGATTTTAGTGTGTTATAATTTCTCCAAACTATGTAACAAATCTCACACAAAAAGCTTAATTTATCTATATTTATTCAACTTCTTTTGACCAAAGTCCATGTTTATTACAAAAAGAATAAATTTTACTTCCTTTAACATATGGAAATATTACACAGGCTTCTTCATCTGGCAATAAAAATTTCTTTATAATTTTATTATTTGCTAACATTGCAATCCATTCTATAAAATGTTCTTCCTCCATAACATGGTTAACCTTTACAATTATATGATTATCTATTGCTTCATAGTTTGGTACATGTTTTTCAAAAGATGCGTCTACACTATTTGGAGCCAATTCTATCATTTCTTCACCACAACATTTAATACTACAATTATCACTAGTACAATCTTTTATGACTTCAACTAAAGTTTGACATTTAGAACATTTTTTTATTACTAATTCTTTTTTCATAAATTCCCTCCATATTAATTTATATTTCTCATAAAAATAGTTTTTCTATATTTTAATAATTTTCAGCTTTAATGCAAAATATCACATTATTGAATTAAAGTCAATATTTTTTTGATGTTAGAATAAAATTACAAGGTGACCAATTTTAATAACATTCCCTGTTTCCAATGCGTATCTGTTTTATAATAATCTTCTCTATGTTGCTGTATTATTTTTTAAATAATCAATCGTTTTACTGTTTTTACACTTTTTAATGCTCCAAGTTGGTTGTATACATTGATTTTGTGTAAAGTTAACAATATATAAAAGAGAAGAGCATAAGCTCTTCCCTTGTTTCCCGTTTATTTAAATTTAATCAAATAATTTTCTATTTTATCAATAAACTCATCATTAGTTTTAGTTTGTGTCATTTGGCTTATAACTTGCTCAGTAACATCAGCTACAGGCATACTATTCATTGCCTTTCTTAATGCAAAAACTGTTTCCATTTCTTTTTTAGTTAATAATAAATCTTCTCTTCTAGTTCCTGATTTATTAATATCAATAGCTGGGAAAATACGTTTCTCTGATAATTTTCTATCTAAATGTACTTCCATATTTCCTGTACCTTTAAATTCTTCAAATATTACATCATCCATTCTACTTCCTGTGTCAATTAATGATGTAGCAAGAATTGTTAAACTTCCGCCAAATTCTATATTTCTTGCTGCTCCAAAAAATTTCTTTGGCTTATGCAAAGCTGCAGGATCAATACCACCTGATAATGTTCTTCCAGATGAAGGAATTACTAAGTTGTATGCTCTTGTCAATCTAGTAATACTGTCTAGCAATATTACAACATCTTTGTCATGTTCTACAAGTCTTTTGGCTCTTTCAATTACCATTTCTGCTACTTTAACATGATGGTCTGGCAATTCGTCAAATGTTGAATGTATTACTTGTCCTTTTATAGAACGCTTCATGTCAGTAACTTCTTCTGGTCTTTCGTCAATTAACAAAACTATCAATTCTATTTCAGGATTATTTTGACTTATGCTATTTGCTATTTTCTTTAATAATGTTGTTTTTCCTACTTTAGGTGGTGCAACTATCATTCCTCTTTGACCTTTTCCAATAGGACTTATTAAGTCAATCATTCTAGTTGCATAATCTGTTGGTATTATTTCTAGCTTGATTCTTTCATTTGGGTATATAGGTGTTAATTCATCAAATCTTTTTCTCTTCATTGCTTTTTCTGGATGTTCTCCATTAACTTCGCCAACAAAAATTAAAGATGGAAATTTTTCACCTTCTCTATATCTTGATATTCCTTTTACTATATCTCCTGTGTCTAGTCTAAATCTTTTTATTTGTACCATTGAAACATATACATCTTTGTCACTAGATAGGAAGTTTTCACCTCTTAAAAATCCATATCCATCAGGTAAAATGTCTAATATTCCTTCAACTATTTCATCACCTTCATTAGTTAATTTGTAGTCTACGATTGGATCTCCATTTTTATCATAATGAGTTTCTTTTTTTTCTTTTTTTTCTGTATTAGTATCTTCTCCTAATATTTGCTTTAATACAGTTATTAATTCATCTTTTTTTAATTTTGAAATGTTTTTTATGTTGTTTTCTTTAGCTAATTCTTTTAACTCGGTTAATGTTAATTGTTCAAAGTTCACCATTAATACCTCCTATTACAATTTTTATATTATTATTTATTTTTATATTATTATTTATTTTTCATATTTTTGGGGAATTCTTAGAATACAAGTATTTTACAGAACTATTATAGCATATTTTCTGCATTTTTAAAACCCTTGTAGAGGAAAAAAATAAAAAATTAAGTGAAAAAACAAAGAATGCATTTTATATTACATTCCTTGATCTATATAAACTCTCTCATTTGGATAATACATATCTAATTTTTCTCTAGCAGTTTGTTCTATAAAATCTAATGAATTAACATCTTCTTTTTTCTTTGCTAATTCTTCCTTAGTTTCTTTTTCTTGTTCTATTTTTTGTGCTAACTCTTTATTGTCTTGAGAATATTGGTTAAGTATTTTTTGTTGATTAAATAGAGTTAATACAACATATACTCCTATTATTAATATTAAGATATTTCTATATATTTTTGTATTTTTTTTCATAAGTTACTCTCTCCAATTCTAATGTATAAATCCTTACGGATACCATATTTATATATTTCTACAAAAATTTTAAAAATCCTTCTTATTTTTCTAAATTTTTATTTTATTTTTGCTTTTTTGTTTTATTTTTATGTTTTTTAATATTTTCTTGTAGAAATTTCTTAAATTGATAAATACAACTACTATGGGATTTAGCAATATTTTCTTTAATAGCTTATAAATATGTCGAAACGGTAAAGCAAAAATTTTAAGTATATTTATCAATATTTGTTTTATATAATTTATTATTGTCACATTAATTTTTATTACTTTTGAACTTAGAAGAATCATATATATAAAACAACCTAAAGCTATTGCTAAAAGCATAAACAATCGAATTTCACCATTGTTAAAAATAAAAGCATTATATAATATTGTTGCACCAGTCATGATCCAGAAAATGATATCCTCTATATATGTAAATATATCGTTTGTTTTTATTGTTTTTCTTAATATTCTAAATATATCAAATAAAATTCCTATGATAATGCCATTTATCATAAAAACTGCAAATATATAGGCTTGATTTATTATCATTGCTTTTATAACCTCTTTTCTTTATTTGAATATTTTACTTATTAAACTTCCTTTTGTTTTGTCAGTTCCTTTGCTTTCACTATATACTAATGAAGCAATATCTCCTTCTACTATTACTTCTGAGGTATCTATGCTTAATTTATTTATTCTTAAATTGTTTCCTTTAATTGTTAATAACCCTAATCCTGTTTCTATAATTACTATTTGATCATCAAAACTTAAAACATCTAATACGCCTGAAATACTTAGTTTTCCCCTATTTTCTAATATTAAATTTTGAATTACGCCACTACTTGTTATTTTTCGTTCTTCAACAGCCATTTTAGTTCCTCCCTTTTTATATTACTAACTTATATATATTCAAAGTTTGTCTTTTTTAGAACTACTATTGTTGTTTTAAAACATATATAGAGAAAGGAGCTTTTAAATAAAAGCTCCTTATTAGGTCACATAGATTATATAACTTTTTTCTTGTCAATCAACATAAAATATTGTTTTATGCAAATTTTCTAAAATTTTGTCATCAACCATTTCTTTAAATATTATCAATATCTTTATTTCTGAAATTTCAAATCTTGATATTTCAAGCTTATTATCCTCTATATATTTAAGTATATTACTTATAACTTTAAAATTTCTTATAATGCCATTTCCTATTATTGAAACTTTAGAAACTTCTTTTTTCACAATACTTTTAATTTCATTGTTTTCAATTGAATCAGATACAATTGTACCATTTTTGTCGTTAAATGTTGATTTTGCAATTATTGGAACACCAAATTTTTCGCCTATTTCTACACATCTATTATGCAAAACCTTTGCACCCTCATTTGAAATTTCTTTCATTTCTTCATAAGATAATAATGGCAATTTCTTTGTATTAATTATTTTATTTGGATCTGCAGTGTATACACCATCAACATCAGAATAGATATAACATTTATCTGCTTTTATTGCTGAAGCAATTGCAACTGCTGTTGTATCAGAACCTCCGTCTTCCTAATGTTGTTATATCATAATTTTTGTTTATACCTTGAAATCCTGCGATAATAACAATTTTGTTTTTATTTAATTCATTTAAAATTCTGTGGGTATCAATATTTTTTATTAAAGCATTTTGATTTGTATTATTGGTAATTATTCCGGCTTGCCATCCGAGTTAAACTTATTGCCTCATAGCCCTTTGAATTTAATAAAATTGCTAATTTTGATATTGAAATTTGCTCGCCGTGAACTTATTAAAGCGTCTAATTCTCTTAAATTTATGTTGTCTGTTAATTGTGTAGCTTGATTTATTAATGTATCTGTAGTTTTTCCTTGTGCTGATAAAACTACCACTACCCTATTCCCCTTTTCATATAACTTTATAATTATATTTGATACTAAATTAAGTTTTTCATTGTCAGCAACCGAACTACCTCCAAATTTTACAACTATTGTGCCCATTTGGACCACCTCTTAAATAAAATATAGAGAGCTATAGTTTTATTTAAAACTTGCTCCCTATATTTTATTCACTTTTTATATTATAGTTTCATTTTTAGATAACTTTCTATAAATCCATCTATATCTCCATTCATTACTGCTTCTACATTTCCGAACTTCATAATTTGTTCTATGATCTTTTACCATCGTATATGGGCAAAAAACATATGAACGAATTTGACTTCCCCATGCTATTTCTTTTTGTTCGCCTTTTAAATCTTCTATTTTTTCTTTTTGTTCCTGCTCTTTTAAGTCTAATAATTTGGATTTTAGCATTCTCATTGCTGTTTCTCTATTTTGAATTTGAGATCGTTCTGATTGGCAAGCTACTACTATGTTTGTTGGAATATGAGTTATTCTTACAGCAGATGATGTTTTGTTAATATGTTGTCCACCTGCACCAGATGCTCTATATGTGTCTATTCTTAGGTCATCCGGATTTATTTCTATTTCTATATCATCTGTTATTTCTGGTAATACTTCAATAGATGCGAATGATGTGTGTCTTCTGCCACCTGCATCAAATGGTGATATTCTAACCAATCTGTGAACTCCTTTTTCACATTTTAAATAACCATAAGCATTTTGCCCAATGACTTCAAAAGTAACACTTTTTAGTCCAGCTTCTTCACCTTCTAAATAGTCTAATTCTCTTACTTCATAATTGTTTTTGTTAGCCCATCTTGTATACATTCTGTACAACATTTCAGCCCAGTCTTGGGATTCTGTTCCCCCAGCTCCTGGATGTATTGTTACGATTGCATTATTTTCATCATATTTTCCTGAAAGTAATGTTTCTAACTCTAATTTTTCTAATTCTTTTTCAATTTTCTTAGTATTTTTCAATATATCTTTTGCTACATCTTCATCTGGTTCCAGCTCTACTAATTCAGTTAGCTCTTGCATATTTCGTATTTCAGTTTCTATTTTTCTAAATGATATGCATTTTGATTTTAATTGTTTTATCCTAGATAAAACCTTACTAGATGCTTTGCTATCATTCCAAAAACCTTCTTGCATTGTCTGAGTTTCTAAATCTTTTAGTTCTGCTTCTATTTTATCTATGTCAAAGAGATTCACCCAAATCTTTTATTTTTTTATTTAAATTTTCTAGTTTTCTAGAGTTTTCTTCTAGTTCTATCATGATTTATCACTTCCCTCTAGTTTAATTTTATATCATATTACATAAAAAAATTCAATATACTTATAATTTGAAATACAAAGATTTTTTACTAGTTAATAGGTTATTATTAATACAAAGAAATCCTTGATATATAAGCTTTTCATTGCATTCCTCGGCTTATTACAAAATTTAAGAAATTCTAAATTGTTTTATGGGTCCTTTCCACTATCGTGAACTCTTACCATAAAACTGCATAGAATTTCTAAAATTTTTCCATGCACACTCGTCATTTTATTCAAAGCTTATATATCAAGGATTTCTTTAAAAGGTTAATGTTAAAATTATAATTAAACCCCCATAATACTGTATCCACTATCAGCATAAATTACTTGCCCTGTAATAGCTTCAGAAGAATTGCTAAGCAAAAATGCTGCCATATTTCCAACCTGAGTTGTTGTAACATTTCTATGTAAAGGAGATTTTTCTTCTACTATAGTTAAAATTGATGAAAAGTCTTTTATTCCCTTAGCAGATAGAGTTTTTATAGGTCCTGCTGAAACAGCATTTACCCTAATGCCTTCTCTACCTAAATTTTCTGCCAAATATCTAACACTACATTCTAAAGCAGCTTTAGCAACTCCCATTACATTATAACCATCTAGTACTTTTGTTGAGCCATGATATGTAAGAGTAACAATACTTGCATTTTCATTTAACATATCAAGTTCTTTTGCTGTTCTTACAGCTAATACTAAAGAATAGGCACTTACATCTACAGCATGAGCAAAGCCTTCCTTACTAGTATTTATAAAATCATTTCTTAAATCTTCTGTATTTGCATGTGCAATTGCATGAACTATTCCATCTACTTTTCCATTTTCTTGCTTTATTTTATTAAATACATCTTTCACTAAATTATCCTCTGAAGCGCCATCAAGTACATATGCTTTACTACCTTCAAATTCTGAAATTAAACTTTCTATTTTTTCTTTATTTTCTTCACCCATATATGTAAATATAAGTTTTGCCCCATTTTCATAAGCTGATTTTGCAATTCCATATGCAATGCTCCATTTATTTCTTATACCCATTATTAATATTTTTTTATTCTTCAATAACATTGTGTACCTCCTTATATCCTGATATATTTCTAAATTTTTTATATCGTTGTTCAACTAATTTTTCTTTATTTAATTCTTTCATTTCATTTATATCGTTAATTATTAATTTTTTAATTTCTGCTGTAATATCTTTAAATGTATTTTCTTCATATTTTATTGGTTCTTTAATTATATTGTCTATTATTTTTAAATCATATAAATCTTTAGCTGTAAGTTTCATTTTTTCAGCAGCTTCTTTATAGCGTGTTGAATCTTTCCATAAAATACTGCTATAACCTTCTGGCGAAAGTATAGAATATATTGCATGTTCCATCATATAAATTTTATTTGAAACACCAATTGCTAAAGCTCCTCCTGATGATCCTTCTCCTATTACTATTGAGATAACAGGTACTGTTACCCTTGCCATCTCAAACATTGATCTAGCAATTGCTTCTCCCTGTCCCCTTTCTTCTGCTCCTATTCCAGGATACGCTCCTTTAGTATCAATAAAAGTAATTATTGGTCTATTAAATTTTTCTGCTTGTTTCATAAATCTAATAGCTTTTCTGTAACTTTCAGGATTTGGCATTCCAAAATTTCTCTCTATATTCTCTTTTGTAGTTCTTCCTTTTTGCTCAGCAATTATTGTATAATTTTGTTTTCCAATTTTAGCTAGTCCACAAACCATTGCCTTATCGTCTGAAAAGTGTCTATCTCCATGAAGTTCTATAAAATCGTCAAAAATGTTTTCTATATATTCTAAAGCTGTTTTTCTTTTGGGATTTCTGGCTATTTCTACTTTTTCCCAAGCTGATATAATATTTTTTTTCATTTCAAAATTTATTCCTTTCCTTCTAACAATTAAGATACTTAATTTAATTTTGATTCAATTTTATTAGCTTATATAATGTTTCTTTTAAATCTTTTCTTTCCACTATTTTGTCTACAAAACCATGTTCTAATAAAAATTCGGCTGTTTGAAAATCCTTTGGCAGTTTTTCTCCAATTGTTTGTTCTATTACTCTCTGACCAGCAAATCCAATTCTTGCTTTTGGTTCTGCTATTATTATATCTCCGAAGTGTCGCAAAAGATGCGGTAACTCCACCATAAGTTGGGTCTGTTAGTACTGAAATATATAACAAACCTGCTTTATCTAATTTAGTTAAAGCTGCCGTTGTTTTCGCCATTTGCATTAGTGATATTATTCCTTCTTGCATTCTAGCGCCACCTGATACAGTAAATATTATTAAAGGCAATTTTAATTGTATTGCTTTTTCAATACTATATGTTATTTTTTCTCCAACAACAGCTCCCATACTTCCCATTAAAAAGGCGCTGTCCATTACACATATAACTACCTCTTCCCCATTAATTTTTCCTGTTCCACAAGCTACGGCTTCTTCTAGTTTTACTTTTTCTCGTAGAGTTTTTATTTTTTTGGGATAATCTTCTAGTCCTAATGGATTTGTTGTATCTATATTTAATTCAAATTTTTTATATGTTCCTTCATCTAAAACTAGTTGCAATCTTCTTCCTATATGCATTCTAAAATAATGACCACAATTTGGGCATATGCTTAAGTTTTCTCTTACAGTTTCTTTATATTGAATTTCTTTGCAATTATCACATTTAATCCATTTACCAACTGGTATGTCAACTTTATTTTTCTTGTTTATTATATTATTTGTTTCTCTTTTTTTAATTTTATCAACAATCATATTTTTATACAATCAATTAAATTTGATTATTTCCTTTCTTACAAAATTTCGTAATTTTTAGAAATATAAACTTTAAATGAAATTACGAATGAAAAGTTTATATTCTAAAAATTATTTATATATCAATGTGTTCAATAAAAGATGTATCAAAATTACCTCTTATAAAATCAGGTTTCGTAATTATAGAAAGTAGAAAATCAACATTAGTATCAATACCATCAATTACGGTTTCTTCTAATGCTCTTTTCATTCTACTTAAAGCTTCATTTCTGTTAGCTCCAAAAGTAATAATTTTAGCAATCATAGAGTCATAATATGGTGGTATTGTATAGCCATTATATATTGCAGTATCAACTCTTACGCCATTTCCACCTGGTAAATTCATTTCTAATATTTTCCCTGGAGAAGGCATAAAATTTTTGCTTGGGTTTTCGGCATTTATTCTACATTCAATAGAATGACCATAAAATTCTATATCTTTTTGCTTAAATTTTAATTTTTCGCCTGCAGCTACCCTAATTTGCTCTTTTACTAAATCTATTCTTGTTCTCATTTCTGTTATAGGATGCTCTACTTGAATTCTTGTGTTCATTTCCATGAAGTAAAAATTTTTATTTTTATCCACCAAAAATTCTACTGTTCCGAACTCCTGTATATCCTGTAGCTTTAGCGGCTTTTATGGCTGCATTTCCCATTTTATTTCTAAGTTTTTCATCAAGAATAGTTGAAGGTGTTTCTTCTATTATTTTTTGATGATTTCTTTGTATTGAACAGTCTCTTTCTCCTAAATGAATTACATTTCCATATTCATCTGCTAATATTTGAATTTCTACATGTCTTGGATTTTCAACAAATTTTTCTATGTAAATTTCATCATCATTAAATGAATTTTTAGCTTCTTGTTTTACTATATTATAATTTGATTCAAGTTCTTCAAAAGAATTAACTATTCTTATTCCTTTTCCTCCACCACCTGCAGCAGCTTTGAGTAGTATTGGATATCCTATTTTTTCACAAACCAATATAGCTTGTTTTAAGTTTTTTATACTTCCATCTGAACCAGGTATTACTGGTACTCCTTCTTTTTTCATTAATTCCTTACTATTTGACTTATTTCCAAGCAAATCTATTACATGTGATTTTGGTCCTATAAATTTTATATTTGATTCTTCACATATTTTGGCAAAATTAGAATTTTCAGATAAAAAGCCAAATCCAGGATGGATGCTATCAGCTTTAGTTATATTGGCTGCTTCTATAATATTTTTTATATTTAAATAGCTCTGTTTTGAGTTTGCAGGTCCTATGCATATAGCTTCATCTGCAAGTTTAGTATGAAGTGCCTCTTTGTCAGCTTCTGAATATACCGCAACAGTTTTTATATTCATTTCTCTACAAGCTCTTATTATTCTTACAGCTATTTCTCCACGATTTGCAATTAATATTTTATTCAAGTTTTTCAACTCCTATCTTTAAATTTAGACTACTGCAAAGGTAAATTCGCCTTTTGCTGCTATTTTACCATTTACAGTTGCTATTCCTTCTCCTATACCTATTGGCCCTTTTCTTTTTATGATTTTTACTTCTAGTTTTAATCTATCTCCAGGAATTACTTGTTTTTTAAATTTCATTTTGTCAATTCCCCCAAATAGCGCATTTTTATTTTTATTTTCTTCTTGTGATAATATTGCAACAGCTCCTGTTTGAGCTAAAGACTCTGCAATTAAAACCCCTGGCATAATAGGATTTCCTGGAAAGTGTCCTTTAAAATACCATTCATTTTCATCTACATTTTTATATGCAATTGCTGAAATACCTGGTGTATATTCTTCAACTTCATCTATCATTAAAAATGGTTCTCTTTGTGGTATTATTTCTTTAATTTCTTCTTTTCCTAACATATTTTTCTCCTATTCTATTATAAATAATTCAGTTCCATATTCTACTGGTTTACCATCTTCTACTAATATTTCTTTTATTTTTCCTTGATATTCTGATTCTATTTCATTCATTAATTTCATTGCTTCTATTATACAAAGTGTGTCTCCTTTTTGTACTGTTTTTCCTATTTCAACATATGGTTCAGATGTTGGAGATGGTTTTAAATAAAATGTTCCAACCATAGGTGATTTAACAATATTTCCTGAAGGCTTACTAATTTCAGGAGTTTTTTCTTTTTCTTCTTTTGCAATATCTGTTGTAGTTTCTGCAACTACAATTTTTTCTTGAATCGCATCTTTTTTCATGCTTATTTTTGTTCCATCTGGGAAATCTATATCTATACTTGTTAATTTAGAATTGCCCATATCGTCCATTAATTTTTTAATTTTGTCATACTCCATTTATTCATCTTCTCCCATCTTTTTCATTATAATACATGCATTATGTCCTCCAAATCCTAATGAATTTGACATTACATATTTAAGCTTCTTTTTTATTGGTTCATTTGGAACTATATCCAAGTCACACTCTTCATCTTTTTCTTTGTAATTTATAGTTGGTGGAATTAAAGATTCTTCCATCGATTTTACACATATAATTGCTTCCACTGCTCCTGCAGCACCAAGTAAGTGTCCCATGTTTGATTTTGTTGAACTTATTTTTACCTTTTTAGAATTTTCCTTAAATACTTTTTTTATTGCTCTTGTTTCTGTCAAATCATTTAAATGTGTTGATGTACCATGTGTATTTATATAATCTATATTTGCTGTAGTAATTTGTGCATTTTCTATAGCTCTTATAATTGCATTTGCTGCACCTTCTCCATCTGGTGCAGGTGATGTAATATGATATGCATCTGTTGTTGAACCAAATCCAACTATTTCTCCATATATTTTAGCATTTCTTTTTTTAGCATGTTCTAATTCTTCTAAAACTAAAATTCCAGCACCTTCACCAATAACAAATCCGTTTCTTTCTTTGTCAAATGGTATACTTGCTCTATTCTTGTCTTCTGAATTTGATAATGCTTTCATATTTTCAAATCCTGCAACACTAACTTCACTAATCGCTGCTTCTGTGCCACCAGCTAAAATCACATCTTCTTGTCCTAAAACTATTGTTTTATAGGCTTCCCCTATTGCATGTGTTGATGATGCACATGCTGTTAATATAGAAATTGATTCTCCTTTAAATCCAAATTCAATTGAAATATTTCCAGCAGGCATATTTGCAGTTGACATAGGTATAAACATTGGTGATATTCTTTTATTTCCTTTTGTAAAATTAATGTTACATTGTTCTTGAATTGTTCTAATTCCACCAATACCAGAGCTTACAAATATTCCAACTTTATTAAAATCCGTATTTTCTTTTGTTATTCCACTTGTTTTAACTGCTTCTCTTGAAGCAATTAAAGCAAATTGTGAACATCTGTCTAATCTTTTAGCTTGTTTAGCCTCAAAATAATCTAATGGATTATAGTTTTTAACTTCTGCATCTAATTTTGTTTTAAAAGTTGATGCATCAAATAAAGAAATATTATCAATTCCGCATTTTTTATCTTTTATACCTTGCCACATTTCTTCTACAGTATTTCCAATCGGAGTTATTGCTCCAAAGCCTGTTATTACAACTCTTCTTTTCATTTCTTAATTTCTCCTTTTTATATCAAATATTTTTTACATTAACATACCGCCATCTACATTTATAACTTGTCCTGTTATATATGAACTTTTATCAGATGCTAAAAACTCTACTACATTTGCAACATCTTCTGCATTTCCAATTCTTTTTAATGGTATGTTTTTACTTATTTCTTCCTTTACTTCATTTTTTAAAACATCAGTCATTTGAGTTTTTATAAAACCTGGTGCTACTGCATTAACTAGAATATTTCTTGAGCCTAATTCTTTTGCTAAACTTTTTGTAAATCCAATTATTCCAGCTTTAGAACTACTATAGTTTGTTTGCCCTGCATTTCCACTTATACCAACTACTGATGATATATTTATTATCCTTCCATTACGCTTTTTTGCCATATATGGAACTACATTTTTAGTTACATTGAATGTTCCAATTAAATTTACATTTATAACATCAGAAAAGTCTTTTTCCTTCATTCTTAATATAAGCATATCTCTTGTAATTCCAGCATTATTAACAAGTACATCTATTTTTCCAAATTGATTTATAATATCTTTTACCATCTTCTCACAATCTTCAAACACTGAAACATCGCCCTTTACAGAAAAGCACTTTGCCCCTTGGCGCTCAATTTCAATTTGTGTTTCTCTTAATGCTTCATTTTCATTTCTATAATTTATAGCTATGTCATACCCAGCTTTGGCTAAATTTATTGCTATTTGTTTTCCTATTCCTCTTGTTCCTCCTGTTACAAAAGCTACTTTATCCATTTTCTTTTATCTCCTTTATTACTTGTTCTAAACTTTGAACATTATTTATATTCATAATTTTAACTGGTTTTTCAAATTTCATTCTTTTTACAAAGCCACTTAAGGTTCTTCCTGGTCCAATTTCAACAAAAGTATCTATTCCAGAGTCATACATTGTTTGTAAAACAGTTGTAAATTTTACTGGATTTTTAATATGGTTTGCCAAAATTTCTTTAATGTCATCATTTTCACTATATAATTTACCATCTATATTTTTTACGACATTGTTTTTTCCATTATTAGTTGTCATATTTTTAAGTTCTTCTAATAATTTTTCTGAACATACTGATAATTTGCTAGTATGAAATGGTCCAGCTGTGTTTAATCTAGTAACCTTCTTTGCACCTAATTCTTTTGCAATTTTTTCAGCTTCCAAAATTCCATTTTCATCTCCTGAAATCACTATTTGTCCTTTTGTATTATAATTTGCAATCGCAACAAATCCTTCTGTTACTTTGTCTACAACCTCTTCTAAATCCTTTTCACTCATTCCCATAATAGCAGACATTTTCCAATTTCCTTTAGGTACATAGTTTTGCATTATTTCTCCTCTTTTGCAAACCAATTTTATTCCATCTAAAATATTGAATGTTTGACTTGCAATAAGTGCAGTATATTCCCCAAGGCTTAAACCTGCCATCATTTCTGGCCTTATATTATTTTCTTTTAATATCTCTAATATTCCTAGACTTTCTGTTAAAACTGCCAACTGCGTACTTTTAGTTGTGTTTAATATCTCTTCAGGTCCTTCAAATGAAATTTTAGCTATATCAATTCCTGTTTCATTTTCTACCATTTTGTATACATTTCTTATTTGTTCATAATTGTCATACAAATCTTTTCCCATTCCAACTGATTGAGATCCCTGACCTGGAAATAAAAATCCTATTTTCATTTTTCTAATCTCCTTTCTAGTGCTTCCTCAAATCTATTACAAAATTCTGATAATACAAAATCTCTGTCAACTTCTATCCCATATGATTTTTTAATTGATGTAGCAATGTCTTCAATATCCTTTGTAAAATTCATTTTTGAAGTATTTATTCCTAACCCTATTACTAAGAATTTAACAAGTTCTCCTTGCATCTTACTCTCTGTCAATATTCCGCCTGTTTTTTTGTATTTAATAATAAGATCATTTGGAGTTTTTATATCAATTTTCACATTATATTTTTCTTTAAAAATATCAACTATAATTTGCGCAATTTCAATTGTTAATCCTTGTAATTTTTCTTGAGTACAATTTGTTTTTACATAAAATGAAAATGCTATATTTTCACTTTCGTCTGTATGCCATATTCTTCCATGAGTACCAACACCTTTTGTTTGAAACTCTGCCATTACTGCTGTACCATTTTCTATTTCATTTTTTTCTATTCTTCTCCAAATTTCCTTTTGTGTTGAATCAATTTCATTATAATATATAAAATTTCTTCCCATGTATTTGGTTTTAAGCTTTGTTAATTTCATCTAAATTTGCCTGCCTTTTTATTTTATTTGTTGTTGTTCTTATTAATGGTTTTTCTGTTAATAAAATACCTTTTATTGATTTATATCTTGGCATTTTACTATTTATTTCTTTAATTTTCTTAGCAAATTCTGAATATATTTCTTCATCAGTATTTACCTTGTATGCTTCTTTTACAACTTCTCTATCAAAAACAATTTTCACATTTATTTTTATATCATCTTGGCTTTCTGATTGTTGTTTTCCAAATATAAAAGATTCCTTTACCCCTTCAATTTTATTAACTAAATTTTCCATTTCTTCTGGGAATATATTTTTACCATTTTTTAATACAATAACACTTTTCTTTCTTCCACAAATAAATATGTATCCTTCTTCATCTATTTTAGCCAAATCGCCTGTGTAAAACCATTCACCCTTAAATGCTTCTTTTGTTGCTTTCGAATCATTATAATATCCTAAAGCTACACTTGGAGCACTTACAACAAGTTCTCCCATTCCATCTTTGTTAACATTTGCAAGTTTTACTTTAGCACTTGGAACTGCTTTACCAATTGAACCTATTTTTCTTTCTTTTTTTGTTCCAACAGCCACAACAGGTGATGTTTCTGTAAGTCCATAGCCTTGAACTAAATTTAGCCCAACTAAATTATATTTTTCTTCTACATTAGGATCTAAAGATGCTGCACCACTAATTAATAACTTTATATTTCCACCTAAAATATCATGTACTTCTTTAAATTTTGCTTTTCTTTCTTCCATTGAAAGTTTTTCGTATTTTTCTTTTTTCTCTAATAGGTCATTTAGTTTTCCAGTTTCTTTTAATTGTTTTTCAATCATTGAAAATATTCTTTCATATATTCCTGGAACACATGCCATAACACTTACATTATATTCTTTTAAGTTGTCTACTACATGTCTTAAACCATCACAAAATACAGTTCTTGCCCCCTTATATAGAGAAAATAAAAATCCAACTGTGCATTCGAAAACATGATGAATTGGCAATATTGAAAGTAATGTATCCTCAGATGTTACATCTAAAATACTTCCTATATCCATCAAATTTGAGCATATATTTTTATGTGAAAGTGCTACTACCTTGGCGTTTGATGTTGTTCCTGATGTAAATAGCATTATACTCATAGTTTCTGGATCTATTTTTGCATCAACAAACTCTCTATTTCCGTTTTTAAGAAGTTTTTCTCCTTGTTTAATTAATTCTTCCTGTGAATAAATTCCTTCATTATTTTCGGTATTATCCATTGAAATTAAATGTTTTAATTTATTAGATTGTTTATATTTTATTTTAGTTAGTATGTCTTCATACTTTTTAGAATAGAATATGGCTTCAACTTCTGAACGTTCTATTAATGATTCTAACTCGTTTTCTGGTAATGATTTGTCTAATGGAACTACTATTCCTGTTCCACAAACTACTGATAAATAAGCTATTTCCCATTCATATCTGTTTTCTCCAATTACTGCTATTCTCTTATTTTTTAACCCCATATTAATTAGTTGAGTTCCTAAGCAATCTACCATATTTCTTACTTGTTCATGTGTAATTTCAATATATTTTCCTTCTTCTTTTTTTATTTTGTATGCTATTTTTTCTCCATATATTTTTCTTGTTTTATTTAACATATCTTTTAGATCTGTAATTTCTATTGTTTTATATAATTTTTTGCAATTCATATTTTTTCTCCTTACATTTTTTTGATAGTACTATTTTATATCATTATTAATCCAAATGTCT
This sequence comes from uncultured Clostridia bacterium, assembly GCA_934129785.1. GTDB lineage: Bacteria > Bacillota > Clostridia > TANB77 > CAG-508 > CAG-269. Next base: position 16,567 of record CAKOWW010000004.1, read on the forward strand.
TTAGAATGAGGAGTCAGTATAATATAATAATCAGAATAATATAAGCATTAGCATAATAATATCTGAATTAATATTTTTTTCGATTCAATACGTAATCTAAGAATTTCTAAAATAAATTGATGGCTCCCTTCCATTTAGTCCTCACTTCGTTCGACATGAACTCTTTCCATAAATTTATTTAAGAAATTCTAATATTACTTCATTCATATCAAAAAATATTAATTCAGATATTATTATGCTAATTGAAATTTATATTGGATATTAACCTATAATATAAAAAAAAGAACTCAATAGAAACTTTCCATTTCTAATTGAATTCTCCTTAATTTATTTTGCCAACGCTTTTTCCTTTTCTGCAACAATTTCGCAAATTAAATTTGCTGCATTTTCTACTCCAATTGCATCACTATTAATACATATATCATAATTTGATGAATCTTTCCAATCATTTTCTGTATAATATTTATAATGATTTGCTCTTAATTTATTTATTCTACCAATCTCTTTTTTAGCTTTTTCTTTATCTAAACCATAATATGTAGTTGCTCTAGCAATTTTGTCTTCCATACTACTTGTTACAAATACTTTTAAAATGTTTTCTTTATCTTTTAATATAAAATCTGCACATCTTCCTATAATTACGCAAGATTCGTTATTTGCAACTTCTTTGATTAGTTCTGATTCCTTAATAAATAAGTCATCTGAATTATTTAATCCAGCATAATATCCATTGTTTAATATTTCTAAAGGACTTCTTTTTTGCTCATTATCTTCTATATATTCTTCAGATAACCCAGTTTCTTCTGCAAGTTTTACAACAAATTCTTTGTCATATAATTTTATTCCTAATTTATCTGCAATTAATTTTCCAATATATCTTCCACCTGAACCATATTCTCTTGACAAAGTAATTACTATTTGTTTATCTAAAGTATTATTTGTTTCTTTTGCTTCTTTAACAATTTCTTTGCTATTTTGACCATTTCTTAAGTTAATAACTTCTTTTGTAAGTAAAAACGCTGCTAATATAAATGCTATACCATCTGCTACTGGTCCTGCACTTAATACACCCATTATTCCAAATTTACTGCTTAAAATTATCATTGCAGGTATTAATATAACAATTTGTCTTGAAAGCGATAATATTGCACTTTTTGTACTTTTTCCAATTGCTTGGAAGAATATTCCTGATGGTATTTGAACTCCGTTTACAATACATAGCATTAAATATGTTCTAAATGCTAAACAAGCAAATTTCATATAATTTTCATCACCACTACCAAATATTAATATTAATTTGTCTGGTATTGTTTGGAATAATATAAATGCTATTGTACTTATTATTACACTTGATCCAAGTACTATTTTTAAAGTTTGTTTAACTCTATCATATTTTTTAGCCCCATAATTATATCCGATTATTGGTTGGCTACCTGCTGCAATACCTATAATTATACTGTTTAGTATTTGGCTAATTTTCATAACTATTCCTAATACTGTAATTGGAATTTCAGCTCCAAATTCACTTTGTGCTCCATATTTTCCAAGTAAATTATTTTCAGCTGTCATAACACATACTATACTCATTTGTGTTATAAAACTGCTTATTCCTAATGCAGATACTTTTCTGCATACACTAGCTTTTAGTTTGAAACTATCTTTTGATAATTTTATTGATTTAAATCTTTTTATATATGCAACATTTAATATAAATGTTAAGATCTGGCTTACAACTGTTGCTATAGCTGCACCTTCAACTCCCATTTTAAATCCAAATATTAATATTGGATCTAATATTGTATTTAATATTGCACCACTTACCATGCTTATCATTGAGTATTTAGGGCTTCCATCTGCTCTAATAATAGAGTTTAAAGTTGTTCCTACCATTGAGAATGGGAAACCTATTGCAATAATTTTTCCATAAGCCATTGCATAGTCTTTTAAGTTTTCTGTACATCCAAATAATTTTAAAAATTGTGGTAAAAATATAAGTGTTATTGCACAAAATATAACTGATACAATTGCTGAAAGCAATACACCATTTCCTATTCCTTTTTCTGCTTCTTCTTTTTTCTTTTCTCCTAATTTTAAACTTAAATATGCTGATGCACCATCTCCTAACATTAGTGAAAATGCTAAACATATCATTACTAATGGGAATACTACATTTGTAGCTCCATTTCCTAAATATCCAACACCTTGTCCTATGAATATCTGGTCTACTATGTTATATAGCGAGTTAACCAACATTGATATTATACAAGGAATTGAGAATTTTCTAATTAATTTTCCTATTTTTTCTTTTCCTAGTATGTTTTCTTCTTGTTCCATTTCTCTTTCTCCCTTCTTTTTTATTTTTTGTCAACTTGACTATTATATAATTTTTTAAAAAATTTGTCAAACTTTTTTATCTTGAAATTTACATAACTTTTCACTCTATATAGCCAAATAGAACTCCCTAAATTAGAGAGCTCTATTAAAAATACTAATGTTATTGGTTCTTTCCACAACAATTTTTATATTTCTTACCGTGATCCGGCAAGGGCATTTTTCATTTCTACCTACTTTTGGTCCTTCATTTCTTACAGTTTTATCTACATCTGTTCCAATCTTAGCACCACCATCTACACTGTGAATTGCTTCCAATGCAGCTCCAGTAATTTTAACTGTTTCTTGTCTTTTAGCTTCCCCTTGTTGTCTAATATGCAATAATATTTTTGTTACATCAAATTTAATGTCATTTATCATTTCATCAAACATATCAAACCCTTCTAAACGATATTGAACAACTGGATCTTTTTGACCATATGCACGAAGTCCAATTCCGTTTTTTAATTCATCCATGCTATCTATATGATTCATCCATTTTTCGTCAACAACTTTTAGCATTACAACTCTTTCAAGTTCTCTCATTTGTTCTGATGTAATTTCTTCTTCTTTTTGTTTGTAGATTTCTAAAGCTTTTTCTTTTAATTCTTCTACTATTTTTTCAGGATTATTTTTATTAGTTTTTAGAGAATCTATCATTTCTATTCCTAAAATATTTACAATTTCAGTGTTTAATGATTCTACATTTAATTCTCCGCTTTCAGCTTCTATAAACATTGAAGGCAATGCTTCACAAACAAATTCTACCATGTTTACTATACTGTCATGTATATTTTCTCCATCTAAAACTTCTCTTCTTTGTGCATATATGATTTCTCTTTGTGCATTCATAACATCATCATATTTTAATACATTTTTACGAATACTGAAGTTTCTTCCTTCAACTTTCTTTTGAGCATTTTCAACAGCATTTGATATCATTTTGCTTTGAATTGGCATATTTTCATCTGCACCTAATGTATTGTAAACTTTAGTAATCATATCTCCACCGAAGATTTTCATTAAGTCATCATCTAATCCTATATAGAATTTAGATTCACCAATATCTCCTTGACGCCCAGCACGACCACGCAATTGGTTATCAATTCTTCTAGACTCGTGTCTTTCTGTTCCTATTATTTTTAATCCACCAGCATCGATTACTTTTTGTTTTTCTTCTTTTATTTGTTCATCATATTTTTCAACTAGTTTGTTAAATTGTTCTCTAGCTTTTAATATTTCTTGGTCATCTGTTTCATAATATGTGTTTGCTTCTTCTATTAGTTCTGGTGTAACTTTGCTTCTTCTCATTTCTTCTTTAGCTAAAAATTCGCTGTTTCCACCAAGCATAATATCTGTACCACGACCTGCCATATTTGTTGCTATTGTAACTGCTCCATATTTTCCAGCTTGTGCAATTATTTCGGCTTCTTTTTCATGGTATTTAGCATTTAATACTTCATGTTTTATTCCTTCTTGTTTTAATAGCTTAGAAAGTTTTTCTGATTTTTCAATTGATACTGTACCAACTAAAACTGGTTGTCCTTTTTTATGACTTTCTTTTATGCTTTCAACAATTGCATTGAATTTTGCTTTTTCATTTTTATAAATTACATCATTTTCATCTTTTCTTATCATTGGCTTATTTGTTGGTATTGCTACTACATCTAAGTTATATATTTCTTGGAATTCTCCTTCTTCTGTCATTGCAGTACCAGTCATACCTGATAATTTTTCATACATTCTAAAGAAGTTTTGGAATGTGATTGTTGCAAGTGTTTTTGATTCATCAGCAATTTTAACATTTTCTTTTGCTTCTATTGCTTGATGTAAACCATTGTTGTATCTTCTACCATACATTATACGTCCTGTAAATTCGTCTACAATTAGAACTTCGCCATCTTTTACTATGTAATCTATGTCTTTTTTCATTACTCCATGTGCTCTTAAGGCTTGGTTTACATGATGTACCAATGTTGAGTTTTCTAAATCATTAAAGTTTTCCAATCCAAATGCTTCTTCAGCTTTTTTAATTCCTTTTTGTGTTAATGATGCTGATTTTGCTTTTAGGTCTACTATGTAGTCATATTTTTCATTGTCTTCTGCTTGGTCAAAATCTTTTACATCTTCTTCAACTATAACTTTTGGTGTTAATCTTTTTACAAAATTGTCAGCCTTTTTGTATAAATCAGATGATTCATTTGCACGACCTGAAATTATTAATGGTGTACGAGCTTCGTCTATTAATATACTATCTATTTCATCGACAATTGCGTAATTTAACCCTCTTTGTACAAGTTGGTCTTTATATATAACCATATTATCTCTTAGATAATCAAATCCAAATTCGTTATTAGTTCCGTATGTAATGTCTGCATTATACGCTTCTTGTTTTTCTTTTGGCTCCATTCCTGCTACTACAAGGCCTACTGATAGTCCTAGAAATTTATATAATTTCCCCATCCATTCACTATCTCTTTTTGCTAAGTAATCGTTTACTGTAATTACATGAACTCCTTTACCTTCTAAGGCATTTAAGTAAACTGGTAATGTTGCAACTAATGTTTTTCCTTCACCTGTTTTCATTTCAGCAATTCTACCTTGGTGTAATATAATTCCACCAATTAATTGTACATCAAAATGTCTCATTCCTAATACTCTTTTTGATGCTTCCCTTACAACTGCAAATGCTTCTGGTAATATATCGTCTAATGTTTTTCCTTCTTTTAATTGTTTCTTAAAATAATCTGTTTTGTTTCTTAATTCTGCATCTGTTAATTTTGATATTTCAGCTTCAAGGTCATTTATTTTCTTAACTATTGGCATTACCCTTTTTACTTCCTTTTCGCTGTATGATTTGAATATCTTTTTTAATACGTTCATTTTGAATTCAATCCCTTCTTATGTTTTTTATATATTTAGATTTTTTCACTTTGTAACTATATCACTAAAATCTTTTTTTATCAAGTTTTTTAGAATATTTTTTGTATATTCTAATATATTTTATTATCACACTTGAAAGGAGTCTTCTTATGTTTGTATATAACTTTAAAATAAATGGAAGTAAAACATTCAAAATAATATTTGCAAGTATGGTAATTTTGCTAATAATTATTACAATAATAGTCACATTTAAAATCTTTCTTGGTGCTAAAAACTTTGCAAACGTCGGTAATGCTTGTATTGATAAAAATAAAGTTTGTAACATAAGTACAACTAATTATACAAATATATTAAAAACAGTTCATGAAAATATTGATGACTATGTTGGTACCAGAATTTTCTTTACTGGTTATATATATCGTGTTTTAGATTTGAAAGAAAATCAATTTGTTCTAGCAAGAGATATGATTATTTCTTCAGATTTTCAAAGTGTTATTGTAGGTTTTCTTTGTGAATATGACAAATCAAAGGATTTTTCTGACAATACTTGGGTATCTGTAACAGGAAAAATAACAAAAGGAGATTATCATGGCGATATGCCAATAATTAAAGTTGAAAAAATCGAAACTGTAAGTAAGCCAAATGATGAATATGTATATCCTCCTGATGAAAGTTATATTCCTACTTCTGGTATCGTTTGAATTATTAGTTTATGGGTTTACATTTTTCCAATTTTATGTTAAAATAGTGATTGCTAAGATTAATAGAACGGAAGTGAAATCAATTGTTTAATGACTTTAAAGAAAGTCTAAAAATAAAAAGACTTTCTAATACTACAGCTGAACAAGAAATAAAAAGTACATATAAAGCTCAAAATCTTGAATCATATAATAAATTAGCTAATAATGCAGAAAGCTTATGCTATATTCATAATGTAATAGCAGCAATACTTTTAGGATTAAACAAATCAAATCCAGAATCACAATTTTATATTCCTTATAGAATAAAAGCTCCTGAAAGTAAAGAAAAAAAATTAAATAAAAGACTAAATAAAAGCAAAGTAATTTATGACGAAGAACAAAATTCAAGTCTTGATATAAAACCTTCATTTGATGATATTGCATTAAAAATAATTATTGAAAAACCACCTCTTAGGTGTAATTTTAAAGATAAAGAACTTTCAGCTTTAGCAAAACAATATGAACAAAACAAGCAAATTTTAAGTCAAATGCAAGAATTTAGTGAAAAGTTAATAAAAGATGAATTTTCGTTACCTGAAAATAGAGAATATAAATTTGAAGTTTCTAAAAAAGAGTATTATGAAAAGTGTAGAGAATTAATTTTACATACAAAGTCACTTTTTCATAAAGAATCTACAAACATATTAGAAGAATTTGACAACTCTATTTCATATATTGAGAATAAGTTAAAAGAATTAAAAGAAAAAAATATTGAAAATGATATGGTCGATATTCATGATTTAAACAATCCAAACGCAAACTTTTTAGAATTAATTAGAAATTATGAAACTGAAATTCCAAATGAACTTGAACTCGCAATACTTACAAAACAAGCATTTGCTTTATTTAATTCTGATGAAAGATTAAAAAAATTAGGAGTTTCTATAGTTCAAAAACCTATAGATAAAAAAGTTTCTGTAAATCGGATATAGATCAAATACAATAATTCTAAGAACATTGCTAAGAGATATTGAATGTCAATTACAAACAAGAGACCAATATCAAAAAGGAAACTATGGTTATGCAGCACATACAAAAATGGCTGGAAAATCTATAGAACAGTTAGAACTTCCTAAAGACGAGACAGATGAAAATGTTTCAAATTTAGTTGAAAAAATTCGTAAAATCTCACCTTTTTTCTGTGAAGCAAGAATTGATGACAAAGAGTCTAGCAGAGTTATAATTAGTTTTTTTAGTATAGATGAAGCATATCGTAGACTTTTAAGAGAAAGTGAATCAACAGATGCTCTTGAATATTGTGACCAATTATATATGTTGTCACAAAGGCATCCTAAATATTTTCAAAGAGGAGATAAATTATCATATATGAATTATGATATTACTAAATACTTAGAAAGTAATAAATTAAAATCATTAATTGCTAAAACTTTAAAATCATATGAATATGATAAATAAAAGCAGTATGGGTTATTCCCTTTACTGCTTTTTATCTTCTATCAAATATAGTTTTAAATACTCCCCCATCTATTAAACTTGCAAAAATATTTTTAAATATAATTAAAACTATTGGACCAATTAAAAGTCCCATTATTCCAATAAATTTAAATCCTGTATACATTGCAATTAATGTAAATATTGGATGTACTCCTATATTTTTGCTAACTAATTTAGGCTCCAATATTTGTCTTAAAATTGACATTATTATTAACAAAACTATTATTGCAATTCCAAGATTGAAATCACCATTAATTGCTGAAATTACAGCCCACGGGATCATTACAGTTCCAGAACCGTAAAATAGGCAAAGCATCTACAAAACCTATAAAAAGTGCCATAAGTAAAGGATATGTTACATTAAATTTTAGAAATTCTAGTATATATAACCCGATTAATGAAATTATAAAAGAAACTAGTATTAATGTTGCCTCTGCTTTTAAATATCCACCTAATGTACTTATTAAATCTCTCATATGATTTCCAAGTTTTCTTACCCAAACTTTTGGCAGATGATGTTCTATTTGATCTAATATATATATTTTATCAACACAAATAAAATATAATGCAATTACTGTTATCCCAACACATATTGCAATTGAAGGTATGCTTGTTACAAACTCTATTAATCCTGTTAACATGCTTCTTACCCAATTTGAAATTGTTGTTATCATATCTCCTGTTGAGTTTTGAATAACTCCTATTATTTCATTTGACATTTTTATTTTATCAAAATTTAATGATGTAATTAGTTTTTGCACTTGTATGTATGCTTTGTCTATATAGTCATTTAAACTTTGTAAAAGGTTAGAAGATTCAGCAAAGAGAGTAGCTATTAGCCAGGTTAATGTTCCTATAATAAGTATTAAAGCAATTAAAAATATTATAATGGAGCTTGTCTTTCTTGTAAGTTTAAATCTTCGCATTATCCATTTTATTGCAGGTTCTATCATTAATGATATTATAAATGCAACTAAAAACGGCATATAAAAAACTGCTAATTTGATACTTACACACAGCCCTAAAAATAATAAAATTACATATAAAATTCTTCTTCCTACTCTTGTCCAATATGACATATCAAAAATCATTTTCTCCTCCCTACTATATTAATATATGTAATAAGACGAATTAATATCCGCCTTATTTTTATATATTTTATTTGTGTTTGATTTATTTTTATTTTTTAGCCAAAAAGAAAAAGATAGAAAAATTAATTTTTCCTATCTTTCATCTATATATTCGTTTTTATCAACTTCCTTGTTCTTTTTTATGTTTTGTTTTACTTCACCTTTATACTTCTTATTCTTTTCATTACTTAAATATAGTAACCTATATTTTGTAGTTGAACGTTCTTTCATTTTTTTATCGTCTCTAGGTGTATACACAATATTTACATCCTCTATATATGAAAAATCCTTTTTTAAGTCAGAGCCTAAATAAATTGCTTCTACCTTTTCTTTATATCTATCCTTTATGTAGTCTAATGCTACATGTGGATCACGCACATAATATTTATATACCCCATCTACAAATTTGAAATGTCTTAATATTTCCATTCTTTCATCAGCAGATATAACTGGTTCTCTATTTTTATGCTCTTGAACTAGTTCATCTGATTTTACTCCAACAATTAGCTTTTCACAATCTTTTGCAGCTAATAATAAATTTTCTAAATGTCCTGCATGAAATAAATCATATGTTCCCGGTGCGTATCCTAATTTGAATTTTTTATTTTTTACTTTACTTTTGCCGTTTTCTAATTTTTTATAATAATCATACATTCTATACGCTTTTTTGGCACTTTCATCTACCATATCTTTTTGTAAAGTGGAAATCTTGAAAACAAAGTCAATACCTATTATTTGTTCCATTATTTTCATTCTCTCTTCTACATTTTTTAGTGGCTTTCCTAACCCTAACGCTTCACATAAGTTATCATCATATATTGCTAATCCTACACATTCTGCACCCTTATCTTTTGCTACTTGAATTTGTTTATCTAATTCTTCTAGGTCTTTTGCTCTTAGTACATCATATGCACCGCGAAAACAAGCTATCATATTCCATTTTCCCCCTTATACTAATTTTTTATATTTATTCCATTTATTATAATTTCTTTTTGCTTCATTATAAATTTCATCTAAATCCATTGCTGATATTTCATCTATTACTTTACATGCTAATTCAAAAGTTAGTATCTGTGGCTCTCCAGTTTCAAAAAATACTTTATCTTTTATTTCTTCTAATAACTCAACATTATACTTTTCTTTCAAGGGTTTATTTGTGAAGTCATAATCATAATAAAGCTGTGGCTTTTCTAGTTTTTCTAAATATTTATTATAAAAAAGATAATCTGTAACTAGATGTAAGAAAAAACCTTTGTTGAAATCTGTATCTATTTTATTATTATTTGCAAATGCATTTAAACTTGTGTAAGCTGGTGATTTTCCATAATGGGTTTTTGATTTATCATCAGTCAAGTCAGGTTTTATAGTTCCTCTTATAAAATCTATTGAATATTCTTTTTCATGTTTTTTCAAATATTCTTGTGCTGTAGCTATATGAATTACATATCCTGGCATATATCTTATCTCTCCTTATTTTCAGACTATTTCTATTTTAACATATTTAGGATATTTTGTACAGCTTTTCATAAAATATTTGCATAATATATTCAAAATGTATTTTCATAAATGTCCATTTCATTAAAAAATCTAGGTCTCATTGGTGGTCTTGGTCCTGGACCAGGAAAAGGTGGCCTTCCGTGGTGCTCCACCGTGGTCCAGGAAATGGTGGACGAGGTCTTGGTGGTCTACCAGGTCTTGCAAGCAATTCTCTTAAAATTAAAATCCTAATTAAATCATTTAATGTACTATTTCCTGTTTGCCTATCATCTCCCCTATTTTCTTTTTTTGTATTTTCACTTTCAGATATTTGCTTTCTGTTGTTTCTATTATTAACTTCTTGTACTTGATTTTGTAAATTTATATTGACTTTTATTGGTGTGCTCACTTCTATAGAGCTATATATTTCATTTGTAATTTCATTTATTAAGTTTTGGGTTATTGGTTCTGAAATCTGTGAACACCTCTTGTTTATCATTGGATATACAATTTTATATATTTCAGGATAATACGATTCAAGTTCTTTATTTTCATTTGGCATCTCATATTGCATTTGTTCTACATCATTTCTCATATAGTTCATATTATTATTTGTAACCATATTCATACTTGGATATCCTAAAATACTTCTTATGTATTCATCAATTGATTGATTTTGTTCCATTATAAAAAACCTCCTTATTATTTTATATATAATATGGAGATTTTCATATTTTGTGATTTTTATAATTTGTTTACTAAATTTTTAAATTTTTCTCCCCTATCTGCAAAATTTTTAAATAAGTCAAAACTTGCACTTGCAGGAGAAAATAGAACTATTTGTTGTGGTTTGGCTAATTTTTTTGCAAGATTAACTGTTTCTTCCAAAGAATTACACATATATATAGGAAGTTCCTTTTTTTCTATTTCTAATTCTTTTTTTACTGCTTCAAAAATTTTCCCTGATGTTTGACCCAATAGGATTAGTGCTTTTACTTTTTGTACTATAGGTTTTGCAATTGGTGTATAATCTAGATTTTTATCATATCCACCTGCTATTAATACAATCTCTTCATCAAATGATTTAAGTCCTGCAATTGTTCTTGTTGGTGATGAACTTACAGAATCATTATACCATTTCACATCATCAATTTTTCTTACAAATTCTAGTCTATGTTCTACTGGTTTAAATTCTTTTACCGCTTCTGTAGCCAAATCTAAATCCACTAGGCTTTCAGTTGCTGCAAAGGCTGTAGCAATGTTTTCATAATTATGCTCGCCTCTTAAAATTACTTCTTTCGCATCTAATATATGCTTTCTTATACCATCTTCGCATTTTTTTATTATATTATTGTCAACAATAAATCCATTATCTAATTTTTCTTTTCCACTAAATAAAATAACTTTTCCGTTTGCCTCTTTTACACAACTTTTAGTTATTTCATTATCATTATTTAAAACTAATATATCATTTTCATTTTGATATTTAAAAATATTTTTTTTGCTATCAATGTATTCTTGGTAATCTTTGTGAATGTTTAAGTGGTTTGGAGTTATGTTTGTTATTACACTTATATGTGGGCTTATTTTCATACCCATTAATTGAAAGCTACTTAACTCTAAAACAACAATATCTTCTGGCTTCATTTCTGGTAGTTTTGTAAATAATGGTGTTCCAATATTTCCACCTAAATATGTTGTATATCCTGCTTTATTTAAAATTGCATGTATTAGGCTTGTTGTTGTTGTTTTTCCATCACTTCCTGTAACTCCTATTATTTTACATGGGCACATTTTCATTAGCATTTCGATTTCTGTTGTTACTAGTGCTCCTTTTTCTACTGCTTGAACTAGTTCTGGTTTTGTTGGTAAACAACTTGGTGAACGGAAGATTATATCGAAATTATCTAAATGTTTTAAATTATCTTTTCCAAAATAATAATTGAATTTATATTCTTTTATCTTTTTCATGATTTTAGGATTTATATCTTTTTCTTCTCTGTCATCAAATACTGTTACTGTTGCTTTTTTCTCATACATGTAATCTATTAATGGTATATTGCTTACTCCTAATCCTATTATTGCTATTTTTCTAAATCTTATATAATTATTAAATTCTTCTAATTTTTTATTTTTATATTCCATTTTAAATTCCTTTCTCAAGGTCTGTTTTAGCATTCCTTGTTTTATATTTTCTATTATTACTTTTATTTGCTTCTTTGGTATTATATAACAATTACTTTCAAAAAACAATATAAACAAAATTAGAATTTCCTAAATTTCTCCATGTACATTCGTCATTTCATTCAAAGCTTATATATCAAGGAATTCCTTGTATTAATAATAACCTATGAAATATATAATTAAAATCTCTCCAATTTTTATTGACTTTTGCGTCGAAAAATGTAAAAATAATTATATAAAATAAAAGGAGGGATTATTATGTACAATTATGATTACAGTTACGACATTTCACCATACGCAAGAAACTATGGAGATTCCATCTCAACAACTACAGCTACAGGAATTGGCGCAATTTTAGGTGCTTTTTTCGGAGTTATAATGATTGTTGCTATAGCAATAGCAGTTGTTCAAATTATTGCTATGTGGAAAGTTTTCACAAAAGCTGGTGAAAAAGGTTGGAAATCTATCATACCATTCTACAACATTGCCATTTTATACAAAATCTCTGGTATGTCACCATGGCTTGTTCTTTTATACATAGGTCTACTTATTCCAATCATAAATATTTTTGTAACAATTGCAATTGCGGTAATGTCTTTATACCAAATAATTAATCTTGCAAAAGCTTTTAACAAATCTACAGGATTTACAGTTGGGCTAATTATGGTTCCATTTGTATTTTACCTAATTCTTGGATTTGGAGATTCTAAATATGCAGGATTTACAACAGAAGTTGAAGCAACAAAAATTGAAGAATAATAAATTTTTAAACGGGAAGTTTTTAATTTCCCGTTTTTTCTTATTTTACTTTTTTGTCTATTATTTTATTAAATTGAATTACTGTGGTATTACTAGGTATATTTGTAAGAACCACTGCATTTGCTCCTATTTTTACATTATCACCAATTTTTATCGGACCTAAAACTTTACTTCCTGCGCCTACCATCACATTGTTTCCTAAATCTGGGTGTCTTTTATATTTGTCTTTTCCTGTTCCACCAAGTGTTGAATTATGATAAATTGTACAATTATTTCCAACTGTTGCTGTTTCTCCAATTACTATTCCCATTCCATGGTCTATAAATAGTTTTCTTCCAATTTCTGCTCCTGGATGTATTTCAATACCTGTAAAAAATCTACCTATCTGTGATATTAATCTAGCTATAAATAATAATTTATGTTTATATAAAAAATGTGCAATTTTGTGGAATACCAGTATGTGAAAACCCGGATACAATATGATTACTTCTAATATATTTTTACATGCAGGATCTTTACTTTTTATATTTTTTGCATCTTCATACAATTCTTTTAATGATTTAAAAAACATACACATCACCTGATATATGATATGTATGTTTTTATATTTATGCTATACTAATTTTTCTAGTTCTTTTATTTTATCGCGAAGTTCTGCTGCCTTTTCAAATTCCATATTTGCAGCATATTTTAACATTTCATCTGTTAGGCCTGCAATAACTTCTTTAATGTTCTCATTTTTTTCTAATTTATATTCTACGCCTATATCTTCAACATTTGTTATTGCAATAGTTTCTCTTACTGATTTACTTATAGTTTTTGGTGTTATTCCATGTTTTTCATTATACTCTTGTTGTATTTTTCTTCTTCTGTTTGTTTCTGTTATTGCTTTATCCATACTGTCTGTTAGTTCATCTGCATACATAATTACTGTTCCATCTGTATTTCTTGCTGCACGACCTATTGTTTGAATTAAAGATCTTTCTGAACGTAAAAATCCTTCTTTGTCTGCATCTAGAATAGCAACTAGTGAAACTTCAGGAATGTCTAGTCCTTCTCTTAACAAGTTTATTCCAACTAAAACATCAAATTCTCCAAGTCTTAAATTACGTATAATCTCCATTCTCTCTAATGCCTTAGTATCTGAATGCATATAATTTACTTTTATGTCCAAACTTTTTAAATATTCTGTTAAATCTTCTGCCATCTTCTTTGTTAAAGTTGTAACTAATACTCTTTCTTTTCTTTCAACTCTTATTCTAATTTGTTCTATTAAATCATCAATTTGATTTGTAACTGGTTTTACTTCTATTTTAGGATCTAATAGTCCTGTAGGTCTTATAATTTGTTCTACGACATTATCCTTGCTATGCTCTTTTTCATAATCAGCTGGAGTTGCACTTACAAATACAACCTGATTTATTCTTTCTTCAAATTCTTTAAATGTTAATGGTCTATTGTCAAAGGCTGATGGTAAACGAAATCCATAATTCACAAGTGACTCTTTTCTTGCTCTATCACCATTATACATTGCTCTTACTTGAGGTATTGTTGCATGTGATTCATCAATTAATAATAGAAAATCATCTGGAAAATAATCAAACAATGTATATGGTGGGCTACCCTCTGGTCTTCCACTTATATGTCTTGAGTAGTTTTCTATTCCAGAACAGAACCCTGTTTCTTTCATCATTTCTATATCAAAATTAGTTCTTTCCTCTATTCTTTGGGCCTCAATTAACTTATTCTGAGATTTAAAATATTTAACTCTTTCCTCCATCTCTTGCTCAATTGTAACAATAGCTCTATCCATCTTTTCCTTTGTTGTTACATAGTGTGATGCTGGTGATATTAATATATGTCTTCTTGTTCCTATTGGTTTTCCTGTTAGTGGATTTATTTGAGTTATTTTTTCAATTTCGTCTCCCCAAAATTCAACTCTCACAGCTGTTTCGGACTGGTCTGATGGATAAATTTCAACAATATCACCTTTAGCTCTAAAAGTTCCTCTTTGAAAATCTATCTCATTTCTTGTATATTGCATGCTTATCAACTTTTTTAAAACTTCATTCCTTGACTTTTGCATACCTGGTCTTAATGATAACATCATTTCTTGGTAGTCTATCGGATCTCCTAAACCATATATACATGAAACAGATGCAACTATAATTACATCTCTTGTTTCAAATAAAGATAGTGTCGCTGAATGTCTTAATTTATCTATTTCATCATTAATTGATGAATCTTTTTCTATATATGTGTCTGTTGAAGGAATATAACTTTCCGGTTGATAATAATCATAATAGGATACAAAATACTCAACATTATTTTCAGGGAAAAATTCTTTAAATTCACTGTAAAGTTGCCCTGCTAATGTTTTGTTATGCGCTAAAACAAGTGTTGGTCTTTGAACTTTTTGTATTATGTTCGCCATTGTAAATGTTTTTCCTGAGCCTGTAACTCCTAAAAGTGTTTGGTATTTTTTTCCTTCTTCTATGCCTTTTGATAAATATTCAATTGCCTGTGGTTGGTCTCCTGTTGGTTTATATTCTGAATGTAATTTAAACATCTATTCTCACCTTTTTTCTTATTTATGCGTTATAATAAATAAGTCCTTTATTTCTTTTAGAAACAAAGGACCAAAGCAAAAATTATTTAAGAATTTATTTTATTGCTATCATCAATTCGTTGGGTTGAACTATTTTTTCTTCACTTCCAATCATATATTTAGCATTTGTAAAATATACATCATAATCCTTATTTTCAAAATAATTTCTACTCATTCTTAAAGTTTCATCAACTTCTTTTTCAGTCAAATTATATTTTACCCTTAATTCATAAAAGGTATATCTTATAAAATTTTCATTTTCATTAACTTTTTCATTAATTAAGTTTGTTATAAACATCTTTAGCTCTTTATCTGTCAATTTTCTCAACTCCATTTTTATTTTTGTATATTATATCACAAACTTTTTTAAATTTCTCCTATTTTACAAAAAAATTACAAATTTATTTTTAAATATATTATATATTTTTAATATTTTTTCTTTTAAATACAGTAAATGTTGTACTAATCATTATTGCAAAATAAATTAAACATATTATTATTGAGAAATTTCTTGTCATTCCTTCCAACATTGGTAACTTTCCAAATAAATATTGGCCTAAATCCCAATTTGGTGTTACAAAATATTTTATGAATTTGATATTATAATGCACAGCTAATAAATTTATTGTGCTAGCACTCATATATCCTAACAATGGTAATGCTATTGATACAGCTGAATTTGTAAATAATGTGCTAAAACTAAATGCAAGTGTTGCAAGTAATACCACTATTGGTAATTGCGCCAGTACATTTAAACTTAAGTACTTAAATATATTCATATGTTCTAATGCATGTGTATTAAAGTTATATTGTACCACAGGTATGCTAAGACTACTAGTTCCAAATATAATGCTACCTACAATTAGTTCCATTAGTATTACTGAAACAATAGCAAATGCTGTTATAATTAATACTGTTACGAACTTAGCGAACAATATTTTGTTTCTACTATATGGCTTAACTAATAAGAGTTTTATAGTTCCTTTATTAAATTCTTCACTTACAATTGTTCCAGCTATCATTACAACTAATACAATTATAAACAAGCCATATTCATCAAAAAAGTTTTTTAATATTCCTCTCACATCATTTGCCTTATTTACATCTTGTTTACTTTCTATTATATATTTACTTACTTCTTTGTTTTCTAGACTTTGATTATATTCTTTTTGTTCTTCAAATGATAATTTTTTATCTTTTTTATTCGAAACTAATGTTTTGGAATTGCTTAGATAATCATCTAAGGCTATATTTAGATAATCATTTCCATATTTTATATCTTTGTCTACTCTATATCTTGCCGCTTCTAAATCAATTTTAGCAAGTTCTATTGATTGGTTTAAATCATCTAATTCTTGCTTATCTTCTATATTATTTTTTTGTTCTTCTAAAGCCTTTAGATTTTCTTCTAGCTTCTTCACTTCATCATTTGCAAAATACTTCCAATCATTATTATCCAGCTTTCCAATTATTTCTTCTATTTTTTTATTTACTTCTTCAGCCTTTTTTGTATCTTTTGCTTCACCATATAAATATGTATTTCTTTCATTTATATATGTACCAACATTACTATTTATTATTTGTGTTTGCCAGTCATCTTTATTATATTTTTTTGCTAATTCATATACATCAATTTCTGTTTTTAAACTTATGTAT
The DNA here is from genome assembly GCA_934129785.1 of uncultured Clostridia bacterium. GTDB lineage: Bacteria > Bacillota > Clostridia > TANB77 > CAG-508 > CAG-269. The sequence continues at coordinate 33,828 of CAKOWW010000004.1, forward strand.
GTATTTGTATCACTTGGATTATTAGGATCTAATTTAGATATTTCTTGTTTTGCATAATCTATATAATTATCATCATAATATGATATAGAATTATTATAAAAATATTTATATATACAATTTGTTAATATTATAAATCCTAGTATTACAAATAATGTTATATATATACTTTTCTTTTTAAAAATTTTTGTTAATTCATTTTTTATTAAATTATTCAATTATATTACCTCCTGTCTTTTCTAAGAACGCTTGTTCTAGTGTCCTTTCTTCTTCTTTTATCCCATAAATTAAAAATCCTTTTTGTACAAGTGAATATACAATGTCAGGTATTTCTTCTTTTTTTGCATCTAATTTAAAATGTCCATTATCTATAACAATTGCATCTTTTATATAATTTGTTATTTTGTCAGCATTACTTACTTCAAATATCTTATATTCAGCATTATTTTTTATTTTTGTTATATCACTTGTTTCAATAATACTTCCATTTTTAATTATACAAACTTTATTACATAAATTATCAAGTTCGGCTAAATTATGACTAGAGATTAATATTGCCATTTTTTCTTTTTTGGCAAGTTCTAGTAAAAGCTCCCTCATTTCTTTTATTCCCTCAGGATCTAATCCATTTGTTGGTTCATCTAATATTAATAATGATGGCTTATGTAATATTGCTTGAGCTATGCCAAGTCTTTGTCTCATTCCAAGAGAATATTTGGATACCTTATCATGTATTCTTGCATCTAGCTTTACCAACCTTACCACTTCATCAATTCTTTTTTTGTCTATTCCCTCATATAAGTTTGCTATTAATTTTAGATTTTCATATCCTGATAAGTACATGTACATATCAGGGCTTTCAACAATTGCTCCTACTTTGCTAATTGCCTTCGTAAAGTCTTTTTTTATATTAAATCCATTTATTACAACTTTGCCACTTGTTATACTTTGAAGGCCTAGTATTAATTTTATTGTTGTCGTTTTTCCGTGCACCATTTGGTCCTATAAATCCTAATATGTCACCTTCTTCTATTTCAAATGATACATTTTTTAAAATTTGTTTTTTGCCGAAATTTTTATTTAAATTTTCACATTTTAAAACTGTTATTCCCATTTTTCTCCTCCCTTTCCATTGTCATTCTATCATAGTTATATCCTAATTACTATTTATTTTTTCTTAATTTTTACTAGACATCGAATTTTGTTTGTGTTATTATAATAATATCATAAACAAAAGAAATGAAATTTTTTCAAATGGAGGTTTTAAAATGACAAAATTAAAAAACATAAGAGTAATTACAATAATAGCTATTATAGCTTTATTTTTAGGTTTTAACTGTTGCTATGCAGTTGATTTAAATTTAACAGACGATGATTTAACAAGCAGTCTTTCAAATAATGGTAATAACACATCTAATAGCAATAACACATCAAATGACTCAAATACATCAAATGATACATCAAATAATTCAAGTACTGATGAAAATACAAATACTGATAATTCTTCAAATAGCACAAACAACTCTACATCAACAGATAATAGCACTTCAACTAATGAATCTTCACCATCAGCTAAAGTTTCAACACTATCATCTTCTGATAATGAATTAAGTTTGTCAAATATTTTAAATATTCTTTTAATTGTAATTGGTGTTTTATTAGTTTTACTTGCTATAGCAATATTAATTAGATTAAAAAGATAAAATCATATACATAAAGGCTCTAAACATATTAGGGCTTTTATTTTTTAATTTTTTCATGTATATTTTGTCCAATTTTTTAAATACTATTAATAGTATTTATTTTTCTTTATCTGAAAAATAATATTTCAATTTTTTAATAGGAGGAATTTTTATGAACAAAAAAATAGGAATTAGTATTGCTATTATTATTTCCATGATTTTTTCTTTTACTGTTTGTTTTGCAAATGATGGTGGAAATATGGTTCAAGATGCTGCAAATGGTGTAAGAAATGTAGTTGGTGGAGCAGAAAATGCTGTTGAAAATGCTGCTAAAGGTGTTACTGATGGTGCTAAAAATATAACTAACAACATAGAAAATGGTGGGAATAAAGTAGAAAACAAAATGGAAAACAAGGCTTCAAATATGACAAATTCAGATAATTCTAAAATGTCTACAAATAATAACTACACAGCTACTAGAACATCTACTGGAACAGAAGCCAATACTTTTATGGGTATGACTGCAACTTCTTGGACTTGGCTAATTATGGGGATAGCTGCAATAGCCATTGTTGCCCTAGTTTGGTATTACTCTTCTCAAATACGTTCTTCTAATTATGATGATCGTGATTAATTTTTGTATTTAACTTTTAATTTTTTTGTGTTATAATAATTTATAGTTTTTAGAATTTTAGAAAGGTGAATTATTATGAATACAAAATTAATAGCTAAAAATCCTACAGCTTATCATAATTATAATATTGAAGACAAAATAGAAACTGGTATTGTGTTATCAGGTACTGAAATAAAATCAATTAGAAACGGAAAAGTCAATTTAAAAGACTCATATGCTATGATAAAAAATGGAGAAGTTTTTGTTTTAGGTATGCATATAAGTCCATATGAACACGGAAATATTTTTAACAAAGATCCTTTACGCAATAGAAAATTATTACTTAATAGAAGAGAAATAAATAAATTAATAGGCTTAACTAAACAAAAAGGATATAGTTTAGTTCCTATTAGTTTATATTTTAAAGGCAGTTTGGTAAAATTAGAACTTGGTATTGGAAAAGGTAAAAAACTTTATGATAAAAGACAAGATATGGCTAAAAGAGATGCTCAAAGACAAATTTCCGCTAATTTAAAAAATAAACAATATTAGTTTTAAAAATAAATGAGACTAAAGTATTAAACATTTTGTTTAACGTTTTAGTCTCATTTCTGTTTTTAGTATAAAATTTTACTTTCTAGATTTTATTACTTGAACCGAAAACATCTTTCATTTTGTGTTCTACTGTTTCTTTTATTAATTCTCTTGCAGGTCCTAAATATTTTCTTGGATCAAAAACACTTGGATTTTCTGTAAGTTCTTTTCTTATTCCAGCTGTCATTGCTAATCTTAAATCTGTATCTACATTTATTTTTGATACGCCTGATTTACTTGCTTCATGTAATATTTCATCTGGTACGCCTTTTGCTCCAGGTATATTTCCACCATACTCGTTGCACATTTGTACTAATTCAGGAATAACTGTTGAAGCTCCATGTAATACTATTGGAGTATTTGGAATTCTTTCTTTTATTTCTTTTAGTATATCAAATCTTAATTTAGCTTCACCTTTAAATTTGTAAGCTCCATGGCTTGTTCCAATTGCTATTGCTAATGAATCACAACCTGTTCTTTTTACAAATTCTTCTGCTTGTGCAGGGTCTGTATACATTGCATCATCTGATGATACATTTACATCATCTTCAATTCCGGCTAATTTTCCTAGTTCCGCTTCTACAACAACACCTTTAGAATGTGCATAATCAACAACTTTTTTTGTTAATGCTACATTTTCTTCAAAATCATATTTTGAACCATCTATCATAACAGATGTAAATCCGTTATCTATACACATTTTAGCTGTTTCAAAATCTGGTCCATGGTCTAAGTGTATTGCTACTGGAACTTCTGGGTGTTCTTCTACAGCTGCTTCTACCATTTTCATTAAATAACCTACTCTTGCATATTTTATAGCACTAGATGAAGCTTGTAATATAACTGGTGATTTGCTTTCTGCTGCTGCATCCATTATTCCTTGTATTATTTCCATGTTGTTAACATTAAATGCCCCTATTGCATATCCTTCTTTCATTGATTTTTCAAACATTTCTTTTGTTGTTACTAACATATTATCATTCCTCTCTTTCATTGTTTTTACTGCATTCATTTTATTTCTATTTTTATAATATGTCAAGTAATTTTTTTAATTATTCATCTTGATTCATAACTTCCACACATTGATTCATCAGGGCTACAAGTGTCACAGTCTTCTATTGGTTCTACATTTATTGATTGTAATGTGCATTTAAAATCTTTACCATTATTAAATCTACAACTTGTTACTGTACAATTGATTTCTTGATTCTTTTCCATTTTATACCTCCACATTTTAAGAGTATTTGGACAAAAACTGTCCATACTTATATTGTGTGAAATTTTATTTTATTTATTCTCTTTTTCTATAGTATTACAATTTTGTTCTTGTATGCATTTAGTCTCTGGCTCTTTAAAGCTTAGATACCAACTTATTCCATTTCGATTTTTTTGAATTTCATCTACTCTAGTTTTTAAGCTATCATATGTTTTTGGAATTGGTACAATAACAGGATTGTATGGCATCCAGTTTGCAGGAGTTGATCCTTTTGTACAATCTGCCACTTGTAATGCTCTAACAACTCTTAGTATTTCAGGGATAAATCTTCCAACATTCATTGGATATATTAAAATTGTTCTTACTATTTGTTTATCATCTATTATAAATACATTTCTTACTGTTTGACTATTACTTATATCACTTGCAATCATTCCATATTTTCTCGCTATTTCACCATTCCTATCTGCAATTATAGGAAATGATATTTGAACTCCTGTTCTATAATATATATCATATACCCATGCTAAATGTGATGGATTGCTATCTACACTTAAACCCAATAATTCCGTATTTATTTGTTTAAAGTATGTATGTGCTTTTGTAAATGCTATCATTTCTGTTGTGCATACTGGTGTAAAATCTCCTGGATGTGAAAATAGTACCACCCATTTTCCTTTATAATTTTCTAAATTGACTGTACCAAATGTTGTATCTGCTGTAAAATCCGGTGCTTTTTGTCCTATTTTTACATTTCCATTCATCATTAATTCATAATCCATAAAAAATAAACTCCTTTCATTTTTTATATTTTATGAATAGAGTTTATTTTTAGTTCTTGTATATCTTCTTATTTCTTTTTATCATAGTCATCCATAAAATGGTGTGATTCTCCATCTTTTGTATAAGAAATTAATGTATTTAAGTTAACATTTTTAGTACTTCCATAGATGTTCATATCTACCTTATCATAAACACTTCTTAATTGTTGTATAAGTTCCTTTATTTCCGCTCTTTTAGAGCCATTCTCATCATCTGCGCGTTTTTCAGTAACCTTACATGCACATTGTATAAATTCTAAATTATTTCTATCTCTCCATCTTATTATATCCGCTTCTTTTACATAATAAAGTGGTCTTATTAATTCCATTCCTTCATGATATGTACTATGAAGTTTTGGCATCATTGTTTGCATTTGTGCTCCATAAAGCATTCCCATTAAAATAGTTTCTATTACATCATCAAAATGATGCCCTAAAGCTATTTTATTGCAACCTAGTTCTTTGGCCTTTTTATATAAATACCCTCTTCTCATTCTTGCACAAACATAGCATGGGTGGTCATCTATTTTATCTACAACTTCAAATATATTGCTTTCAAAAATAGTTATAGGAATATTTAAAATTTTAGCGTTATCTATAATTTTTTGTCTGTTTCTCTCATTATATCCTGGATCCATTACAAGAAAAACTAGTCCAAAATTAACCTTTCTATGTTTTTTAAGCTCTTGTAAACATTTAGCAAGTAGCATTGAGTCTTTACCACCTGAAATACATACTGCTATTTTATCCCCTTCTTGAACCATTTCAAATTCTTTTACACCTTTTATAAATTTGCTCCATATTCTTTTACGATATGTTGTTACAATACTTTTTTCTATTTCTTGATATTTTTCCATATATTAATATGCTTTTCTCCTTTCATAAAGTTATATTATCTTTCCTCTGCTTTTTCTGGCATTTTTTCATATAAAGGTATTATAAAGTTTAAATTTGTATCAGTTGAATTAGAATTATCATAAATTTTTCTCATATTTGATGCTTCTGATGTAGCTGCAAGTAAATTTTGCATATATTGATTTGTATATAATTTTCCATCTTGTTTTACTACATCAAACTTTTGTAAATACAATGTATTTTGTCCTTTATTTATATAGCCTTCTTTTACAAATTCAACTCCACCTAAAAGACCTTTTTCTAGAGTATCCCAGTCTTGTTCATATGCATATTTAGCAGCATTTTCTATTATCTCGCTTTGAGAATTTCCACTTGCTTTTATATTAAATGGATTATATACTGTTTTTTCTTCATATTCATAGCCTCTTGACAAAACTGTTCCTTTTTTCCCTTGTTCTTGAATTAATCTAGCTGTTATAAAATACGGATCTACTCCTGCTTTTTTTCCTGCTTTTATTAATGTTTTCGCTATTTCATCTCCACTTAAAAATGTTTCCTCAGTTATTGTTTTTATCCCTTTTTCTGTTTGAGCTCCATTTGTATATTTTAATTCTAAAAACTGAAAAATCTCATCATCTTTTAAAATATTCCTTGGATCCATTTCATATTTTATAGCTTTGTCTGATGCACATAACCATGTTCCATTATCAAAGGTTTTGTCTTTATCTGTTTCACATTTCCAATCATCTGGATATTTTGAAGAGTCTGGTATTAAATTTAATGGGTACTTCACATTATCTTTATGTCCTTCATTTGCTATCACATCATTCCATTCTAATTTTGTATAAAATAGTGTAAATGTCCAATTTGGATGTTCTTCTTTTAATTTATCTATTTGTTCTTTATATCCTGGATATTTCTTCTCATTTATATTCTTCCCATTATAAGATACATATTTTTGTTTTTCATTTTCTTTTATTATTAATGTAACAGAAACAATTGTTATAAGTAAAATAGCAATTACTATACCTATAATTTTTACTTGTTTTATATGACTTTTTATAAAATCTATTATTTTTTCCATTGTACCTTCCTTTATTGTTAAAATCAAGTACCTAAAAAGCCTATTTAATCAAGCTTTCTAAGTACTTTTATTTTATTGATTATTTTGTTTTAATCTTAAGTATCCGAAGTTCTTCCCATACATTATAGGCCAAATTTAATCTAAACAGTAATGTTGGCTTTGCTCCAGCTCTGTTTTTATCAACTACACATGCATAATATCTAACATCTGGATCATCATATTTCTTTAAATCAAAGAATTTTGTGTCAACTTCATTTAAAGAATATTCATAATTTTGTAATGTGTCTCTATTAATTTGTTTTATTAAGCATAATGTATCTAAAACTTCTTTTACTGTTCTACTAACAGCTAAATCATTTACATTTAAGTTAACAGGAAGTGTTGCACTTTCTGCTAATTGTAGTGTAGAACATATGTATATATTAAAGTTTTGAGCTAAGTTAGAAAGTATAGTTGCTGTTTTCTTTAGTTCCTCTCCTATCCCTATATTAGCTGTATCTGTTTTTAATGTATCATAAAATACATATTCTATTTGTTCTTTGTAGTAATAGTTCATTATTACTTTTTTTAGTTCGTCATTTGTGTGGTCTGTTATGTTTATAAAATAAATCGAATTTTCTATTTCTTTGTTTGCCCATTCTGTAACTGCAATAGTTTTTCTAAATTCTTCTGATTCTTCTGTTAATCTTTTAACAAAATCTCCTTGCTTTTCTTCTGGTTTTCTTATTATAAATCCATTTTCATCAACTTCTGTTTCTTTAGGGTTATCTGCCTTAAATTTAAATTCTAGCAATTCTCCTTCTGTTTTAGATAGTTCTTGTCCATGTAATTTTTGTATTTCTTTGTTATTTATTATTGTTGTTATTAAACATAATCTCATTTTTTCTTCTGACATTTCATTTGATATAATTAATACTTTCTTTTTGTGTACTAATGCCACATGTGCTGCTATGTCTATTGTGAATCTACTTTTACCTGAGTTTGATGGCATTGCATATGCCATTGTTTCTCCTTTTCTTATACCTTTAAATACACTTGTTAATATTGGAAATGGTAAAGGTAATCCATTTCTTAAGTTATTGTCTCCTCTTTCAAGAAAGCTTGTTAAATTCGTATTTAATATTGCTCTTTTGAATTTTTCTGTATCGTTTACTTGAACAATTGCACTTTCTACTTCTTCAACAGTCATTTGATCATACAAATCATATTTTGTAATTTCCACAACTTTTTCTTGTATGTTTTTTATAGGAATTGCTAAATAGCTTTTTCTTAATGCAAATAATTTTTTTAATTCTATATAAATTTTTTCCATATTAAATCTTTGGCCCTGTACTGCTAATTTTAGTTTACCTTTTAATTTATACACTTCTTCTGAATCTTTTGAAAAGTTAAATCCTTCTTTTGCTATTTCTGGTGTATATGCTCCACCTTCTGTGAATAATACACTTTTATATATATTTAATATTTCTGGATCTTCAAAATAACAATCTTGAAATAGAAAATAAAATTTTACTATTTGTTTTGGGTCATTTAATAATAGTCCCATATATGCATGCTCTAATGGGATATTACTCAATTCAGCTGGATAAATACTTTTATTTTTTTCTTCTTTAACTTTTTGTTTTCTTACTGCTTTTCCTGATACTTTTGGTTGTTTCATTGTACTTAGCTTTTCTAATTTTCTTAATGCTTGAATATAATCTTTGTTTAATAAATCTTGCTTTGTTTCTTCTATTAACATTGCATTTTCTTTTGTTATTGGTATGTTATTTATCATTTGGTATATTTGTTCTATTTTATCTTGTTCCATAGTTTTTTCTCCTATTTTATCTTTTCTTTTTGTTTTCTTTCATATTATATAATGAAACTAGCCTATTTACAATAGATTTTTTTAGAATTTTATGATATTATTATTTGGTATTAAATATTAAATTTAGAAAAGGAGAATTTGTTTATGGCCTTTGATGGAATCGTAACAAAAGCAATTGCATCAGAATTACAGCAATTATCTGGTGCAAGAATAGATAAAGTATTTCAACCTACATCTAATAATATAGTTTTAGGTTTTTATTTAAATGGAACAAACTATGCATTGAATATATGCACAGACTCTGCTAATTATAGAATAAATTTAACAACACACGCAAAACCTAACCCAAAAGTTGCACCTAATTTTTGTATGGTTTTACGCAAACATCTTATTGGACTACATATAAAAAATATTATAACCTCAAATTTAGAAAGAATTGTAACTATTGAATTTGAAGGTCTTGATGAAATTGATGATTTAATATCCAAAAAACTTATAATAGAGCTTATGGGTAAACATTGTAATATTATCTTATTAAATGATGAAAATATAATAATAGATAGTTTAAGACATATAAACAATGAAAATTCAACACATATAGTTATTCCACATATAAAATATACATACCCAGAAATTTTAAAACAAAACTTTTTAGAATGTACTAGTTTTAATGATTTTTCTAGCAAAGTTTCTGATATAGCATCTATATCAAATGTATTTAATCGGAATAAGTAAATTTCAAGTAGATTCTCTACATTCTAATACATTAAAAGATGCATATTTAAAATTGAAAGAACTTGTAAATAACACAGATTCATTAAATTTAAAGTTTGAAACTTCTGGTAAAAATTATTATTTGGTTTCTAGCCCAAATAGTAAGCCTTTCTCTTTGAACTTTTTTATAGATGATTTTTATTTTGAAAAAGAATCAAATGAGGAATTAAAGACTTTTAGGAATAGTATTTTAAAGCTGATTTTAGCTACTCTTAAAAAATATAAAACAAGATTAAAAAACATTAATGAGAAATTAGAAGCTTGTAATAATATAGATACTTATAGATTATATGGTGAGCTAATTACAGCTAACTTATATAGAATCACTAATAAGAATTCAAGTGAAATTGAACTAGAAAATTATTATGATAATAATAATTTGATTACAATTCCACTTGATAGTAAATATCTTCCTAGTATTAATGCTAAAAGATATTTTAAGAAATATAACAAGCTAAAAAATGCTTTAGAAATTGTTAGTAAGCAAAAGGAAGATACTATTAATGAGTTGAACTACATAGAAAGCATAGTTTATGAATTAGAAGCGGCTAACTCTATTGATGAAATATCAGAAATATTTGAAGAAATTTCTGAAAATGTTATTTTTGAAAGTCAATCTAGAAAATACAAAAATAAGAATAATAAAAAATCAAAAATAAAGAAATCTTCACTAACCAAAAACAAGAATGTGCAATTCAATCCACATAAATATTCTATTGATGGTTTTACTTTTCTTGTTGGCAGAAACAACAAAGAAAATGATTATTTAACTACCAAATATGCCAAAAAATCAGATTTATGGTTTCATACAAAAGACATTCATGGAAGTCATGGCATTTTAGTTATAAATGGAAATATACCAAGTCAGGAAATTTTAGTTAAGTGTGCTCAGATTGTTGCCTATAATAGTAAAGCTCGACTTTCTTCTAATGTTCCAGTCGACTTTTGTGAAGTTAGATATGTAAAAAAGCCTAATGGTTCTAAGCCAGGTATGGTTATTTATACTAACAACTCTACATTATATGTAACACCTAATAATAAATAGCAAAAGACTTATAGTGTTTTTACTATAAGCCTTTTTATTATTTACCAAAACATCATTAATGTAAATACTGTTGCTGTTAATATTTCAGCTTTACTCCATTCTGATGTAATAAGTTTTATTTCTTCTCCTTGTTTGCTATCAACAATTGAAATTTTGTATGATGTAATATCCTTTAATTCGAAATATGCACTAAAGTCTTGTGTTTTAGTTGCTTCAGTTGTATTTATTTCTATGTACTTTCTACCTGCCATAACATTTCTTTTTGAATAAAGTTCTATTTGTACATATTTTCCTGTTAAATAATCTTGTTCAGAATTTTTTATTGTGCCTTTTATTTTTCCATTTACTAATGTTGATTTAGCTTCAACTATTTCAACTTCTTTTGTGTCATCTAATCTTTGCATATCTTTGTATGAAGAATTTAATCCTACATTAATTAAAAATTCTGATAATACAAAAAACAATACTAACCATATTACATATTTTAAAAATGTTTTCATTCTATCCATTTTAATTTCTCCCATTTTTGTTTTTTACCATTATATCAGTATTTTTCATATATTACAAGAGTTACATTTCGCTTTTTATGTAAATTGTATTATTAGATAATAATTTTGATACAATTTTCAAAAGAAATCCTTGATATATAAGCTTTCCATTACATTCCTCGGCTTATTACAAAATTTAAGAAATTCTAAATTGTTTTATGGGTCCTTTCCACTATCGTGAACTCTTACCATAAAACTGCATAGAATTTCTAAAATTTTTCCATGCACATTCGTCATTTCATTCAAAGCTTATATATCAAGGATTTCTTTGTATTAATAATAAAGCATTAACCAATAATTAAATTACGGTTGTTCAACTTTTTAAATTTTTAAGCTTTTCCCTAAATATACTGAATAAATATATTTTTTTGATACTTTCTTTTTTGTTGCCAGTTCCAAAGCCCTTTGATAAAGTTCTAACTGTTTCTCATATTTTTTAATCAATTCATTTTCATTACTTTTTTCAACATAATCAGTTTTATAATCAACCAAAACAAGTTCATCATTTTCATTTATATAATACAAATCTATAATTCCCTGTACTAAAATTTCACTTTCAGTATCTTCATTATAAATTTCACTTGCTGGTATGTTAATATAAAATGGTCTTTCTTTATATAATTCTTTTGCATTTTTGCATTCCTTATAAATTTTCGACTTAGTAAACTCTAGTATTTTATATGGATTAATATTGTCTAATTCATTTTGACTTATTATCTTTCTTTCACATAGTGTTTGTAAAAAGTTTTTGATTTTCTCTAAGTCATATTCTTGTTTATAATCTAGCTTTTGCAGGCATAGATGGATTAAAGTTCCTTTTTGTGCTCCTGTTAGTTTTTCATCTTTTTCTTCATTTATAAATGCTGGTTCTGGCAATTCTATTGTTTCATCTTTACTAATTGCGCCCTCTTTTTCTAATTTCATTTGTTTCAGATTTGTAACAGATGTTTTTGTAGGAATTGTTGTTTCTAATTGATATTTATATTTTTGATTCATTTCTTTTTCTAGTTTCTCTAAGTCTGATTTTCCAGTAGTTTTACCTTCAAAGACTTTTAAAATGTCAACTTCTTCCCTATTTTCCTTTTTAGTTTCTTCTAAAATTTTTTTCTTTGAATACACTTTCAAATCAATTTTTTGTGCATTTTTTCTTTCATATTCATATACTAACATTATCCAATCCAAGTATTTTTTATATTTTTTTACTAAAATAGGATTTATTTTATTTATGTTTTTTTCATATCGCTCTACTTGTTCTGCAATTTTTTGATGTTCTTTTTCATAATCATTTGAAATTCCTGTTATTATTAACTTTTCTTTTGCTCTTGTTAAAGCAACATATAATACTCTCATTTCTTCTGATAAGGTTTCCATATGTATTTTGTTTCTTATTGCTAATTTAGATAATGTATCATATTGAATTTGTTTATCATAATCTATATATTTTACACCTATTCCCATTTCTTGATGTAATAATACATTTTGGTTTAAGTCCATCAAATTAAATTGTTTTCCAGTGCTTGATAAAAATACAACCGGGAACTCTAATCCTTTACTTTTATGAATACTCATAATTCTTATAACATTGTCATTTTCACCTATTAGCTTAGCAGATCCCATATCACCACTACTAAGTTTTAGTTTGTCTATAAAATTTATAAAATTATATAATCCTTTAAAATTCGAACTTTCATATTGCCTTGCTTTTTGGAAAAGCATCTTTAGGTTTGCTTGTCTTAATTCTCCATTTGTCATCAAACCAACATAATTATAAAATCCTGTATCACTATAAAGTTTCCAAATGAACTCATCTAAAGCCAAATATTCTTGTTCTTCCCTCCAAGAGTCTAGTTTTTTTAGAAAGTTTTGTATCTTCTCTTTTAGATTTTGCTCAACTCCAACTACTGCTTTTTGCATACATGTATAGAAATTTTCATATGGTGAAGCTAACCTTATTTGAACTAGTTCATCATCTGTAAACCCACCTACAAATGACCTTAGTACCGTAACTAGCGGAATATCTTGTATTGGATTATCTATAATTTTTAATAAACACATTATTGTTTGAATTTCTATTGAGTCTAAATATTCTTGCGAACTATCTGAAAATACTGGCATTTCTAAGTTTAATATTTCTTGTTCATATATAGGTGCAGTAGTTGCTGTTGACCTTAATAGAACTACTATATCTTTATATTCAATATCTCTATATTTTTCTTTTTTTCTATCCCAAACAGGAAATTTGCTTTCAATTAGTTTTTTTATTTTGTTTGCAACAAATCTTGCTTCAAGTTCTATATTTTCAACTCTTTCTTCTTCCTGTTCTTCTTGTTCTATTTCTTCTGTTTCATCTTGTTCTTTCAAATCTATAATGTTTATTTCTGTATCTAAATTTTGCCCAACATCTGAATAGCTTGCACCTAAATTTAAGTATTCATCTTGGTTATATTCTATATCTCCTAAAATGTTACTCATAATATCTTGGAAAATTAGATTTGTAAAATCAAGTACATTTTCTCTACTTCTGAAGTTCTTAAATAATTGAATTTTCAAGTTGTCATCTTTGGCTTTTGTTTCCTTGCTTTTATATGTGTTATACTTATCTAAAAATAGCTCTGGCATTGCTTGTCTAAATTTGTATATGCTTTGTTTTACATCTCCAACCATAAATATGTTGTTGTTTCTTGATACTGCCTTTAAAATGTATTCTTGTACCAAATTGCTGTCTTGATATTCATCTATTGCTATTTCTTCGTATTTTTCTTGATATCTTTTGGCTACTTGTGATGGTTTTATCTTTCCATTTTCTTCTTTTAATAAAATATCGAGAGCAAAATGTTCTATATCGGTAAAATCCACTATATTTTTATCTCTTTTTCTTTTTGAAAATTCTTTTCCAAACTCTAAAATAATTTCTTCTAGTTTTACCAATATTCCATACATGTCGTAAATGTCTTGGTTAGCTTGTTTTGAGTCACAAAATAGTATTTTGTCTAATACTTTGGTTAGCTTTTTCTTTACATCATCTCTTATTATTTTTGCCTCATCTTTTTTAGGTGATTCTACTTTTTGTCTTGGCCATATAACAAATTTGAAGTCTTGATTTATTGTATATGCCTTGTCCCAGCTGTGTAAATTATTTTTTAGTCCTTGCATTATGTCTATATCATTTCTAATTGTTTGATAAAATTTTTCTAATTCACTATCATAGCTCAATTGTTTTGCTACTTCTTCTAGCGAAGTTATTCCATCTATTAATTCTTCCTCTACTTCTTTTAATAGTTCTTCTCCCCATTTAGTTTTGGCAAAGTCTTCTTCTAATTTTCCTTGTAAATTAAACATTTCTATTTTTTCGTTTAACCATTTTTCTGGAAATGGACTGCTTCCTATATATGTATAGATTTTTAATATTAAATCTTTTAATGGTGTATCATCTCTATAGCTTGTATATGTGTTTATTAATTTAATAAAATTTTCATTTTCTTCTTCATATTTTTTTTCAAAAATGTCTTCTATTACTTCTTGTTTTAAGAGTTCTATTTCTGTTGTATCAGCAATTCTGAAGTTTGGAGATATGTTTTCTAGCTCATAAAAATTATTTCTTACTACTTCTAAGCAAAATGAATCTATTGTACAAATACTTGCTTTATTAAGTAATGTTATTTGCCTTTGTAAATGCTCATTTTCTAAATCTTCATCTAACTTTTTGTATATTGCATCTAAGACTCTTTCTCTCATTTCAGATGCTGCAGCATTTGTAAATGTTACAACTAATAGTTTGTCTATGTCTATTTTTTCATTTATTATTTTGTTTATTATTCTTTCTACTAATACTGCGGTTTTTCCACTTCCGTGCTGCGGCTGCTACTAGTATGTTTGAGCCTTTTTCATATATTGCATCTTGTTGTTCTTTTGTCCATTTTACATTACTCATTTTGATTTCTCCTTTTTTATTTCTTTTGTTATTTTATCATTTTATTATTTAAAATGTCAAAAGAAAAGAAGGAGAAATTTCCCCCTTCTTTCTTATTCTTTTACATCCTTTGGTTCCTTTGGTTCCTTTAGATCCATGATGAATGCAAATTCATCGTAACCTTCGTTCCTTAATATTTTAGAATATTTTTCGTTCAGTACATCCATAACTTCTTTTGCTTTTGGACAAAATGGTCTTTCAGTTTCGAAGCCAAGATTTTCCTTGTTACCATCGAATACCGCTGACAAAGGTTCCAATACTAAAACTAACTCACCAATCTGGTCATATGTCAATTCTTCGCATGTATTACTATCGCAAAGTAATTCAATAATATGATTAGTTAACCTAGCTCTAAACACTAGCATGAGTTCTTTAATATCAATTCCTTCAGGCAAAAAAACTTTACCTCCTGTTACGCTATAATGAATTTCTTTCCATTCCCTATCAGATGTAATCTCTTTATCAAAATTGTCCTGAGACCCTTGCATTTTCCAATAAGGATCTTGAATTTTTTCTGGAAATAACCCTGGATCCGTTATTTTCATTGTTGCCACTTTTACGCTACGTGACACTATTTTTTGAAATTCAGGACTTCCAATTCCGATTTTTTCTTCTGTTTGCATCATATTCTAATGTTGTTGCGATAATTATCGCAACTCTCCTTTCTGCATTTAATGCATATATATTATACATCTAAAATTAGTTATTGTCAATGATTATGTAAATCTTTTTGCTTTACGCTGTTATATATCATAAATAAAAAGTGTATTTCTATTTATTCAAAATAAAAAAAGAAAAAAAGAAAAACTGTTGAACAAAATATTTTTATATACTTTGTTCAACAGTCTGAGGAGAAATTATTCTCCTTTTTCTTCTAGTTCTATTAACATCTCAATGAATTTTTCGTCTGAAAAATTTTTTTCCTCTTGAATTTCGAAATATTTTTCCTGAAAAAGTTTTAAAACTTTCTTTACTTTGGGCAATTGTAACTTAATACCCATATTATCTTCAAAATAATAAAAATCTGGATTTACAATTTCAAGTATAAGGCACAGCTTTCCAATTTTAGCAAGTGAAAGATTTTTTACTACAAAATCTTTTCCTAACATCTTGATAATTTTTTTATTCAATTCATTGGCATATTCGTGAAAAAATTGTTCTGAACTATTTTCTAAACTGTGTCCGTCAATAATCTCCCAATCATCTTCTACCAGTTTAATTTCAACTGGATTTATAATGTTACTTAATAGCCAATGATTTATCATAATTTTTTTATTATATTCATCATCATGAATCAATTCATTGACTGTTTTATCTACCAACCTTAGTTTTTCTGCCTTATCCTTTCTATATTGAGATCTTAATTCTTCTATTTCCTTCATTTCATCTGTCTTTACCTTTGTTGCCATAATTTTAACTGCCACTATACTCTCTAGCGGCTCTCCTTTCTGCATCTAGTGCATATATATTTTACATCTAAAATAAGCCGTTGTCAAGTATTATGTAAATTTTTCTTTTTTATTTATGCAAATCTCTCTATTTTATCTTTAATTCTTCCTTAATCATATTCCAAACTTCATCTGATTCCATATCTTTTTGCCAAGATCCAATACCAGCTAATTTATTTTCATTAACAAGTGATATTTTAGCTTTTAATGATTTAATATCCTCAATCCAAATTTGTTTTTTATTTCCTCCGTCTGTATATTCAACATAATATTGTTTTAAATTGTCATCCCATTTTTTCTCTACCCCATTTGGAATAATTGAGTCTAAATTTTTCATTGCCACAGTATTTTTACCAATTACTTGTCCATTTGAATTTGTTGTCCAAACTCTTGTGTAAAATGGAATTGCAAGTATTATTTTATCCGATTTAATTTCTTCTGTTTGTAAAAATTTATTTAAACTTAATTTTACCCAGTCATATCCAGCATTTGTTCCTGGTTTTGAACTTGATATTCCATATTCATCATACGCCATAAATACTATATAATCTGCAACATCTCCAATTACATTTCTATCAAAACACAATGACCAAGTTTCTCCGCCATCTGGGGCTGTAACATCTACAGAAGTTACCATTCCAATTTCTTTTAATCGTGGTGTTAGTTCTATTATAAATCTTGAAAACATATCTTTATCCTCTTGTTTCATATTTTCAAAATCAATATTTATACCATCTAACTTATATTCAACACATTTATTAACAATACTTTCAATTAACTTTTGCCTTTTTTCATAGCTATTCATTATTTCTGATGTTATAGATAAGCTAGCACTTGCTGCCTCAGCATTTTGAACCATTGGCCATATTTTATAACCATTGTTATGTGCCCATTCTATATATGCTTTTCCACTTTGACCTATATTTTCTTTAAGTTCTCCATCTTTGCCTAAATAAAAGAATGCTGGAGAAACTACATTAACACCATCAATTTTTGTTCCACTTCTATCGGGCGCTGTAACATATTGAGAATAATAATCCCATGTCAAATTTATTTTTCCTGATATCTGTTTTTCTTCTTCCATATTTTCGCGTACAATAAATTCATTTTCAATTTTTTTAGATTTTATATAACCTAATTTTCCATTTGCAGTTCTAATTTTTGTCCATCCTTTATCAGATGATACAACAATTACACAATCGCCTTTTTTTATTCTATCTACTGTTTTTGCAATAAAGTTTGTTGTTGATTTTACAGATACACTAGAATTTACTATTGCTCTTTTTTGTTCTCTATCTAATGAATCCATCGTTACTACTTTTGTGTTATCAATATTTGCTATTTCAACATTATAAACATCTGCCATTTCAGATATTGGTAAATATGTTACATTGTCTTTTTTAATTGCATGTGCATAAATGTTTTTGTTTGATCCATTTATTTCAATTTCATTTTTTTCAAATCCTATTGTTGCAATTTTTTTCTCATATGTTGTAATAACTTTATTTATTTTTTTGTCTTCATATATGTGTTTATCAAAAAAATTCGCAATATCTGGTTCTGACAAATATATTGTTCCATTTTCAATTATTATGTTTTTTTTCAAATTTGATGTTACATTTTTATTATTTATAACCAAATTTGTATTCTTGTTTTTATCTAAAATTATAAAATTATTTGCAATTAAAGCTATAATTCCAAGGACTATTATTATAACTATTGTTAAAAATGTTTTTATAATGCGTTTTTTCTTTTTTGCTATTTCTTCTGCTGTAAGTCTTTTCTTCGGTTCTTTTCTTGATATTCTTTTTCCTTTTTTCATTATATTTCAAAACTCCTTTGTACTTTTTTTAAACTATATCATAAAAACCTAATTTCTAAAAGTCATTTAAGAAAATTTGTGCAAAAAAAATCAATATACAATTGTAATAGTAGCTTACAAATAATTTAGCTTTTCATTACATTATATATTGATTTTGTTTTTTATTTTAATATTCTAAGTGTATTTACAATTGTTATTAAAGTTGTTCCAACATCGGCAAAAACTGCTTCCCACATATCTGCAATTCCAAATAAACTAAGTAATAGTATTAAAATTTTAACTCCTATTGAAAACATTAAGTTTTGTTTTATAATTCTATTAGTTTGTTTAGAAATATTGATAGCTTCAACTATTTTTTCTAATTCATCTGTCATTATAACCATATCAGATGCTTCAATTGCTGAGCTTGAACCAATTCCACCCATTGATATTCCTATATCACTTCTTGCTAAAACTGGGCTATCATTTATTCCATCTCCAACATATGCAACTTTTTTACTTGTTTTGTTTGAATTTAACACTTTTTCTAGTTCACGGTATTTATCTTGTGGCAACATTTCAGATTTTACTTCATCTATTTTTACTTCATTAGCTATAACTTCTGCTATTTCTTTTTTATCACCTGTGAACATTTTTGTTTTTATTCCATATTGTTTTAATTGTTGAATTGTTGTTTTTGCGTCTTTTTTAATTTCATCTGTAATTAAGATATTTGCCAATATCTCATTATCTATTTTTAAATACAATGTTGTTCCATATTCATTTTTTACTTGCTCTTTGTACTCTACAAAATTTGCATTTCCAATTATCACTTGTTTTTCGTCATATTTATATTGTAATCCCTTGCCAGATACTTCTTCAAATTCTTTAACTTTGCTAGTATCAGGTTTTTCATTTACTTCTTTTAATATTGATTTTGCAATTGGATGATTTGAAAAACTCTCTCCCATTGCAAAGTAATTCATTATTTCTTCTTTACTATAATTGTTATTTAAAATATTAATTTTACTTACTTTGAAATTTCCTGTTGTTATTGTTCCTGTTTTGTCAAAAATTATTTGTGAAATATCTTTTATTCCATCTAAATAGTCGCTTCCTTTTATTAAAATTCCTTTTTTAGATGCTTTGCCTATTCCACTAAAGTAGCTAAGTGGTACTGATATTGCTATTGAACATGGACAAGATATTACTAAAAATATTAATGCTTTGTATATGCTTTCCATATATGTTGTACCTTTTACAACTAAAGGCATAAACACTGCTACTAGTAATGCTAACCCTAGCACTATTGGAGTATATATTTTAGCTGTTTTTGCAACAAATGTTTCTGTTTTTGCTTTTTTATCTGTTGCATTTTCAACTAGATTAAGTATTTGGCTAACTGTACTGTTTTCATATGTTTTAGTTGTTTGAATTTCTAATATTCCCTGTACATTTATTCCTCCAGATAATACTTTTGAGTTTTCTTTTACTTTTATTAATTTGCTTTCTCCTGTTAATGCCGAATTATCTATTTCTGCTTCACCACTTTTTACAATTCCATCTAATGGTATTTTTTCTCCGGTTTTAACTAAAATTGTGCTTCCGATTTCTACTTCTTCAGGAGAAACTTTTTTCGTTTCTTCTCCTAGCTTTAAATTAGCATATTCTGGTTTTATATTCATAAGCTCTGATATTGATTTACGAGTTTTTCCTATAGCTTTTGCTTCTAAGATTTTTCCAATCTCATATAAAGCAATAACCATTACCCCTTCCATCATTTTTCCTACTAAACAAGCACCTATTACTGAAATTGTTATTAATGTATTTTCATCTAATACTTTATTTTTAAATACTTGTTTCCAGCCTTTTACTGCAGTTTTATATAACAATATAGTTACTGATACAATTGTAAATATTGTCATTGCTAATTTGCCTAAATTTAAATACATTCCTAAGAAATATATAGCTACTCCAATTATTAATCTATATATATCACTATTATTTCTCGAATTTTCTTCATGCTCATCTTTAATTTCATTCTCATATACTAATACATCTGGTTCTAAAGATTGAACTATTTTTGTTATTTCCTCTTTTGGCTCTTTTTTTTCTGTTTTAAATGATAATTTTGATGTTGAAAAGTTTACTGTTACATCATTATATCCTTCTGTTTGAGCAATTTTATCCTCTATTTTTTTTGCACAATTTGCGCAGTCTAATCCTTCTAATGTATACCTATAATTCCTCAATATGTTCACGACCTTTCTTTACTATTTGTGATATGTGTTCATCATCTAAACTATAATAAACTACTTTTCCGTCTTTTCTAAATTTCACTAATTTTGATTGCTTTAAAATTCTTAGTTGATGTGATATTGCTGATTGTGTTGTTTTCACTATATTTGCCATGTCACATACACATAGTTCATTTTCCATTAATGCAAAAATTATTTTCATTCTTGTTGAGTCTGCAAAAACTTTAAATAATTCTGCCAAGTCATATATTAAGCCATCTTCTGGCATTTTTTGTTTTACCTTTTTTACTGTTTCTTTATGGATTACAGTATTTTCACACATTCCTTCTTCCATAATTTTCTCCTTTTCTTTATATGAATAATTGTTCATATGTTTATACTATGCTTATTTTTTTATTTTGTCAATACTTTTTTTATTTATTTTTTTAATCTATGTAATTAGCTATATTTCCAAGTTTTCAGGATTAATCCAATTTGCTTTTCAAATTTGCAATATAACATTATTGGTTGTATAATAATAGCTATGGAAACTTATATAAATTTAAAAGAAAAAATAAATGAAGAAAAATTAAAAATTATTGGGAAAGAAATAAAAAATGGAAAACTTGTAATATTCCCAACAGAAACTGTATATGGAATAGGTACAAATGGATTAAGTTCAGAAGCTGTAAAAAAGGTTTATATGGCTAAAGGAAGAGATTTTAAAAATCCTATAAATTTGCTTGTAGGCAATATCGAAATAGTTAATAAAATAGCTAAAGATATTTCACCACTTGAATATAAACTTATGCAAGCTTTTTTTCCTGGGCCATTCACACTTATTCTTAAGAAAAAAGATATTGTACCAAATATAGTAACTGGAAATTCAGATACTGTTGGAGTTCGTATGCCTGACAACATCATTGCTCAGAAATTACTTAAATATGCTGATGTACCTATTGCTGCACCAAGTGCAAACATTTCCGGTAAGTTAAGTGGAACTAAATCAGAAGATATTTTTGAGGATTTTAAAAATAATGTAGACTATATTATTGATGGTGGTCAAAGTGATTTAGGTATGGAATCTACTATTGTAAAAGTAATTGATGGGATTCCTCATATCTTAAGACCTGGATATATTACTCCAGAGCAAATAAAAGCAATTGCGGGAAATGTAATTATAGAAAGTCAAAACTTGCCTAGTAATAACCTAAAACATTATCAAATAAATTCAAAAGCTATATTAGTATATGGAAAATCTGAAACAAAAGTAGTTTCTAAAATAAAGGAAATTGCACAAAATTATACATTTCCAGTAATTATAACTTATAGTGAAAATATTTCAAATTATACAAATTTAAATACTATTGAACTTGGCTCTAAACATAATTTAGAGGAAATATCTAAAAATATGTTTATTAAATTAAGACAAGCAGAACTTTTGAATCCTGATATTATCATAATTGAAGGTATTAAAAAAGAAGGTATTGGTCTTGCCATAATGAATAGATTTATAAATGTTTGTAATAATAATTTTATAATTGTAAACTAAAAAAGCCTGGATAGCCAGACTTTTTTCTTATTTATATTTTTTATTTTCATTTATTAGTTTGTTAAATTCTGCACCAAGGAAAACTGTGTAGAAACATGCATATGTCCACATCATAATTAACATTAAAGTTGTTAAACTTCCATATGTTAAAGAAAATCCTTTAAAAATATACAAATATTTTGAAAATACATATGATATAACATTAAGTGATATTGCACCAAAAATTGCTCCATATATTTGACTTTTAAAGGTTGCTTTTCTTCTTGGCATATATTTGTATAACAACAAAAATATTATAAATGTTGCAAATACAAAACCTACATCTGTTAAAATTCTAGATAGTAAATTGTAATTTTCAATTTCTCCAAGATTATTTTGCAATATTTCTCTTAAACTATTTCCAAATACTAAGAGAACTAGCCCTGCTACAATTAAAAAAATAAATAGTATGGTTTCAAAAAATGTTCTAACTCGTAAAAATAAATCTGAATACTTTTTGTCATAATCAGTTTTATATACTGTTCTTAAGCCCTTATTTAATGCAAATAGTCCTTTTCCAGCAGACCATATTACAAATATTATTGATATTGATACTGTTCCTATTGATTTTGAATAAACTTCTTGTATAATTCCTAATACCATTTCACTCATACTTTCTGGAACAATTTTTGAAATTATGTCAAATAAGTTTTGTGGTGCTAGACCAGTGTACTGTATTAGTGTTATCAGCAATATTGTAAATGGTATAAATGATAAAATTGTATAATATGAACACTGGGCTGAGGATTCGCTTACATGATCTTCTTTCATATTTTTAAATAATTTCTCTAATATCTCATATCCGCTTCTTTAAATATGTCATTTTTCTACTCCTTCTAATGAATTTATTTTAACTTGTTTTTCTATTATTTTAATGAGCTGTTCTCTAATATAGCTTACCAAATATTTTATTGTTACAGTTAATATATCTTTTTATTTAATATTATTTTTGATTTTTTTATTTACAATTATTCATATAAAATTTTCTTTCTGCAAGTTTATCTTGAACTCCACGAAGTGCTTCTCCAAATCTTTGAAAGTGAACAACTTCTCTTTCTCTTAAATATCTTAATGGATCTAAAACATCTGGATTATCACGGCATAGGTCTATTAATTTTTCGTAAGTGGCCCTTGCTTTTTGTTCTGCAGCCAAATCTTCCTGTAAATTTGCAATTGGATCTCCTTTACATGCTAGACATGTTGCATTAAATGGAACTCCTGCTGCAGATTGTGGATATACATCAACTCCATGGTCTGTATAATAAGGAGATAATCCTGCTTTTTCTATTTCTTCTATAGAAGCTCCTTCTGTTAATTGATGGACAATTGTTCCTACCATTTCTAAATGGGCTAATTCTTCTGTTCCCACATCATTTAATATAGCTTTTGCTTTTTGATCTGGCATACCAAATCTTTGTGACAAATATCTAAGTGATGCACTTAATTCCCCATCAGGGCCACCATATTGAGATATTATAACTTTAGCTAATCTTGGATCTGGACATTTTATATTAATTGGATATTGCAATGTTTTATTATAAGTCCACATTAGTAATTCCCCCTTTCCCATGGCCATGGTTCTTCTAACCATCTCCACTTATTACAAGGATAATTAATAGTAAGTGGACCATAAACTTTTTGGTATTTATCTTTTAACTCTTTTGCCTTTTTGCAATATTTTCTGTGTAAACAAAGTGCCTTTTCATCCTCTGGATGAGTATCTAAATATAGTGCAAGTTCAGTTATAGCAAAATCATAGCCTCTTATTTCTTGTATCATTTTTCTTCTTAAATCACAATCTACTGTGTTTTCTTCTTCGCAATTACACTTTCTATTTTCTTCTACTGACATTTGTTACACCCCTTCCCAATTTTGTTTGTTCTTCTAATATACTCAATTTCTTCCATTGATTGGCAAGGTACATATGGGCTTACTAACTCTGGAAATATTGTTCCCATTTTTAATCCAACTGCTGGTTTAAAAGTTTTATCCATATATTGAATTGGTACATAACTTTGTGCCAACATTGGATTCTCTGGAAAGATACTATCTTCTTCTTCAAATCCACATTGACAACCATCATAAGCATCTTCATATGATACTACATTATCACATTGATTTTCCATAATATCATTTTGCATTTCGCATGAATCGTTTGTATAACTATTATTCATACAATAACATTTTCTTCTAAACATTTATTTTTTCCCCCTTTATCTACATTATATGACCTTATCTTTTTTTTGATATAGTTTTTGGGAGAAAAAAACTATAAATGCATTTACACACTTATAGTTTCTTTATTTTTTATTCTAAGTAATCATCAACTTTTTTTATAAAAATTGCATTTTCAATTATATCTATAATTCCATACATTATAGTAGCTATTCCTATTGTTTGAACAACTGAGCCCATATTTGCCAATATATATATTCCGGCAATTATTGTTACTATTGCTAAAATTAATGTTGTTAGCCATAATTTAGATTTGTAATCTTTCCAAACTATTGTTGTTTGTAAATTCATTATTCCACTATATATAATCCATATTGCTATTATTACTCTAAATGCTGACATTATAAATTCTGAGCAAAACATAATTATAATTCCAACAATTATTAAAATTATTGATAGTGCACACATATAGTTGTCTGTTCTGTCTCCTGAAAAATAATCAACAAGTTTTAGTATTCCCATCGCAATAAATATTAACCCAAGTAGTATTGAAATGGCTCCCATAACTTCATTTGGTCTTGCAAGCATCAATATTCCTAATAGTACAAATATAAGTGAGATTATGATATCTGTCCAACCTGATTTTTTTAAAAATTTCTTCCACATACCTTTTCCCTCTTTTCTTGTTTTATTTCCTACAATATAACATAAAAAAATATAATTGTATATAATTTTTTATGTTTTTTGCATTCCTTTTTTCAATATTTCTATTTCTCTTTTTAAATCATATCTTCCTTCTTCTTTCGTTACTTTGCCTTTCACTGTTTCTATTGCTATGTTTCTTGTTATTGTTCCTAAAATTTTCATTATATATTCTAAATCATCTGGTTCTTTTATTTTTAAAAGTTCATGGTTTATTTTTTTATTTATTATTTCTTTTTCTTTTATATCTTCTTGTCTATCAAATATGCTTATATTGTTTTTTCTTAATTCTTGCAAAATATTTGTTATTAATTTTAATTTTTCATTATCTGTTGCTTTTTCTACCATATAGTCATATATCTTTAATGTTGCTTCAAAAATGTTTCCATTTGTTTCTTCTAAAAAATCACTTAGTTTGCTTCTTTCTATTTTGCTATATTTATATACAACATATTTTATCGCATCTTCTTTATTTTCAAAGTACTGATAAAAGCTTCCTCTTGGAATTTTTGCCTCTGCAACTATGTTACTTATTGACGCTTTTTCAAATGAACCTTTACTAAATTCGTTTATTAATGCTTTTTCTATTTTCTCTCTTTTTTCTTCTTTTAAATGAAAAAATGTATCTTTTGGCATATTTTTCTCCTTTTCTTTGTGACATCTTGTCATTTTGAGATTTTACACCTTTTTTTCTCTTTTGTCAATTATTTTTATATAACAAAAAAGACACCCTATGAATATTACTAATAAAATTCATATGGTATCTTATTTTAATTCTTACGCATTTTCAGTTTCTTTTTTTGCAACTACTTCTTTTCCATCATAGTAACCACAGTTTTTGCAAACTCTATGTGGTAATACTAGTTCATGGCAATGTGGGCATGTTGTATAAGTTGGATTTTCTTTTTTCCATGTTGATCTTTTTGAGTGTGTTCTTGCTTTTGACCATCTTCTTTTTGGTTGTGCCATTCTAATTCCCCCCTTGCTTAAAGATATATGTATATATCTGTTTCAATTTTATCTAATTTATTTGTGGCATTTTCGTCACCTTAAAATTATACAAGTATTTTTGTTTTTTGTCAATAGTTACTTTTAGGTTATTCACAATATTTTTTATAAATTACTCTAATATTTTGTTTTGTTAGTGTTTTGTCTATCCCATTTTCTGCAATTTGAGTTAATACTTCTGTTACATATTGTTTCATTTTGGGATTCATTCTTACTTTTTCTTGTTCTTTATTCCAGTATTCTAATTCATATTCTTTAGTAAATTTATCTCCCATATATGTCATTCCAGCTGATAATTTGTCACAAATCATTTCAGCTGCAAATTTATATGGAATTATTGGTGTTTTGTTCTCTGCTGATTCATCTACCCAATATTCTGCATGATGTCTATTTCTTCCTTTATGGTGTAACCATGCTTTTGAATATCCATTTGCCTTTTTTGCTTCTGTTATTGGTGAATGTGTTCCATTATAATATTTTACACTTTCTATAAATTCTGTAGGTGAATATTTAGACCAGTCGTGCATAAATCCTCTCCATGGTTCTCCTATTTTGCAGCATAATTTAAATACTAACCATTTGTGGTGTGTTATAAGTTTTGTGTGTTTTACTATATTTTTTAAGTACATTTAAATTCTTCCTTTCTTACATTTCTAGTTTACTATAATTTTTTTTCAAAATCAATAAATTTTATCTATTTTTTTGCATATATTATTTAATATAGTTAAATTTAAATGACATTTTGTTAGGAGGTATTATATGTGTGGTTTTGTTGGTTTTGCCAACTTTAAAGAAGATATTTCTAAAAGAAAAAATATATTAGAAACTATGAACTCTAAGCTATCTAAACGAGGGCCAGATGAAGAAGGCTATTACATAGATAAAAATGTTGCACTTGCACACAAAAGACTTATAGTTATTGATAAAGAAGGCCGGAAAACAGCCTATGATTGAAAAATTTTCTTTTGGAGCGTATGTTATTGTTTATAATGGACAAATTTATAATACAAAAGAATTAAAAGAAACTTTATTACAAAACGATTTTACAATAAACACTCATTCTGATACAGAGATTTTATTAAAAAGCTATATTTATTATGGTCATGATGTTGTTAAACATTTAAATGGTATTTTTGCTTTTGCAATTTTAGATACTAATAAAAATGAAGTTTTTCTAGCTAGGGATCATTTTGGAATAAAACCTTTATTTTATACCATAAAAGATGGAACTATTATTTTTGGTTCTGAATTAAAAGCTATTTTTGAATATCCCGGAATAGAAAAAATTTTAGACCAGCAAGGTATTTGTGAATTATTTGGAATTGGGCCAGCTCATACTCCTGGAACAACCATTTTTAAGGATATATATGAAATAAAGCCAGCTCATTTTGGCATTTTTAACAATTCTGGGCTTCACTTAAAACAATATTGGAAATTAGTATCTAAAGAACATACTGATAGTTTGGGTAAAACCTGTGAAAAAATCAAATTTTATTTAAATGATTCCATAACAAGACAGCTTGTATCTGATGTTCCAATATGTACTTTTCTTTCTGGTGGATTAGATTCTAGCATAATTACTAAGTTTGCTTCTGATTATTGCAAAAAGCAAGGATTGCCACCTTTAGATACCTATTCTATTGATTATGTAGATAATGATAAAAACTTCGTTAAAAGCGATTTTCAGCCCAATTCAGATAGTTTTTATATTGACCTTATGCAAAAAAGATTACACACAAACCATCATAAAATTGTAATTGATACACCCGAATTGGCTACATGCTTAGAAGATTCAATGATTGCTAGAGATATGCCTGGTATGGCAGACATAGATTCGTCCTTGTTGTTATTTTGTAAATATGTAAAAAAAGATATGACTGTTGCTCTTACTGGTGAATGTGCTGATGAAATTTTTGGTGGATATCCTTGGTTTTTTAGAGATGATGCATTACAAAGCAATACATTTCCTTGGTCAATTTCTATAAAAGAACGCCAGGATTTATTAAATCCTTCAATTGGAAACAAGGTGGATTTAAAGGAATATATAGATTATAGATATAATGAAAGTCTTTCTGAGGTTGAATTTTTAAAAACTGATTCTATTGAAACTGCCGAGAAGAGAAAAATTTCTCATCTTACTCTAAATTGGTTTATGCAAACACTTTTAGACCGTTCTGATAGAATGGCAATGTACAATGGGCTTGAACTTCGTGTTCCTTTCTGTGATTATAGATTAGCCCAATATGTTTGGAATATTCCTTGGGAATGGAAAGCTTTAAAAGGTCGTGAAAAAGGTCTTTTAAGATATGTATGTAAAGGCTTTTTACCTTCTGAAATTGTTGATAGAAAAAAATCACCATATCCTAAAACACATAATCCAACTTATCTTGCAAAAGTTAAAGGTATGCTTTCAGATATTATGAAAGATGAATCTGCCCCTATTAATGATTTACTAAATAGAAATTATATTCTAGATATTTTAAATACTGACGGTAAAAGTATAACAAGACCATGGTTTGGTCAACTTATGCAAGGTCCACAATTAATGGCTTATTTGTGCCAGGTCAATATGTGGCTTGAAAAATATCAACCTAAAATTGAGATTTAGAATCAAATAGAAGAAGTATCATTAGTTGATATTTTATACTTTCAATCAAGTAAAAAAATATACATTAATTGATATTTTTTGCAAATAAAAAAGGCTCTATTTAAAGGGCCTTTTCTATTATTTCATTTTTTCTTTTATCTTAACCAAAGTATTTAAAGCATCAATTGGTGTAAGTTCATTTAAATTGATTTTATCAATTTCATGGGCAATCTCTGCTAATTTATAATTATACAAATCAAACTGTCCTTCTACTTGTTTTTTATCCTGTTTTTCTTCCTTTTTGCCTGTTAAAATATTTTTTCTTTCCAAAGAACGCAATATTTCATTTGCTTTTTTAGTTACTATTTTAGGAACTCCTGCAAGTCTAGCCACATGGATACCATAGCTTTCATCAGTTCCGCCTTGTACTATTTTTCTTAAAAAGATTATATCTTCACCTTTTTCTTTTACAGCTATTGAATAATTTTTTATTCCTTCAAGTTTATTCTCTAATTCTGTTAATTCATGGTAATGTGTTGCAAATAGGGTTTTTGCTCCACATTTTTCTTTGTCTGCTATATATTCTGCAACAGCCCATGCAATTGATAAACCATCATAGGTAGATGTTCCTCTTCCTATTTCATCTAATATTACTAAACTGTTAGATGTTGCTTCATTTAGTATGTTTGCAACTTCCATCATTTCTACCATAAATGTACTTTGTCCCATACTCAAATCATCAGATGCACCAACTCTTGTAAAAATTTTATCAACTACTCCTATTTTTGCACTTGTTGCTGGTACAAAACTTCCAACTTGTGCCATTAGGGTAATTAAAGCTACTTGTCTCATATATGTAGATTTACCTGCCATGTTTGGTCCAGTTATTATTGCTAGTCTGTTTTCTTCTTTGTCTAAATATGTATCATTTTCTACGAAGCTTCCTGCCCCTAAAATTTTTTCTATTACAGGATGTCTTCCACCTTTTATATCTATTTTTCCTTCACTATTTACTTCAGGCATGCAATAATTCATGTCTTCAGCAACTTGTGCAAATGAGCTTATTACATCTAAACTTGAAACAACTTCACTTGTTTTTTGTAAACGCACAACATTTTTTGCAATTAATTCTCTTATTTGAACAAATGCATCATATTCTAGGTTTACAACTTTTTCTTCTGCTCCTAAAATTTGATTTTCAAGATTTTTTAATTCTTCTGTTATGTATCTTTCTGCATTTGTAAGTGTTTGTTTTCTAATATATCTTTCAGGTACTTGGTCCAAATTTGATTTTGTTACTTCTATAAAATATCCAAACACTTTATTAAATCCAATTTTTAAATTTTTAATACCTGTTTTTTCTTTTTCTTCCGCTTCTAAAGCTATAAGCCAATTTTTTCCTTCTGTTTGAGCTGTCTTTAATTTATCTATTTCTTCATCATAACCTAATTTAATTATTCCACCATCTTTTATTGTCATTGGTGGATCATCTACAATTGATGTCTCTATTAATTGATAAATATCTTGTAATTCATCTAAATTTTCATA
This sequence comes from uncultured Clostridia bacterium, assembly GCA_934129785.1. Classification (GTDB taxonomy): domain Bacteria; phylum Bacillota; class Clostridia; order TANB77; family CAG-508; genus CAG-269. Next base: position 63,934 of record CAKOWW010000004.1, read on the forward strand.
CAATTCTTTTAATAATTCTGTTTTACAATTTGTTAAAATCTGTTTTACTTCTGGCAATTTCATTAATGAATTTTTTAATGTTACCATATCTCTTGCATTTGCATTTCCATATGCCATTTTTCCTGCTAATCTTTCTATGTCGTAAACTTTTTTCAAGTTTTCTGTTATTTCTCCTCTTAGCATTAAATCATCTTTTAATTCTTTTACAGCATTTAGTCTTTTATTTATTTCTTTTACATCTATTAATGGGTCATTGAGCCATCTTCTTAAAAGTCTTCCGCCCATTGAAGTTGATGTTTTGTCAAGAACCCATAAAAGCGTTCCTTTTTTTGACTTATCTCTCATTTTTTCTGTCAATTCTAAGTTTCTTCTTGCATTAATATCTAATGCCATGTATTTAGATAAATTATAAATTGTTATTTTGTTTATGTGGTCCAAACTCGTTTTTTGAGTTTCCTCTATATATTCAACCAAAGCATTTATAGAAGCTATAATTAATGTCTTTTCTTTTATATTTTCTAGTTTTTTTCCATCATTATCTATTATATTAAATCTTAAATCTATATTGTTTAATTCTGTTTTAAAAAATTTATCATTAAATTTTGTTATATATACATTTTCAAATCTTTCTTTTATTTTTGCCATTTCTTCTTCACAGTTTGCCATCATTGAGTTTACAACCAATTCTGATGGTGTGTATCTTGCTATTTCATCTAACAATGTCGGAAAATTATTTTGTTCTTTTATTTCAGCAGAATAAAATTCTCCTGTTGATATATCACATACACTTATTCCAAAATATATTCCTGTTTTGAAAATTGACATTATATAGTTGTTTTTTCTTTCCTCTAGCATATTACTATCTACTAGTGTTCCTGGTGTTACAACTCTTATTACTCCCCTTTTTACTATTCCTTTAGTTTTTTTAGGATCTTCTAATTGTTCACATATAGCTACTTTATATCCTTTTGCAATTAATCTGGAAACATATATTTCTGCTGCATGGTGTGGTATTCCGCACATTGGTGCTCTCTCCTCTTGTCCACAGTCTTTTCCTGTTAATGTCAATTCTAGCTCTCTAGAAGCTGTTATGGCATCATCGAAAAACATTTCATAAAAGTCACCTAATCTATAAAACAATATACAATCCTCATATTCTTTTTTTGTTTCTAAATACCTTTGCATCATAGGTGAAAATTCTGCCATTTTTTATTCTCCTTCATATATTTTTTTAATTTTTTTCTTTCTTCCATTTCATATTTTTCTATTTGCTTTTTCATTCTTCTTAATGTACTTACACTAACTCTTATCGCTTTTGCTTTTTGGGCCTGTGTACCATCTACTTCTTCAGCCTTTTCTAACTTTTCTTTTAATTCCTTATATTTCTTTTCCCTTTTTGAAATTGTATCTATCAAAACTTCTTTTTCGTTATAACTACTTATTATTTCTTCTGCTAAATAATTTTCAAAAGTTTCAAATTTTTTTCTTTTCATCATTCTATTCGAATATTCTTTTGCTATCTCGTATAATGGTAAATATATTTCGTCATCCTTCAATTTTTCTATTTCTCTACTTACTGTTCTAGCGGGAATTCCATACTGTTTAGCAATTTCCGATTGAGTTAAGCCTTTTTGTATCATTTCTATTGTCAATGCTTTAAAGTTTATAAATGAATAGTCTGGATGTATTCTTTTTTGATATTCCACAAATCTCTGCTTTAATTCTTGATCTCCACTTTCATTTATATATTTTACAATTTTCTCATTTACAGTTTGTTTGTGCAATTTCATTAAATCAGATGCTTCGTTTAATGTTAGTTCTCCATTTATAATCTTTTCTATATTCGTTCTTAATTCTTTCTCATTAGTTTCTTTTGTTGCAGAGTTTGCTTTATTAAATGAAAGTATTTGTTCAAGTTTTTTTCTTTCTATAGTATTTTCTGGAAATCGCTTTTTACATTCTTCAATAAAATCTTTTCTAACAAAGCCATATTTTTCTGAAATTTGTCTTACACTTTTTCCATCTAATAATTCTTTAAATGCCTTTTTAAATGTTTCTTCAAATATCTTATCTTTCATAATTATCTATTCCCTTCTTAATGTCTAATACTTATTTTAACTCTCCCTTTAAATACCACATGTGTTGTGAAACTATTTTTATATCTACTATTTTATCTTTTAATTCTTTTGTTCCTTCAAATATTACTACTTTGTTGCTATCTGTTCTTCCTGAAAGCATTTCTTTATTGTTCTTGCTTTCCCCTTCTACTAATACCTTTTGAATTGTTCCTATATATTTTTGGTTATTTTCTTCAATTTGGCTTTCAACTAATTTCTTTAATTTGTCAAATCTTATGTGTTTTATTTCTTCTGGAACTTGATTTTCCATCTTATCTCCTGGTGTTCCAACTCTTCTTGAATATATAAACATATATACTTGTTCAAATTTTACTTTTTCTACAACATCTAATGTGTCTTCAAATTCTTCATCTGTTTCACCAGGGAAACCTACAATTATATCTGTAGATAGTGTTAAATTTGGTATTTGTTTTTTCATTTTTTCTACTAATTCTAAATATTGCTCTTTTGTATATTTTCTATTCATAGCCTTTAAAACTCTGCTATTCCCAGATTGAAGTGGTAAGTGTACTAATTTGCATACTTTATCACATTCTGCTATTGCTTGAATCACATCATCTGTAAAGTCTTTTGGGTGTGGTGATATAAATCTTATTCTTTCAATTCCTTCTATCTTGTTTATTGCCCTTAATAAGGTTGCAAATGAATGCACTCCTTCATATTCTTCTATTTCTATGCCTTTTCTATTTTCTTCTCTTAAATATGAATTTACATTTTGACCTAGCAATGTAATTTCTTTATATCCTTCTTTTGCTAAGCTTTTTACTTCTTCTATTATGTCTTTTGGCATTCTACTTCTTTCTCTACCGCGTACATATGGAACTATACAATATGTACAGAAATTGTTACAACCATTCATTATTGTTACAGATGCTTTTATTTTGCTGTCTCTTTTTATTGGTAAACCTTCATATATTTTTCCATCTATATCTATTATGTCCTCTAGTTTTCTTTTTTCATCTATTACTTTATATAAATCTTCTGGGAATTTATGTAATGTATGTGTTCCAAATAATATATCTACAAATGGATAGCTTTCTTTTATTTTGTCTGTGATATGTTTTTCTTGCATCATGCAACCACCAATTGCTATTGTTATTCCTTTTTGTTCCTTTAATTTTTTTAGTTCACCTAGCTTACCAAATAATTTATCTTCAGCATTTTCTCTTACACAACATGTGTTAAATAATGCTATTGATGCTTCTTCTTGTTTTTCTGTTTTTTTGTAGCCCATTTCTTCTAGCATTCCACATAGTTTTTCTGAATCATTTTCGTTTAGTTGGCATCCCATTGTTAGAATTGTATATTTTAAGTTTTTTCCTTCATTTATTTCTTTCATTTTTTTTATGTATTGTTTTTGATTTTCTATTTCTGTTGATTGTTTGTTCATTTTTGTTTTCTTCCTTTTTCTCTTATTTTCCGCACTTATTTTATAATATTTTCTGAGATTTTTCAACTGTTGCAAAAATAAAAAAGATAAAAGGTTGACTTTTATCTCATTTTTTGTCTTATGCAAGACCATATTTTTTCTTGAATTTGTCTGCTCTACCACCAGCTGTTTCTTGTCTTAGGTTTCCTGTCCAGAATGGATGACATTTTGAGCATACATCTACTTTTAAATCTTTCTTTGTTGAACCAACTTCTAATACATTTCCACATGCACATGTGATTGTTGTTTGGTTGTAATTTGGTTGTATATCTTTTTTCATTATTCAGTTCACCTCTTTCTCATTTAATAACATGACTGTTTTTAATAATAACATATTATTTTTATTTTTTCAAGTGTTTTGTTTTATTTTTTTCCCTTATTTTCTTCTTGTTGCTGTTGCATATATTGTGCTGAATATATCATTTCTTTATTTAACGATATTTTATTTACTAATTTACCCATTATATTAAATACACATGCTATTATTAATATTAGCATTCCGATTCTTTTCCAGTATTTTGAAAGCATAATTGTCTCTCCTTCTTTTTAAATACATCTATATTATACTGTGGTTTTTGCTTTTTGTCAATTATTTAAAATTTAGTATTTTTTATTCAATTTTGGTAATAATAATTTTGGTGATATAAATGAAAAATAAATTATGGATATTCATTATAATAATAACTATAATTCTAATTGGAATTGGAACATACTTTTATTTTAATAACAATAATAACTCAAAAAGCGATTATGAGGCTTCTAAAACAAGTACAAATGAAAGCGACGAAAATTCTGCCAACTCAAGCCAGTCAAATAACACACAAAACAATGTAACAAATCCAGATGTTCAAAATGAAAAAGAAAAAAATGAGGAAGCAAAAGATCCCCAACAAGAAGTTCAAAAACAGCCTCAATATAAAGAAGAACAACTTGCTACATTTAGTACAAAAATCTACTCGTCAGATAAATCTAGACAAAATAACATAAAAATAACTTGTAATACTTTAAATAATACAACTGTTAAAAATGGTGAAACATTCTCATTTTGTTCTACTGTAGGTATGGCTACAACTTCTAAAGGCTACCAAAAAGCTGACATATATGACAATAATGGTAATAAGAAAAAAGGTCTTGGTGGTGGCAATTGTCAGGTTAGTACTACATTATATAATGCTATTTTAAATGTTCCAAACTTAGTTATAACTGAAAGACATGAACATAGCAATAATGTGCCTTATGTAAAAAAAGGCAAAGATGCTGCTGTTGCATATGGTAGTTATGATTTAAAGTTTAAAAATAATACTGGAAATGATATAAAAATAAAATCTTCAACAGATGGTAAAAGTGTTACTACGACTATTTATAGTATAAAAGAAGTTTAATTTTTCCCTATCATATTTACTAATTTATTAGAATATATTTTAGTAAATATGGGAGGGATTTTTTATGCATATCAATAAATTTTTATTTAGTTTATTTATTAGTTTTATTTTGTTAAATACTGTTTTAATTAGCTGTTTTGCAGAAGAAACATCTTATGTGTGGTCTCCAGAAGTTACCAAAACAACTAGTACTATGCCTACAGATATAGAAGAAACAAATGCTGAAGTTTCTTCAGATAATTCACTTTCTTTAGAATCTGGCTCTGCTATACTAATAGAGCAATCAACTGGTCAAATTTTATACGCACATAATATTCATGAACAATTACGCCCTGCTTCTGTTACAAAAATCATGAGTATTTTGCTTATAATGGAGGCGGTTGATAGTGGTAAAATTTCATTAACAGATACTGTGCCTTGTAGTGAAAATGCGGCTTCAATGGGTGGTTCTCAGATTTGGCTTGACCCAAGGGAAACTTTAACAGTTGATGAAATGTTAAAAGCAATCTGCGTAAATTCTGCAAATGATTGTGTAGTAGCAATGGCAGAGTTTATAGCTGGTTCTGAAGAATCTTTTGTTCAAATGATGAATGATAAAGCAAAGGAACTTGGTATGAGTGATACATGTTTTAAAAATTGCCATGGTCTGGATGAAGATGGTCATGTTACATCTAGTTATGATATTTCATTAATGTCACGAGAACTTTTAACTAAGCATCCTACTATAACAAAATATACAACAATTTGGATGGATAGTTTACGCGATGGAAAATCTCAACTTTCTAATACTAACAAATTAATAAAAAATTATAAAGGTGCAACCGGATTAAAAACTGGTTCTACTTCATTAGCATTATATAATTTATCTGCAAGCGCTACTCGTGATGACTTTTCTCTAATTGCTGTTATCATGAAAGCACCCTCTACAAAAATAAGATTTGCAGAAGCTCAAAAGCTTTTGGATTATGGCTTTAATAATTTCTCATTTAAGCAATTTGGTAAAAAAGGAGATTTAGTTAAAAAAATTAATGTAGATAAAGGTGTACAAAATACTGTTGATTGCATTTTATCAGATGGTGCCGGAACACTAATTGAAAAGGGTAAGGAAAAAAATGTTGAACAAAACATAACTTTAGATGATACTGTTTCAGCTCCTATTTCAAAAGGTCAAAAATTACGGAGAAATTAGTTTTTATTTAGATCGGTAAGCAATTGTCTAGTGTAGATGTTATTACTAAATATGATGTTCAGAAAATAAATATTTTTACAGTATCTAAAAAAGTATATCATTTATGGATTAATTTATTAAGAAGTTAGAACTTCAAGACAATCTCGAGGCTTTAAAAATACAAAAAATAAGAAGAAAAAGTTAATTTCTTCTTATTTTTCATTATTTTATTCTTTCAAATAATGGTTGTATATCATGATTTATTATAATATTACTTTTAATTTCAACTTCTGCCCACTCTCTAAAATTAATTTTTAGGTATTTAGTTATTTTCTCCGAAGTCTTTGGCATTATAGGCTCAAATAAATTAGCCAAATTAGCGATAATGTAAGCACAATTATACATAACACCATTAAATTCTTCACTTTTCTCCTTAAATAATACCCAAGGTTTTTTGTCATCATAATATTTATTTCCAAATTCAACCAAACTTAATATTTCCTGTATAGCATTCTTAAATTCCAATTTTTCAATATATTTTGATACTTTTTTATATGTTTCTATAGTTTTTTCTTTTATTTCTTTGTCAACTTTCCCAACTTCTATTTTTTCTAATCCTTTAAATTTCAAAGTTCTATTAACAAAATTACCGAACTTATTAACCAAATCAGAATTATGAACAGCTTTAAATTCCTCGATAGAAAAGTTACTATCTTTTTTTTCCGGACCGTTTAAAAGAAAATAATATCTTATGGAATCGGAATCAAATTCATTAACCAAATCTAATATAGTTATACCATTGCCTTTACTCTTTGAAATTTTTTCATCATTAATGTTTAAATACTCACAAGCCACCATCTTGTCAGGTAGTTTAAAGTTCGATTCCATTGATAATAGTAGTGCTGGCAAAATAATACTATGAAATGTGATATTATCTTTACCGTGTACCATATAAATAGTAGCCTCATCATTTTTCCAATAGTTTTTCCAGTCTAGGTTATTTTCTTCACAATACTTCATAGTGGCTGTTACATATCCTAGAACAGCTTCAATCCAAACATACATTTTCTTGTTTTCAAACCCAGCAATATCAATATCAACTCCCCAATCTAAATCCCTGGTCACTGCTCTGTCAATAAGTCCTTGTGTTAAATATTTTTGTGTTTCATTTTGAGAATTTTTTCTCCAATTTTTTTTATTTTGCTCATAATACTTTTCGATTTTCTCTTGTAATTTTGTTAATTGAATATATAAATTTTCATTTTCTTTTTCAATTACATTTGCACCACATGTTTGACATCTTGCTTTTTTCAAATCTTCACTATTTGGATTATAACCGCAATCACATTCTTCAGCTTTAGTTTCCCTACCACAATTTGGACATTGCAAAACTAGTTCTCTATCTGCTAAAAACTTTTCACAATTTGGACAATAAGTCTGTAAATCTTTTTTTTCAAAAATATAACCATTATCATACATTATTCTAAATAATTCTTTTACTTTCTTCTTATGATATTCATCTTCTGTTTTTGTGTATAAATTATATGAAAAATCCATTTTATTAAATGCTTCTTTAAATTCTTCATGATAAAAACCACATATCTCTTCAGGTTTCTTTCCTTCTTTTTTAGCTCTTATTGTAATAGGTGTACCATGACAATCAGTTCCAGAAACATAAATAACATTGTCCCCCTTCTTTCTATGGTATCTCGCTAAAAAATCTCCTGGTAACAAAGCCACTAAATGTCCTAAATGTAAAGAACTATTTGCATAAGGCCATGCTCCACCTATCAAAACAAACTTTTTATTTTCCAATATAATTTCCTCCCTCTTTATATGTAACATACTCTATCTTTTCTTTCTTTGTTTTCTTTCTTAACTTTTTTAAAGATTTTAATTCTTTTAATCTATCATAATTTGAAAATTTAGTCTTATGTTTAATAAATTTCCAATAAAAACCAGGGTGTGTCATTACTTGTATAATATCATCTCTTTTGAATTTGGTCAACTGATTATATAATATTTCTGTTTCTCTAAAATACCCATACATTGTTCCTATAAAAGTTATTGTGTCTTTTTTACAATTTTTTTTACACATATAGTTATTTAAATACATATCATATTTAATAAAATAATCAAATTTTCTTTTTATTAGTTCCTCATTTACTTTATCATATTTATTATATTCTTCAAAATATATATTACTTTCTATTATTGTTTTATCAAATAATTCTAAATCTTCATATGGTATCCTCAAATGTATTTTATTTTTTAAAGCTATCTCTTCAAATATCCTTGAAATCTTATGATTGAAAATATTACAATGATTATGACCATCTATATGTTCTGGAAAAAAATCAAAACTTAATTTAAATTTATCTATCTGGTTCTGAATTTCTTTTTGAATTTTTTCTATATCAACAGTATCAAGTATTGCATTTTTCCAAAACGAATGTTTTGCTTTGTTATAATTATAATCTACCATGCACAAATCTTTCATTTCATAATTTAATAAAGGGTCGTCTGTTAGATTGATATGAATACCAACACTAGCTTTTTTTCTCATTAATTTTATCATACTCTTTCTTAATATTCCTATTTTTCCAGTTACTATCACACTCACACTTGAAATATAACCTCTTAAAACTCCATATAAAATTCCAAAATCTCTATCTATGTCAATTCCAAAATCATCAGCATTTATTATTATTTTCATTTTCTTCTCCTAATATTTACTTTCTTTTAAATAACTTTATAGGATACCCAAAATGAGTATCCTATAAGCAACTGCATATTAATTCTATCTAAATTTCGGATTTTGGCTAGAGTAAAACTTCTTACCTTCACCTGGTTTAGTTTCAACTTTTTCGCAATAATACCAACATCCATTTATAGGAAAATAGTCTGCTGGCAATAAAGGTAAATACTTATCTCTTACATAATCCCTAACTCTTTTTTCAAAGTCTTTTGGATTTAACCCAAACTTTTTGGAAACTGTTTTTATAATAGGACTTAATAAGTATTCTCCTAATTTGAAATCATACATATAAGATGCTCTATACTTAAATTCACGAGAATTTTCATCATAGCATCTAAACGGATATGTATCCCAAGAAAAAGGAATACCAATATGTTTTGCTAAAGTAAAATCTCTATCAACATCTTCCATGTCTTTGATCACAAGTCTAGTAATTTGAAAGTTTGTGTCAATTTCGTACATACAGTTTTGACTATGCAATTCAGGTCTCAAGGCACAGTTTAAATTTAACCCCCAGTAAGCATCAACTGTAATTTTCAAAACATTCCATAAATATTGACTAGGATCTTTTTTACTAATTTCAATGAATTGATTTATAAGTTTCTCATCCAATGGATTTTTTGTATCAATGGAAAAAAGAGAAAATGCGGGAATAATCGCTACATCAAAATCAGTGTTAGGATACGGATTGAATTCTCTAAAAATTGTCCCCCATTCAAAAATATCCTCGCAATTTAATTGGCTTACCTTCATAGAAGTTTCAGGTAAAAACGCAAAACAATTTGGCAGTTTTTTCATATCAATATACTGTTTTATTTTGTTACTAGTTTCAATGCTTCCATAGCCAGCAATATAGGATATGTCTCTTGTGCATCTGCCAATTTTTGAAACGTCATATGTAAGCTTTAAGAAACCTTTTCTGAAGCCATCTAAGATAAGCATCGTTCTTCCACTAGCTGTAGGACTAACAAGAATTTTAGATTGTTTCAATAATCTTCCTGCTTTTATTAATTCCCGAGATTGAACAGAATCAGGATGAGCATAGTTTTTCCCTGTTGTAAATAATTCGTTTTCCTCTCCTCTAACAAATGTTTTGCAATCATTATCGCAAAATTCTAATAAATAAAAACTTTCCTTTCCTGTAAATGGATTTGTTTCATATGAAGTTGTATGAACAGTTGTAAATCCACTAGGCGAACCTTCATTTACATATCTTTCCATATAAACATACATTTCCATTCGATTGTCAAAAATAGTATTTGCTTTCATGCTGTTCACTCCTTATATATGCAATTTGTTTACAAAGCTAAAATATTTAATTTTGTTTAATCAACATTTATTGATTACCATTATATTACCTTTTTATGTAAATGTCAATATAAGAATTCTCATTTTATGTCTGTATCTAATCATTCAACACTTTTGTTATAAATTCATTTTTCTCAAAACTTATTTGATAAGCATTTGATTTATCCTCATTTTTTATTATTTTATATTCACCATCAATAAATGCTAGTGCTACATCATTATCCAAGGCTATTCCTTCTATATTATATTTTTTTATATTATTAAAAAATTGTTGTTTTTTTTCATTTGATTTTTCGTCATAATGAACACAATTTATTTTAGGTATAAAATCTAATCCTTCAATTAACTCGTAATTGTATTTAAACCAACAATAACTACCTGCACTCATTCCAGCTAATATAATGCCTTTCTCATATGCTTTTCTGAGAATTTTGTCTATTCCTTTTTCTTTCCATTTATCCAACATAAATTGTGTTTTCCCACAACCAACATATATTATATCTGAATTTAATATTTTTTCCTCAATTTCTTTATTTGAAATATTGCTGTTTAATATCAATAAATTACTAACATTTCCTCCTAATTTTTCATAAGCTATTTTAAAACTATCGTAATAATCTTCTCTTTCTTTTGAAGCTGTGCCTATGAATAAAACTTTTGGATGTTCTTTTTTTGAAAGTAATATTATTTCTTTATCCACTCTTCGGGGTTCATAAGGCAAAAATATATTATCTTTATTTTTTATTCCTGTCAGTCCACCTATACAAATAATCGCTTTCATGTCTTCACCTTCCCTCACTTATTTTTTCAATTTCATCAGCCAAGTAAGTTATTGTATCTGTTTTTTCAACTAAATTTGGACATTTTTTAATGTTTTCTTTATATTTTTTTATATTATGTAAAAATTCAGTTAGATTTTCATAAGTAATTACATTAGACGAATACCCAACTTCATTTTCTTTAATAAATTTTGCACAATAATTCTGATCAAACGAAGGTAATGGTATAGCAAAAAATGGAACTCCACAATAAAATGCCTCTGATATAAGAGTATGACCTGCTGTACTAATTACACAATAACAATTTCCTAAATTTTTAACAAAATCCTCTCTATCATTCTTTCTAATTTCCACATTTCCTTTATCAAGGTTCAAATTATAATGTTCTGAAGAAAAAATAAGAAATTTATAATCCTCAAATTTATTAAATATTTCTATTATCTCTTCCATTTTTTGTTCAATAGGTATATCTATAAACTTAGAGAAATATACAATAACTGTTTTAGTATTAATGTTATCCTTTTTTACTATTTTTAAATCTTCTCTTATAATAGGATACAAAATTTCAACATTTGGTGGTAATAAATCTTTTGAAATTTTATAAAAAGATACAGAATATTTTTTTTCTGATTTTGGAAAAAATAATTTCAGCCTTCTTTTCTCTTCAACACATGAAAAGCCATTAATTTCATCTTCTTTCATGTAAATAAATTTACTATGTTGATCAACATTTATTAACGGTTTATTTAACTTATATGAAATCCTTGCTACAACAGGTTCATAGTCACTAATACATAAATCTGGAATAAATCCATCTTTAATCAATTTTCTAAATATTTTTCGGTTCTTTATTACACCAGGTATAAATTTGAAAATATTTCTTTTTATACAATCTATCCAATTAATTTTTTCGCCTTTAAATAAAATTATAGGAACATATACATTATATGTTTTTAAGTTTGTTTTTTTAAAGAAATCTACCCCTTCATTATATGTAAGTATTCTTACTTCATGACCTCTCTTAATTAATTCTTTACTTATTTCAAATTGTCTTATACAATGACCTTTACCTATCCCACAAACTCCAATTAAAATTTTCATAATAATCTCCTTAAATATTATTTATTAAATTTCCTCTTTATTTCTTCATCGTTAAAAACAAGAGTATATGACATATTCATTGGGCATTCTCTACAGAAATCCATTTTTTCTTTTCTAAAATTTTTCCATTCATCTGACTTCCATAAACTTTCTATATCCTTATCCAGAATATTTCCAATTATTTTTTCTCTATTATACTCTACTGCATTACATGGTAATACCATTCCATCCCCTTCTATTATCATAAAAGAGCTTGGTATATCACATTTTTTCTTTATATTGTCATCAGGCCAATATAATCCATTCTCAAAATTTTCTATATTGTTAAATTGAGTATTAAACATATCCTGCAATTGTTGCACATTAAATTCTTTTAATTTATTCTCTATATTTAGATTTTTAATTTTTCTTACTAAATCTGGCACATAATTTTCCTTAAAATCTTTAATTTCATCTTTATTAAGTAAAAATAGCTTATTTTTAGAATCCGCCTCTATCATATCAATACTCAACATATCAGCATCTAAAGTCCTAGATAATTCTATCATATCGCCTACTTTTTTATAATTATGCTTTGATAAAACCATCCTTATATTCAATTTAAATGGAATTCCTAAATCTTTACATTGTTTTATTTGCTTTGTAGCTCTATCGAATAATCCTGGTAATCTCCTTAATTCATCATGTTCTTTTGCATCAGGTGAATCAATAGATAAATTTACAATTAGTAAACCTGCATCCACTAATTCTTTGAATTTCTCCTTCGTTAAAAGCCATCCATTAGTATTCAAGGATGCTTTTAATCCATTCTTTGTTATTAATTCAATTAATTTAACAATGTCTTTATAAATTAATGGTTCCCCACCACTTACGCATATTTGATGTGTTCCTAATTTTTTTAATTTTTTAAATAGTTCATTATATTCATCAATAGTTAATACTCTTTCTCTTGTAAATTTTTTACTTCTTGGATTGCAATGCAAGCAATTTGCAACACAATTCAATGTCGGTTTTATAGCTACCAAAGATGGAATTTCATCACAATTATAAAAAGTTCCTTCTTCAAAATATTTTTTTGTATAATCTGTGTAATAATATTTAGCTTTATAATTTATTTCCATTTAAATTTCATTCCTTTCTCACTTTTATCCAAAATACATATAGTAATAAAATATTTTAATCTTTTTTGCTAAACATTTAAATTTAAATGTTTTACATACCAATCAACCGTTTTTTCTAGTCCTTCTTCTATTTTATACTGTGGTTTATATCCTAATTTCAATTTTGTTTCACTAATATCTGCTAATGAATTTTTTATATCCCCTTTTCTTTCTGGTCCATATTTTACATTTGTTTCTCTTTTTAAAATTTTACTTAACATTTTATATAATTGATTGACAGATGTATTCTCACCACATGCCACATTAAATACTTTACCATTAGCACTATCAGGTGAAAAGCATGCCTTCAGATTCGCATCTATCACATTATCTATATATGTAAAATCTCTACTTTGCTCTCCATTTCCATTAATAAGAATTTCTTTATTTTCTAATATTGCTTTAATAAATTTAGGTATTACAGCTGAATATTCTGAATAAGGATTTTGTTTTCTTCCAAAAACATTAAAATATCTCAATCCAATAGTATTTAATCCATACAAATGATAATATAATTTTCCTAATTCTTCATCAACTTTTTTACTAAGTGCATAAGGAGATAAGACATTTCCGTCATTACCTACTACTTTAATATCATCGTCATTATCGCCATAAACAGAAGCAGAAGATGCAAAAACAAACTTTTTCACATTATTAACATAAGCAGACTGCATCATATTATGAGTTCCAACTATATTATTATGTGTATAATCTAATGGTTGATTAATAGATTTGGGTACAGATCCCCATGCAGCTTCATGAAATACAAAATCAATATCTTTACATATTGAATCACACGACGAATAGTCACAAATATCGCCTTCAACAAACTCGAATTTCTCATTTTTTATTAATTCTATTATGTTTTCTTTCCTACCATTTGAAAAATTATCTATTCCTCTTACTTTGAAACCTAATTCAAGACATCTTTCTGCAATATTAGCCCCAATAAAACCAGCAACCCCTGTTACTAATATAAACTTTTCTTTATTTGAACTTATAGTCTCCATACTTTAAAACCTCTTTCTATTAGCTTTTCTTTTTCATAAATAGAATGTAAATCAAATATTATTTTATTTGTATTACCTTCTTCATATAAATTTTCTATATCTTTCATTTCTAAATTATAATATTTTTCGTGTTTAACTGCAAAAACAACCGCATCAACCTTTGGTATTTCATTGTCTAAACTTAAATGATACATTTTTTTCAATTCTTCATTATCAACATTATAATCTTCTATAAATACATTAACGCCATTTTCTTTTAGTCTGTTCACCATATCGATTACTTTAGAATTCCTTATATCAGGAATATTCTCTTTAAAGGTTAATCCTTTTATTAGCACTTTAGCTTTTTCCAATTCAATATTATTCTTTAGCAATTCTTGTTTCAAATTTTCTGCTATATATTCAGCCATAGAATCATTTACACTTCTTGCTGTTAATATAACTTTAGCATTAAAATTCATTTCTTTGGCTTTACTTGCTAAATAATATGGATCTACACTAATACAATGTCCTCCAACCAGGCCAGGTTTAAAATTTAAAAAATTCCATTTGGTTGAAGCAGCCTTTAATACTTCTTGTGTATCAATATTCATGCAATGAAATATTTTTGAAATTTCATTAATAAAAGCTATATTTATATCTCTTTGTGTATTTTCAATTATTTTTGATGCTTCTGCAACTTTTATAGACGAAACTTTTACTATCTGCGATTTTATACATTTAGCATATAAATTCGCAATATTTTCTGTTACACTTTCTGTTGAACCAGAGACTATTTTTGCTATATTTTCAAATTTATAGCGACTATCCCCAGGGTTTATTCTTTCTGGAGAATATCCAACAAAGAAATCAATATTTAACTTCATTTTTGCAGTTTTTTCAATTATTGGAACACATATTTCTTCTGTTGTACCTGGATATACTGTCGATTCATAAACCACAGTTGCTCCTTTTTTTATATTCCTTGCAACCATTTCCGAAGCATTTATTATGTATTTTAAATCTGGTTCATTATTTTCATTTATAGGTGTTGGAACTGTAACAATTATATAGTCTGCCTTATTTATATCTTTCTCGTTTGTTGTGAAATTTAATTTAGTTTCTTCTAGCTCTCTTTTCACTACAGTTTTTGTTATATCTATTCCATTTTTATATTTATTTATTTTTTCTTTATTTATATCAAATCCATAAGTTTCAAACTTTTTAGCAAATGAAATTGAAATTGGCAAACCTACATATCCAAGTCCAACAACCATTATCTTAATCATCTTAACTACTCCCTTTTAATTTTTGTTCTCATCAATATATCTATAAATTTCAGCCCAATTACTAACTTCTTTTAAATGTCTTCCCTCTTGCAATATTCTATTATCCTTTGCTCTAAAATAAATAGTATTAATATTATTATTACTTAAATCTTCACATACGTCAGCATAATCATCTATCATATAATCAATTTTTTCTTCTTTGCAAATTTTTACTTTATCTGAAGCATTCCAATATATTTTATCAAACTTTATATTAGCATCTTCTAATTGTTTTTTTGCAATTTCTATCATTTCCATTCCAGCAAAGTCCCCCCTTGCTGTTATTATTATTATTCTATTATTCTCTTTTAATTTTGCTATAATCTCTTGTGCAAACGGTATTACTTGGCTTTCTTTGGCTACTTTTATAAAAGTTTCTTTTATAAATCTTTGAACCTCATCGTTATCCCAATCATATCTTCTCCATACTTTTATTTCATCTTTTTTCTTTATATCTTTTTTATTATATACTTCAGAATTATACCATTCAGAATAGACTCTTATTCTATCTTGAAAATCTAGTATAACTCCATCAATATCAATTCCTATATTCATTTCAATCATCCTTTTTTATTTTTTACATAGATAACTAGACAAACTAATTCCTTATCTTTTTTTGCATTAGCATATTCAAATCTAATATTTAGATTACTGTCCTTAATATCTTTCGTCATATCATATAAAATATCCTCATAATTAAAATCTTTTGTCCAAAGTTCCAAATTATTCTTTGACCTTCCCAAAGGTGTAATCATGTATATTCTGATTGTTTGTGGATTAATATCTTCTTTAATTAGAAGTTTCATTAATTCCTATACTTTATTTTTGTTATTTTCTGATATAAGCATTACTATATTAAATCTTAATTGAAATATTTTTTATTGAATTAATTGTTTTATTCAAATAATTTTTATACTCATTCTCGCTTATTCCTAAATATCTTGTGTATATACACTGATACTAGAAGTATCAGTAATCTTTTTTAGTATTTCTATCTTTACACCTATTAATAATAAACAATTAGTTAAAAAGTCTATTTGAAAGCCTTTATTTTTGGCATAATTCATATATTCAAAAATCTTTTTATTCTTCAAAGGTTCTCCATCATCAAATGTAATTTTCTTAACGTCAAAATCTGCTAACTTGTTTATCGCTAAGTATTTTTCTTTGTCAGTTAATTCATTATCATTTTTCTCCCCAACTTACAAAACAATGCTTACATCTAAAATCACATTTATTTGTTATTAAAAACATTATTTTTCCATTTCAATCCCCATTATTTAATTCAGGAAAAAAATACAATAAATCATAATTTTTAAATTCTTTCCCTAAAAATTTTTTATTTTCTTTTATAAATATTTTTTCAAACAATTCTAAATATATTATTTTCATAAAATAGTCTATCTTATAAAATTCATCATTAAACTTTTTTTCTTTATAAAAAACGCTATTTTGAGCTAGCTCTTTAATTTGTGTTAATGTAACTTTACCTATAAATAAGGTTTTTAATTCTGTAGCGCCTCCTATCTTTTTTAAAACTTGTACTACTTCTGCTGGTAAAGTTTTATGTATTGTTTCTTTATGATAAGACTTATTATTATCTCCCTTAATAACAACTCTTTGAGCAATTTCAACAAACTTTTTTCTTAAATATGGATATAGTGAATTTATTTCAAAATAGTTCATTAATATTCCATTTTTTTTAAGAACTTTATACGAAGCCATTTCATATATATCCTTATATGGTTTTATTTTTACTCCTCTAAATATTATTTTATAATTTTTTATGTAATATAATATTTTGTCAATAATTGCATTAAAGGGATGGTATAAATTATAGTGTAATACTTGATCTGCACAGTCTCCAAAAATCATGTTTTCAACATTTTTTTCATTTATCAACTTTGCCAATTCATATTGTAAAAATATTCCTGATTCATATATTGCTCCTTCTAGTCCCAATACTATTTCTGGGAAATTTAGTAAACTTGCACCATTAACTAATCTCGAATAAAAATTGATATTATCGTAATGTTTACTTATTAATTCTGAATTTGGCACTTCATTTCTACCTATCATTCCACCTATAGAGAAAACATTTATTTTTTCATTTACATTCTTCTTAATGTTATAAAGTATAAAATTAGTATCATATCCAGAAGAAATTGCTACTCCCATTTTTTCAAAAATACTATCACAACATACTTTCTCTAGTGTTTTATTATATAACTCCATATTTACATTTTTAGAAACACATTTTTTATTATATCTAGACTTTCTTAATGAACATTTTGCATTATCTAACCTTATCTCTAAGTATTTCCTCCCTGGAATCTTATAGATAGATTTCACCAATGTTTCTTTGTTAACAATAAAACCCTTGTCCAAAAAAAGTTTTATAGAATTCCTATTAAGTTTCCAGTTTTCATTTCCCTCTAATATTATTTGTTTTAGTTCATTTGATATTAGTATATATTCTTTGCACTTATAAAAATATATATTTTGATTACTTCCTAAAAAATCCTGAAAAACATATATTTTTTTCTCTTTTTTATCAATTATTATTATTGAATATGTCCCATCTAAATAATCAACTATTTTTTTTCGATGTTCTTTATACAAAGAATATAGTTCTATCATTGATATTTTTTTTTGTTCTTTATTAAATATATTTCCAATGTAAAATAAAGAAATATCATTATTTTCAAAACATTCTGTTGTCTGTTTTATTTCTTTTATATTAAAATTTATTCCACATTGTACTTTTAAACAAAACAATTTTCTCATTTTTATTCCTTTTCCCCTTTCATTGATAACATAAAAGACAAGCCAAAAAAACTTGCCTTTCTTTCGTTATTTTAATTGTAAAAATAGTATTATGCTTATATATCACAAAAATACTTTTCTTAAATACTTTTACTATCTTCATTTGCAATTTTTACTGAAAATATGAATTTCTTATTTCATAGCATTAATCACCTTCTCATTATATCACACTTTCGTTTTTATGCAAATACTTTTTTATAAAAAATTTAAATACCCTGCTTTATTTTTCTATAATTCAAAATAGCACTTTTTTGTACTAATCTAACAATTTGTCTTAAATAAAAGTTACAATTTATGAAATAAAAATATTTAAAAGATAATCAGAATAGATTTAACAAAAATCTGTAACTTAATTTTTTTTAATTTTTGCAATAAAGAAACCTTCATATAATTCATTAGGTGCAACACATAAAGTACCCATAATTCTAGTAGGAAGTAACGGTAAATCTTTAGATTCAAAATCTATTGGAATAATTTTAGCTTTGTTTTTTGATAAAACCTTTTCTAAAATTTCTTCATTTTCTTCCTGCAAGATAGAACATGTTGAATAAACCATTTCACACCCAGGTTTTAATATTTTCAACGCTTTTTCTAATAAAGCAGTTTGAGCTTTAACTGATTTTGATATTAAATTTAAAGAAAAGGTTTTTTCAGAGATACCAGTATTTAAGTTAAGTGTTCCACTTCCACTACATGGAGCATCAAGAAGTATGTTGTCAAAAGAGAAGAAACTATCAATTTTTCGCGCATCTGTGACCATTACATATGCCTTTGCACCTTGTTTTTCTATATTATATTTTAGCCTTTCAGCCCTAATTTTATTTAATTCACAAGCTGTTATACTTGCATTATTATTTACAATAGTTGCTATTTGCGTTGTTTTCCCACCTGGTGCAGCAGCCATATCTAGAATGTCAGTCTTTTCTTGTGGATTTAAAATAAGAGGTGGTAACATAGAAGACAAACTTTGCAAATATATTTCACCATTTTTGTATATGTCTAAATTCTGTATATCTGATTCATTTGCATTTTCTATAATAAGTGCATCATTATACCAATTTACTCTTTCAAATTTAATATTATTTTTATCTAAAATATCTATAACATTATGTAATGATGTTTTTAGTGTATTTACTCTTAAAGTTGTTTTGCGCTTAGCCATATAACCTTTTATTATTTTTTGTGTTATTTCTTCTCCATATTGAGTTATTAATTTTTCTTTTAAAAAAGATGGAATTTCCATGTCTATGTCTCCTTTTATTATATTTTTTAGATATTATACCATATTATAAAAAAATAGTATTGATTTTTGATTTTTTTTCCGATATAATGTTCGTAAATTATGAAGAAACATAGGAGAAAAACAATGGAACATTGGAGTGTAGAAGATTATAAAAATTTCACAAATAGTAAAGCTAAAAAAAGCAAATACAGAGCAAATAAAGTATCTGTTGATGGTAATACTTTTGACAGCCAAAAAGAGGCAGATTATTATTGCGAGTTAAAAATAAAATTGCAAGCAAAAGAAATTAATGGCTTTTGCTTGCAACCAACATTTATTTTAGCACCTGGGCTAAAATATAAAGCAGATTTCATTGTATTTGGAAAAAACAATGAAACCCAAGTTATTGATGTTAAAGGTTTTAAAACTAAAGAATACATCGCTAAGAAAAAAGTTTTTGAAGATAAATTCAATCTAAAAATAATTGAAATTTAGATTGTTTTCATTTCTTCATTTCTTTTTATTTTCTTTGTTGTTGTCTTTATTAGTTCTTTATCTGTTAATATCATATTTTTAATATACTTATATGGCGGAAATGTTTTATTTATTTCTTTTATTTTTGGCCATATAATTTCTCTTATTTTTGCTTCATCTTCTGTATCATATTTTTCTTTCATTAATTTTTTATCATACACTATTTTTATTGATAATTTTATATCATTTTTGTCGTCCTTTTCCGGAATACCAAATACCATACATTCTGTTACTTCATCTAGTCTATTTACGATTGTTTCTATTTCTTCTGGAAATACCTTTTTTCCATTTTTTAATACTATCATATCTTTTTTTCTTCCTGTTATAAATAGAAATCCTTGTTTATCTTGATATCCTAAATCTCCTGTATAAAACCAGTCATTTTTAATTACATTTTTTGTTGCTTCAGAATTTTCATAATATCCAAGCATTACATTTGGTCCCTTTACTTTTAGCTCTCCAATTCCATTTTCATCTTTGTTTTCAAATTCTACTTCTACATTTTCCATTGGAATACCTATTGAACCGTATTTAACTTTTTTATAATTTTCCGCAGAAATTACTGGCGCTGTTTCTGTTAAACCATATCCTTGAACTAGTTTTATTCCAAACTCATTAAATCCTTTTGCAACTTTTTTGTCTAATGGTGCTCCACCTGATATAACAAATCTAAGGCTTCCACCTAATTTGTCTAATATTTGTTTAAATATTTTTCTTCTTATATCTATATGGAAAATCAATAAGAAATTGCTTACTTTTTTAGCTATTTTTATTAATTTTTCCTTTCCTTGTTTTTCTATTTCTTTCTCTATTTTCTTGTATATTGCTTCAACTAATAATGGAACTCCAACAAATAAAGATACTTTATATTCATTTAAGTTTTGCGCTATATATCTTAAACCATCTGGAAATGCTGTTGAAACTCCACATGCTAACATTACAATTAATTCTGTTGAACCAAATATATGATGAAATGGTAGAAATGCTAAGTTTACATCTGATGGTAATATTTCTTCAACCAATTGCATTGAATATACATTACTTGCAATATTGTTTTGTGAAAGCATTACTGCTTTTGATTTTGATGTTGTTCCAGATGTAAATAATAAGATTCCCATTTTATACGAATCGATTTTGGCATTAATATATTCGTTGTTTCCATTTTTTATTATTGTTTTTCCCTCTTCTACTAAATTTCGTATATCTTTATAATTTTCTCTTTCGCTCATACAAATATATTCTTGCAAATTAGTATTTTTTCTATCTTTTATTTCTTCTATATTTTCTATATATTTTTCGTCAAAAACTACAACATCTGCCTTGCTTCTAATTAAACAACTTTCTAGTTCATCTACTTGCAATTCTTTATCTAATGGTATTGAAACTATATTTCCGAAGTAAATTAGCTAAGTGTGTTAAAACCCATTCATATCTGTTTCTTCCAACTATTGCTATTCTCTTGTTTTGATATCCTAATTCAAAAAACTTAGCTCCTAATCCGTTTATTTCTTCTAATAATTTTTCGTAACTTATTTTTTCGTAATTAACTTCTTTTTCTTCTTTATGTTTTATAATAAATGCCGTATTTTCTTTGTATTTTTTAGCTGAATTGTATATTATTTCCTTTATATTTTCAAATTCTGTAGCTTCAAAATATTTCTCTCTTTTCATATCTTTTCTCCTTATCTAGTATCGATTACTAGATTATCATATATAAAATAACCTGTCAAGTTATTGACCGGTCTTTCTAAAAAAGTTGTTACTAGATAAAGATTTTGATAAACCTTTTAAAGAAAATCCATTATCTAGCAACAAAAAGTCAAATAAAAGAAGGTATTAATTCTAATATCTTCTTTTATATCTTCTTTTATTTTTTGCCATATGTAATTATCTTGTTAATACTAGGCCTAAATAAAATAGGCCTACTACAACCGCTATAGCTAAAATAACTCCCCAAAAGCCACCATTATTTCCATCTTTTTTTGCCATTATATTCGCCTCCTTATTTATATTCATATTCTACATTATAGTCTTTATATTTTTTGTTGCTTTTAATAAAGCTCTCTATAAGTGTTTTTCCATTCTCATCCGCTTTTTCTAAAAGTCCATTATCAACTGCATCTTGTTCACCTTGGTCTTTTAATTCTTTTAAAGCTTCATTATATTTTTCAGAATCTATTCTTGAAAATAAACTTTCTGAATCTATATATGATTTAAAAGAATCCAAGTCTGGTGTAGCATTATATACTTTAGCATGTGGCAATTTTACTTTTATAGTCTTGTCTTTGTCTTCTATTTTTTCAATAGATATTTCCTCAAAATTTATTGATGCATCTACCTGTACAATATAACTAAACATTTTTCTGCTTTCTGTAAATGGAATTTCAAATTTTTCAAAGATTTTTCTATTAACTGAGCTGTCTTCTAAAACTCTTACAAATGCCGATTGTGTTACTAATTCTCCAACATTTTTAAATTCTATACTTAATGAGTCTGCTTTTGATGTAAATACATAACTGTATTTTACACCTAATACAAAAATTAGTAGTAATACCAATAATGCAACAATTTTTTTAATAATTTTAGGACAATGATTCATTGCCACTAGTAGTTTATTAGGTTTCTTTTCCTTAGTTTTAGCTGTTTCTTTTACTTCTTCTGTTACTTTGTTTTCTTCTTCCATAATTATACTCTCCTTTTTTATTTATTCTATTATATTATTTGTTTTTCACGCGAATTTTTTCCATAATTATAATAACATAAAATACTAATTTAATCTACTATTTTGTCGTTTTTTGTATTATATAGTGTTATTTTCGCTTTTCTCTAAGTGTTGACTGCTTTTGTAAAAGATGTTATTATAATTATATTGAGGTGAAAACAAATGGATAGTAAAGCAAATTCAGTTTACCATCTTCCAAGATGGAATGAAATACCAGAAATTGATTTATACATAGATCAGGTTGTATCTTTATTAGAAAAATATTTGGCACATTTTATTGAATCTGATAGTTCAAATGATAGCAAACTTATAACTAAAACTATGATAAACAATTATGTAAAACACAATGTTATAAAATCCCCTGTAAATAAAAAATATGGCAGAGAACATATTGCTTCTCTATTTGTTATTTTTATTTTAAAACAAATTTATAGTATTGATGAAATAAAAAAATTAATTACTCTTGCAGTTGATACTTCAGAAACGGAACAGGCATATGACCGCTTCTGCAATGAACTTGAAAATGCAATTAATATGACTTTTAATGACGATAATTACATTGAGTCTTCTAAATTGTCTAAGGAGCAATACATTCTCAGAAATGTAGTTCAATCATTTGCAAATAAATTATATGTTCAAAAAACTTTTTTAAAAAATTCGTAAACTTACTTTTAGTATAAAGAAACCAGAATCTATTAATCCTGGTTTCTCTTATTTTTTAAAAAACTTGTTAAATATTCCACCTTTATTTGTGTCATTTTTACTATTTTTCTTTATTCCTTTTTTTCTACTATTTTTTATTATTTGATCAATTTTGTCTTCTACAAGCTCATCATTATTTTCATTGTCAATTACCACATCTTCTTCATCATCATCGTCATCATCATACTCGTCATCATCATACTCATCGTCATCATACTCATCGTCATCATACTCGTCGTCATCATACTCGTCGTCATCATACTCATCATCATCGTAATCGTCGTCATCGTACTCATCGTCATCGTACTCATCGTCATTGTACTCATCGTCATCGTATTCATCGTCGTCGTATTCATCGTCGTCATACTCATCGTCATCATAATCGTCGTCATCATCTTTATAATAATAATCGTCGTCATCAATTTCATCATTAGCAATATTTTTATATTCATTTTCTTCTTTTATTTGTGGTAAAATAAAGGTTTCTTCTGGCTCTTCTTCTATTTTATATTCTGATAAATCTCTTCCTATCTTTTCTGTTACTTCTTCTTGAAATACATTATATATATTTTTTATTCCTTCTATTCTCCAATAATTTGAATTTATAACTGTTACTGCTTTTGCTTTTATATTTGTTACTTCTTCTTCAAAGTCCTTTTCTTTTTCTTCAATATTTTTAAGATATGTTTTATTATATAGTTCTTTATATGCTTTTTTTGTTGCTTTGCCTGCAGTTTCTCTTTCTAGCAACTCATATAGGTTTTCTATTTGTTTTATATCTACATCAAAATTTTCGCATGCTTCTTTCATCAGTTTTTCATGAGCTTTTTTGCCATTTATAACTGTCATTCTTTCATTGTCTAAAAATCCTACTATGTATTCTTTTTCTGCCCTTAAAAATAATAATTTTACGGTAGCATCTCTATAAAGCTTTTCTGCTCTTGACAATTTTATATCTTCGTTATTTAAGTCATTTAATAATTTTCTAGTTTTATCAAAAATTTTCAAATATAATTCTGCTTCTTGTTTGGCTATTTTCATTCTTCTGTCAACAGCTTTTTCTATCACCTCTTGATTAAACGGTATTTTTTCATTTTTCCCATTCCTAATCATTGCATTTATGACATCTTGTTTTATATTTTCATTATTAGCTTCTACAAAATTTTTCATTCTTTTTGCATCTTCTATATTTATATTTTCGAAAAATTTATTTGCATCTTCTACGCTTTTCATATGTTCTGTTTCTGCTGTTCTTCTATTTCGTGCATATTTGTTTCTTTCTTTTTGTCTTTGTGTAAATATAACTAGAGATTTTACGTAACTTTCTCTTAGTTCTCTCATTTTTTCGTTGTTTTTTTCTAGTACATTTTCTATTTTTTGTAGCTTTATATCTAATGTATTTGGATTTTCTCCTAAATCGCTAAATATTTTATTTCTTTCATTTTCAAGTTCTATATTTGATTCGTGCAATTTTGCTTGTTTGGCTTGCATTGTTTCGATTTCATTTGCTATTTCATCAAATTTTAAAATTATTTTTTCTTCTTCATCTGTTGTTTTTTGATATTCTTTTATTTCTTGTATTATGGTTCCATAATTTTCATAATTTGTTTTCAAGTTGTTTTCTTTTGTAAATCCAAAAATCTTTTCAAAGTATCTCTCTAAGACAATTGCACTTCTTTCATACATTTTATGAGCCCCCATTTTTCTACAATTTTCTCTATTATATAAGATATATGCTAAAAAGTCTAGCTTTTACTAGACTTTTCATTATATTTTGTTACTGGTTTATGGGTTTGATAAAATTTTCAAGAGAAATCCTTGATATATAAGCTTTGAATGAAATGACGAATGCGAATGAAAAAATTTTAGAAATTCTATGCAGTGTACCAACTATATTTTATCTTTTAATTCTAGGCCTTTTTATTGTAATTTGGTCTTTTCCAATTCTAAAAAGCTCATTTACTGTTCTTATCACCATTTCTTTACTTTTAGGATCTAAATTTTGATATGTTGATATCATTATCTTAGCACTTGAAAACCAGTTACTACTTATTTCAGACATAGTTTCTGCTTTTGTTGCATTTAAAATTTCGAACAAAGTATCAAAAAAATTACTTCTCTGCTCTGGACTAACTTCTTTTAACCAGTTTGTAATTGTCTTATCTATAAACTCACTTGAATTTGTTAAATTTGTTTCAACAAACTTGTCTCCCAATACTTGCCATGAATATAAATCATGTTGCATTATTCCAGTTTGAGTACTTTTTAATATTGTTGTTTTTTCTTCATGATTTAACAATCTTCCTATTATTGAAGTTTGTGGTATGTATGTATGAACCCTGTCTAATATTTGTTTATATTCTTTGCTATTTACAATCTTATCGCAAAATCCAGGTCCATCATTATTATAAACATTTACAATTCTTTTTTTAGTTTTTTCACTGCAAAATGCTGATGCATATACAGCTAAGTTTCCGCCTTTTGAATGTCCACCAACTCGTATTTTTCCTTTATATTTTTTTGCTATTTTTTCTAAATATTCCACTGCATCTGTCTGTGCTGGCACAAGTTCACTAAAACTCATATTAAAATCTTCTTTCCAGCCCACTATGGTGTTATCTGTTCCTCTATATGCCACATATATTGTATCATCAGGCATTAATATTGTTATTGCTGAAAATTGTTTTTCCTCTTTAAAGTCGATTTTATTTACATAGTCTGTAACTTGCATTTTTCCAAATCTTACACTGTTTGCCAAAACTGGAAATAATTTTTTATCATCACTTATTAAAATTTTTCCTTCATTGTCTATTTTTTTATACCTTTCATATGCCTCTTTTATTGTAATTATTTCATTTTCTTCAATTGCTCCATCAAATGGAAAGTATGACAAACGTGCTAATATTAAATTATCTATTTCATTAAATTCTACTTTTTCTAATGATATATCTCTCCAGTCCATATAATCAAATATATTTGCCATTTTAATTGCTCCTTTTTACTTTTAGTTTTCTTTTACAAATTCAATTATTTGTTCAGCTAATATTTCATGCTTACCAGCATAACTATGGTCTGCTCCATCTATATAATCTATATCTTTGTTTTTATTTTCAAGTTTGTTACTTACTATTGACACTAATTCATCAGCTTTTTGTAAAATCATTTCATTCACATTTCCCCATCTCATAAATAATGGCTTATCAATTTTGTTTAGTATTTCTAAATTGCTATCTTCACTGTAATTTGCAAAATTAATTGATTGGTTGTCTCTAGCATATCTTAAAAAACTTTTTACACTTATTGGGTGAATAAATGATTCTTTTGGCATTAGGTGCATCTCCTTGCCTTCTTGTTCCTTTTCTTCAGCTAGTCTTAAATAACTTGTATAATTTTCCCTTAAATAAATTTTTATAGCTGTTGGTATGTCTATTAGTGAAAGCAATATTATTCCTTTTATGCATTCTAAAATATCGTTTTCTTGTTCTTCTTGTAATTCATTATATGTGTATACTATTTTTGTACAACCTAAACTATGTCCTTGTAAGTATATTTTAGTATATCCCATTTCTTTAAGCTTTATTATTGCTCCTACTATGTCTTCATATCCTTCTGTTACATCTTCATATGAAGTTCCCGCTAGCATTTTTTCTTTTCCATTTCCAGTGTCTTTTTCAATGTATTTTACAAGTTCGCTTCCCCTGTTATTAAAGCAAAAATAGTCTATTCCATTTTCATTTGTTTTTTTTGCTATTGTTGTTTCTCTTTCTTTTAAACAATTACTGCTCATTCCATGTACTGATAATATTATTTTTTCACTTTTTTGATTGCTTTCAGATTGATATAAAAATCCATTTAGTTTTACACCATCTGTTGCAATAAAGTTTACTCTTTTCATTTTTATTACCTTCCTTTTTTGGAGTTTCTACATGCTTATTATATACTAACTTTTTATAAGTTTCAACAAATATTTCTTTGAAAATAATATAGATTTTTATTTATAAATATGAATAAATTAATATTAGAATTCCTAAACTAGATTTAAAAATTTGCATAAAAAAATAGAGTAAATCTGTAAGCCGGGTTCTGTCTTTCAAAATAGTCATTTATCTAGAATAAGTATTGCTACTTATTTCAAGCCACTCAGGTAAAGAAGGCGCCGAGCAGGCTTAATCTTCTTCATTTAGGTGTTGCTCCAGATGGGGTTTACACTGACCCATTATGTCACCATAACGGCGGTGAGCTCTTACCTCGCCTTTTCACCCTTACCTTGAAAAACAAGGCGGTTATTTTCTGTTGCACTTTCCTTAAGGTCACCCTCACTAGACGTTATCTAGCATCTTTGCTCTATGGAGCCCGGACTTTCCTCTCGTAAATCCTTTCGGATTTTACCAGCGACTATTCAATTTACTCTATTTGCTATTATATCATATATTATCAATCTCTTCTAGTAAATTTTGATATTTTATTAAAAAAACTGATGAATTTTTCAAATTAACAGCATTTTGTAATTCATTTAACATTACATAACATTTATTTACTCTATATTGTTTTGTTTTATCTATGCTTGTATTTGATAATAATTTAGAATAATTTTCTTCTGCCTGTTTCACATTTTGAGCTATTTCATCCCATTTATCTTGATCTAATTTTGAATATGCCTTAAAAATTTCTGATTTTGTTTTTACTGCAATTTTTTCTATTTCATCATCTGTGACTTTTTCTATAAATTTAGGTATATATTCATATATTTCACTTAATGTAGCTAAAGTTTCCTGCTTGTTTTCAGATTTTGCATTAATTGTTAATTGATCAAATTTTTTATTAAATCCTAGCACATCTTCTTTTGCTACATTTAATTTATATAAATCAATTGTTATTGTTGGTAAAGATAAATATAGTCCTTCCACTTCTGTTTTAATATTGTTCCAGTCTATTTGCTCTGTATTTGTTAATACTCCCGATTCTTCTAATTCATATTTTTCGCTGTTACTCGCTTCATTAGAATTTGTACCTTGATTTCCTGAGCTTCCACTTTGTTCACTTGATATAGAATCTCCTGAACTTGAACTAGAACTTGAAGAGCCAGATGAATTTGATTCCCCTTGACTTTGTTTAGCTTCTGATTGTTCTGAAATTTCACTTACAGATATATTATAATTCCTAGTTTCAATATTATTCATGTTATTAAATAATTTTTCTATTTTGCCTTCTAAAAACTCCACTTCTGAATTGCCTTTTTCTTTGTCTTCGTTTTTGTTTCCTTCACTTATATTTTGCCATAAAACTATTACTATTGTTATGACTACAATAATTAGAAACAAATATGCCATTTTTTTATACTTCATAAAATTTTTTCCTCACTTCTTTTATTTGATTTAGTATATATGTATATCAACTTTTTACTAGTATTTACATTTTCTTTTTCATTTATTCCTTGTATATTTTTTTTCATATATTTAATACTAATAAATAAAAGATAATTTTACACAGGAGTTGTTTTATGATTGCAACAATAAATTTATATAGCAACAAAAAAGGTGAACTAAATAGATTCTTAAGTAGTTTTTACAACACAGATTTAGAAATTGAAAATAATTTAAATTGGGAAAATAAATATAAAAATCCCATTGAACTAGCTGATTTAATTGGTACATTTGTTGATAACAATGATGACTTTAATATTACTATGTGGATTTGTTTAGATAAGGATTTATTTATTCGTGTTACTGAAAAAAATGCGAATGATATAATAAAGTACTTATATGAAAGATTTCCATACTAAAATAAAAGAAAAAAATAGGCTAGTGTTTGAAGTAAATCCTCCTTGTTAAACTTTTTGTCTAACAATTTGGGTTTACTTCAAAAAAACTAGTCTATTTTTCTATTATAATTGTTACTGGTCCATCATTTAAAAGACTTACTTTCATATCTGCTCCGAATATTCCTTTTTCTACTTTTATATCATTTTTTTCGCATTCACTACAAAAATATTCATATAATTCATTTGCCTGTTCTGGCTTTGCAGCTTCAACAAATGATGGTCTATTTCCATCTTTGCAATTTGCATATAATGTAAATTGTGATACTATTAGGAGCTCTCCATTTACATCTTTTAGAGATAAATTCATTTTATCATTTTCATCTGTAAATACTCTTAATTTGCATAATTTTTTTACTAAATAATCTGCATTTTCCTTGGTATCTTCATGTGTTACACCTACTAATACCAAAAAACCTTTTCCTATTTTTCCTACTACTTTTTTATCTACTTCAACTTGTGCATTTGCTACCCTTTGTACTACAATTTTCATTTATTAATCTTCCTTTTCTTCGTTGTCCTTCACATATTCTACATTTGATTCTACTTCAACTGTTTTTTCTAAATTTTCTTTATGTTCATTATTTTCTACTTTTTCTTCACTTTCATTTGTCTTAGTTTCCTCATTCTCATCTGGTTTGCTTTCTTCATTTTGTGGTTTTTCAACTATCTCTACTTCTTTTGCTGGTTCTTCATCAATTTCTAATTTTTCCCCACAATTTGGACAAAAATTATCTTCTTTATTTACTTCTTTAAAACATTTTTTGCATTGTTTTTTATCTCTTAATTTCAAGCATTGAGCTGATAAATCGTCTATTTCATCACTTAGCACATCTATTTGTGTGCATAACTCTTCTACCACTTCTTCATTTTCATATTTTTCTTTTAAAACATGTTTTTCATATATTTCTTTACCTATTTTTTGGTATAATCCATTTACTTGATTTTTTAGTTCACCAATTCTTAATTTCATTTTAGTTTCTTTTGCAATTTTTCCTGTTTTATCTGCAGTCACTTTATATGCTTCAGAAGCTTTTTTACCTAACATATCTAAAAATTCCATAAATTTCTCCTTTAAATTCAATTTAAATAATTTATAACTTTTATTTTATTATTAGAAATTTTATAAATAATTATTCACTTTTTCCTTCTCTTGTCATCAAATTTTTTACTGCTGTTTTTGGATCTAACTCATTATATATTACTTCATATGCAGTTTCAATTATTGGCATATAAGCATTTTGTCTTTTTCCTAATTCATAAGCTACATCTATATTGTCTATGCTTTCTATTACCATTCCAACTTCTTTTTTTGCTTCTTCTAATGTTTTTCCTTGACCTATTAATTTTCCTGCTTTTCTGTTTCTACTATGTTCGCTTAAGCAAGTTACAATTAAATCTCCTAAACCACTTAATCCATAAAAAGTTTCTTTTTTTCCACCAAGACTTACTCCTAGTCTAGAAATTTCTGTTAGTCCTCTTGTTATTAATGCTGCAAAGCTATTATCTCCAAGTCCTATTCCTGCAGCTACTCCGGTGCAAAATGCTATTATGTTTTTTAAAGCTCCACCTAATTCAACACCTTTTACATCATCTGTTGTATAAATTCTCATTTTTTCTGACATAAATGTTTTTTGTATTAGATTTCTAACTTCTTCATGTTTTGATGCAACTACAAGTACTGTTGGTATTCCTATTGAAACTTCTTCTGCATGGCTTGGTCCACTTAAAACACCAACTTTTACACCTTCTAATTCTTCTTCAATAACCTCATCTAATGTTTTTAGTGTGTCTTTTTCAAATCCTTTTGAACATATTATTACTGGTCTATTTCCTACATATTGTTTATATCCTTTAAATATATTTCTTGTAAATTTAGAAGGTGTAACATGTAAAATAATTTCACTTCCTTCTAATGCTTCTTCATATGTAGTATAACATTTTATATTTTCTGGTATTACTGCGTCTGGTAAAAACTTACACTTTTTATCTTCATTTATTATTCTTTTTTCTTCTTCATCAAATGACCATATTTTTACATTATGGCCTTCATTGGCTAGATATATAGAAAGTGCTACTCCCCAACTACCACTGCCTATTACTGTTATTGTTTTCATTTGGTTATATCTCCTTTGTTATTTCTTTTATTACACTCTTTTGTATTTTTATCTTTTTGCTTTATTTTTTATTTATCTTTCTCTATTTTTTTGAGCCTAATCTGTTTTCTGTTCCATTTAGTATTCTTTTAATATTACTTCTATGATTAAATAGAACAATTACTGCTAATATAATACTATAAACAAGATATGTTGTTCCCTTTTTGCCTGCTGTTAAAACTGTGTAGTTTTCATTTATAAACAATGTTAATACAGGAAATAATACTGCTGCTCCACATGAGCCTAAAGATACTATTCTTGTTAATATCATTAATACTAATGCAAATACCAAACAAATTAATCCTATTTGCCAGTTACTCATTAACAATACTCCTAAAGATGTTGCTACACCTTTTCCTCCTTTAAATTGGAAAAATATTGGAAATGTATGTCCTATAACAACTGCTATCCCTGCTATTTGTACTAATAGTTCTTTATTTGCCCCCTGAATCATTTTTCCTAATATTATTGCTATTGATATTGATATAACTCCTTTTAATATGTCACAAATTAGTGTTATTGCAGCAGCTTTTTTGCCTACTGAGCGTAGCATATTGGTGCTTCCTGCATTTCCACTTCCTTTTTCTCTTACATCAAATCCTGCCATTTTTTTACTTAATATTACTGAGAAGTTTACACTTCCTATTAAATACGCAATTATTGCCATAATTATATATGTTGCCATATTATATCCCTTCTTTCGTTTTATTTATCATATTTATCCAGTTTTTCTCTTACAATTACTCTTACTGGTGTTCCTTCTAGACCAAATTCTTTTCTTATTTGATTTACTAAATATCTTTCATATGAAAAATGGAACAATTCTTTATTATTTACAAATATTACAAATGTTGGTGGTTTTGTTGATACTTGTGAACCATAATAAATTTTTAATCTTTTTCCTTTATCTGTTGGTGGTTGCACTATTGCTATTGCCTCATTTATTACTTGGTTTAATATTGATGTTGAAACTCTTAATGAATTTTGTGCATTTACATTATTTATCATTTCAAAAAGTTTATGAACCCTTTGTCCTGTTTTTGCTGATATAAATATTATTGGTGCATATGACAAATATTTTAATTTATCATAAACTTCTTTTTTATATTGTTCTAATGTTCCTGTCTCTTTTTCAACAGCATCCCATTTGTTTACAACTATTATTACACCTTTTCCTGCCTCATGTGCTTCTCCTGCTATTTTTGTGTCTTGGTCTGTAACACCTTGTGTTGCATCAATCATCATCAAACATACATCTGCTCTTTCTATTGCAAGCAATGTTCTCATTATGCTAAATTTTTCTATTGATTCTTTTATTTTGCTTTTTCTTCTTACTCCTGCAGTGTCTATTAATACATATTTTCCATTTTCGTTTTCAAATTCTGTATCTATTGCATCTCTTGTTGTTCCAGCAATATCGCTTACTATTGTTCTATTTTGCCCTAGAATTTTGTTTATTAGTGATGATTTTCCTACATTTGGCTTTCCTATTACTGCTACTTTTATTTGGTCTTTTTCATCTTCGTTTTCCATTTTTTCTGGAAATTTTTCATATACTGCGTCAAGTACATCACCAATTCCAAGTGCATTTGTTGCAGATATTGGATATGGATCTCCTATTCCTAAATTGTAAAATTCATATGATTCTTGAGTTCCTTGTTCGAAATTATCAGCCTTGTTACATACTAATACTATTGGTTTTCCTGATTTTTTTAGCATTAAAGCTATTTCTCTATCTGCTGCTGTTACTCCTTGTTTTACATCTGTTAGAAAGATTATTACATTTGCCATTGCTATCGCAAGGTTTGCTTGTTCTCTCATTTGTGATAATATTATATCTTCTGAGTCTGGCTCAATTCCTCCTGTGTCTACTAATGTAAAGTTTCTACCTCTCCAATTTGTTTCAGCATATATTCTATCTCTTGTTACACCTGGTGTATCTTGTACAATAGATATTCTATGCCCAACTAAATAATTGAAAAATGTTGATTTTCCTACATTTGGTTTTCCTATTATTGCTACTATTGGTTTTGACATTTTTAATTTTCCTTCCTTAATAGTTTTTACTTGTATAGTATATCATATTTTTATTTTGAATAAAAGAAAAAAGTAAAATTTTGGTCATTAAGTTCAAAATTTTACTTCTTTTATCTTTTATATAATTACTAGATTTTTACACATCCACCAATTACTTTGTTTTCTTCTTGTCTTGGTAATATTTTAGCTCCACCAGCTAATACAACTATATCACCTTTTTCTAATATTCCTTCTGCTTTTAATTTTTCAATTCCTTTTTCAATTGTTTCTTCAATTGTTTTTCCACCTTCACATAATACTGGGTGACTGTTGAAAGATAATGCTAATTGGTTATATGTTTTTTCATCATCTGTTATAGCAAATATTGGGCATCCTGTTCCTAATCCTACTAATTTTCTTATTGAATCACCTGTATGTGTGTATGCAACTATTGCATTAGCTTCAATGTGTTCAGCTGTTACAGCTGTTGTATATGCTATTGCTCTTTCTAAATCATCTGTATCATGTTTAGCTACTCTTTTATTAAATCTTTTCCAGTAATTTAAGTCGTTTTCTATTGATCTTGAAATTTTATCCATAGCTTCAACACATTCTACTGGATATTTACCCATAGCGCATTCTCCAGAAAGCATTATTGCTCCTGTACGATCATAAACTGCGTTTGCAACGTCACTTACTTCAGCTCTTGTTGGTCTTGGGTTTTGTGTCATTGATTCTAACATTTGTGTTGCTGTTACAACTGGTTTTCCAACTTCATTACATCTTTTTATAAATCTTTTTTGTACAACTGGAACTTGTTCCATTGGTATTTCAACACCCATGTCACCACGAGCTACCATGATACCATCAGATGCAGCTAAGATTTCTTCAAAGTTATCTATACCTTCTTGGTTTTCTATTTTAGAGATTATTTTTACTCTTTCTCCACCATTTGCGTTTAATAAGTCTCTTATTGCTTTAACATCTGCTTCTTTTCTTACGAATGATGCAGCTATATAGTCGAATCCTCTTTTGATTCCTTCTGTTATATCATCAATATCTTTTTGTGTTAATGCTGGTAATTCTAATTTTACATTTGGAACATTCATTGTTTTTCTGCTTCCTAATTTTCCTGTATTTAGAGCTTTACATACAATGTCTTTTCCAGCTATTTCTGTAATTTCAAATTCTATTGCACCATCATCTACTAATAGTGTTGAACCAACTTTAACATCTTTGTATAAGTCTTTGTAACTGATTGATGTTCTTTCGTTGTTTCCTATTATGTCATCATTTACAAATGTAAATGTTTGACCTTCGTTTATTACAACTTTTTCATTTCCTGTTTCTAACATACCAGTTCTAATTTCTGGTCCTTTTGTGTCTAGTAATAAAGCTACTGGTTTATTTAATTCTTTTCTTACTTTTTTTATTGTTTCAATTTTTTCTCCGTTTTCATCATATCCACCATGTGAAAAGTTAATTCTTGTAACATTTAGTCCAGCTTTTACTAATTTTGTTAACATTTCTTCGCTTTGACTTGCAGGTCCTATTGTTCCTACTATTTTTGTTTTTCTTAAATTTGATTTCATTATTATTCCTCCCTTTTTTTACACCAACTGTTATTATAACACATAGAAGTGTCCTATTTCAAGATTTTTCGTCATTTTTTTACATTTTTTTCATAATTTATCTAATACATTTTAGTTTTACAAACTATATTTTACTTTTACAATTTACTTTTTTCATAATTCATCTAATTTTCTAATTCTACTATAGCATGTAATACATTTCCATCATCGCTTTCAAATACTATTATATGTTTATCTCCAATATTTGTGTATTTCAAGCTAACAACTTGTCCTAGTGTTATTTCCCTTTTATACATAATTCTAAACTTAGAAAAAGGTCTTTTAGCATATACCTCATCAGGCAATGCTTCATATGCTAAATCCAAATAGTAAATATTATGCATATGCCCAATAATATCTATATCTCTTCTTGTTGCTTTATATTTAATTTCTCTATCAAAATGTTCCGGTTTTTTTAGTTTTCCAAGTTCTTTTTCAAAAACTTTTTTATTTGGTTCTGATTCATATTTTTCGGCCATTTCAGGTTCTACTCTTGTTATTTTTCTAGTTTGATTATTAATTAGTAGCCATTTTGATGTTGCTATTACACATAAATTGTTTTCTTCATCATAAATTTCAAAATCACGATATGCATAAAATTTTTCTACTTTTCTTGACCATGTACTTATTTCTAAAGTTTGCCCATATTTTGGTCTTTTTATAACTTTTACTTTCCAATCTAGCAAAATCCAGTTCAAATGACTATGTTCGCTAGAATTTAATCCACAACCTATACTGTCAGAGTGATATCCTGCTACATCTTCTAAATATTCCAATATAGCTTTATTGTTTATTTCATTATTTTTCCATATATCTTTTAATCCCATTTTAAAATTTTCTTTATATATCATTGCTTTCCCTCCAAAATAATTTGTCACTTAAATTTATCACTCAATTTTGTCTTTGTCAAATTTTGCTATAAGTGTTGATAGCATAAATTTTTAGTAGGAAAACTTTTTATTAAAATCATAAAATTCTTTTATTTCATGACTTCGGAGATTT
>CAKOWW010000005.1 GCA_934129785.1 uncultured Clostridia bacterium
GCATAAAAGCAGGACACGATTATAGTGAACTTGAAAAAGGAGTAGTAATTTTAATAGTAGACTTTGAACTAAAAAACCTAAAAGATGTGGACCATTGGATAACCGAATGGGAACTCAGAGGTAAAGATTATACAAATAAGATATTGACACCAGTAGAAAAAATAGTTATATTAGAATTACCAAAGTTTAAAAAATATAAAGATAAAACTCAAAACCAAGAATTAAAAAACTGGGTAGAGTTTATAATAAATCCAGAAAAGAAAATGCAAGGCGAAAGTAAAGAAATAGAAAAGGCAAGGAGAGTGTTAGAAGAAATGAGCCAAGATAAAAATGAAAGATATTTAGCAGAGTTAAGACAAAAGTACATAATGGATCAAAAAGCAATAGAAGATGCTGGATATGATAAAGGCTATGACTCGGGATATGACTCAGGCTATGATTCAGGATATGATTCAGGATATGGTTCTGGTTATAATACTGGACATGACTCAGGCACCCTTGAAGGAGAAAAAAAGAAAAGTATTGAAATCGCTAAGAAGATGAAAGAAGAAAATATGGATATTTCTACAATATCAAAAATAACTGGATTAACAAAAGAAGAAATTGAAAAGTTATAATTTAATATATTAATAAAATAAAGTGTTTAAATAAACAAAAGCAGTATTGAAGTTAAATTTTGATACTGTTTTTTATGTAAAAAAATCCTAAAGTATTTAACTTTAAGACTAAAAAACTGAAATTATTATAGCAATAAATAATATATAAATCAATAAAAAATATAGAAAAATATCAAGAATCATCTTGGGCTTTTTCTATATTTTTTTATAATATAAAAAAAGAGAAAAGCTATTATATAAACACTTTAGAAGAGTGTAGCTTATCTTAAAGTTAAATACTTTAGGATAAGATGAGGCAAATGATAAAGATGAAAGAAAACAAAGGAATTACATTAATTGCATTAGTGATAACAATAGTGGTACTTTTGATACTTGCTGGAGTAAGTATTGCAATGCTAACAGGAAATAATGGAATATTAACACAAGCTCAAAAATCAAAACAAGCAACAGAAGAATCAGCACAAAAGGAAAAGGAAGATTTAATAAAACTAGAAATGCTAGCAAATAATAGTAATGTAAATATTCCAAATTTAAAAGAAGGGATGATACCAGTAAAATGGAATGCAACTAATAAAACATGGGAAGTAGCTGACAAAAATAATACAGGAAATGACTGGTATGATTACTCTACAGAAAGTAAAAAATGGGCAAATGTAGTAACAGTAAAAGAAAATTGCAGTAATGGAAAAACAAGAAAAGATTATTTAAGTGCAGGAGTAGGAACACCAATACCAGAAGATGATATAACAACAATGTTTGTATGGATACCAAGATACAGCTATTATGTAAAAAGTGGATATCATGAAAATGCAAATGGAACAGGAGAGTTTGCAATAAAATTTTTAACAGGAACATCAGATAAAATAATAGATGCACCAGAAGGACAAGACACAGCAATAAGAACAAGCAATACAAATGGAAAAACAAATGGTGGGAAATACGTAGTCCACCCAGCATTCACAGCGGATACAGATTTAGGCGGAACAGGAGAAGAAATAACAGGATTTTGGGTAGGAAAATTTGAATCAAGTAATATTGAATCACCAAAAAATAATGAAGGAATAACATATCCAGCTTTAGATAATGAATATAAGATGTGGAATAAATCGGTAACATTAACAGGAATGTCGGGAAGTAGTAGAGATAATTATACAAATTACTATTCAAAATTAGTAGAAAAAAGCAAAAAAGATAATGGAGATAATATAGAAATAACTTATACAAATATAAATAATGATGCTACAACTGGGGATAATTATACAAATACATTTTATAGATATTATACAGAAAATGGACAAAAATCCAGTACAACAAGAAACATATATGGAATATATGACATGTCAGGAGGATCATGGGAATATACAGCTAATTATTTAGAAAGTGCTACAGAAAATACATTTGTATTCAATTTCTTAAAAATTGAATACAAATATAAAACACCGTATGATGGAATAGGGAGAACATCTAGTACAGAAGATAGAACAATGAACTATAAAGCAAATAAAGAAAAATATGGAGACGCTGTATGGGAAACATCAGATGGATGTGATGGCCAGTTTGGCTGGAATACAGATTATTCTTATTTTCCATATGTGGATGCTCCATTTTTTTTACGTGGTGGGTGTTATACTTATGGCTCTAATGCAGGACTATTTTATTTTAACCATAACGGTGGAGGAGGTATTGATACCTGTTCATTTCGTGTAGTTTTATTTTAAAAAGATAACTTATCTTAATAAAAGAAATAAAGAATAGGAAAGTATAAAATCAAATTCTTTTTATAATTTAAAAATAAAATTTTAAATTATAAATGTATTGAAAAAAATGGCATAAAAAAGTATAATAAAAATATCTTCATTGAAATCAAATGAACATTAGAAGAAATTTAATAAAATATAATAATGTAAGAGGGGAATTTATTAAGATGTTAAATGGTATCGTTGATAATGTTTCTGTATTTATAATTATAGTGTCACTTATATGTGTAGCTATTTCATTTATAATATGGGCAAAATATGGAAAAGATAAAAAAATAGAAAAAACTCTAGAATCATATCCACCAGAAGGATATAATTCTGCTGAAATTGGTTTTTTATACGAAGGTAGTGCCAGCGATAAAGGTGTAATTTCACTATTAATATATCTAGCAAATAAAGGGTATCTGCAAATTGAAGAGATAGAAGAAAATACGTTATTTTCTAAATCAAAAGATTTTAGAATTACTAAACTAAAAGAATACGACGGAAATAACAAATATGAAAAAATATTTTTTAAGGGATTATTTAAAAATGGGCCTGCTGGAACTGTAAATATGGAAAAAGCTAGAGAAATAATGCAAGAAGCAAAATCATATGGGGAAAAAATCTCTTTCCAAAATGCACTTGAATTATCTACAGAAACTGGCTCAGGTAAAAAATTTATTACTGCAACAAATTTATATAATAGTTTTTATGAAACCTTAGATAGAATTAAATCAAATTTGAATTCAGAAGAGAATATATATAAAATATTTGAAACAACAATAAATGAAAAAGGAAAATTGTTTCTTTTAATGATGATTGTTATTTTTACATTAATAACTCTAAGACCTATAATGGAATATAGTAAAGATGGTTCAAATGCTTTAGTGGTTGCAGTGTTTTCATTGATAATGTTTACAGCATCGTTTATTATATTATTTAGTAGAGATTTAGTAATGTATGTAAATGGAAAAAGATTAAAAACAAAACGTCAGAAAATATTTGCTTCAATTTTGTTGTTAATGCTTGGGTTAATGGCTTGGTTGTATGCTATATTTCCATGCTTATTGCAAAATATGGCCTATTTAATAACTTATTTTACAGGAATAGCTTGTATAGGGGTCATTTTAATGTTTTTAATTATTATGCCAAAGAGAACTACTTATGGAAATGAGATATTAGAAAAAATTAAAGGGTTTAGAAGCTTTTTAGAAACAGCAGAAAAACCACAACTTGAAAATTTAATTATCCAGAATCCTGAATATTTTTATAATATGTTACCATATGCTTATGCATTAGGAGTTTTTGATGTATGGATAAATAAATTTGAAAATATATCGCTTGGAGCACCACATTGGTATAAATATCAAAATAATTTTAGTGTTTATACATTCGGAACATTTATGAAATCTACTATGAATGAAGTCTCACTTGCAATGACATCAGATTTGTTAAGTAGTATTGATGATGAAAATTTAAAGGAATAAAGTTTTTTAGATGAAGTTCTGGAGTATGGGAAAACTTCCGATAAAACTATCTTTTGTCTTCAATTTCATTGACTTTGCAGTGTTTACTATGCTATAATAAATAAGTCAACATTTTAGAAAGGGGTCACGAGGAGTATCGTGACCATAAGGAAATTTTTATGGATAGAAGAAATTTGAATACATTAGGCAATTGTTGGCTTAGTGATTGTAAAAATTATCCTGGAGGATTTTTTACACAATGTAAAAAATCACATGCCCTTGATATTGATCGTTTGAGATTAATATCATCAAGTGAAAGTCAAGTTGAAAGGATTTGCAAAAAAATGAATCCAAAATTGACTTGGGCTATTGAAATTGATATTGCTGTAATCAAGCCAATTCTGGAAGAAGAAAATATTCTTCCTAAAGATATTGCAGATGAAGATGCAATTAATTGGTTGCTTGAGAACTGCTATGGAATTAAAGTCAAAAAAGAAGGAGCTACTAAATAGTAGCTTCTTTTTGATGCGAAAAAACGCCTGAAAAATCAATAGAAAGTGGTGAAAAAGATGCAATAGTATTGTATAAAACTTTAAAAGTAATAGAAAATAAAAAAATCCAAAAATATGTTTGACATTTTTTTGTTTGTATGATATTATGTGCTAAAATAGAAAAAATGGGAGTGAAAAAATATGCCAAGAAAAAAACCTGAATTAAATAAAAGAGAAAAATCAATATTAAAATTCATTGAAAAACAAATAATGACACAAGGATATCCACCATCAGTAAGAGAAATATGCAAGGCAGTTGGACTAAGTTCAACAGCAACAGTACACGGATATTTAGCAAAATTAGAAGATAAAGGATATATAAAGAAACAAGACAAAAAAGGAAGAACACTAAGATTACTAAAAGGTGGCTCAGGAGAAGTTAAAAAAACATCAAGCAAAGATTATTATACACAAAAAGAATTAGTTGAAGTACCAATAATAGGTAGAATAACAGCAGGAGAACCAATATTAGCAGTTGAAAACGTAACAGATACATTCCCAATTCCAATCGACTTTGTTGGAAATTCTGAAAGCTTTATGCTAACAGTAAGAGGAGAAAGTATGATAGAAGCTGGTATATTAGATGGAGACTATATTTTAGTAAAAAGACAAAATATGGCAAACAATGGAGAAATAGTAGTTGCATTAATAGGAGATGAAGCAACAGTAAAAACATTTTATAAAGAAAAAGACCATATTAGACTACAACCCGAAAATAGCACAATGGATCCAATAATAGTTCCAACATGTGAAATATTAGGGAAAGTAGCTGGAGTATTTAGAAAAATGTAAAAAAGGAATGAGAATTCACAAAAAATTCACATTTGTAGTATTGACAAAATGACACTGTGTCACATATAATGACATAGTGTTATTTTCAACCTAAAAAATACCAAATACTGTAGATTAAAAAATATCAAAAGAAAAATAAAAAAGAGAAGGAGAAGAAAATGTTAAAGGTATTAAAAAATTTAAAAAATTCATTTTGGGCAGTTGTAGCAATAGTAATATTATTGTGTGTACAAGCAAAAACAGATTTAACATTACCAGATTATACATCTAAAATTGTAAATACAGGAATACAAGCTGGTGGAATAGAAACAGCTGTACCAGAATTTATATCAAAAGAAAATATGGAACAAATATTAATGTTCTCAGAAAACAATGATGAAATATTAAATAGTTATACATTATTGGGAGATACACTAAATGAGAAAGAGCAAAAAATAGCTAAAAAGTATTTTGGAAATGATTACAAAATAGAGCAAAATACAACATACATATTAAAAGAAATGGAAAAAGACCAAAAAGAAGAATTAGAAACAAAATTATCAACACCATTAATGATAATGTCAACAATAAATAATGAAGAAACAGCTAATAAAATCAA
The DNA here is from genome assembly GCA_934129785.1 of uncultured Clostridia bacterium. Taxonomy (GTDB): domain Bacteria; phylum Bacillota; class Clostridia; order TANB77; family CAG-508; genus CAG-269. Next base: position 5,764 of record CAKOWW010000005.1, read on the forward strand.
AGAACAAATGACAGCTAATATGCCAGAAACTCAAAAACAAATTTTTCAAAATATGAGTTTAATGGATATATTAAAAAATATGTCAGAAGAACAAAGAAATCAAATGATGGATCAATTTACAGGAAAAATAAAAGATATGTCAGACTCAATAAGAACTCAAGCAGCAATATCATCTGTAAAGGAAGTATATAAAAATCTAGGAATAGATACAGACAAAATTCAAAATGATTATATTTGGAAAACAGGTATGCAAATGCTAGGTATTGCATCAATTACAATGGTTTCAGCAGTATTGGTAATGTTATTATCATCAAGGGTTGCAGCAAGATTAGGAAGAGATTTAAGAGAAAAGGTATTTACAAAAGTATTAACATTTTCAAATAAAGAGTTAAACCAATATTCAACAGCATCATTAATAACTCGTAATACAAATGATATACAACAAATACAACAATTAATAACAATGTTATTTAGAGTTGTAGTATATGCACCAATAATAGGTATTGGAGGCTTTGTTAAAGTATTAACAAGTAGTGATAATTCAATGGCGTGGATTATAGGAGTGGCAATACTTGCAATATTATTTGTAGTTGGAACACTATTTATAATAGCTATGCCTAAGTTTAAAAAGTTACAAGAACTTACAGATAAATTAAACTTAGTATCAAGAGAAATACTAACAGGATTACCAGTAATAAGAGCATTTAATCAAGAAAAAAGAGAAGAAAAAAGATTTGATAATGCTAACAAAGACTTGATGAAAGCAAATGTATTTGTAAATAGAGCAATGTCAATGATGATGCCACTATTAATGTTTATAATGAATTCAATGATGATTTTAGTAGTATGGGTAGGTGGACATGGAGTAGAAGAAGGATTACTACAAGTAGGAGATATGATGGCATTTATCCAATATATGATGCAAATTGTTATGGCATTTTTAATGATTTCAATGATATCAATAATGTTACCAAGAGCTTCAGTATCTGCTAACAGAATAAATGAAGTATTAGAAACAGAACCTGATATACAAGATAAACCAGAAATAAAGAAATTTGATAATAATAAAAAAGGATTAGTAGAATTTAAAAATGTAAGTTTTAGATATCCAGATGCTGATACAGAAATACTAGAAGACATTAACTTTACAGCAAAACCTGGACAAACAACAGCAATAATAGGAAGCACAGGAAGTGGAAAATCAACAGTAGTGAACTTATTACCACGTTTTTATGATGTAACAGGTGGAGAACTATTAATAGATGGTGTAAATGTAAAAGATGTATCACAAAAACAATTAAGAGATATAATTGGATTTGTGCCACAAAAAGGTATACTATTTTCTGGAACAATTGAATCAAATATAAAATATTCTGATGAAAATATGTCAGATGAAAAAATGATTGAAGCAGCTGAAATTGCGCAAGCAACAGAATTTATAGACTCAAAAGAGAAAAAATATAAAGATGAAATTGCTCAAGGTGGTGGAAATGTTTCAGGAGGACAAAAACAGCGTTTATCAATAGCAAGAGCAATTGCTAAAGACCCAGAAATATTTGTGTTTGATGATAGTTTTTCAGCATTAGATTTTAAAACAGATAGCAAGCTAAGAGAGGCATTAGCCGAAAAAACTGAAAATAAAACAGTAATAATTGTAGCACAAAGAATAAGTACTATTTTAAATGCAGACCAAATTGTAGTATTAGAAGAAGGAAAAATTGTAGGAATTGGAACACATGAAGAATTGATGAAAAACAATGAAACATATAGACAAATTGCATTATCACAACTTTCAGAAGAAGAATTAACAAAAAATAAAGAAAACAAAGGAAAGGGGGAATAAATATGCCAGGACCAATGGGTGGGCCAGGAAGAGCCCATACAACAGAAAAACCAAAAGACTTTAAAAAGACAACAAAGAAATTAATAAGTAAATACTTATCTAAATATAAATTAGCATTAATTATAGTATTTATATTTGCAATTGGAAGTACAATATTTACAATTGTTGGACCTAAAATACTAGGAAATGCAACAACAGAAATATTTAATGGATTAGTTAGCAAACTATCTGGTGGAGATGGAATAGATTTTGGTAAAATTGGACAAATACTATTAACATTATTAGCTTTGTATGTTGTAAGTGCATTATTCTCTTTTATCCAAGGTTTTACAATGACAGGAATAGCACAAAAAATAACATATAAACTTAGAAATGATATAGCAGAAAAAATAAATAGATTACCAATGGATTATTTTGATAAAAAAACACATGGAGAGGTTTTATCAATAGTTACAAATGATGTTGATACATTAAGTTCAAATTTAAATCAAACAGTAACACAAATAATAACATCAATATGTACATTAATAGGAATTTTAGTAATGATGTTATCAATAAGCTGGCAAATGACTTTAATATCATTAGTAATACTTCCAGTATCAGCATTTATAGTGAAAAAAATAGTAGGAAAATCACAAAAATATTTTGTTAAACAACAAGATTATTTAGGCCATGTAAATGGGCAAGTTGAAGAAATATATAGTGGTTTAAATATTGTAAAAGTATTTAATGGCGAAGAAAAAGTAACAAACGAATTTAAAAAAGCAAATGATGAATTATATCATTCAGGCTGGAAATCACAATTCTTATCTGGACTTATGTTTCCAATAATGAACTTTATTGCAAATATAGGATATGTAGGAGTTGCAGTTGCAGGTGGCTATTTGGCAATACAAGGAACAATAACAGTTGGAAATATTCAAAGCTTTATACAATACAATAAACAATTTACACAACCAATAACACAAATTGCTCAAATTTCAGCAATGTTACAAGCAATGATTGCTGCAACAGAAAGAGTATTTACATTTTTAGAGGAACCAGAAGAAGCAAAAACAGAAAAAGGAAATGTAGATACAAGTAAATTAAAGGGAAATGTGGAATTTAAACATGTGCATTTTGGATACAATCCAGAAAGAACTATAATAAATGATTTTAGCGCATCTGTAAAGGAAGGACAAAAAATAGCGATTGTTGGACCAACAGGAGCTGGAAAAACAACAATGGTAAAATTACTTATGAGATTTTACGATGTTAACTCAGGAGAAATACTAGTTGATGGTCATAATATAAAAGATATGGATCGAGGAGAATTAAGAAAAATGTTTGGAATGGTTCTTCAAGATACATGGTTATTTGGTGGAACAGTAAAAGACAACTTGAAATATGGAAATGAAACTGCATCAGATGACGATATTATAAGAGCAGCTAAAGCAGCACATGTACACCATTTTATAAAAACATTACCAAATGGGTATAACTCAGTTTTAAATGAAGAATCAAGTAATGTTTCAGCAGGACAAAAACAATTATTAACAATTGCTAGGGTTATTCTTGCAAATCCAAAAATATTAATACTAGATGAAGCAACAAGTTCAATAGATACAAGAACAGAAATACAAATTCAAAAAGCTATGGACAATTTAATGGAAGGCAGAACATCATTTATAATAGCACACAGATTGTCTACAATAAAAAATGCAGATTTAATATTAGTAATGAACCATGGAGATATAGTAGAACAAGGAACACATGAAGAATTATTAGCTAAAAATGGATTTTATGCAGATTTATATAATTCACAATTTGAAGATTGTAATGATGAAATAGAATAAAATTAAAGCTCTCAGGCAAATAATGCTTGAGAGCTTTATAAAATCAGTTTCTTATTTTATAAGTTAATGTTAAAAAATGCAGAAAAATAGGTAATTGCAAAAATAAATATTATTGTCATACATATAGCTAGTAATAGTCTATATATGGAAAATGGAAGTGGGCTTTCTTCACTTTTTCTAGACTTACTAAAACTAAACAGTAACAAAAGTCCCCAAAAACCAGTTGATATTACACATAATGTAGATAATTTATTAGTTTCAATTATATTAAATTTGTTCAATAATATTAGAAAAAATATTGATATAGTGCAAATTAATCCAGTTGGAAGGGCTTTTTTTAATACATTTTTTAAAAACGAACCTGTTATTTTTTCTTTATTTGGTTCTAATGCAAGTAAAAATGAAGGAGTACCTATTGTTACAAAACTAATAAGACTTAGCTGAATTGGAACAAATGGATAATTCTCTTGCATTAGTAAACTTATAAGGGCAAGTAAACAAGAATAGATAGTTTTTACTAAAAACAAAGATGCAGATCTTTGAATGTTATTTATAGTTCTTCTTCCTTCTGCTACAACTTTTGGCATAGAAGAAAAGTCGGAATTTAATAAAATTAACTGAGACACATTTTTAGTTGCATCACTACCATTTGCCATAGCTACACTACAATCAGCTTGCTTTAGTGCTAGAACATCATTTACACCATCACCTGTCATGGCAACTGTTTTTCCGTTATTTTGCAAAGCCTTTACTAATTCAAGTTTTTGTGTAGGGGAAACTCTACCAAAAATAGAATATTTTAGTGCAATATTTTCTAATTCAGCATCTGAAACGGTAGTCATATCAATAAAGTTATCATATTTTTTAATACCGGCATGTTTTGCAATTTGAGAAACAGTTAATGGATTGTCACCAGATATTATTTTTATATCGACATTTTGCATGTAAAAATATTTTAAAGTTTGGTTTACATTTGCTCTTAATGTATCAATTAATAATATAATAGCAATAGGTACAATATTTTTTGGTAAAGAATTATTCTCAAAATTATTTTCAGAATGGGCAACAATTAAAACTCTATAATCTTTACTATACTTTTCAATTTCATTTTTGTAGTTGTTATAGTTATCTTTTAATACAAAGCTTGGTGCACCTATAATATAACTTCCCACATTTTCAAAGTTTATTCCAGACCATTTTTTCTCAGAAGAAAATGCAACTTTTTTTATAGGTAAAAATTCAGAAGAAATTTTTTGAAATCTATTTTTTATGGCCATAATAGTTGGGTTTTCGTCTTCAGAAAATTTTGCTAAATTAGCTAAAATATTTTCTAAAGTACTATCTTCTAATGAGTTATTATCACTATTTTTAGTTAAGTTTAGTACATTTACTACTTTTAAATCTCCCTTAGTTAAAGTTCCAGTTTTGTCTAAACATAAAGTATCTACTCTTGCTAAAGTTTCGATACAGTATAAATCTTGAACGAGAACTTTTGATTTAGATAAACGGATGACACTAATTGCAAGAACTGTACTTGTAAGTAAAACAAGCCCTTCTGGTATCATACCAATTATTGCAGCAACAGTATGGATTACAGATTGGTCAATTGGTAACTTTTGAAAATAAAATTGACTAACAAATAGTGCAATTCCAATAGGAATAATTGCAAAAGTTAGAAATTTAATTATTTTTTGTAAAGAAATCATTATTTCTGAATTAATTTTCTTAATGTATTTTGCACCATTTGATATTTTTGAAGCATAATTATCAATTCCAATATGTTCAACTTTAGCTAGACAATGACCACTAATAATAAAACTTCCGGATAAAATCATATCACCAGATTTTTTTGTAATACTATTTGGTTCACCAGTTATAAAGGATTCGTTAACCAAAACTTCGCCGTCTTGTATAATGCTGTCAGTTGCAACTTGGTTTCCTGCTTTAAATTCTATAATATCATCTAAAACTATTTCATCAATGGGAATTTCGGTTTTTTGGGAATCTCGTATAACATTTGCTTTACTTTCCGCTAGCACAGATAATTTATCAATAATCTTTTTTGAATGTATTTCCTGTATTGTGCTAATTGATGTATTTATAATTACAATTGCGAGAAAAAGCATGTTCTTATATGAACCAACCATGAAAATTATAATTGCTAAAAATAAGTTTAAAAAATTAAATAAAGTAAAAAAGTTTTCATACAAAATTTGTTTTATGCTTTTTGTTGGTAAAGTTAAATCATAATTTACATTTTTTTCTTTGATTCGCATTTCTACTTGCTCTTTTGTTAATCCGTTCATTGGATTTTGGTGTGTATCTTTCCATATTTTTATCTCCATTTTAGTTTGAATTTATAAAAGTAATTATATCGCAATTTTTGCACAAAATAAAGTCCTAAAGTATATAACTTTAGGAACTTGACATCAAAAATAGTATAACAATAAAAAACTTATAAATCAATAAAAAATCAAAAAAATCATATTTTTTTATCCATGATTTTATCATTTCATTAATTAAACAAAAATATACAAATATTAAAAAATAGCCATTTATGCAAATTATATATTCCTAAAGTTATATACTTTAAGATTTTTACGAAAGGAGAAAAACATGGAAAAAACGAAAGAAAACAAAGGAATAACGCTAGTGGCACTTATAGTTATCATTATAGTTTTACTAATATTAGCAAGTATTTCAGTAGTGATGTTAACAGAAAATAATGGAATTCTAAGCCAAAGCCAAAAAGCAAAAGAACAAACAGAAATAGCAAGTGAAAAAGAAGCATTACAACTAACTATTATGTCACAAAAAGTATCAAAAGAAGAAAAAAATAATATAGGAGCAAAACTATATGACAAAACAGTTGCAAATGGAAACAAGTGGAATGTTATAAAAGACAACGAAAACAATATAACATATGGAACAGGTTGGAATTATATTGAAAAAGGTACTCAAATAGAAAGTTGGGGGAAAGCTCAAAAAAATTGGGTAATAAATTATGAAACAGGAGAAATAAAAGAACTTAAAGAAAATAGTTATAATAATTTAAAATATGGAAAGAATTTAGCAGTTTCAGAAGGACTGGTTTTAAATGTAGACCCAGTAAATATGGAAGATAAAAACAGCTGGGGAGATGGAGTAACTTTATATGGAGTGCAAGATGGCGATGGATATGGCTGGAATGGTAGTGAAATAAAATTTGATGGTGTTGATGATTATATAGAAGTATATACAGATGTTTCGGCTGATGAAGGAATTACATTTGAATTTTATGCCAAAAGCAATATACAAAATCAAAAAGTAGGGATGTTATCCAAAATAGCAAAAGGGGAGGATATTTCATATTTTCGTTCGTTTATAGAAGGAAGAAATATGTTTTCTGCTAGTGCATCTGTACAACCAAGTCAATCAAAATGGTCTGAAGGAAATCCCGCTAATGTGAAACATTGGATTTACAGAGAAATGGAGGATATGCAATTAACTGAAGGAGCGTATATAACAGTTTCAATAAATTTAAAAGATAGTATAATTACATTATATAAAAATGGAGAATATTTAGATTCAACCAAATGTAGTGAACAATGGCTAAAAAATAGTGGACTAGATAATTCTAAAATACCTTTTATAATTGGAATGTGTGTTAAATTTGATCCATATGTAGAATTTTATTCAAACATAGACTTATATGCATGCAGACTATATAATAAAATTTTAACAGACAAAGAAATAAAAGAAAACTGTCAAAAAACAATAAACTATCATGAAATTTTAGTAAACAATTAGAATCATAACCACGTGTAAAACGCGTGGTTTGAACTTGCCCTATAAGGGCTTATAACATTGCCAGCGCCTAAAGACGCTGGCTTTCACTTCGTTCAAGCCTTGATGTAATGACTACTTTAGCAGACCCTTAAAAGGATTTGTATATTCTCTCTTTGTTAATTTATCTTCTAATATGTCTTCTTTTTCTTGTTCTCTTATGTATTTCCTTATTGTTGCTTCATTTAATCCTACTGTACTAACATAGTACCCTGTTGCCCAAAAATTACTGTTTCCATATTTATATCTTAAATTTCCATGATCTTTGAATATCATCATTGAGCTTTTTCCTTTTAAATATCCCATAAAACTTGATATACTTTGTTTAGGCGGTATTGATAATAATAAATGTATATGATTTGGCATCATATGTCCTTCTATTATCTCTACTCCCTTCCATTTACATAAATCTCTTATATATCCCTGTATATCTGCTCTTAATTTATGATATATTACTTTTCTCCTATATTTTGGTATAAACACTATGTGATACTTGCACATCCATTTTGTGTGTGATAGACTATTTGCCATAAGGCATCTCTCCTTTCAATATTTTATTGGCTTGAACACCAAATATTATATCACAGGTCGAGATGCCTTGCTTTAAGCTTTTAATCTCACCAGCATAGCTGGCGGTTGTTGTTCCACTTCGTTTCATGCAAGCTAAAGGCATAATATAAAAAAATTAGTGCAAAATTTGCACTAATTTTTTTATGCCGATAGCATTACTAGGAAGAATAAAAAATAAAACTAACAATTGTACAAATTAAAAAACAAAAACAAATTGTTTTATATAAAAAAAGTTAGTACAATGTCTAATAATAAACAACAGAAAAAAGGAGAAAAAAGATGAAAAAATTAGAAAAACTAAGAAATGTACTAAAAGAGGAACTAAAGAAAATAGTAAAGGAAGATTATTTTGAGGATATAGCAAAAGAATGGTTAGAAAGTAAAAAGAAAAAAATAAAAAAATCAACATATTTTAATTATGAATATAAAATATATAAATATTTAATGCCAACATTTTGCAATTGCAAAGTGAGAAAATTGAAGAAATATGATTATGTAGAATTTGTAGAAATGCTTGAAGAAGAATATGAAAGTAAGACAATAAGAGATATATTAAATGTATTAAAAGCAATATTAAAATATGCAAATAACAAATATAATTGTCAAATAAAATGTGATAATATTGAACTTCCGAAATTAGAAAACAAAAAATTGAAGATTCTGACTAAAAGGGAAAGAAATAAACTTGAAAAGCATTGTATAAAAGAAAATTCTTTAAAAAGTATAGGAATCTTAATATGTTTAAATACAGGTATTAGAATAGGAGAATTATGTGCACTGAAATGGAAAAATATTGATTTTAGCGAAAAAACAATATACATAAGTCATACTTTACAAAGAGTATATAGTCAAAAAAATAAAAAATCGAAGGTGATAATAGATAAACCAAAAACAGATAGTTCTATAAGGACAATACCAATGTCGAATAAGTTATATGAAATATTGAAAATAATGAAGAAAGAATATGATCCAGAAAGTTTTTTGCTAACAGGAAAAGAATATAAATATATAGAGCCACGAACTTTTCAGAATTCATATAAGGAGATTTTACAATTGCTTAAAATAAAACCATATAAATTTCACATATTAAGACATACCTTTGCAACTGAATGTGTGGAAGTAGGCATGGATATTAAATCTTTAAGTGAAATATTAGGACATAGTGATATAAATATAACATTAAATAGATATGTACATTCATCATATAAAATGAAGAAAAAATATTTGGAAAAATTATAAAAAAATTTCTAAAAAGTGTTGTAAAAAAAAATATTATTGATATAATAATAAAAAAACAAACAGGAGGATTTTTTATGTTAAAAAAAGTAGGAATATTGGCAAATGGTGGAGATGTATCAGGCTTTAATGCAGTAATAAGAGCGATTGTAAAAACAGCTGAAAACCATAATGTTGAATGTTACGGGATTGTAGATGGATATAATGGATTACTAAAAAAAGATTTTGAAAAATTATCAACAGCAGAAGGGGGAGAAGCTATAGGAATACTTCCTATGGGAGGTTCAATAATAGGTTCTTCAACAAATGCAAATATATTTAATTATAAAGTTGTAAATGAAGATGGTAGTGTTGAATATAAAGACCTATCAGACCAAGCAATTGCAAATATCAAGGAATTTGGATTTGACTGTATATTCACATTAGGAGGAGATGGAACTCAAAAATCAGCAAGAGATTTTTCAACAAAAGGTGTAAATGTAATAGGTGTTCCAAAAACAATTGACAATGATGTTGCATGTACAGAAATAACATTTGGATATAATACAGCTGTATCTGTTGCGATGGAAGCACTAGATAGATTACATACAACAGGAGCAACACATCATAGAATAATGGTTTTAGAAGTAATGGGAAGATATGCAGGTTGGATAGCGTTAGAATCAGCAATAGCTGGTGGTGCAGATGTAGCTTTAATTCCAGAGATACCATATGATATAAATAGAGTTGCAACTAAAATAGAAAATAGAAAAAAAAGAGGCAAAAACTTTAGTATAGTAGTTGTTGCAGAAGGTGCAAAACCAAAAGATGGAGAAATGGTAGTTGCCAATGTAAGAGATAACGGAAGTGGTGTAGATAATACAAAACTAGGTGGAATAGGACAAATTGTTGCAAAGCAATTGCAAGAATTAACAGGATTAGAGGCAAGAAATACAACACTTGGTTATATGCAAAGAGGAGGAACACCAACAGCATTTGATAGAGTTCTATCAACAAAATATGGAACAAAAGCAATGGAACTAGCGTTAGAAGGAAAATTTGGAACATTAGCAGTTATAAAAAATGGAAAGTTAGATTCAGTTTCATTAGAAGATGTTGTAGGAAATAATACAAAAATAGGAGCAGTTTCAGGAAATACTGAAGAAAGTAACCTTAGAAAAGTAACAATGGACCATGATTTAGTAAAAACAGCAAGAGATATAGGAATAAATCTAGGTGATTAAAAATGTTATGTTAGTTTTAACAAAGGAGGAAAATATATAATGGATATTGAAAAAATAAAAAAGAATAAGAAAATAGCAATTGTATGTATAGCAATAATAGTAGTAATTATAGTGATAGGAGTAAGTTTCTTTGCAGTAAATAAAAGTGCTTCTAAAACAAGTGGTGCTACAGCAAACAAATTGGAAAATTTGTGTGAAAACTTAAAGCAAAGTCAATCATATAGCTTTACAGCAACATTAGATGACAAAAACAAGATGACTTATGAAAAAAATGATGGAAAAGCTTATACAGATACTACTTATAATGGAACAGAATCGAAATTTATTATAAAAGACGGAAATTCATATTTGTTAGTTGATGACCAAAAAGCATATTATACATATGTAAATAATGATATAGATTTAAATAAAATAGAACTACAATTATCAGAAGTAATAAATTCAGGTGAGCATCAAAATGGAGAAGAAAAAATAGATGGAAAAAATTATCAATATGAAGAATATAACTGTATAACAGACTTTACAATGCAAGACACATCAAATGTTACAGCAAATCAAAATGCAAAAACAAGATTTTATTTCAAAAATAACAAATTAGTTTATATAAAAACAATTATAAATGACAAACAAGAATTACTAAAAGTAGATATTTCTAATAATGTTGATACAAACTTATTTGAAATACCATCAGATTATGAAGAAAGATAAAAAGCCAAAAGGCTAAAATAACAAAGGAGGAATGAAAAATGTCAGTAAAATTTATGCTAAATGAAACATCATATTTTGGAAGGGGTGCAAGAGAAGAACTTGTTGGTGAAATACAAAAAAGAAAATTTAAAAAAGTATTTCTAGTAACAGATAAGCCATTAGTAAATGCTGGAGTAACAGCGAAAGTAGAGGAATTATTAAAAAATGCTAATATTCCATATGAATTATATGATGAAATAAAACCAAATCCAACAATAAAAAATGTAACAGATGGAGTAACAGCTTGTAAAAAATCTAAAGCAGATGTTATTGTTGCAGTTGGTGGAGGTTCTAGTATGGATACAGCAAAAGGAATATCAATTGTAATGACAAACCCAGATAGAGCTGATATAAAATCTTTAAACGGATTATCAAACACAGTTAATAAAGGAATGCCATTAATAGCGCTTCCAACAACAGCTGGAACAGCTTCAGAAGTTACAATAAATTATGTAATAACAGATCCAGAAGCAGAAATAAAAATGGTATGTGTAGACCCTAATGATATTCCAATAGTTGCAATAGTAGATTCAGAATTAATGGAGTCAATGCCAAAAGGGCTAGCTGCTGCAACAGGAATGGATGCTTTGACACATGCAATTGAAGGTTATATAACAAAAGCTCATAATGAAATGTCAGATATGTTTCATATGAAGGCTATAAAATTAATATTTAAATACTTAACATCAGCTGTAAATGAAAAAGAACCAAGAGCAGTTGAAATGATGGGACTTGCCCAATACATAGCAGGTATGGGATTTTCAAATGTAGGATTAGGAATAGTTCATTCAATGGCACATCAATTAGGTGCTGTATATGATACACCACATGGAATCGCAAATGCAATGTTATTACCAACAGTTATGAGATTTAATGGAGAAGATTCAGCAACTGCACAAAGATTTAGAGAAATTTTATGTGAAATAGGAAGACCAGATGCTGAACACTTAAATGATCAAGATGTTATAAATACATTTGTATGGATGATATCTGAACTTGGAAAATCAGTAGGAATTACAACAACAATAAAAGATTATGGTGCTAAAGAAGAAGATTTTGAGATGCTTGCTAAAAAAGCAATGGAAGATCCTTGTAAACCAGGAAATCCAAGAGAAGTATCTGTTGAAGACTTTATAGAATTATATAGAAGAGCTATGTAAATTTACCAAAAAAGCTTGTAAAATTGGTAAAAATGTGTAATAATATACACATACAAAAAAGCTCTATAATACAGTATGTGAGATAAAAACTCGCTCTAAAACATGGAGCGAGTTTTATTATTTTATAAAATAACAGTTTACTAGTAAGAAGGGGGAATTTTATAATGCTAGAAGGAAAATATAATCCAAAAGACTTTGAAGATGAATTATATGAAGAATGGGAGAAAAAAGGATATTTCAAACCAAGCATGGATAAAACAAAAGAAAGCTATTGTATAATGATGCCACCACCAAATGTAACAGGAAAATTACACATGGGACATGCATTAGATGACACAATACAAGATATATTAATCCGTTTTAAAAGAATGCAAGGATATAATACACTTTGGCTTCCTGGTTCAGATCACGCATCAATATCAACAGAGATGAAAGTAGTACAAAAACTTCAATCAGAAGGAAAAACAAAGCAAGATTTAGGAAGAAAAAAATTCTTAGAAGAAGCATGGGAATGGACAAGAATATATGGTGGAACAATACAAGAACAACAAAGAAAATTAGGATGTTCATGTGATTGGGAAAGAAGAAGATTTACATTAGATAAAGGATTATCAGATGCAGTATTAGAAGAATTTGTAAATCTATATAACCAAGGCTACATATATAAAGGAACAAGAATGGTAAACTGGTGTCCAAATTGTCATACAGCAATTTCAGATGCAGAAGTTGAATATAAGGAAGAAGCTTCACACTTATGGCATTTAAGATATAAAATAAAAGATGAAGATAGATATGTAGAAGTTGCAACAACAAGACCAGAAACAATGTTAGGAGATACAGCAGTTGCTGTAAATCCAGATGATGAAAGGTATAAAGATATAATTGGAAAAACATGTATAGTTCCAATAGTAAACAGGGAAATACCAATAATTGCAGATGAATTTGTAGAAACAGAATTTGGAACAGGATGTGTAAAAATAACACCATCACATGATCCAAATGACTATCAAGCAGGATTAAAACATAATCTAGAATTTATTGAAGTATTTGATGATAAAAGCAATATGAAAAAACTTATGCCAGAAGTTGAAGGAATGCAAGCAATAGATGCAAGACCAATAATTGTAGAAAAATTAAAAGAATTAGGAGCTCTAGTTTCAATAGAAGATTACACTCATAATGTTGGAAAATGTGAAAGATGTAAAACAACAATAGAACCAAGAGTTTCAGAGCAATGGTTTGTAAAAATGAAAGAACTTGCTAAACCAGCAATAGAAGCTGTAAAAAATGATGAAGTAAAATTTGTACCAAAAAGATATGAAAAAACATATTTTAATTGGATGGAAAATATTCAAGATTGGTGTATATCAAGACAATTATGGTGGGGACATCAAATACCAGCATATTATTGTGAAGAATGTGGACATATAAATGTTGCAAAAGAAGCACCAGAAAAATGTGAAAAATGTGGAAGTGAAAAATTACATCAAGATACAGATACATTGGATACTTGGTTTAGTTCAGCATTATGGCCATTTTCAACATTAGGATGGCCAAATAAAGATGCAGAAGACTTGAAAACATTTTATCCAACAAATGTATTAGTAACAGCGTATGACATAATTTTCTTCTGGGTAGCAAGAATGGTATTCTCTGGATTATATGCAATGAAAGAAAAACCATTTAGTGATGTTTTAATACACGGAATAGTTCGTGATAGTCAAGGAAGAAAAATGTCAAAAACTCTTGGAAATGGTGTAGATCCAATTGAAGTAATTGAAAAATATGGAGCAGACAGTTTAAGATTTTCAGTATTATCAGGTACAACAATGGGAAATGATATAAGATACATGCCAGAAAAATTAGAACAAGCATCAAACTTTGCAAATAAAATTTGGAATGCTGCTAAATTTATTATAATGAATACACAAGATGGAGAAATTGATATATCAAAATTAAAAATAGAAGATAAATGGATAATAAATAAAGTTAATAAATTAACAAAAGAAGTAACAAATAATATAGAAAAATATGATTTAGGAGTAGCTTTAGATAAAGTATATAGCTTTATTTGGAATGAGTTCTGCGATTGGTATATTGAAATGGTAAAACCACGCTTATACAGTGAAAATCAAGAAGAAAAGCAAATTGCAAGTTATGTTTTAAACTATGTTTTTGGAATATCAATGAAATTATTACATCCATTTATGCCATTTGTTACAACAAAAATTTATAGTAATTTAAGTGGACATGATAAAAAAGAACTAATTGTATCAGATTGGCCTGAAATAAAAGAAACATTTGAATATGATGATGAAGAAGATTTGGTAGAAAAAGTAAAAGATATTATAGTTCAAATTAGAAATATAAGAAATACCAAAAATATTCATCCAAGTAAAAAGTCAGAATTGATTTTTGTAACAGAAAAATATCAAGCACAATTAAAAGAATTAGAAGAAACTTTACAAAAATTAGGATTTGGTAATAAAGTTACAATATCATCTACAAAAGGTGACATTCCTGAAAATTCAATAAATGTAATTAAGGAAGGAATTGAACTTTATATTCCTTTAGAAGGCTTAATTGATTTTGAAGAAGAGCGCAATAGATTAAATTCTGAGAAGGAAAGGCTTGAAAAAGAAGTTGCTAGATGTGAAAAAATGCTTTCAAATCCTGGATTTGTTAATAAAGCTCCACAAACTAAAATTGATGAAGAAAAAGCTAAACTTGAGAAATATAAAGAGATGCTTGCAAAGGTTGTGGAAAGTTTAAAATAAATATATAAAAGGACTGTATATAATATGGATATAAAAAATATATAATTTTAATTTAATACCGAATGTGTAATGGAATAAAATTAGACCTTCTTAGTTTTTAAAATTAGAGAATCTCATGTTAAAAATTAATCATGAGTACGCTGATTTTAATAAACTTAGAAGGTCTTATTTCATGTAATAAACCGAGGTATTAAATTAAAATTATATACTTTTTATTATCAAAGTTTCATTCTTTCCTATATAAAGAACAATTTTTAAGTGTAAAAATTATACTTTAAAAAGCGACAAAACTTCTAAAGTTTCGCTCTTGGAAAATAATGGTAAAAGTATTATAATACAAAAAAGAACAGTTAAGGAGGAGATGAAATGGAATCAAAGTATTATGAAACGGACAGGCTTTTAATATTAAAAATTACTGAAGAAATCGACGAACACACTACTAAAGAAATAAGAAGGAGGGCTGATTATGAAATTGAAAGATATATGCCTAAAAGAGTTATATTTGATTTTGATAGTGTCACTTTTATGGATAGTGCAGGCATCGGACTAATAATAGGAAGATATAAATTTGCAAAAATGATAGGAGCAAAAGTGGAAGTAAGTAATTTAACAAAAAGCGTAAAAAGAATATTTGAAATGAGCGGAATATTAAAACTAATACCAATAGCAACAATAATATAAAAGTTTTATAGGTAAACTTTGAAAAACCTAAATTTATAAAAAAGGAAATAAGTATATGAAAGAAATAAAAAATGAAATGAAACTGGAATTTATAAGTAAATCATCAAACGAAGCTTTTGCTAGAGTTACAATTGCAGCATTTGCTTCACAACTTGATCCGACAATAGAAGAACTTGCAGACATAAAAACAGCTGTGTCTGAAGCTGTAACAAATTCAATAATTCATGGATATGACAAAAAACAGGGAATTGTAAAAATTATGGCAAAATTAACAGAAAATGAAATAATTATTGAAATCTCAGATAAAGGAAAGGGAATTGAAAATATTGATGTTGCAAAAGAGCCGTTATATACAACAAAACCGAACTTAGAAAGATCAGGAATGGGATTTACAATAATGGAAAGTTTTATGGACAAAATGGAAGTTGAATCAATTTTAGGATTAGGAACAAAAGTTACTATGTCTAAAATAATAAAGAAAAAGCAGGAAAATGAAGCTGAAGAGCAAGATTTTAAAATGCTTACCGTAAATTAAAAAGACAAAAGATTAAAATGGGGGAATTATGTACGAAAATGACATCGAAACAATAAAAAAAGCCCAGGCAGGAGATAAATTTGAATTAGAAAAATTGATGCATTATAACAATCGGTTTAATTTGGAGTATTGTAAAAAGATTTAATGGCAGGGGCTATGAATTAGAAGACCTATATCAAATAGGTTGTATAGGATTTATAAAATCGATTAAAAGGTTTGATACAAGCTTTGATGTTAAATTGTCAACATATGCAGTACCATATATGATAGGAGAAATAAAAAGATACATAAGAGATGATGGGCAAATAAAAGTAAGTAGAAGCATAAAAGAAACTGGAATAAAAATAAAAGAACTGCAAAGAGAGTATTTAAATAGGACAGGAGAAGAAATAAAAATAGAAGATATACAAAAAGAATTAAAAATATCCAAAGAAGATGTAATGATTGCATTAGAAGCATCAAGAAGTGTTGAGTCAATAGAAAGTGCAACATATGTAAATAACAAAAACGGAAATTCAATAAATTTAATAGACAAGCTTTCAAGTCCAAAAAATGAGCAAGAGGTTCTTACAAATAAATTAGCAATAAAAGAAATGATAAATAAATTAGAAAAAAGAGATAAAGAAGTAATACTTTTGAGATATTATAAGGAAAAAACACAGGCACAAGTTGCAAAAATTTTGGGAGTTACACAAGTACAGGTATCAAGAATAGAACGAAAAATATTAGAAAAAATGAAAAAACAGTTAATTTCATAATATTTATGAGATATTTGAATAAACTTATTCCAATATGTAATATAAAAATTCTAAAAATGAATAATTGCAACTATATAAGAGAAGGTGATAAATAATGAAAAAGTTTTTACTCTATTTTTTTGCTTTTATTTTTATATGTTTTATATTACCGGCAATACTAACAAAAAGTGATAAAATCCAAGCAAATAAAGATATTAATGAAAAACAAGAAAACACAGATAAAATAGAAGATAGTAGTGAAAAATATGATTATAAAAAATATGGGACAATAAAGCTATTACATGCTAAAACAGGAGAAATAGAAGAAGTTGCATTAGATTCATATTTGTGTAATGTTGTTTCAGCAGAAATGCCAGCAGATTTTGACGAAGAGGCATTAAAAGCTCAAGCTGTTGTAGCAAGAACATATACAATTTATAAAATAGAAAACAAAAAACATGAAAATGCTGATATATGTGATGATTCAACTTGCTGTCAAGCCTGGGTTTCAAAAGAAATAAGATTTTCTAGATGGGAAGAGGCAAAAAGAGAAAGCAATTGGGCAAAAATTGAAAAATGTGTAAATGAAACAAAAGGAAAAATAATAACATATCAAAATAAGCCAATAAATGCATTTTTTCATTCTAACAGCGGAGGAACAACAGAATTACCAGTAAATGTGTGGGGTGGCGGAGAAAACCTACCGTATTTGAAAGTTGTTGAAACTGCTGGTGAAGAAGGATATACACAATATAGTTCAGAAGTTGTATTAAGCAAAGAAGAATTAATAAATAAATTAAAAGTTAAATATGAAGACATAAATGTAAACTTTGAAAATGAAGATGATATAAAAATATTAGAACATACAGATAGCGGGAGAGTAAGAACAATTAAATTTGGAAATCATGAATTATCAGGAGTTGAAACAAGAACTTTACTTGGGTTAAAGTCAACTAACTTTGAAATTCAAAAGCAGGACGGAAACATAAAATTTACTGTAAAAGGATATGGACATGGTGTTGGAATGAGCCAAACTGGTGCAGATACAATGGCAAAACAAGGAAAAAATTATGAAGAAATAATAAAACACTTTTACTCTGGAGTGGAAATAACTAATATGTAATTTGAAAATTTATAAAAAATGTATAATCCTCAAGAAATAGGAAATACTGGTATTAACAAAGTATTTTTAAGGAGGATTATATGAGAAGGGAATCAAGAAAAAATGGAAATAATGGGAAGAACATAAGTGATAAAATTATAATGTATTCTATTATTGGAATTGGTATATTAACATCAATATTAGTAGGTTTGTTAATCTATAGTAAAAATTTAAGTGATGATGTAAAAGAAGGAACTATGAGCTTAGAACAGATGAATACTATTGTTGGAAATAGTGATACTCCGGGAGTTACTGAAAGTGCAAGTACAGATATTGGAAAAACAGTAGAAGAATCTAAAAATGAAACTAATACACAAAATGTTGTAAATACAAAATCAAATACACAAAATAAAACTAATACAACCAATACATCTAAAAATGTAGAAAAAAATACTAAGAAAGAAACAGCAAATCAGGAGACAAAAACGAAAACTTCAAAAACAGAAGAACCAAAACAAGAAAATAAAGAACTTTCATTTATAAAACCTGTAGATGGTGAAATTTCAAAAGAATATGCAAAAGATAATTTAGTATATTCTGAAACTTTAAAAGAATGGACTACTCATTTGGGGGTTGATATAAAAGCTGATAAAACAACAGTAGTAAAGGCTGCAGAAGCTGGAACTATAAAATCAATAAAAAATGATCCAAGATATGGATTAACTGTAGTAATTGATCATGGAAATGGATATGAAAGTATATATGCAAATTTATTAACATCTGAGTTTGTTGTTGAAAATGAAAAAGTAGAAAAAGGACAATCTATAGGAACTGTAGGAAATACGGCAGTTTTCGAAGTTGCAGATGAACCACATTTACATTTTGAAATTCAAAAGGATTCAATACAAGTAGATCCAAATCTATACATGAAATAGTTAAAAACTATTGACAATTTTTGATTTAGAAAATATAATATTAATACAATATGTTATCAAGAGTGGACGAGAGAATCGGCTCAATGACTCCACAGCAACCTGTTAAAATAGCAAGGTGCTAATACCGACAAAGCAAAGAGCTTTGGCTGATGATAAAAAATCGGAAAAATAAAAGGCTTTGCTGATGTATTTAGCAAAGCCTTTTTATATAGCTTGAAACATAAATAAAAAAGAAAGAAGGAACAAAAAATGAGAAAATTATTCACATCAGAAAGTGTAACAGAAGGGCATCCAGACAAATTGTGTGATTATATATCAGACAGTGTGTTGGACAGTTACCTAGAAAAAGACCCAAACTCAAGAGTAGCCTGTGAAACAGTAGCAGGAAAAGGAGAAATAATAGTAACAGGAGAAATTACATCAAAAGCAGAAGGAATAGACATAGAAAAAATAGTAAGACAAGCTATAAAAGAAGTAGGATATGACAATAGCGACACAGACATAGATTACAGAACATGTAAAGTTCACTTAAATATGTCAAAACAATCTCCAGACATAGCATTAGGAGTGGACAAATCATTAGAACAAAAAGAAGGAGAAAGCCTAGAGTCAGAAGGTGCAGGAGACCAAGGGATAATGTTTGGCTATGCATGTCGTGAAACAGAAAATCTAATGCCAATGCCAATATATTTAGCACATAAATTAGCTAAAAAATTAACTGAAGTTAGAAAAAATGGTGAAATTGAATATTTAAGACCAGACGGAAAAACACAAGTAACAGTAGAATATGAAAATGGAAAACCTGTAAGAATTGATACAATAGTAGTATCTACACAACATGAAGCAAGTGTGGATTTAGAAACTCTAAAAAAAGATATAAAAAATAAAGTAATAGATGCAGTTGTTCCAAAAAAATTGTTAGATGAAAAAACAAAATACTATATTAATCCAACAGGAAGATTTGTAATAGGTGGACCTTTAGGAGACAGTGGACTTACAGGAAGAAAAATAATTGTAGATACATATGGTGGTTATGCAAGACATGGTGGAGGTGCTTTTTCTGGAAAAGATGCAACCAAAGTAGATAGATCAGCATGTTATATGGCAAGACACTTGGCTAAAAATATTGTGGCAAATAATTATGCAGAAAAATGTGAAATACAATTGTCATATGCAATAGGTGTTGCAAAACCAATATCAATTTATGTAGAAACATTTGGAACAGCAACAATACCTGAAAATGAAATTGTAGAAAAAATTTACAACAAATTTGATTTAACTCCAAGAGGAATAATAAATTACTTACAATTACAAAAGCCAATATATAGACAAACTACAAATTATGGACATTTTGGAAAAGAAAATCTGCCATGGGAAAAAATTGTGAAATTTTAATATAAAATAGTAGATATTAGTAATATAATAGTTTATAATATAGAAAAAATATAGAAAGAGAAACTGAGATGAAAAGTAAAAATATTTTGTATAGTTTTAAATATGCTTTAGAAGGTTTAGGAAAAGCAATAAAGACAGAAAGAAATATAAAAATTCATATATGTGCAATGATTTTAGTGATAATTTTAGGTGTAATATTAAAAATATCTAAAATAGAATGGATAATTTGTATAATTCTATTTGGATTAGTTATTTCAGCAGAATTATTTAATACGGCAATAGAAACAGCTGTGGATATTGCAATGCCAGAAAAAGATCCACGAGCTAAAAAAGCGAAAGATATTTCTGCAAGTGCTGTGCTTGTTTTAGCAATAGTTTCAGCAATAATTGGATTAATGATATTTATACCAAAATTATATTAAAAATCAGAAGTAGAATGAAACTAAAAATGTGCAGTGGAGAAAAAACGAAAACACAAAATAGTTACAATTTGTTAATATAGGATTAACAAAACAGTTATATAATCCAAACAAGATAAGGAGGGATTATATGGAAAACTCAATAAAAGAAAACGGTAGTTTAACAATAATAAATGAATTAACTAAAAAAGATTATAATGAATTTGAAATAATAATGGCAATATACAAAAAAGCATTAGATAATACAATAAAAGAATGCTTAGACCTAAAAGAAATGCTAGGTACAACTTATAATTATGATGTTATAACAAACATAACAGGAAGAATAAAATCACCAGATAGTATAGCAAGCAAAATGAAGAAGAAAAATTTAGCTATTAGTTATGACAATATGATAGAACATATTAATGACATTGCAGGAGTAAGAATAGTTTGTAATTATAAAGATGAAGCATACAAAATAAGAAATATAATTAGAAAGCAAGAAAACATAAGGGTAATCAAAGAAAAAGATTATTTAAAAAAACCTAAAAAAAGTGGGTATTCAGCTTATCATATGATACTTGAAGTTCCAGTAACAATAAAACAAGAAATAATATATATAAAAGTAGAAATACAAATAAGAACACTTTTAATGGATTTTTGGTCAACAATTGAACACAAAATAAAATACAAACCTAAAGGCAAACTATCAAATTCAGATTCAATAAAATTATCTATTTATGCAAGAATAATAAACGATATAAGTGACAAAATGATGAAAATACATAGAAAACAAACTAAATTATTAAGATAGTTATATATCTATGTTATTTAAAGGGGAATGTAAAAATAATGAAAGAAAAAATAAAAGAATTTATAATAAAAAATCTAAAATGGATAATATTATTTATTTGTTTAATAGGATTTTTAGATTTAGCAGAAGATGTATTTAATAAAGAAATAATGAAAGGTGACATAATAGGATATCAAATGGTATCAACATTTCTAATATCAGATTTTGCAACACCAATAGCAAAAATTATTACAAATTTTGGAGGGGCAATATTTCTAATAGCAATAACAGTAATACTATTTATATTAATTAAAAATAAGAAAATAGGAGTTGCCATAACAGCAAATCTAGTTTTAGTAGCACTGCTAAATCAATTGTTAAAAAATATACTCCAAAGGCCACGACCAACAGAATATAGAATAATTCAAGAAACAGGTTACAGTTTCCCATCAGGACATTCAATGGCAAGTATGGCGTTTTATGGATATTTGATCTATTTAATTTATAAATATGTAGAAAATAAAAATATTAAATGGATTTTAATAACGCTTTTAAGTATATTAATATGTTCAATAGGAATAAGTAGAATTTATTTAGGAGTACACTATACAAGTGATGTTTTGGGAGGCTTTTTAATATCAATTTCATATTTAGTTATATATATAAGCGCAATGAACAAATTTTTATTAGATAAAGAATAGTAAAATCAAGCAGAGAAAGGATTTTCAAAGTCCTTTCTCTGCTTATTTTTATAGGGATTTTTATTGACTTTTAAAAAGTCCATTATTATAATACAGATAGAAAAATAAAAATAAGAAGGGAGAATGGTTATGGGCAAAATAGTAGAATTAAAAAATGTAAGTAAAATATACAAAACAGGAGAAAAAGAATTTAAAGCAATAGACAACATAGATTTAGACATCAAAAAAGGAAAATTTGTTGTAATACTTGGACCATCAGGTGCAGGAAAATCAACATTATTAAACCTAATTGGTGGAATGGATTTACCATCAAAAGGAACAATAAAAATAGATGGAGAAGACATATCTAAATACAATGAAACACAGCTTAGCCAATATAGAGCAGAAAATATAGGATTTATATTCCAATTTTACAATATACTTCCAACATTAACAGTATTAGAAAATGTTGAATTAATAAAAGATGTTGTAAAAAATGGGAAAGACAGTTTAGAAGCAATAAAAGCAGTAGGACTAGAAGAACATGTAAACAAATTCCCAAATCAATTGTCAGGTGGAGAGCAACAAAGAGTATCAATTGCAAGAGCAATAGCTAAAAATCCAAAATTATTATTATGTGATGAGCCAACAGGCGCATTAGACTCAAAAACAGGAGTTGAAGTTTTAAAATTATTAAAACAACAATGTGATGGAAATAACGGAGAAAATACAGTAATAATAGTAACACATAACAGTTTAATTGCAGAAATTGCAGATGTAGTAATAAGAGTAAAAAACGGAAAAATTGAAGATGTATCAGAAAATACAGAACCAAAAAATATTGATGAAGTTAATTGGTAAAAAAGTTTTATACCTTGGGAAAGGAGTGAAATTAAATTGAAAAGATTAAACAAAAAAATATTTAGAGATATAAAATTAAATAAAATGCAATTTTTTAATATATATATAATGGTATTTTTAGGAGTTTTTGTTTTCACTGCAATACATGCATATATGGATGGAATGGACAAAAGTGCAGAAAAATATTATAAAGAAAATAATTTGCAAGATATTTGGATAGAAGGTGCGGGATTTTCTAGCCAAGACTTAGAAAATATAAAAAATATAGATAATGTGAAAAATGCAGAGAGAAAGTTAACAATAACAGCAGACTTGGATAAAATAAATGAAGAAGAGAAAAAAGATATAACATTAGAAACGAACTTTATTGAAAGCAATGAAATATCTAAAATGTATGTTGTAGATGGAGAAGAATTTGGAAAAGAAAAAGATGGTGTATGGTTTGATAGCTATTTAGCAAAAAGTTTAAACCTAAAAGTAGGAGATAGTATAACATTTAATTGTAATAATGAAAACTATACAAAAAAGGTGTTAGGATTAGTAACAGTTCCAGACCATGTATATTTTGTAAAAGATAGTACTGCAATATTTCCAACACATACAGATTATGGATTTATGTACATGTCTATAAATGAATTTCCAATTCAAATGGATAACATATATAATAAAGTAATTGTAGATGTTAAAGATGAGAACAAAATAGAAGAAACAAAAAGCAAAATAGAAAATGATATAAAATCTGCAGTAGCAGTAACAACGAGAAATGAGAGCGTATCTTATAATGGGTACAATTCAGAAATAGAAGAAGGTTCAACATATTCAGGAGTATTTACATTTTTATTCTTATTTATTGCGATATTATCTGTAACAACAACAATGAATAGATTTGTAAGAAAACAAAGAACTACAATAGGAACTTTAAAAGCATTAGGGTTCAAAAATAGAAAAATAACGAAACATTATATATCATATGGATTTTACACAAGCTTATTTGCAAGCATATTAGGTATAATATGTGGTAGATATACAATAGGAGAGTTTTTCTTGTACAATGAAATGACATATTTTGAAATACCTACATACAAAACAGTGCTAATACCAACTGTTTATATATTAGCGGTTCTAGTAGTAATAGTAATAACAATAGTTACATATTTATCGTGTAGAAATATACTTAAAGAATCAGCAGTGGAAGCATTAAGAGTAGAGGAACCAAAAGTTAAAAACAGTAAATTTGATTTAGGTACAAGAAAAATATTTAAAAGAGCTTCAATTTCTACTAGATGGAATATAAGAGACATAATGAGAAATAAAGGAAGAAGCATAATGGCAGTTGTAGGAATAACAGGCTGTACAATGCTTTTAGTATGTGCTTTTGGATTATTAGACACAATGAACTCATATTTAGATTGGAAATTTGAAAAAATTAGCAAATTTGATTATAAGTTAACGCTAAAAAGTGATTACACAGAAAATGAATTAGACAATCTAAAACAAAAATATGGAAATGCAACAAGTATGACATTAGGCATAGAATTTAAAAATGGAGATTCAAAACAAGCAAATTCTATAGTGGTAAATGACGCCAAAGATAATTTGAAATATACAAACCATGAAAGAGAATATATGGACTTAAATGATGATGGAATATATGTAACAGAAAAATTAGCACAAAAATATAACCTAAAAATAGGTGATGAAGTAGAATGGCATATATTTGGCAATGAAAAATGGTACAAAAGCAAAATAGTAGGAATAAACAGAGATCCACAAAGTCAAATTATGAACATGACAAGAAAATATTATGAAAGTTTAAACTTAAAATATAGAGCAGATTCATTATATACAAACGAAAACTTAGAAAATATAAAATCATTAGATGGAGTTGAAGTAATTCAAACTGTTGAAACATTAAAACAAGGAATGGAAAACATGCTAAAAACAATGAAACTAATGCTTGTAATCTTAATAATAGTTTCAGCTATATTGGGATTTGTTATAATTTATAACTTAGGAATTTTATCATTATCAGAAAAACAATATCAATTTGCAACACTAAAAGTATTAGGATTTAAAAATAAACAAATAAAAAATATATTTGTAAAACAAAATATATGGCTAGCATTAATTGGAATAGTGCTTGGACTACCACTAGGATATTTTATGGTAGATTACATATTTAAATCAGCACTAGGAGATAGTTATGACTTTAATGCATATATAAGAATAATATCATATTTATATTCAGCGGTTGGAAGTTTTGTTGTCGCAATATTTGTAAACAAAGTACTAGCAAGAAAAATAGAAAAAATAGATATGGTATCAAGTTTAAAAGGAAATGAATAATGGGAAATATAGTTTTATTAGATGATTTAACAATAAATAAAATAGCTGCAGGAGAAGTAATAGAAAGGCCAGCAAATGTAGTAAAAGAATTAGTAGAAAACAGCATAGATGCTGGAAGTACAAAAATTGTAATTGAAATAAAGAATGGCGGAAAAACATATATAAATATAACTGATAACGGAAAAGGCATGAAAAGAGAAGATATGCCGTTATCTTTAGAAAGACATGCAACAAGTAAAATACGCAAGGTAGAAGACTTGGAACATACATATACAATGGGCTTCAGAGGTGAAGCCCTTGCTAGTATATGTGCAATATCTAAACTTACAATGGCATCAAAAGAAAAAGAAGAATTAATAGGAACAAAAATAATTTCAGAAGCGGGAGAAATATTAAAAGCAGAAGAATGTGGAATGAATATTGGAACATCTATAACAGTAGAAAATCTATTTTTTAATACACCTGTAAGATATAAATTCTTGAAAAATGATTCAGCAGAATTTAAAGTGATAAAAGACTGGATACAAAAAACAGCATTAGCAGAACCACAAATATCTTTTAGATTAATAAACAACAATAAAGAAGTGTTTTATACTAGTGGAAATGGAAAAATAGAAGATATAATTTATATTTTATACGGCAAGCAAATAAAAGAAAATATAGTAAAAGTAGACTATACTGAAGAAAATATAAAAGTAACCGGAGTTGTAGGAAATACTCTAATTGCAAGAGATACAAAAAAAGACCAAATAATATTTTTAAATAAAAGAAATATAACAAATTCAATGATAACCAATAGCTTGGAACAAGCTTTTAAAGGGGCAACAGGAATAAATAAACATGGATTTGCAATATTAAATTTAAGCATGCCAGCAGATTATTATGATGTAAATGTACACCCAACAAAAAAAGATGTAAGATTTAAAGATGAGGGGAAAATATACAGAATTTTATTTCATGCAGTGAAAAACTCAATGTTAAACACAGAATTTTTGGGCAATAATCAGTTAGAAAATCAGGACAAATATATAGAAAATGAATATGAATTTTTAACAAATAAATTGGAAAAAGAAGACAAAAATCTAGAACTAAGAAAAAGAGAAGAAAACAGAAAAATAGATTATAAATATATAGGAATTTTGTTTAGAACATTTATAATAATTGAAATTGACGATGAAATATTTTTGATAGATCAGCATGCTGCCCATGAAAGAGTTTTGTATGAACAAATAAAAGAAAACTATAAGAAGAATATGAAGCAAAATAGCCAAATGACTTTGCTTCCAGAGGTGCACACATTAACACATAAAGAAATAGCATTTGTAATGGAAAATAAGGAAATGCTAGAAAAAATAGGTTTTGATATAGAACAATTTGGTGAGAATACTATAAAAATAAATGGGATTCCAGATTTAGAATATAAATCTAAAACCAAGAGTTTATTTTTAGACATCTTAGATGAAATGATTTCAAGTAACAGAACATCTATTAAAGATATAGAAGAACGCTTTATTGCCACAGTTGCTTGTAAAGCAGCGGTTAAAGCAAATATGGATTTAAATGAACAAGAAGTTCATAAATTGATACAAAGTTTGTTATCATTAAATAATCCATATACATGTCCACATGGAAGACCAACTACGATAAAAATTAGCAAAGAATATTTAAAAAAAGAACTAGGAAAAATAGAACAATGAAATATGTTGTGGCTTGATAAAAAAATGAAAATATGATAAAAAAATAATAAATTATGAAGAAGAGATAGCATAGGAGGAAAAAATGGAATTAAGAAAAGAAAAATGTTGTGGATGCATAATTATATAAAATAATAAGGTTTTATTAATATATGAAAAGAACGGAAATTTTTGGGGATTTCCCAAAGGTCATATGGAAAAAGGAGAAAATGAAATAGAAACAGCTTTAAGGGAAGTAAAAGAAGAAGTTGGATTAGATGTTGAAATAATAGACAAAGAAAAAAGATATATATTAAATTATATTATAAGAGATGAAATAGATAAGACAACAGTATTATATCTTGCAATACCAAAGAATAAAGAAATAGTAATGCAAGAAAGTGAAATAGAAAAAGTGAAATGGTGTGACTTTGAAGAAGCATTGGAAACATTAACTTTTGATAATAGTAAAGAAGTATTTAAGAAAGTTATTAATGACTTGAATTTAGGTATTTAAATATATGAGATAATTATAGAAGCAAATAATATGAAAATCAAAAAATCAGAGAAAACACTTATTGGAACTATTTTACCTAGAATAGCTTTATATAAGGCAAAGCAGGCTGAAATAGAAAAAATCTCCCTAAAACGTGAAAAAAGCAAAAAAACATCTCCCGAAAACGTGAAAAGTATCGACGGAACATCTCCAAAAAACGTGGAAAAATCTTGATATTTTATAAAAAAAGGAATATAATAACAATAAGAATATACGAGTTAAATGAAATTATATATAAATCAATAAAAAATAAAAATTAAAGAAAAAAGAAGATATCGAAAGATAATCTTAAAAAATTGAGATAGGGGGAATATTTATGAAAAGAAAGATTTATAAGGATTTACTTAATTGGAAAGAAAATTCTATAGATATACCATTAATGATTATTGGAGCAAGGCAAATAGGAAAAACGTATATAATACAGGAATTTTGCAAAAATGAATTTGAAAATTATATATATATTAATTTACTGGATAACCCACAAATAGTTGATTTATTTGAACAAACTATACCAACAGAAGAAAAATTTACTAAAATGCAGTGGATCTTAAATAAAAATATAGATTTAGAAAATACAATAATATTTTTTGATGAAATTCAATTAAGTGAAAAGTTAATAAGCAATTTAAAATACTTTTGTGAATCAGATAAACCATTTAAAATTATATGTGCGGGAAGCTTGCTAGGTGTTAAAATAAATCGTTTTCACTCATCCTTTCCTGTAGGAAAAGTAAAAATGGAGTATATGTATCCAATGGATTTTGAAGAATTTTTAATGGCAACATCTAGTCAGGGATTGATTGATGAAATTTACAAGTGCTATAACGAAGCAACTCCGATGACAAATGCATTGCATGAAAAATTATTAAATTTATATAGATTATACTTATGTGTAGGTGGAATGCCACAAGCAGTTCAAAATATAGTAGATGTAAATCAAAATATATTTGATTTTGATAAAACTATTGTTAAGAATATAATAGAGTCATACTTAAATGATATGAACCAATATATTTTTAATAATACAGAAAAATCAAGAATAGAAGCAATATACAAATCAATTCCAAGTCAACTAGGAAATGTAAGTAATAAATTCCAATACTCAAAAATTAATTCGAATGCAAGAAGTAGAGATTATGAAACAGCACTACAATGGTTAATTTCAAGTACTATGATTTATAAATGCAATTTGCTAAAAGCAATTCAAATACCACCTAAAGCATATGCAGATGAAGAATATTTTAAATTGTATATAAGTGATGTTGGATTACTTACATCTTTATTAGAAATCCAGTACAATGATATTCTATTAGATAATAAATTTTTATATAAAGGAAATATTGCAGAGAATTATGTAGCTGAACAACTAGTTAGAAATGGAGTTAGTTTATATTATTGGAAATCAAATAGTGATGCTGAAATAGATTTTATTTTGTATAATGAAGATGGTTTAATACCAATAGAAGTAAAAGCATCTGATAATATTACATCAAAAAGTTTAAATAGTTATATAAAAAAATATAATCCAAAATATTCTATAAGAATTTCTAGTAAAAATTTTGGGTTTGAAAATAATATAAAATCAGTACCATTATATGCAGCGTTTTTAATAAAATAAAAAAGTAGAAAAGTATATGATACATAAAATGAGTTTATGAGATAGAAAAAACATGCAAAAGTTTAATTTAATAGTTGTATTTAACAATAATAAGGCAAATACTAGAATGGAGAGATATTAACGTGAAAATAAAAACAAGAAAAACAATAATTATTTTTATAATATTAAGTATAGTATTAATAGGAATAGGTTTTGCTGGAGGATTTTATACAAAAACATTAATGGATGAAGCACAACTAATAAAAGAAAAAGAAAAACAAACTAGTTTAGCAGCATTAATGTCAAAAAATGAAATAAATCAACTAAAAGAAAAAATTGAAAAAGATGAAGCAGATTATGGAGATGATTACCAAAAATTTAGTACATACAATCCATATATATACAAAAAAGAGCCAGACAGAATTTATTTCAAATCTTCAAAAATAGGGGCTTTTTATGTATTTGATAAAGAAGATGAAAACTACAAACATTTACTAGAAGTTATAGAAGATAGAATGTATTACTCAGTAATAGATGATTACAATTTAAATTGTTTTACGCCGGACTCAATTAATACAATGATGACCTCAGAACAAAATTATGTCGTATTTGATTATAACAATGAAAACGCTTCGGAATCTGACTCAGATTACAATAAAGACATAATCTTCAAATTTTCAGAAAATACTAGATTATATAGGTTAGTTACTTATTTGTCATATTATAAGGAACCTATTCTGAAAAGCAACTTACCAAAAAAAGAATTTGCTGATAACACTAAAATGAGTGGATATGCTTATATGACACTTGTAGATGGTAATTAGAAAGGAGATAAGTAGAAATTGATTAGATTATTTTTTATAAAAAATAAATTAAAAAATAAAAAACTAATAAACAGTAATGACGAAAAAATATTAGAAAAATATAAAGCAATTGCGCAAAAAGAAAAACAAGAAATAGTAAAAGAATTTAAAACAAATATTGAAAAAGGATTAGCAAATAAAGAAGCAGAACAAAAACTAGAAGAGGACGGAGAAAATATAGTTGTAAAAGATGATAAACACTCATGGTTTTACTTTTTTATAAATTCATTTAAAGATAAATTTATTTTGATTTTAGTTGTTTTAGCAATAATAAATAAATTTGTTGGAGATGACACATTAGGTACAGTTATTATTTTAGCAATTGGATTTGTAAGCGCCATGATAAAATTTGCACAAAATTATTCAACATATAAATTTAATAGAAAACTAAAAAGTGAAATGTTCTCAACAGCCACAGTTGTAAGAAATGGAAAAGAACAAACAATAAGAACGGAAAAAGTTGTAAAAGGAGATATCATACATTTAAATGCAGGTTCAATTATCCCAGCAGATGTAATGATTTTAGAAAACAAAGATTTATTTTTAAATCAATCTGTTTTTACTGGAGAAAGTGCACCAATTGAAAAAACAGATAAATTTAATAATTCAAATGAAATATTTTCGCTTTCAAATATTTGCTTAATGGGAACAAGTGTAATAAGTGGAAATGCAACAGCCATAGTAATTAATACAGGTTTCTCTACATATTTAGGAAGCATGGGAAAACAAATTGACAATAAAAAAGAAACAACAAATTTTGAAAAAGGTATGAATGGAATTACAAAATTATTAATAAAATACATGGTTGTAGTTTCAATAGCAGTATTTATTATTTATGCATTTATAAGAAAAGATGTGCTAGAAGCAGTGCTATTTGCATTATCAGTAGCTGTTGGAATTACTCCAACAATGTTACCTATGATAGTAAATGTCAATTTGACTAAGGGAACAAAAACACTTGCTAAGAAAAAAACATTAGTAAAAAATATGCAAGCAATTCAAAACCTAGGAGCAATAGATGTTTTATGTACCGATAAAACAGGAACATTGACTTTAGATAAAATAGTATTGCAAAAATATATAAATGTTGAAGGAAAAGAAGATTTATCTATATTAGAATATGCATTTTTAAACAGCTATTATAGTACCGGAATGAAAAATTTAGTAGATAAAGCAGTAATAGCATATGGAATTGAGCATAAGATAAAAGAACAAGTTATTGATTATGAAAAAATTGATGAGATACCATTTGATTATATTAGAAAAAAAGTAAGTGTTGTAGTAAAACATGACAACCACTACAGAATAATTACCAAAGGGGCACTTGAAGAAGTATTAAAAAGCTGTAATCAAGTAAAGATAAATGGCGAACATAAAGAATTAACTCAAGAAATGATAAAAAATATAAATGAAAATGCCGAAAATCTTTCAAGACAAGGAATGCAAGTAATTGCATTAGCATCAAAAAGAGAATATAGAGGTAAAGACATATTTAATGGTGACGATGAAAAGGAAATGACATTTATAGGATTTGTAGCATTTTTAGATCCACCTAAAAAAGAAGTAAAAAGTACAATAAAAAAACTAAAAAAATATGGAATAACAACAAAAATCTTAACAGGGGACAACCAATATGCTACTGAAAATATTTGCAACTTAGTAGGAATAGAAAATTCGAAAATATTATTAGGTACAGACATTGATAAAATGACAGATGATGAACTTGCTAAAAATGTTGAAAAAGTAAATGTATTTGCTAGAATGAATCCTTTACAAAAGGAAAGAATAATAAAAACACTTAGAAAAAATGGACATGTAGTAGGATATATGGGAGATGGAGTAAATGATGCACCATCATTACATAATGCTGATGTTGGAATATGTGTAAACACGGCTACAGATATTGCTAAAGAAGCAAGTGACATTATATTGTTAGAAAAAAGTTTATCAGTAATATTTAATGGAGTACTAGAAGGAAGAAAAGTATATGGAAATATTATAAAATATATGAAAATGGCTTTAAGTTCTGACTTTGGAGATGTATTTAGTATATTTATTGCAAGTATTTTCTTACCATTTTTACCATTATTGCCAATTCAAATGTTAATTCAAGACTTTTTATATGACTTTTCTCAAATAGGAATACCATATGATAATGTAGACGAAGAATTTTTGTTAAGACCAAGAAAATGGGATACTAAAGGATTAGGAACATTTATGAATGTAATGGGACCAGTAAGTTCAATAATAGATGTTTTAGCCTTTTTAGCATTTTGGTTTATATTAGGCTATAATGGAAATGTAAGTGAAAGTTATTTCCAAACAGCATGGTTTGTAGAATGTTTAATAAGTGAAACATTAATAATTCATTTTGTTCGTACTGCAAAAGTACCTTTTGTACAATCAAAGGCAAATCCTATATTAACTGGTCTAACAATGGTAACAATAATAGGAACGATACTTGCACCAATATTATTGCACAATATTGAGTCATTCCATTTTGAAATAATGCCACCAGTATATTACTTAATAGTAGCTGGATTAGCTATTTTATATGTGATTTTAGTTCAGATTGTAAAGAAAATATACATTAAAAAAGTTGGAAATTGGTTATAAAAAAATTATAGTGTTACATAATAAAAAATGTGACACTATTTTTTGACATTTGAAAGTGGCTATTTTTAGGCAAAAAAATGACCATACCCCTCTATTTACAAAATACCCAATAGGGGTATATAATAATATCTGGAGGTGGAAAAATGAAAGAACTAGAAATAAAAATAAATGGAATGGTTTGCGGAGGGTGTGAAAACAGAGTAAAAAATGCATTATCAACAATTGAAGGTATAGAAAGTGTGGAAGCAAACCATAATACTGGAATAGTAACAATAAAAGCAGAAAAAGATTTAGATGTTGTTCAAATTAAAGAAAGAATAGTAGACCTTGGGTTTGAAATTGTAGAGGAATAATAATATGAAAAGTATAATATTAGCGATTGATGGAATGACTTGTAGTGCATGCTCAAACGGATTAGAAAAATATTTAAATAAACAAAATGGAATTTATGAAGCAAATGTAAACCTTGTAATGGCAAATGCTACAATAACATATGATGAGCAGATTCTAAATCAAGAAAAAATAGAGAAGTATGTAAAACAAGCAGGATTTAAAAGTTTAGGATTATTTAAAAAATTTGATATAGAAAAAAATAATAAAAAAGAAAAAAGAAAATTTATTATTTTCACAATATTAGCAATAATTATTATGTATATATCTATGGGACACATGATTGGACTATCAACTATAAAGTTTTTGAATGTAGAATATAACCCTATAAATTATGCAGTTAGCTTGTTAGTTTTAACAATAGCCTTTTTCGGATATGGATATGATATTTTGAAAAATGGATACAAAAATTTGATTCACAAAATACCAAATATGGATACACTTGTTGCAATAGGCGTTATAAGCAGTTTTATATATAGCTTATATGGAATGTATATGATAATAAAAGGTCATATGCATTATACAATGAGTTTATATTTTGAATCTACAGCAATAGTTATTTACTTTGTTAAACTTGGAAGATATATTGATGGAATAAGCAAAGATAAAACAAAGGATGCGATAAGAAAATTAGTTGAAATCACTCCAAATAAAGCGGTAATTGAAGTTAATGGAAAACAAAAAGAAGTAACTCTTGATGAAATAAAAAAGGGAGATATTGTAATTTCAAAAGCAGGAGACAAAATTGCAGTAGATGGTGAAATAATAGAAGGAAAAACTCATCTAGATGAATCTTTTATTACAGGAGAAAGTAAACCTGCAACTAAAAATGTTGGAGATAAAGTAATTGCAGGAAGTCTAAATTATGATGGGTTCATAAAATACAAAGCTGAAAAAATTGGAAAAGAATCAACAGTATCAGAAATAGTAAAATTGGTTGTTGAAGCAAGTAACACAAAAGCCCCAATAGCTAAAATTGCTGATAAAATTTCTGGGTATTTTGTTCCAGTAGTAATTATAATAGCTATATTAAGCTTTGTTGCATATTTAATTTTAGGATATGATTTTGGAACAGCATTAAGTACATTTGTTACAGTATTAGTAGTTGCATGCCCATGTAGTTTGGGATTGGCTACACCACTTGCAATAGTTATAAGTGAAGGAATATGTGCAAACAATGGAATATTGGTAAAGAAAAGTGAAATATTAGAAAATGTTTCAAAAATCAACACTATAGTATTTGATAAAACAGGAACATTAACATATGGAAAACTTAGAATTTCTCAAATATACAATTATAGTAATTTATCAGAAAAAGAATTAATTAAAATTGCAGGAAGTATTGAAGAAACATCAACACATCCAATAGGAACAGCATTTGTAGAGTATATGCAAGAAAATAAAATTGCAAAATTAGAAGCAAAAAACATTGAAAATATTGCAGGATATGGATTGACTGGAGAAATTGATAATAAAAAAATAATATTAGGAAATAGAAAAATAATAGAAAAATTTTCTATTGAAAATAAATATTTAGAAGATGAAAAAGTTTTAGCTAATAATGGTAACAGTATTATTTATGTTGCAAATGAAAAAGAAATTCTAGCATTAATAGGAGTAAATGATATTGTAAGAAAAAATGCAAAAAATGTTATAGAAAATTTTAAAAAATGCAATATTAAAACTATAATGTTAACAGGTGATAACAAAGAGACAGCAGAAAAAATAGGCAAAGAACTAGGAATAGATAAAGTAATTTCAAATGTTCTACCATCTCAAAAATCAGAAACGATAAAGCAACTGAAAGAAGATGGAAATAAAGTTATGATGTGTGGTGATGGAATTAATGATAGTCCAGCACTAACAAATGCTGACATTGGTATCAGTGTGAAAAGTGGAACTGACATTGCAATGGACTCAAGTGATGTTATTTTAACTAAAAATGATTTAGATTCAATATTAAAACTAATCAAAATTAGTGAGAAAACAATTAAAAACATAAAGCAAAACTTGTTTTGGGCATTTTTCTATAATTGTTTGATGATACCTGTCGCTATTGGAATGTTAAAGCCAATTGGAATTTCAATAAATCCAATGATTGCCAGCTTGGCAATGGTGTTTAGTAGTTTTACAGTGATTTTAAATGCTTTGAGATTAAAAAAATGAAGAGATAATTATTAGTTCACAAAAATTCAAGCTAAACTAATTTATTTTAAATAAATACTACACAAATAAGAAATAATGTGATACAATAAAAAGCGAAATTTAAAGATAAAGGATAAAATCCTTAAAATAATACAGTAAAATTAAAGAGGAGGAATTAGAGATGTCAGGACACAGTAAATGGCACAACATACAAGCAAAGAAAGGAAAAGCAGATGCAGCAAGAGGAAAAATATTTACAAAATTAGGTAGAGAATTGCTAATAGCAGTAAAAGAAGGTGGACCAGATCCAGCAGGAAACTCTAAATTAAAAAATGTTATAGCAAAATGTAAAGCAGCAAACATGCCAAATGACACAATAAACAATGCAATTAAAAAAGCTTCAAGTAGTAACGAAAACTATGAAGAAATAACATATGAAGGATATGGACCAAACGGAGTAGCTGTAATAGTAGAAGCATCAACAGATAATAAAAACAGAACAGCAGCAGATGTAAGACATGTATTTGATAAAGCTGGTGGAAATCTAGGTACAACAGGTTGTGTATCATACATGTTTAACAAAAAAGGTGTAATTGTAATAGAAAAAGAAACAGCAAACATGGATGAAGAAGAACTAATGATGTTAGCATTAGAAAGTGGAGCAGAAGATTTCGAATCATCTGAAGAAGTATATGAAATAACAACAGACCCAGCTGATTTTTCTACAGTTAGCGAAAAATTAGAAGAAGCAGGATTAAGCTTCTTAGAGGCAGAAGTACAAATGGTACCAACAACAACAGTAAAATTAGATGAAAAAGGCGTAGAAAGAATGGAAAGATTAATAGAACGCTTAGAAGACTTAGATGATGTAGCAAATATATATCACAACTGGGAAGAATAATTTTATTTGTGCCTTGGAAAGGGAATGGGATTAGTTATGAAGCAAAAGAAAAATACTAAAATATTAATAATATTAGTTTTAATTATAATACTAGTGGCAGGTGGTATATATATATATTTAGCCACAGATTTATTTAGAAATAATAAAGACATATTTTTTAAATATGCAAGTAAATTAGCAGATAATAAACAAGGTTTAATAGATGAAAATTTAAGCCAATACATAGAAAAAAAGAAAACAAATGCATATACAAATGAAGGTGAATTTAAGCCCAATGTAACAGCAAAAAATGGGCAAAGCGAATTTGATAGTGTAAATCAATTTAATGTAAGTTTTACAGGTAAAGTAGATAAAGCAAATTCAAAATCAGAACAAAATATAAGCTTAAATTATTCAGACTCTGTGAAATTTTCAGTAAATTATAGAAAAACTAACAATGAAATAGGCTTACAAACAGATTATGTAGGAAGCAAATATATTGTGTCAGATACTGAAAATACTAGTAGTTTAGAAAACAGCAGTGAAGCACAAGAAATTGAAACCGATATAAAAAATTTAGAAAAAATAACGCAGTTAAACCTATCTGAAATTGAAAAAAGCCAAATAATAAGTACATATATGCATGTAATAACAGATAGTTTAACTCCGGAAAAATTTTCTAAAATAACAGATTCTAATAAAAAAGGATATAAATTGCAATTAACAGGAGAAGACATAAAAAATATTTGGACAAAATTATTAGAAACATTAAAAAATGACCAAACAACATTAGATAAGTTAAATGAGTATCTAAAAGAACAAAAAAATTCAGCAAAAATAACTTCAAGTGATATTGACAAAGAAATAAAAAGTATAAGTGATCGAGATTTAGAAAATGAAAAACTTGAAATTACACTATTTGTTTCAAAAGGTAAAGTGGACAATATTATAATAGAAACTAATGAAATCAAATTAGAAATTAAAAAAACAGGAAATAATAATTTAGTACAATATGGTATTAATCTTGAAGTATTGCAAAACAATAATCAAGAGGCAATTTCTAAAATATCAATTATAGCAAAATATGAAGGATTAAAAGAAAAACAAAAAGTATCTGAAAGCTATGAAATTGAAATTGCAAATGAAGAAATAACATATGACTATAAAATAGATAATAATGTTAGTTTTAGTGAAGGTATAGAAATAGAAGATTTTTCCGATAATAACAGTATAAATCTGGCAAATTATGATGAGAAAAAAACAACAGCATTTATGCAAGCAGTATATACAAGAATTGAGCAAACAAATCAAAAACAAATGGAAGAATTAGGAGTAGAGGAAAATCCAATAACTAAAATGTTCCCATCATTATTAGAAATGTTATCAGTGTCACAAGATAGTCAAGGTGATGAAGAAACAATAAACAGTTTTAATCAAAAGTTCGAAATGTATGCAAACACAAACCTTCAAGGAACAACTGTAAAGGGTTTAATAACTACAATATCAATTAATAATGGAATAAATAGTTCATCAGATGAAGATGATAGCACTGATGATGAACAAGACACAAATAAATCAAAATATGAAATAAAAGAAATTAATTATAATGGCGAAGAATATGATGTTAATCAACAAAATGTAACATTTATAAAAAGTGATGTAGCAGTTGATAAATATTACAGAGTTGAATTTGAAAAAGACCAAGATACAGGAGTAATTTACAGGGCTGTTATAAATGAAAAATAAAATCAAAAAATAATAGTAGAAAAAAATGTCGCAAAGGAACAAACCTTAAAAGCGACATTTTTTGCGCCTAAAAGATATATTTTGTATGTTTAGGAGCAGAAAGGAAAACTTATGAAGGAAATAACAGAAATTTTAAAATATTTTCCAATGAATATATATAATTTGCTAATTGAAGCAATAAATCAAAAGGAAAATTTAAAAACAGAATTGAGGGAAATTAGAATAAGAGCAAATAGACCAATAATTTTAAGGCTAAGAAATGTAGATATAGTAATTGAATATAAAGTAACAAGTAATGAGATTTTGCAAATAGTAGAAAAATTATGCAATAACTCTATATATGCTTATAAAAACCAAATGTGTGAAGGGTTTATAACGGTAAGAGGTGGTCATAGAGTTGGAATAACAGGAACAGCAGTAATAGAAAATGGTAAAATAATAAACTTAAAATATATTGGAAGTATAAACTTTAGAATAGCAAGAGAGGTTAAAGATTGTAGTAAAAAAATTTTAAAAGAAATAATTGATATACCAAATAATTCAATATTTACAACTCTATTAGTGTCTCCACCTGGATATGGAAAAACTACAATGTTAAGAGACACAATAAGAAATATAAGTAATGGAATTCCAGAAGTGAATTTTTATGGAAAAATATGTGGGCTTGTAGATGAAAGAGGAGAAATAGCAGCTATGTACCAGGGAATACCACAAAATGATATAGGAATAAGAACAGATGTTATTGAAAATATATCAAAGGCTCAAGGAATGAAGATATTAATAAGAACAATGGCACCAGAAGTAATTGCTTGTGATGAAATTGGCTCAAAAGAAGACATAGAAGCAATTCGGAGAAGCCATGCTAGCAGGAGTAAAAGGAATATTTACTATGCATGGAAAAAATATGGAAGATATAAAAAATAATGCTCAAATAAATAGACTATTGGAAACAAAACAAATAGAAAAAATAATATTTTTAGGAAAATCTTAAAATAAGTTCTAAATAAAAAATAAATTGCATATAATAAAATATCAAAAGAAGGGGCAAGGTATTTGGACATGCAAATAATAAAGTATTTTATGCTATTTTGTATTTTAATATCATCTAGTTTAATAGGAAAATTTCTAGCAAAAAAATATGTGTATAGGTTGGAAGAATTAGAAGAAATAGAAAACATTTTAAACATAATAAAAAACAAAATAAAATTTACATATGAACCGATACCAGAGATATTTAAAGAAATTTCTGAAAGCTCAAGCAAAAATATAGGAAACATATTCAAAAATGCTAAAGAAAAAATGGAAGAAAAATCTGTATCACAGGCATGGGAAGAAGCAATAGAAGAATCAGAAAACAATTTAAAAAAAGAAGATAAAAAAGCACTAAAAACAATGTCGAAATTATTAGGTTTAACAGATGTAGATGGGCAAATTAGCCAAATAGAAATAACAGAGAAGTTTTTACAAGATAATATTGAAATAGCTAAAAGAGAAAAACAAAGCAATGAAAAATTGTATACAAGATTAGGAACAATAATTGGACTAGCAATTGCAATTGTATTATTTTAAAATTTTGAGAAGGGAATGGATAAAATGGACATTAATTTGTTATTTAAAATAGCAGCAATTGGAATATTAGTTGCAGTATTACATCAGGTTTTAGTAAGAGCGGGTAGGGAAGATCAAGCAATGATGACAACTTTGGCTGGCTTGGTTATAGTTTTAACAATGGTAATAAAGGAAATAAGTGGATTATTTGATACTGTTCGTACAATATTTAATTTATAGCTTTAAAATTCAAAACTTTATAGTGCAATAATATATTTTTTTATGTAGTGACAATTCGGGGGGACCGACTTTTATACTGTCTGTTATGCAATTACAGACAGTTAAAAGGTGGGAGTCACAAATAAAAAAATATATTGATTGCATTCTACAAAAGAGATAATTTATTACCGTTGGAAAGAGGTGAGATAAAAATGGAAGTCGTAAAAATTATTGGAATTGCGCTAATAGCTCTAATAATAATAATCTTACTAAAGCAATATAGACCAGAATTTGCAATATATATAAGTTTACTAACAGGAGTGCTAATATTAGTACTTGTAATGGACAGACTATCTGGAATAATCAGCCTATTACAAACGCTTGCAAATAAAACATCAATAAACAGCACATTTTTAGCATTACTAATAAAAATTACAGGAATAGCATTTTTATCTGAATTTGCAGTAAGTATATGTAAAGACTCTGGAGAAACAGCAATAGCAAGCAAAATTGAAATGGGAACAAAAATTATCATAATATCAATGTCAATTCCAATTATATCTAGTCTATTAGAAATAATTATAAATATTTTGCCATAAGGAAAGGTAAAACAAATGAAAAATGCAAATAAAATTTTAATAATATTTATGGTAATTATAATTACAATATTAAATCAAAATGTTAGTTATGCAGAAGAAAAAGACGAAGAGTTATCAAATCAGCAGGAAGAATTTAAAATAAGTGATTTTTTACAAAGTGCAAAACAATATGAGCAAAGCGATTTTTTTGAAGGTATAGATACAAGCCAAATACTTAATAATGCTGTAAAAGGAAAAATTGATAATTCAACAATATTAAAAAAAGTACTTAATTTAATAGGTGGCGAGGTTACTAAAAACATAAAAAGTATAATTAGCATTTTGACAATTATAATAATACATACAATTTTAAAATCTATAAGTGATAGCTTGGAAAATGACGGAATAGCTAAACTTATATATTATGTACAATACATATTAATTGTAACAATAATAATGACAAATTTTACTGAAATAATAAAATTAGTACAAAATACTTCAAATAATTTGGTTGGCTTTATGAATCTTCTAGTGCCACTTCTAATTGCACTTATAACATATACAGGAGGCTTAACAACAAGTAGTATTGTAGAACCATTAATACTGTTTCTAGTAAATTTTGTGGGGAATATAATTCAAACAATAATAATACCATTAGTATTGATTTTAACGAGTTTAGTAATAATATCTAAAATATCAGATAAAGTTCAAATAGATAAGTTATCATCATTTTTAAAATCAGGAACAACATGGTTTTTAGGGCTTATATTAACAATTTTTGTGGGAGTTGTTTCATTAGAAGGCACATTGGCTAGTAGTGTAGATGGTATAACAACAAAAACTGCAAAAACAGTAGTAAGTTCTGCAATTCCGGTAGTAGGTAAAATATTAGGAGATGCAGTAGATACAGTGTTACGGTTGTGGAATAGTATTAAAAAATGCAATAGGAATAGTTGGGGTAATAATTGTATTAGGGATTTGCATAAGCCCTGTGATAAAACTTGCAATATTAACAATTTCATATAAATTGCTTGTAGCAGTAGTTCAACCAATAGCTGATGGCAAAATAATAAGTTTGTTAGAACAAATAGGAGATATATTCAAAATATTTTTAGGAATTTTATGCTCATTGTCATTTATGCTAATAATTGGAATTACTTTAGTTTTGAAAATATCTAATAATGTAATAATGTATAGGTAGGTAAAAATGATAGAGTTTATAAGTTCATGGGTCAAAGGACTTGGAGTTGCAATTGTAATAGTTTCAATATTAGAAATGATATTGCCAAACAACAAAACAAAAAAATATATAAAAATGGTACTTGGAATATATATAATTTTTAATATTATATCTCCCGTAGTAAAAAACAAAGATAAATTAAATTTGGAAAACTTAAACCTAAATAATTATACAGCAAGTACAAGTGCAAGTGTGGACCAAACAAGTATGAATAAAAGAATAGAAATATTATATGAAAATGAACTTGAAAAAGATATAACAACAAAACTAAAAGAAAAGGGATATAAATTATCAGAATGTAAAGTTACAGCTGAAATAGACGAAAATGAAAATAATAAAGATGAAACCAAAATAAGTAATATAAAAATTAAAGTAGAAAAAAAGGTGGCAAAGCAACAAGAAGAAAATAATGTGGAAAATAAAATAGTAACAGGAATACAGCAGATAAAAAAAGTAGATATAGGAAAGGCAAAAGAAAAAGAAACAAAGAATTCATCTAAAATATCAAAAGCAGAACTAGAAGATATAAAAAAATTTTTAATTGAAGAATATGAGGTGAATGAAAAATGTTTGGAAATAAATTAAAAAACATTATAAAACAAGAGGAAAATCCAGAAGGCAATAATAAGAAAAAAATTGAAAATCTAGTGTTTTTTATAGTTGTTTTAATAATCACAATAGTTGTAATAAATGTCATATGGAATGGAAACAAAAAAACAAATAATCAAGAAACTAATATAGTTAACAAGAAGTTAGCAGAAAGTCAGGATACACCGTCTGGAACAAGTGAACTTCAAAACAATAATATTCAAAATGAACTAGAAAGTAAACTGGAAAAGATATTGTCCAAAATACAAGGGGTAGGAGAAGTGCAAGTGTGTATAAATTACCAAGAATCTGCTGAGGTTGTTGCAATGTACAATGAAAACTCTAAGACTAGTAGCACAGAAGAAACAGATACATCAGGTGGCACAAGAAAAATTGAGGAAATAGATACACAAAAAGATATAATATATAAAGAGAACAATGGAGAGAAAACTCCAATAACTAAAAAAGTTGTTCAACCCAAAATAGAAGGCGCAATAATAACTGCCAAAGGTGCAAATAACGCTGAAACTAAAACTAATATAATTCAAGCAGTAGAAGCGGTAACAGGACTTGCAACACATAAAATACAAGTATTTGAGATGAATTAGAAAGGATGGATTTTAAAATGAAAATATTAAAGAAAAACCAAATAGTTATATATGTAATAGCAATAATGCTTATGACTGCTGGATATTTGAATTATAGTGCAAATGATACCACTAACTCTGTAGAAACAAGTATGAACATAGAATCAAAAGATGACAGCAAATTGGCAGATATAGGTGATGCAACTTTAGTGAATAGCAATGATGTAGTTGAAAGTAATACACAAGTAGAAAAAACTACAGACGAATATTTTTCGAAATCAAAATTAGAAAGAGAAACTATGTATTCTCAAATGCTTGAAACATATGAAAAAGCTTTAAATAGCACAAATGCTGATGAAGTGCAAAAACAATCAGCTACAACAGAAATGAAAAAAATAAACGACATTAAAAATAGTATTATGATTTGTGAGAATTTGATTCAAACCAAAGGATTTGAGGATTGTGTTATTTTTGTTAATGGAGATAGTGTTAGTGTTATTGTAAAAAAAGATGAACTTGCCAAAGAAGATGTTGCTCAAATTCAAAATATTATTTCTAGAGAAATGAATAGTAAAATAGAAAATATACATATTGCAAGTAAATAGTATTGCTGTTTTTGCTTAGTTGAAGCAAAAAATTATTCGTTAC
Source organism: uncultured Clostridia bacterium (assembly GCA_934129785.1). Lineage (GTDB taxonomy): Bacteria > Bacillota > Clostridia > TANB77 > CAG-508 > CAG-269. Next base: position 49,320 of record CAKOWW010000005.1, read on the forward strand.
TAGTTAATGGGTTATTATTAATACAAAGAAATCCTTGATATATAAGCTTTTTCATGCACATTCGTTATTTTATTCAAAGCTTATATATCAAGGATTTCTTTTGAAAATTTCATAAAAAAATACTCCATTTTTAAGAAGAAAATGTATTGACTATAAATTTTTTTATCTATATAATAAAGTAGAAAATAAACTAAAGAGGGGGAAGTTTTATGCAAGAAACAGCAAAAAACAATAAAGAAGACAAGAATAAAAATGTAGCAAAAAAGCAAACAGGTATTACATTAATAGCACTGATAATAACGATAATTGTGCTTTCTATATTAGCAGGAATAAGTGTAATAACATTAACAGGAGATAAGGGGACAATAATACAAGCAAATCAGGCAAAAGAAAATACTAATAGTACAACAGCAAAGGAAAAAGTAGAAGTAGAAACATTAAAAAGCATAGATAAAAATGGAAAATTAAATGAAAATACATTTGAAAAAAATGTGACAGAAAATATTAAAGGAAGTACTGTAACAAAAAGTGAAAATTCAATAATTGTAAAAGTAGACGGATATGATGTAATAGTAGATAGGGAATCAGGTGAAATAACAGGAGTTACAAAATCAGATGGAAAAACTGAAACCCCACCAACAAATATAAAACCTGGGATAGTAGTAAGTGAAACAGAAAAAAATAACTATTCAGATGGAACAGACATGGCAACAGTGCCACAAGGCTTTACTGTATCAGGAAAAAAAGATGAACAAATAATAGCAAATGGATTAGTAATATATGATATACCAAAGTCAGAAATATCAAATGTGGATTGGAATACAGCGTCAACAAAATATAATCAATTTGTATGGATACCAGTAGAAAATGAAAAGACATATCAAAGAAATTTTAATTACCCAAGTTATTATGGTGAAAAAAGAGAGATTACACCAGCTAATTCAACATTTTCAGATACAGGGTATTTACCAACATTTATACAACCAGCTGTAGACACTGCAACAAATAGTGAAACAGCTGAAAGAACAGCAGCATTAAAATATAATGGGTTTTATATATCAAGATATGAAATTGGAGTTGATATTCAAAATTTAAAACCAGTAAGTAAACAAAATGCAACTATATATGCAAACAAAAGTCAAACAGAGTTTAAAACAATAGGAAAAAACATGTATGGAGATAATAGTACTTATGCAAAAAGTGCAATGTGTTCAGGAATACAATGGGACATGGCAATGAAATTTGTAAATGGAAAAAAAGATGGGAAGGGAATTACTTTTGATGTAAAGGCACGTAATGCAGATAGACATGCGAGGGAGATGACAACAGCTGGTAAAAATATAGCAGATAAAGTACAAAATATATATGATCTCGAAGGAAACTTTTTGGAGTATGTAGCAGAAAAAAATGATTATACATATTCGTTTGTCCTTCGTGGTGGAGAATACAGAAAGCGTAGCGATGATAGTGCTAGTGAAAGAGACAGTGCAGATGGTACTGCATACAGTGATAGAACTTTTCGTGCGGTACTTTATATTAAGTAAAATAGAATTTTGTAAAAAAATAAAATTAAAACAATAACTTATTTTGTAAAATGGTAAAATACGAATGATTTTTGCTATAAAAGTAGAAATGAACCTAGAAAAGCTAATACCTAATATAGTTTAAAATTCCAAGTTATATATTTATACCAAAACGGAGATAATTATAATAAAAATAAAGAATAAACTAAGGAAGGAAGAAATTTTTATGCAAGAAATAGTAAAAAACAGCAAAATAAAAAAAGAAAAAGAAATAGTGAAAAGTAAAACAGGTATTACATTAATTGCATTAGTAGTAACTGTAATTGTGCTTTTGATATTAGCAGGAGTAACAATAGCAACACTAACAGGAAATAATGGAATAATAATACAGGCAAAACAGGCAAAAGAAAATAATAACAGTGAAACAGTAAAAGAAAAAGTAGAAGTAGAGATATTAAAAAGCATAGATAAAAAAGGAAATTTAGATGAAAATACATTTGAAAAAAATGTAACAGAGAATATTAAAGGAAGTACTGTAACAAAAAGCGGAAATTCATTAATTGTAAAAGCAGATGGATATGAAGTAACAGTAGACAAAGAATCAGGAGAAGTAATAGAAGTAGCAAAATCAGATGAAAAAACTCCGATAACAGGTGTAACACCAGGAACAATAGTAGGTAAAACAGAAAAAAATAATTATTCGGACGGAACAGATACTGCAACAGTGCCACAAGGATTTACAGTATCAGGAATACCAGGAGAACAGAAAATAGCAAATGGATTAGTAATATATGATATACCAGAGTCAGAGATAACAAATGTAGATTGGAATACGGCTTCAACAAAATATAATCAATTTGTATGGATACCAGTAGAAAGTGAAGAATCATATCAAAGGGACTTTAGTTATCCTAGTTATTATGATAGTGTAACGGGTACTACGCCAGCCAATTCAACATTTACAGATACAGGATATTTGCCAACAGATATACAACCAACAATAGATAATGCAACGAATAACGAAACAGCTGAGAGAACGGCAGTATTAAAATATAATGGATTTTATATATCAAGATATGAAATTGGAATCGAAAATTTAAAACTAGTAAGCAAACAAAATTCAACTGTATATACAAATAAAAGACAAACAGAGCTTAAAGCAATTGGAAAAGATATGTATGGAGATAGTAGCACTTATGTAAAAAGTGCAATGTGTTCAGGAATACAATGGGATATGGTAATGAAATTTGTAGATAAAAAAACAGATGAAAATGGAAATACTTATGATGTAAGGAAATATGAGCCAACTAGACATGCAGAAGATGTAAAAGAAGCTGGTAAGAATTTAGCAGATAAAGTACAAAACATATATGATCTTGAAGGAAACTGTTTGGAATATGTAGCAGAAAAAAATAACACTAGTACTAGCTTTCCGTTTGTCATTCGTGGTGGCTTTTATCTCCACTACAGCTACCTCAGAGCTAGCCTACGCATTAGGTGGAGTGGCAGTGCAGACAGCTACACTACTTTTCGTTCAGCACTTTATATTAAGTAGAAATAAACCTTGTGAAAACCAAAATCAGAATAATAGAAGATTTTGTAAATATAGTTAAATAAAAATTGAATAATATTAATATGACGCCACTTTAAGAAGTGGTGTTTTTTCTGTATGACGGGCATGTCATAAATCTATGGTGAAAGTCCTAAGGGGCGTATTTGTCACGAACTTGATAGCAACTTCCAAAGCATAAGCCAGTAATGGAATGTGAAAAGAAGCAATAGCGAAATCGTGGCTCTATGAACAAGAACTTGATACAAAGGCTTATTAGATGGATAAGTTGCCAGAACACAACAAAGTCCAAAAGACAAACGTAAATCTAATGGGTAAATCAAGAGAGTAAACGAGGAAAGAGTTATGACTTATCCCGTGAGGTCCTATAAGCGAATAAAAAGAAGATATTATTACGAAAATACTTGACCGAAACAATTTAAAAGAAGCTTTTAAATTAGCTTGAAATAAAACTTATAAATTTGAACTGCCCATTGCCGAACGGCACGGTGTGGTGGTGTGAGAGGGGGATGAAAATTTTATTTAATAAAAATTTTCTACTCTACTCGATGGAATTATCAAAAATTTGCTTGACATTAGCTAAAATGACAGATATAATACAAAAAAAGCACATTTGGAGGTATTTTGACAGATGAAACAAGACGATGTTTTCTTCACAACAAGTAAATATCAAAATTTAGAAGATGAACAAATTATAGAACAAATAAAACAAGGTGATGAAGAAGCACTTTCATATATATTAGAAAAATACAAAAACCTTGTAAATATAAAAGTAAGCAAATACTTTATGGTAGGAGCAGAAAAAGAAGATGTAGTGCAAGAAGGAATGATAGGCTTATTTAAAGCAATAAAAAGCTATAATTCAGAAAAGCAAAATTCTTTTAAATCATTTGCAAATATATGTATAGAAAGACAATTGATAACAACAATAAAAAGTTCAAATAGACAAAAACACATACCACTTAATTCATATTTATCATTAAACACAGCGGCATATGACAACAATGAAGATGATAGTGTTGAATTAATTGATACATTTAATAGTAATACAATAGAAGATCCGTTAGAAACAATTATGAAACAAGAATATTATAACGAAGTGGAAACAGCAGTAAATAAAAATTTAAGCAAGTTTGAAAAACAAGTATTGGATAGATATTTAAAAGGTGAAAGCTATGTTAAAATAGCAGAAAAATTAGATTCTCCAGTTAAGTCTATTGATAATGCAATTCAAAGAATTAGAAAAAAAGCAATAAAGAATATGTTTGATTAAGCTACTTTAAGTATTAAGTAGCTTTTTGAATTTTAAAAGACTTCAAAAAACGCTTTACATAAAAACATAAAAGTTGCATTTTGTAAACAAAGGTGGTATAATAAATATATATTTATGAAAGGAGCCGCGAAAGCGCGGCAATGTTGGAGACATATGATGTCAAAATTTAAAGACGATATGAGCTATGTAGAAGGTAGGATTGAAAAATACTTAGAAGGACAAGATGTAAATAATTTTGTTAAACCAGGTGAGTTTTGTATATCCCTTCACAAGGGAATTGACAGAGAAGTCATTTCTTACTATAAAGGTAAGGGATGGAAATATGTCAAAGGTGAACAAAATGATTTTTTGAAGTTTATGTAGTCTTTACCAAAAAAGAAGTGCAAATTGCACTTCTTTTTTTTTCGAATTTCAAAATAAAAAGGGCTCCCCAATAATTGAGGAGTCCATACTAGCGAATTAGACATAAATATGTACGATCTCTAGAACATACAACGTAAATACCAGTTATAGCTAATACATTTTTAATATCTGAAGTGGAACCATTAGTAAAAAATGGGAAAAGGTTTTCCATCATCTGAACTATTTGAAATGTAAAGTTGTTATTAGATACGGGGCCATATGCAATTGCAAAAAGAATATTTTCATTAAAAATATCGTTTTTACATTTTTGTATAACATAAAAAGCGCCATCAGAATGTATATAAAATATGTTTCCTAATACTTCAAGACTTTCTACAACAATTTTTTGCATAGGGTATGATAATTCTTTATTAGAAAATCCAAGTACCCTGCAGTTAATAGTATTTCCTACCTTGATTTCTTCTTCAGTACTTGCAAATCCGAGAAAATGTTCAAGTAATCTATTCTCTACAAGTAAACCACAAAGTATTTTGTCATATTCATGTTTATTCATACTAGTTCCTCCTTTATAAATAAAAATGTCATGAATAATTTGAGCTGAGAGGATAAAATACACAGCATATTGCCTAATTCATTTGAAATTATAGCACAAATAGCGAGCTTTGTAAAGAAATTTTACGTAAAATTGTCTTGTGGAGCTTCCAACGGGAATTGAACCCGTGACCTCTACCTTACCAAGGTAGCACTCTACCTACTGAGCTATGGAAGCATTTAAAAACAAGAAAAGTATATAATAAAAAGATAAAAAAGTAAAGAATTTCTATTGACTTTTTTTATAAAAAGAATTAAACTATTAACATAAGACAAAAACAAGTAAGAGAAAAGTAAGATGAAACTAGCTTATAAGAGAAAGCAGGCCATGGGCTGAGAGCCAGCTTAAGAAAAAGTCATTTGAAAACTAACTCTTCAAAGTTTCTAGTGAATAAGCTAGACGTGGTAAGATGCGTTACAATCTGAACTAATTAAGTAAAATGATAGGATGGAACCGTGTAAATAAAGCACTCCTATAAATAGAAAAAAGCTATTTATGGAGTGCTATTTTTTTGAAAAAACTTTATAATGGCAAAGGAAAGGGAGAATTTTTATGATTAAAGTAACTTTAAAAGATGGAAACAAATTAGAAGTAGAAGAAAAATCTACAATACTAGAAGTGGCAAAAAAAATAAGTGAAGGACTAGCAAGAAACGTTACATGTGGAGAAGTAGATGGAGAAGTAAAAGACCTAAGATATGAGTTAAAAAAAGACTGCAGTTTAATTTTACACACATTTAAAGAAGAAGACTTAGAAGGAAAAAAAGCTTATTGGCATACAACATCACATATAATGGCACAAGCAGTAAAAAGACTATTTCCAGAAGCAAAATTAGCAATAGGACCAGCAATTGAAAACGGATTTTATTATGACTTTGATGTAGAAAAACCATTTACAGATGAAGACAAAGCAAATATAGAAACTGAAATGAAAAAAATAATAAAAGAAAACTTAGAAATAGAAAGATTTTCTTTACCAAAACAAGATGCACTAAAATTAATGGAAAATGAACCATATAAACAAGAATTAATAAATGATCTTGCAAAAGGGGAAGAAATAAGCTTTTATAAACAAGGAGATTTTACAGACCTATGTGCAGGCCCACATTTAACAAGTACAGGAAAAGTAAAAGCAGTAAAAATCTTATCATCATCAGGAGCATATTGGAAAGGTAGCGAAAAAAACAAAATGCTTCAAAGAATTTATGCTATATCATTTCCAAAAGCTAGCGAATTAGAAGCATATTTACAACTATTAGAAGAAGCAAAACAAAGAGACCATAGAAAAATAGGCAAAGACTTAGAAATATTTATGACACATCCATTAGTAGGTTCAGGATTACCAATGTATTTACCAAATGGAGCAACAATAAGAAGAATTTTAGAGAGATATATTCAAGACAAAGAAATTTCATTAGGATATGACCATGTATATACACCATCACTTGCAAGTGTTGATTTATATAAAACAAGTGGACATTGGGATCATTACAAAGAAGACATGTTCCCAGTTATGAAAATGGACAATGAAGAAATGGTATTAAGACCAATGAACTGCCCACATCATATGCTAATATACAAAAATAAAATGCATTCATACAGAGATTTACCAATAAGAATAGGAGAATTAGCACATGACTTTAGATATGAAGCAAGTGGAAGTGTTTGTGGACTAGAAAGGGTTCGTCAAATGTGCCAAAATGATGCTCACTTATTTGTTAGACCAGACCAAATAAAAGAAGAAGTTGGAAGAGTTTTAAAACTAATTGTAGAAGTATACCAAAAAGATTTTGGATTCCCTGAATCAGCATTCCGTTATCGTTTATCTTTAAGAGACAAAAACAATAAAGAAAAATATATAGACAATGATGAAATGTGGGAAACAGCAGAAAGTCAATTACGAGAAATCTTAACAGAATTAGAAATTCCTTTCTACGAAGCAGAAGGAGAAGCTGCTTTCTATGGACCAAAAATTGACATACAAATAAAAACAGCTTTAAATCATGATATAACAATTCCAACATGTCAATTAGATTTTGCTTTACCAGAAAGATTTAAACTAGAATATATAGGAGAAGACGGAAAAGAACATAGACCTGTTGTAATACATAGAGCAATACTTGGAAGTTCAGACAGATTTATCTCATTCTTATTAGAAGAAACAAAAGGAAATTTACCAGTATGGCTTGCACCAAAACAAGTTAGAATACTTCCAATTACAGATAATCAACAAGAATATGCATATAAACTAAAAGAACAATTACAAAAACATCAAATAAGAGTTGAAGTAGATGATAGAAATGAAAAAACAGGATATAAAATTCGTGAGGCTCAACTTAGCAAAATTCCATATATGTTAATTGTAGGACAAAAAGAAGTAGATGAAAATAAAGTTTCTGTTCGTTCTTGCACAAAAGGAGATTTAGGAGTAGTTCCAACAGAAGAATTTATTAAAAATTTATTAGAAGAAATCGAAAGCAAAAAATAAAATGTAAAAGGAGAAAGTTTAAATGAAATTAGGAATAGTAGGATTGCCAAATGTAGGTAAAAGTACAATGTTTAATTCAATAACAAAAGCAGGTGCAGAATGTGCAAATTATCCATTCTGCACAATAGAGCCAAATGTTGGAGTAGTTCCAGTACCAGATGAAAGACTAGATGAACTAACAAAAATGTACAAGCCACAAAAAACAACACATGCTGTTGTTGAATTTGTTGATATTGCAGGACTTGTAAAAGGTGCTAGCAAAGGAGAAGGTCTTGGAAATAAATTCTTATCTCATATTCGTGAAACAGATGCCATAGTACAAGTAGTTAGATGCTTTGAAGATAGCAATGTTGTTCACGTTGATGGCTCAGTAGATCCTATAAGAGATATAGAAACAATAAATTTAGAATTAATTTTTGCTGATATTGAAACTGTAAATAAAAGATTAGAAAAGGCAAAAAAGAATTTAAAAGCAAATAAAAAATATCAAGAAGAAATTGATTTATTAGAAAAAATAAAACAAAACCTAGAAGAAGGAAAATCAGCAAGAGCTATAGATTTTAATGAAGATGAGCAAGAAATGGTAAAAGAAATGTTTTTATTAACAACAAAGCCAATTTTATATATTGCTAATATATCTGAAGAACAAATGGAAAATGCAGAAAATGATGAACTAGTGCTAAAGGTAAAAGAATATGCTAAAAAAGAGAATGCAGAAGTAATACCTTTATGTGTGAAAATTGAAGAAGAATTATCTGGGCTAGAAGATGAAGATAAAAAAGAGATGCTAGAAGCATTAGGACTAGAAGAGTCTGGGTTAGATAAAGTTATTAAAAAAAGCTATGATTTATTAGGACTAATGTCTTTCTTAACAGCTGGTGAGCCAGAAGTTAGAGCTTGGACAATAAAAAAAGGAACAAAAGCACCACAAGCTGCCGGAAAGATACATTCAGACATTGAAAGAGGATTTATAAAAGCAGAAATAGTTTCATATGATGATTTAATAAAAGAAGGTTCTATGGTTGCAGCTAAAGAAAAAGGACTTGTTAGACAAGAAGGAAAAGACTACATTATGCAAGATGGAGATATTGTTTTATTTAAATTTAATGTTTAATAAAAAAGAATTGATAATTTTTATTAAATTTTTGTAACATAAATGTAAAATAAAAATACAAAAAAACTATTGACATATAAAAGCGATAAGTATAAAATTATACTTGAAGAACAAAAGAAACATATATTTTTATGTGTTTTTACAAATGTTGCTTGAAATATATCGAAAAATGTGGTATAATAAACAATGTTTGTAACAATAATAATATAAAGAGAAGTAAGGAGAACGATTATGAAAAAAACAAATTTAATCAAAGTAATTTCAATTTTATTAATTAGTGTAATGGTAATGTTATTTGCAACAACAGTAAATGCTGCAGATGATAACAGTTACAATGATTTAACAAGTACATTAACAGGAAACAATTCAAATAGCTCAAACAATTCAAGCAACACAGCAAATACAAATTCAAGTAATAATACAGCAAACACAAATAGCAATAACACAAATAACTCAGCAAATATGAGCAACAACACAAATAATTCAAGTGTTTATAACAATACAAGTTTACCAAAAACAGGAGCTGCAGATTCTATACCAGTAGCAATGTTAGTAGTTGTATTTGGAATATCAGCTGTATATGCATTCAAAAAAGTTAGAGATTACAAAAATATTTAATTAAAAATATATTAATAAAGAGCCTAAAGGCTCTTTATTGTTTTGCTTTTATAATAATTCTATTTGAATTAAAATTATTGCAGGTAATTAATGTTAGTTGCTTGAAATTGTTATTATAGTCAAATATGGGAGACAGGTCTGTCTCCAATACTTCTGACAATTCAAAAACTTTATATACATATCTATTTGAAGAAATATCATGTAAATATATTTTATCATTAACTGTTAGTGTACTGATTTTACTAAAAAACATATTATTGTTATAATTATGCCCAGCAATGCAAATATTTCCTCTTTCATTGGGAGAAGTGCCATACATCTTACATGGAGCAGTTTTTAAGAGCTCTTCACTAATATTTGAAAAGATTGGATAATATAAATTAATTTTTGGAATTTCAATAATACCAAATAAATTATCAGTACTGGAAGTTTTTGTTTGGGTATAAGAATTATTATTAGAATATAATTTATATATCTCATAATTTTCAATAAGTTGCTTTGAAAATTTTTCTTGATTTTTCCTAGGAAAAGTATAGTAAATTAATAAAAAAATAAAAAAGGCAAACAATATAAAAGAAATTATAAATTGAAATTTAAAAAATCTTTTATTTATCTTATGTTTGCCTTTAAAATTTGTATCTAAAATTTGATTCATTTTTTTTTACTCCAACTATTTTTTCTTTAAATAGTGTATGTAAAAAAATAAATTTTATAATGAAAAAACTTGTTTTTTGTAAATTTCAGGAGCAACTTCGAAACGAATTTTAAAACAAGTAAAATCTTCTAATTCGTTTTCTTCTAAACAGTCTAAATATATATCCAGTTCATCTAAATTTTTACAAGCCGATATTATAATTGGATTTAATTTATAATTAAACATTAATTCTAAACCTAAATCTATAGCTTGGAAAATAGAACCATTTTCTCTGTGAAGAATTAAATCAATAGATTCTCTAAACCTAGAAATAGGAGCATTTTTAAACCTATTTAAAGGAAGTTTTATATTATTATATGGTAAATAAGCTAATTGTTCTTTTTCTGAAACTATTAAAGTGTTTTGAATCATAAATGTAATCTCCTTAATAAATAATATTAAGCCTATTATAACTGGAAAATATATTTTAGTAAATAAAAATTTTTGAAAAAATTATTACATTTTTATTACATCAAAAAGTTTGTTAGCCTTGACAAACAAATGAAAAAATATTATAATGTTAACCGTGACTAACAATAAAAAAGAAGGGTGAAATATATATGAATAAGGAATTATTAAAAATAGAAAATTTACATGCAAAAGCAGGAGAAAAAGAAATACTAAAAGGATTAAACTTAACAATAAACAAAGGTGAAATTCATGTAATAATGGGACCTAATGGAGCAGGAAAATCAACACTTGCGAATAACATTTTAAACAATCCAATATACAAAAAAGAAGAAGGAAAAATAGAATTTGATGGAGAAGACATAACAAATGCTAAAACAGATGAAATAGCAAGAAAAGGAATTTTTATGTCATTTCAATCACCAGAAGAAATACCAGGAATTAGTGTAACTAATTTCTTAAAATATGCAAAAAATAAGGTAACAGGAGAACCTGTAAAAGTATTTAAATTTAAAGAAGAAGTAAAGGATTATATGGAAAAATTAAACATGAAGCCAGAATATGCTGGTAGAAGTTTAAATGTAGGATTTTCTGGTGGAGAAAAAAAGAAAAATGAAATTTTACAAATGCTTGTATTAAACCCTAAATTAGCAATACTAGATGAAACAGACTCTGGACTAGATGTTGATGCAATAAGAACAGTTTCAAAAGGAATAGAAATGTTCAAAAACGAAGAAAATGCAGTACTAATAATAACTCATGGAACAAAGATTTTACAAGAACTAGATGTCGACTATGTACATGTATTAGTTGATGGAAAAATAGTAAAAACTAGCACAGGAGATTTAGCTGGAGAAATTGAAGAAAACGGATATGAAATTTATAAAAAATAAAAAAGCAAGGGGTGAAATACATGAAGCAAAAAACTCAAATTGAAGAAGTAAATAACAATATATATGATTTTAAAAAAGAAGATAATTATGATTTCAAAATAAAAAAAGGATTAACACCTGAAATTATAAGTGAAATATCAGAACAAAAAAATGACCCACAATGGATGAGAGATTTTAGACAAAAAGCTTTAGAGGTATATAATGAGCTAGAATTGCCAACATGGGGACCAAGTTTAAAAGAATTAAACATGGATGAAATTGCAACATATGTAAGACCTAAAACAGATATGAAAAGCAATTGGGATGATGTACCAGAAGATATAAAAGATACATTTGACAAATTAGGAATACCAGAAGCAGAGAAAAAATCCTTAGCAGGTGTTGGAGCACAATATGATTCAGAAGTTGTGTATCATAGCATAAAAGAAGAATTAGTAAAACAAGGTGTTATATACACAGATATGGAAACAGCTGTAAGAGAATACGGAGATTTAGTAAAAGAACATTTTATGAAATGTGTACCAGTTAATGACCACAAATTTGTAGCATTACATGGTGCTGTTTGGTCTGGTGGATCTTTTGTATATGTTCCAAAAGGTGTAAAAGTGGATATTCCGCTTCAATCTTATTTTAGATTAAACTCACCAGAATCAGGACAATTTGAACATACATTAATTATAGTTGATGAAGGCGCAAGTTTACACTTTATAGAAGGATGTTCAGCACCAAAATACAATAAAGTAAACCTACATGCAGGTTGTGTTGAATTATATGTTAAGAAAAATGCATATTTAAGATACTCAACAATTGAAAACTGGTCAAAAAACATGTTAAATCTAAACACAAAAAAAGCAATAGTTGAAGAAGGTGGACAAATAGACTGGGTAACAGGTTCATTTGGTTCAAAAATATCAATGCTATATCCATTAAGTGTTTTAAATGGAAAAGGAGCAAAAACAGAATATACTGGAATATCTTTTGCTGGACATGGACAAGACTTAGATACAGGATTTAAAGTAATACATAATGCAGAAAATACATCATCTGTAATAAATTCAAAATCAATATCAAAAAATGGTGGAAAAGCAACATACAGAAGTTTGGTGAAAATAAGACCAAACGCTAAAAATTCAAAATGTTCAGTATCATGTGAATCATTAATGCTAGATGATATATCAGCATCTGATACAATACCAGTAAATGATATAGAAACAGATGAAGTAGAATTCTCACATGAAGCAAAAATAGGAAAAATAAGTGATAAAACAATATTCTATTTAATGAGTAGAGGAATATCTGAAGAAGATGCAAAAGCAATGATTGTAAGAGGATTTGCTTATCCAATTGCAAAAGAGCTACCAGTAGAATATGCAGTAGAAATGAATAACTTAATAAATCTAGAATTAGAAGGGAGCATTGGATAATGGAAAAAATAACTTTAAATAATACACCAGTAAGAACTTCTAAATCATTTGGAATAAACAATATAAAACTAGAGAATGTAGTAATTCCAGAAAAAATAAATGAATATCAAAATCTTAAAATACAAAATGAAAATAGTAATGTTTTAATAACAGAAGATGTAGAAAATTTTGATATAACATATGGAGTTGGAAAAGATTTAGTAGAACAAGTAAAAAACAATTCAAATAAGAAGTTAAAAATAGAAATAAACGGAAAAAATGAAGAACCTATTATATTAGACTTTAAACTAGATGAAGATAATAAAGAATTAGTAGAAAATATAGTTATAATTGCAAATGAAAGGTCAAAAGCAGACATTACAATAAAATTCAGCCAAGATACAAAATCAGAATATTATCATAATGGAATACTAAATATTGTAGCAAAAGAAAATTCAAATTTAAATATTAACTTAATAAATTTATTAGGGGGTATAACAAATAATTTTCATACAATAGAAAATAATATAGATGATAAAGCAGATGTGAAATACACAATAATCGATTTTGGCGGAAAAAATAGTATTACTAACTACTATTCTAACATAACTGGAAAAAACGGTAAAAATAGTGTTTATACTGCTTATTTAGGCGGAAAGGATAATATTTTAGATTTAAATTATATTGCAGAGCTAAAAGGTGAACAATCAAAAGTAAAATTTGAAGTACAAGGAGCCTTAACACATAATGCAGGAAAACACTTTAAAGGAACAATAGACTTTAAGCGTGGTTGTAAAAAGGCAGTTGGAAGTGAAAATGAATTTTGTATGTTATTATCAGAAAAAGCAAAATCACTTGCATTACCAATGCTTTTATGTAGTGAAGAAGATGTAGAAGGTGAACATAGCTGTGCAGCTGGAAAAATTGAGCCAAAAGAATTGTTCTATTTAATGAGCAGAGGAATAAACAAAAAAGATGCTATGAAACTAATGGTAAGAGCAAAATTCAATAAAATCATAGAAAAAATAAAAATAGAAGAATTAAAACAAGAAATTATAGATGAAATTGATAGGAGATTAGAAGAATAATGTTAAGTGAAGAAATAAAAAAAGACTTTCCAATTTTGGAAAACTCTAATTTAACATATTTAGACAGTGGAGCAACAACACAAAAACCAAAACAGGTAATAGATAAAATTGAAGAGTTTTATAATAAATATAATGCAAATCCACATAGAGGGGCTTATTCTTTAAGTGTGGAAGCAACAAATGAATATGAAAATGCAAGAGTTAAAATAGCTAAATTTATAAATGCAAGCAAACCGGAAGAAGTAATATTTTCCAAAAATGCAACTGAAAGCTTAAATTTAATTGCATATTCATATGGATTAGAAAATTTAAAGAAAGATGATGAAGTTGTTATATCTATAATGGAACATCATTCAAATTTAGTGCCATGGCAAAAAATGACAAAAGCTAAAAATGCTAAATTAAAATATATGTATGTGAATGACAATTATGAAATACCTGATGAAGAAATAGAAAAAAAAATCACTAAAAATACAAAAATAGTAGGAATTACATATGTATCAAATGTATTAGGAACAATAAATCCAGTTAAAAAAATAATAAAACAAGCTCATAAAATGGGAGCGGTTGTAGTGGTAGATGCATCACAAAGTATTCCTCATATGAAATTAGATGTACAAGAACTAGATGCAGACTTTGTAGTATTTTCAGGACATAAAATGTTAGCACCACTTGGAATAGGTGTTTTATACGGTAAAAAAAGCATATTAGATAAAATGACTCCTTTTCTAATGGGTGGAGATATGATAGAATATGTATATGAACAAGAAACAACATTTGCATCACTACCAAACAAATTCGAAGCAGGAACACAAAATGTTGAAGGAGTTATTGGACTTGCAGCAGCTATTGATTATATAGAAAAAATTGGTTATGAAAAAATACAAGAAATAGAAAAAGAAGTTGTAGGATATGCAAAACAAGAATTAGCTAAATTAGACTTTTTAGAAACTTACTATACAAAAAATGATGAAAATCATATGGGAGTAATTTCATTTAATATAAAAGGTGTGCATCCACATGATACTGCAAGTGTATTAGATTCTTACAATGTAGCTGTAAGATCAGGAAATCATTGTGCACAACCGCTTCTAAGATATTTAGGAAAAGACTCAACATGTAGAGCAAGCTTCTATATATACAATACAAAAAAAGATGTAGATAATTTAGTAGAAGCATTAAATAAAACATATAATATGTTTAAAAAATATATGAAATAACAAGGAGAATAGCAATGGAAGACTTAAATGATGTATATAATGACCTAATAATGGAACATAGTATGAATTCATATAACAAAAAACAACTAGAAAATCCAGACTATGAAGAAAAAGGACATAATCCAAATTGCGGAGATGAAATAACACTAGAATTAAAATTAGATGGAAATAAAATAAAAGATTTAGCTTTTTTAGGACATGGTTGTGCAATATCTCAAAGCTCAACATCTATAATGATAGATACATTAAAAGGCAAAACAATAGATGAAGCAAAAGAGATAATAAAAACATTTATTGAAATGATTAAAAGAGAAACAACTGATGAAAAAGAGCTAGAAAAGTTGGAAGATGCAATAGCATTTAGAAATATAGCAAATATGCCTGCAAGAGTTAAATGTGCATTACTTGCTTGGCATACAATGGAGGATATGTTAAATAAAGATGGAAAATAAGAAAAAAGTTTTATTAGGAATGAGTGGAGGAGTAGATAGTAGTGTATCTGCAATACTGCTTAAAGAAGCGGGATATGATGTAATAGGAACAACATTAGAATTATATGGTGGAAGCTGTTGCAATATATCTACAAATATAGATGCAAAAAAAGTCTGTGAAAAAATTGGAATACCACATTTTACATTTAATTATACAGACGAATTTAAAAAACATGTTGTAGATGATTTTATAAATTGCTATTCAAATTGTAAAACTCCAAATCCATGTATAGAATGCAATAGATATTTAAAATTTGGAGTAATGTATGAAAAAGCAAAACAATTAGGGTGCGAATACATAGCAACTGGGCATTATGCCAAAACAGAATTTGATGAAAGCTATGGGAAAATAGTATTAAAAAAAGCCAAAAACTTGGCTAAAGATCAAAGTTATGTATTATATAATACACCGAGTGATATATTACCAAAAGTTCTATTTCCACTAGGAAACTTTAATAGCAAAGATGAAATAAGAAAAATAGCAAGAGAACATGAACTGGTAGTTGCAAATAAGCCAGATAGTGAAGATATTTGCTTTATTCCAGATGGAAATTATAAAACATTTTTAGAAAATAATTCTAAATTAAAGCCAAAACAAGGAAACATAGTAGATAAAAATGGAAATGTTCTAGGAAAGCATAAAGGATTATATTATTATACAATTGGACAAAGAAAAGGACTAGGAATATCTTACAAAGTTCCATTATTTGTAACAGGATTTAATAAAGCTAGAAATGAAGTTATTGTAGGTGAGATGAAAGATCTATTTAAAAAAGAAATGGAAGTTTGCAATGTTAATTTATTATTAATAGACAAACTAGAAAAAGAAATGAAAGTTTCTGTAAAGACTAGATATTCTAGCAAACAAGAAAATGCTACAATAAGTCCATTAGAGAACGGAAATGTAAAAGTAGAATTTGATGAACCACAAAAAAGCTTAACACCAGGGCAATCAGCAGTATTTTATATTGATGATATTGTTTTAGGTGGAGGAAAAATAAAATAAATATAAAATGAATGACTCTGGGCCTTGTAGGTTTCCAGAGTTTTATTTTATAATAAGATAGGACTAATTTGTTCACCATCTAAAGCAAATTTAATTGTTTTTATAATATATTCAGAATCAAAAACAATTGAACGTGGTTTAGTAATAGGATTATCTTGTTTAAAGGGAACAAAATAATAATTTTGCCTATTTAATAATTTACCTATGTTTTCAGCATTGCCACTTAATCCATTATTTGTAGAAGGTGCAATTACTAGTGGATTGCCATTTCTTAAATGGGACTTGGCGGACATAACTGCTGGTGTATCTATAATATCACAAGCAAGCTTTGCCATAGTATTTCCAGAACATGGAGCTATAATCATAATATCTGTTAATTTTTTAGGACCAATTGGTTCAGCCTCTGTAATAGTATGAATAATCTTTTTATTTGTGATGCTTTCAATTTGAGAAATAAAGTCTTTAGCTTTTCCAAATTTCGTGTCTAATTCATAACTGTTGTATGACATAATAGGAAGTACTTGAGCACCTTGATTTATAAGTTCTTTGATTTTTGGGATTGTTTTTTTGAAGGTACAGAATGAACCTGTTAAAACAAAGCCTATTTTTATGCCATTTAATTCCAATATTCATCAAACCCTCCTTTCAAACTACATTTATATATAATATGTTTTTAGTAGGTATCCTTTCTACAATTTTCGCTTTATTTTTCAAAAAAAGTATGATAAAATCCACATAAGAAAATTAAAATACAAAGGAGAATGAAAAATGGAAGAAAAATATAATTGGAATCTAAAAGAAATATTTGCATCTAAGGAAGACTTTGAAAAAACGAAAATGGCGATGTTAGAAGAGCTAGAAGAAATAAGCAAATTCAAAGGAAATTTATGTGAAAGTTCAAATTCACTATATCAATGTTATAAGATATATGAAATAGCATTAGAAAAATTAGAAAGACTATATGCATATGGAATGCTTAAATATCATTTAGATATGTCTAATCAAGAGGGAATAAAATTATTTAAAGAAGTAGAAAGTATATCTACAGAGTTTGCTACAAAAACATCATTTATAACACCAGAAATTACATTTGAAGACTCAGATAAAATAAGAAACTATTTAAAAGAAAACAAAGATTTACAAAGATATCAAAGAGATATTAATGATATTCTAGAAGAAAAAGAACATATATTAAGCAAAGAAGAAGAAAATTTATTATCAAATTATCAAGAAGTATTTTCAGCTCCTGAAAACACATTTGATATCTTAACAAATGCGGAATTTAAATTTGGAACACTTATAGATGAAGAGGGAAAAGAGCAAGAGATGACAGATAGTAACTATACATTATTCTTAAAAAGCCAAAATGAAAAAGTTAGAAAACAGGCTTTTGATTTGATGTATAAAAAATATAGTGAATTTATAAATACAATAACTGAATTATATTTATCAAATGTAAAAAAGACAGCAATTACTGCTAAATTAAGAAAATATAATTCAAGTTTAGAGAAAGCTGTTAAATCAGATGATGCAAGCATAAAAGTATATGATACACTAATAAAATCTATACATGAGAATATGAGTGTAAATCATAAATTTATTGATGTAAAGAAAAAGCTATTAAAGAAAAATGACTTTCATATGTACGATTTATATGTAAATCCTTTTGAAGAAGGAAAAGATGAAATAACATTTGAAGATGCAAGAAAGGAAGTAATGGGAGCTTTAAATGTTATGGGTAAAGAATATACAGATAAATTAACAGAGGCTTTTGATAATAATTGGATAGATGTGTATGCAAAGCCAAACAAAAGAGGTGGAGCATATAGTATGGGAGTTTATGGTGTTCACCCATTTGTTTTAACAAATTTTGTGAACAGTAAAAGAGATGTAAGTACAATAGCACATGAATTAGGACATAGTATGCATTCATATTATTCAAGTAAAAATCAAACAATAATAGATGCAAATTATACAATAATGACTGCTGAAGTTGCATCAACTGTTAATGAAATTTTACTTAGTGAGTATCAAACAAGAAATGAAAAAGATAAAACCAAAAAGGCTGAACTTATATATGAATTACTAGAAATGATAAGAGCAACATTATTTAGACAATCAATGTTTGCAGAATTTGAGAAAATAGTACATGATAAAATAGAAGCGGGAGAGACCCTTTCATCAGAAGATTTAAATAATATTTATTACGATTTGAATAAACAATACTTTGGCGAAAATATGATAGTAGATGAACAAATTAAATATGAATGGGCAAGGATTCCTCACTTTTATTCAGATTTTTATGTTTATAAATATGCAACAGGAATATCATCTGCTATAAGTATTGCAGATAACATATTAAACAAGGGAGAAACTTTTGTAAATAGATATATAGAAATGTTAAAACAAGGTTGCTCTAAAAAGTCAATAGATTTATTAAAGATGGTGGATGTAGACTTAGAAGACGAACATGTATATAAACAAGCAATCAACTTCTATGAAGGAAAAATAAAAGAATTAGAACAATTAATTTAAAGGAAATAGATATATATTATTATAAGTTTTTTTGAATAGAAAATAAAAAAAGCGAACATTTTTTTAGAAAAAGTATTGACAAAGAAAAAATGTTCGCTTATAATATATTTACAAAAACGAACAAACATTTCGTAAGGAGGATGTATTATGAAATTAAAAATAACAAATAAAAGAAAATTTAAAAGAACGATTTTAATTATAATATTTGGAATGCTATTAATATTATTTTTTGCATTAAATAATGCATATTCAAATGGTGAAATTAAATATAAACAAGAATATATATATTCAGGTGATACACTATGGACAATAGCGGAAGATGAAGCTAAAAACAATAAATACTATGAAAATAAAGATATAAGAAATATAATTTCCGAAATAAAGCAAATAAATAATATCCAAAATGGTGAACTTAAAGTAGGGCAAAAAATAGAAATACCAACTTTGTAGTTAGAACTAAAATAGGAGACTACTAAAAAGTAAGCTCCTATTTTAAATATCATTTAATGGATTTTTTTCAACAGCATTTCTAACTTGGTCATTACTAACATGGGTATATATTTCAGTTGTTGCGATACTTTCATGTCCAAGAAGTTCTTGCAAAGCACGAATATCAACTTCCCCATATTGATACATTAAAGTTGCTGCTGTGTGTCTTAATTTATGTACAGAATATTTTCCAGTATCTAAACCAGCATGCATTAATTCTTTGTCTACAATGTATTGAACAGTTCTATTACTAATTCGTTCACGTCTTTCACTTAAAAATAAAGCCTTTTCAGAATATTTGTTATCGTGTTTAACATTAATTGAGTTTCTAATAGGCAAATATTCACTTAAAGCTTTCATACAAGCTTTATTAAGATATATAGTTCGTTCTTTATTACCTTTACCAATAACATTTAATTTACATTCTTCAAAATCTATATCTTTAATATTTATACCAACTAATTCGGAAAGACGCATACCACAATTTAAAAATAAAGTAATAATTGTAAAATCTCTTTCGGCATTTCTATTATCTTCATTATATGCAACATCTAAAAGTTTTCTACTGTCATCAAGTGATAAATATTTAGGTAACCTTTTATCTTTTTTAGGTGTTTTCAAATTAAGAGCAGGATTATGGTCTAATTTAAAATCTGAACTGGCATCTTGGCATAAATAATGAAAAAATATTCGAATAGTAGATATTTTTCTAGCTCTTGTTGCTGGTTTACTATGAAAAGTAGCGGTTAAATATCCAAGAAAAGCATGGATATCATCAATTTTAATTTTTTGAATAGTATCCATTGTTAAATCATTTATAGTAATATCTTTAAAATCAGTTTCATTAGTCATGTTAAAATGCATTTTTATAAATTTTAAAAACATTGCTAAATCATAATTATATTCTTTTATACTATTTGGTGACTTGTTTAATATCGTTGTAGAATAGTCTAAAAACGAGTTTAAAAAGTCAGGGTTATCTTGTCTTTTTATCATATGTTTCACTCTCCAATTTATATGATACATTATATATCAAAAAAATAAAAAATGAAATATATAATGTGAAAAATATTTTGTGATTTGTTACTGGTTAATGGGTAATTATTAATACAAAGAAATCCTTGATATATAATCTTTGAATGAAATGACGAATGTGCATGGAGAAATTTTAGAAATTCTATGCAGTTTTATGGTAAGAGTTCACGATAGTGGAAAGGACCCATAAAACAATTTAGAATTTCTTAAATTTTGTAATAAACCGAGGAATGTAATGAAAAGATTATATATCAAAGATTTATTTTGAAAACTTTATAAAAACCATTAATTAGTATCATTGTAATTTAAAGTTTTAATATATAAAAATAACTAGTAAGTTATTTAGAAATGTGATATACTTGCTTTAAATTTAATTAAGAAAAATATAAAGATTAGGTAGTGATAATATGCACAAAAAAAGAAAGTCTAAACACTTAGAAATTGATAAAGAACCTAAAGCAGTTACTGAAATGAAAAGAGAAGCTAAAAGGGAAGAAACTAAGAAAAAAATAAAATCTAAAAAGAAAAAAGTAATATTTATAATTATGATTCTAGTTGTTTTATCTTTAGCTATAAGCTTGGGAATATCAACTCATAAATGGAAAACAATCGTAAAAGATATGGCAATAAATCAGCCATCTATAGTAAAGGATATCCAAGGTAATGAAATAGCAAAATTAGGGAGCGAAAAAAAGAAAAAAACAATTTCGGAAATTCCGAACAATTTAAAAAATGCGTATGTTGCAATAGAAGATGAAAGATATTACAAACATCATGGAGTAGATGTAAAAAGAACGGCATCAGCAGTTGGTTCATACATTATTCACTTTGGTTCATCATCTTTTGGAGGAAGCACAATAACACAACAA
The DNA here is from genome assembly GCA_934129785.1 of uncultured Clostridia bacterium. Taxonomy (GTDB): domain Bacteria; phylum Bacillota; class Clostridia; order TANB77; family CAG-508; genus CAG-269. The sequence goes on from CAKOWW010000005.1 coordinate 70,991, forward strand.
TTAGTAAAAAATTTAACTGGAGATTCAACAGACAGTATAACAAGAAAAGTGAAAGAATGGTGGAAAGCATGGCAAGTAGAAACATGCCTTTCAAAAGAAGAAATACTTACACTATATCTGAACTCTATATATGTAGGACCAAGTATCTATGGAGTTGAAGCTGGTTCACAGTATTATTTTAGTAAAAGTGCAGAAAATTTAAGTATTGAAGAATGTGCATTTATAGCAGGAATAAACCATTCACCAAACTCATACAATCCTTTTTCTGGAAAAGACAATAGTGAAAAAATTAAAAAAAGAACGAAAATAGTACTTAGCAAAATGAAAGAATTAGGATATATAAAAAGTGATGAAGAATATAACAAAGCAGTACAAAATGTAGATAATGGGCTAAAATTCAAGCAAGGCAATGTAAGCACAGATACTAATATATATTCTTATCATACAGATGCACTAATTTCTAGTGTAACAAGTGACATTTGTAAAAAATATAACATAAATGAAGAATTTGCATCAAACTATCTTAGCATGGCAGGCTTAACAATTAATAGTACACAAGACTCAAAAATTCAAGGTGAAATGGAAAAAGAATGTGAAAAGAAAAAATACATACTTGCATCTAAAAACGGAACAGATACTTCACAAGCGGCAATGGTTATAATGGACCATAAAACAGGAAATGTACTACGGTTGTACTGGTGGACTTGGTAAAAAAACAGAATCAAGAACATTTAATAGAGCAACTCAAAGTGTTAGACAAACTGGTTCAGCAATAAAGCCAATAGCAGTACTTGCCCCAGCAATAGATAAAAAAATAATAACAGCATCAACTATATTTGATGATACAGAACAAGATTTTGAAAATGGTTATCACCCAGAAGATTACAGCAAGCCTTTGGGAAAAGTAACAGTGAGAAGAGCTGTAGAATCATCTCAAAATATACCTTTTGTCGAGATAATGGAACAACTAAAGCCAAAAACTTCTATAAAATATTTAGAAAAAATGGGTGTAACAACACTTACAGAAAAAGATGATGGTTTACCTTTATCATTAGGTGGATTAGAAAAAGGAATAAGCCCATTACAAATGGCAGGAGCATATAGTACAATTGCGAATGATGGAATATACATACAACCAACATTTTATACAAATGTAGAAAAGCATAATGGAAAAACTCTAATAAAAGCAAAACAAAAGAAAAAGAGAGTTTTCTCTAAAGAAGTAGCATATATATTAAAAAACTTACTAACACAGCCTGTATTAGGTCAAAATGGAACAGCTACATATTGCAAAATATCAGGTGTAGATGTAGCAGCGAAAACAGGAACAACAGATGAAAATTATGATAGATGGCTTTGTGGATTTACACCATACTACACAGCTGTAACTTGGTTTGGATATGACCAAAATGAAAGTGTAGAATTTAATCAACGAAATCCAGCAGGATTAATATGGGCAAATGTAATGTCAAGAATACACACCGGGTTAAATAGTGCTAAATTTGAAAAGCCAAACACAGTATTTAGTTGTACAATTTGTGCCGAAACAGGAAAGAAAGCTAGATCAGGATGTCAAAATACATATACTGAATATTACTTATGGTCAACTATTCCAGAATTATGTGATAAACATACAGGAAGTGAGTTTAAGAATGAATCAGATTCAACTAAAGATATAAAAAACAATGTAACTGAAATTGTAAAAGGAATAACAAATGAAATAGATGCAACAGAACCAACTAGAACAGATACTCAACCAGATACTCAAACAAATAATCAAACAAACACTCAAACGAATACCAAAACAAATACTCAAACAAATACAGTAACAAATTCTGAAACAACTAAAAATACAACTAATGAAAACAAAACAAATACCACAATTAATAAATCAAATACTACAACAAATACAACTACAAACAATGAAAAAAACAATAATACCACTGAAAAAAATCATAATACTAGCAATTCAACGCAAACAAATAATAAGACAAATACACATCAACCAAATAATAGTACAACTGAAGAATAATCTAATAAATTATTATAAGAAAATTTCAAAGATTGCAAATTAAAAAATGTTGTTTTTTACAATATCTTATGATAAAATTCAATAAGAATATTTTGAAAAATAAGGAAGATGAAAATGAAAAAAAATCACACTGTTAAAAATAGAAAAAAAGATAAAAAAAGAAGAACAAAACCAATATTTTTTATAGCGTTATTTAATTTTTTAATAATAATTTTATTACTTACATATATAATTTATTTAAGATTTATACCATATACGACACTAGAGTATAATGGATATGCGGTTTCTGGAAAAGACATTGCAACAAATTTATTAGATACGAATTTCGATTCGAACCAGAATATTAAAGCATTGCAAGTAAAAGACCAAGATTCAATATATGAAAATTTAAATTCTTATTATTTAGGTGCTAGCAAAAAAGATAATATTAACTTAAATTATCCGATATATATAAATAATTCTCTAGCATTATACAATTTGTCGCCTAAAATGAAACTCATTACTGACAATTTTCAAGAAATACAAGGATATACAGGATTAACATTAACTTCTGGTGAATTGTATAATGCAAATACTTTACAAAGAGCAGATTATTATAATTATATTTTATTAAAAAATTCGGATAATCTATATATAAACACTAAAGACTTTAATATTAAAACAACTACAAATGAATATACAATAAAAATGAATAGTATTATTAACTTTACAAGTGATTTTATTACATATTATTCTTTGGAAAATGGTGAATTTATCTATAATAAAATTTTAGATATTGATAATAATTCACAGGTGGTAATTGCAGATTATAATAAGACATCTACATATAAAGAGTTTTTGAAAAACTTAGGAATAACAAAAGAAGAAAATAAGACAGAACCTAATAATAAAAATGAAAATAAAGAAGAGAAAAAAACACAAGTTACTAATGAAGTAAAAAAAGAAAATAAAATAGAAAATTCGACGGAAAATGAAACAAAAGAAGAAAAACCAGTAGAAAATATAGCAGGAGAAAAAGTAATAGAAGAAGCGGAAGAAACAGATGAAAAGGAAACTACAACAACTCCGGGAGAAAAAGTATGGATAAAACCAACTGTAACAGCAGAACAATTTACTTCAAATGTATATACTGCAAAAACAAATATTAAAGTAGAAGATCCAAGTAGAGTAATATATAAAGCTATTACATTTACTTTTTATAAAGAAGACCAAATTGCCTTTAGGGTTTCTAGCCAAATATCTGGAGAGGTAAGTGTAACAAAGTTACTTCCAAATACAACATATAAGATAGAGGGAAAATATCAATATAGAAATAAAGAAGGAAATTTAATAGAAAATACTATTTTAGAACAAGAAATAACCACAAAAAGTGCAGATACACTAAATACAATAGAATTAGGAATGAGCAATGGTCAAGTATATTCAAATAAAATAGAAATAAATGATTTGCATGTGGCTTCAGATATATCAGATGAAGCAATATATGGAGTGTCTAAGGCCGAAGTATTAATAAATGGCACTAAATATAGCTTAGATTCATCTTCTTTGAAAAAAATATTAAAGGGTGAACATATAAAATATCAGTCTGCAGAGGGTGTAAAATCAAATAGTAACTGCAAGTATGAAATAAAATTTTATGATACTGCTGGAAATGAAATGAAATTGAAAAATAATACAGGAAATACTGTGACATCTAAAAAAGCTCCATCAGTAAAACTAAAAGTTGCAGCTCAAGAAGTAATTTCAGTAACAGTAACACCAACTCTTGTTAATGAAGACAATGTTGATATAAATAACTATAGATATGTTTTATATTCTGATACAGGAGAAACAGTGACAAGCAGAAATGTTACAGGGCAACCAATAGAATTTAATGATTTAGATTCTCAAAAAGCATATACAATTAAAATTTATGCAGATTTTGATATATCAGATGGAAAAGGAGTTCAATATAATCAAGAAATAGGAAATAGTACATTTGTAACCTTACCACTTAGTAAGCTAGGAAATTTAAAGCTAGATGTATCTTATGATCCTAATACAGACATTACATATAATAGTGTAAATATAAAAACTGCAATAAATATAAACAAAACAGATAGTAGATTAATTAAAATATTAAAAAGTGTTAATTTGACAATAAAAGACGATAAAGGCAAAGAAGTAAAAAGCATTGAGATGAAAGATATTTCATCATTGTCTACAGTTGAAGGAATAAAAAATTTAATAGAAAATTTAAAATCCAATACCACATATAGTATTGAAATTACTGCAAAAGCAGTTCAAGGAAGTAAAGAAGAAAAAATAGCAACTACATACACTTTAAGAAAATTTTTAACAAATAAATTGCCAGCAAAAATGAGTGTAAAAAATGTGGTAACAACAACAAATTTGATAGATATGGATATATATATTGATGATATTGATCATAGTTGTTTAGAAGGCATAGTTACAGTTAGATTAAGAGATAATTATGAAAAAGAATATTTACCTAAAATAGAACCATCAGATATAAAAAACAATACAAAAATACCAACAAATCAATGGGTAAGAGTGACATACACTGGTTTAGCAGAAAATGAAAAATATGAATTTTCAACAGAAGCAGTATCTTATAATGAAACAAATGATACAAGTAAGGTACAAAATAATTATAGAATTTTAACGAAGGACTTTGTGACAAATGGGTTAGGTGGTAATGTAGAACTAGCTGGATTAGTTAGAGAAAAACAAGAAGCCGGCTTAAACTTAATGGATGTAAAATCAGAAAACAATTGGTATTCACAATGTTTTGATGTTTTAAATACAGAATACACATTAGATGAAGCAAATAATGTAACATTTAAAACAAATTCTAAATACAATTATGGAAAAACTTATACAGAAAACAGTGATACTATTAATTTAAGATTATTGTCAAATCAATGTTATGTATATGATTTTTCACAATATAAAGGACAAACTATAACTTTAACTTTTAAAGCAAAAACAACAGAACAAAATGCAAAGATATATATACAAAAAGGAAAAGAAATTGGAAAGAATCTAGAACAAATAGAAGGCTTGCAAAACGCTAGCTGGAAAGATTTTAAGAAAACTTTAACAGTTCCAGAAGATGGATATATAGGATTTTATCTTGAAAAATATCAAGAAACAATTCCTGCAACAGAAGAGGGAGAAGAAGATAAAGTTCAAGAAAAAGATTACTATCTAGAACTGGAGAACGTGAAGGCAGAATTAGGGACAGAATCAACAGCATATTCTAAATATGTATATAATTTATATGCTAATATAAATGTAAATTTTATAGATGAAAACCATATTACATATGATGAAAATGAAGGAACCTGTAAATATTATATTAGATTAAAAAATGATAAAGGACTTAGTGAAGAATATAGTTATAATTATAATTCAATAGAAAGTATATTAGAAAAATATAAATATAAAATAGAAGAATCAAAAGATGCTACAAATTACACTATTGAATTAGTTATAAAACAATATGGAAGAGAATATGAATTAGACAAAGTAGAGTTCAAATATGCTCCAGATGATTCTAGTGAAATTAAAAGTATTTCAAGTGTAGAGGAATTTAAAAAAATACAGCCATATGGTAGCTATATATTATTAAATGATATAAATTTAACAAATGCAGGAACTACTAGTGAGTTTACTTTTGGAAATCCAAATATTTCATTTTATGGAAATATAGATTTTAATGGGAAAACAATCAAAAAAGATACTTATTCACTAACACAAAAAAAAGATACAACATCATACATTTTCTACAAATTAGATGAAAAGGCAAATTTGAAAAATATTGTAATGGACTTTAGCATAAATAATCCTAAAAATAGGCTAACAACCAAAGTAGAAGGAATTGATACATTTATAGCAGAAGAGGACGGATTATACTCATTATTCTTATATAATAATGCAAAAATTGATAATGCAATGATTAATTTAAAAGAAAGTACACATAAACAAAGAATAAATGTTGGATTATTAGGATATAGAAACAAAGGAACAATTGAAAATTTTGTTGTAAACTTTGAAAATACATTATATGGTTCAAAAAATCTTGCTGGAGTTTGTCTATATTCTGAGGGAACGATACAAAATGGATATGTATATGGAAATGGAATTGAGGCAATTGATAATATAACAATAGGAGATTATAGAAACATAGCTGGAGTGGTATTCCAAGTAGATGAAGCAGGAATTTTGCAAAATGTATATAATGTATCAGCTATTAAAATGAATCACTGTGATTCTACATATTCATATGCAGCAAATATTGTATATAATGTTGGATATCCACCGGTAAAAAATGAGATAACAGGTGCAATAATTTCTAGTAAAGATTCAACTGCAACAGTAAAAAATGTCTACTCTGTTCAACCTTTAATTACGACATATAATGAGTATGAATATTATGGAATAATGGATTCAACAAATAAAGAGGGAGATAAAGGACCTAATATATTAAATAAATATACTAGTACAAAAGTGAAAGAGTCATATTATTTTTGTGACACAATTTATGAGGCAAATGATTATAACACAAAATCTTCTGCAACGGCTTTATATGAGCCAGGAGTTCAAGAGGTTATGTTAAATGCAAATGGATATACTCAATTTATTATTGATGCATTAGTAAGTAATGGATATTATCCACAATTGTCTTTGAATTACTGTATGCCTAAACAAGATAATGTAAAAATAGATGTAACAGGCACAGAAATAATAGATGTATTATCATCTGAGGTAGTTAAAGATAATGATATATCAACATTAGAAATTAGTGACAAAGTAAAAGGCGAAATAGAAGAATATATTAGAAGTAATAATATAGATTTAAAAGCAGACAACCTTACATTAGCGACATTTAGAATTTATAACCCAGCAGGAACTACAGTAAGTGAAATAAATGTAAACTATATGGATTCTGAAATTATGAGCCAATCTTATGAAAAGAAAGTAAGTACTGTGTATGTTGTATTAAAAAATCCAACTTCATTCTTAGATGAATATGATGTTTCTTCAATAAGAAGTAGGATGGCAAATGGAAAAGTAAAAGAATCTGTATATGGACCAAATGAAGACCTTGGATTAAGAAAGGTAAATGTTACATTTATAAAAAACATTTCTACTGAAGAAGAATGGAATAAAATAAATGAAGAAGATGAAAATGGAGTAAGTGGATTAATACAAAATTATAGACTAACCAAGGATTTAGACTTCTCAGAAGCAGATGTAGCACCATATATAACAGGTACTTTTGAAGGTAATATTGATGGAAAATATAATGGAAAAACACATACAATAAAAAATATAAATGGTAAATTTTCATTAATAAAAGCATTAAGACAAGGTACTATAAAAAATTTGAATATTGAAAACTTTACAATAAATACAGATGCACAATATGCAGGTTTTATAGAAAAAGCAGATATTGAAGAAAACATTGAAATAAACAATGTTCATATAAAAAATATGGAAATCGTATCAACATATGGAGGAGGATACCCAACATATGGAAGTATAGCTGGTTATATAAGTAGTGGATCAGCAAATGAAGCAACAAGTATAAAAGTACAAAATTGTTCAGTACAAGGCTTTAATGTTGACTTTGAAAATACAAATACGACTGACATTAGAGTAGGAGGTCTTATTGGATATTTATTTGCTTTTGGAGGAGTAGATGTTTATGTGACAAATGATTTTGCACAAAATATCTTAATAAATGCAAATGTAACATCTAATACAGGAGTCGGAGGACTGATTGGATATAAACTTCATGATACAGACGAAAGAAGAAAAATGGGATCACCTAAGTTTTATATACAAAATTGTTATACTACAGGAAAAATAAACACAATGTATAATGTGGGTGGAATTCTTGGATATGGTTTGTATGGAAATACATATATACAAAAATGTTGGAGTATGGTTAATATAACAAGCAAAATGATGTCAGGAGATGCTAGAATTGGTGGAATTGTTGGATATTCTGGAACAGGAACTAATAATGTAAGTAATAACTTATATTTGGGAAATATATATGTTGCAGGAAATAATGTAAGAAGTGTAAATAGAATTTTTGGAACTAATGCAGGAACAATTTCATATAAAAACTACGCATATAAAGACCAGTTGATGAATGGAGAAACCTCAAATAATCAATTAGGAGCAACTAAGTTATTAACATATGAAGAAATATTCCAGATGAATACATATAAAAACTTACTTGAATTTGATAATAACTATACATATGAAATAGAACAAAATGGAGCAAAACTTAATTTGTTAGAAAATGAATATTTGCCTGAATTAAATAACACAGAAGGAACAATATTAGCAAATCAAAAATTGACTCCTATTGATACAGACCTTAAATTAGATTCAATCACATCAGAACCATCAGCAGATAAAACTCAAGTTACTGTTACAATGAAATTTGAAAATAGAAAAAACTTAAATTTAACTAGAGTTAAAATTGAAAACGACGATATGATAGTAAAAGATGGAACGTGGCAAACTAGTATTGATAGTAATGGACTTACTGTAGTTAGTTTTATAGCAATGCCAAGAAGAGCATTTGATAGTTACAAAATAGAAAGTATTTATTACGAAAGAAATGGACAAGAAATAGAAAAGGAAATAACAACAAAAATAAAAGTAGAATTATATAAAGGAATATCTTCGGCACAAGAATGGAATGAATTTTTCCAAGGAGAAGGAAGAACATATGGGGGGCAAAATGTAAAAATAACAGCAGATATAGATTTTTCAACTGTTAATTCTATAGAAAAAGATGTTGTAATAGGAAAATTAGAAGCAGATAGCATGAAAACAATTTCTGGAATAAATTTGGAATCATTAGGGTCAAGCAGTGGATTTATTAAAGAAATAAAAACAAAAATAAGTAATATTAAATTTCAAAATTGTTCACTTCAAGGCGGATCTGGAAGCTATAATGGAATTATAGTAATTTCAAGAGGAGAGATGGAAAATTGCTCATTTGATAATATCAGTTTAGATTTTAAAGGACATTATATAGGTGCAATTTCAAGAACAATTGCAGGAAGTTTTAAAAATATAACATTAAATAATATGCAAGTAAAAGGAGCATCATATGTTGGTTCACTATGTGGATATGCAACATCACTAGGAACATCTTCTGGAATAAAAGGAACATATATTTCTGTAACAGCTACAGGAAATGAAGTTGGAGGAATATTTGGACAAAATGATGGAATAGTTAGCAATATTGAAGCATATCAATATTCTGAAACAGGGAAGAAAGAATCAGACAATGAAACATCTTGGTTAGTAAAAGGAAATCAATATGTTGGTGGAAGTATTGGATATTATAATGGAGGAGGCAATTCTACATCTTCATTAAAAATAACTAATAGTAAAATTGTTGGTAATTACACTGTTGGAGGAAATATTGGATATGGAGGAGGAAATGGAAATACATTAACATCAACTAATAATGTGGTTTCTGGAGTTGGAAACAATGTTGGAGGAAATATTGGATATCATGGGTGGACTTATACTAATATGATTTCATCTAATAATACAATAACAGGAACAACTAATGTTGGCGGAAATAGTGGAAATACTGGTAATGCAACAGATTGGACAATAACTTCTGAAAACAACAAAATTACAGGTGAAACAAATGTTGGCGGAAATATAGGAAATCAAGAGAGCTATTATTCTTATGGATATAATATGAGGTCATTAGGAACTAATCAAGTGATATCTGGGGATAATTATGTTGGAGGATCTGTTGGGCGTTCAGCAGGAAGGATTAGAAATGCAAAAACTCAAGATTGTACAGTCACTTCAAGAGGAAATTACACAGGTGGAGTTGTTGGAATGTCCGAATATTCAACACCTTCAATATCAGCTTCTAATAGTGATAATTATGCAATAGCAGGAGCAAATGCTAAAAATGTAATAGTAAATAGTGGAAATAATTATGCAGGAGGAATTGTAGGATACCAAGTTGGAACGATATATGGAAATGTGTTGGAAAATAGTACAATTACATCAAAAGGAAATAATGTAGGAGGAATAGCTGGATTGTACACAGGATATATTGGAAGTTCGGCAACATCACTTTCATCATCAAGCTTCTTCCTATGGCATTCTTACTGCTCAAATTCAACAATTAAAGGAACAAATAATGTAGGAGGAATAGCGGGAAATTTCATATTAGGTAATATTCAATACTGCTATGTACAAAATACAGATATTATTGCATCAAATCAATCTGCAGGAGGAATTGTAGGATATTTTGATAACTCCAAATTAAATAACTTACAATATAAAGCAACTGTAAAATATAACTATATAGCAAATGTTGATGATGGCAGACTTGTTAGAGCAAATAACTCAGCTGGTGGAATTATAGGAATGGCAGCTAAACAGTTAAATTATGACGAAGATATAGATACATATAATAATGTGGAATGTGATTTAGTAGTAACAGATATTGTTACTATGGGAAATTATGCAGATATAGGAATTGGCTCAATATCAGGAAGTGAATATGGGATTTTACAATCTAATTATATGAATAATATATATGCATATGACTGCTCAAAATTAAACGGAGTACAAATAGGAGGAATAGAAGAACAAAGTAAGTCCTACAATTTACTTACAAGTGATGAACTAAAAACAAATATATATACTAAAAATGATAAAATTCTAGATGAAGAAGGCAAAACTATTGGTAATAAAGGATTGAACTTTGGAACTTCAAGATATACATATAATAATGGATATTTTCCAATTTTGAAAACAAGCTATAGTGCAAATCTATATTGGAGCTCTGGCGAGTTAAATATATCTCAAAAATTGGTTAGCATACCAACAAGAACACAAGAATTTACAACTATACAAGCTCTTGATAATTACAGTGAACAAATGGCAATGATGGCTTCTAGCGTATTTGACGAAGCAGAAGAAATGCCGGAGATGTATGTATATGCAATAGATGTAGACAAAATAAATATTGAATTTAGCAATATAAATAGTAGCACAAAATTCAAAATAGGAACATCAGATGTTGCTATTGGAGAACCAGTAAGTATAACTCAAAAGGTATATACATTAAAATATGATTATAAAACACCTATAACAATAACATTATATAATACAGACTATTTAATTAAGAAGGAAATTAAACCAGAAGAAGTAAGAAATTTGCTTTCAATAAATGGTGATGAATACTTATATTTAAAAGATAATACTATTAATTCAAATAAGAGGACAATATCTGGCGAATATGTAAACTTATATAAAAATCAAGCGTTATTAGCAAATGGAAATATATGTGATATAACTACAATGAAGAATACAGAAAATAATATGAACATAGAGTTATTAAAAGAAGCAATACCTATAGCTGAATGCCAAGTGAATGGACAAAAAATACAAACATTTGCACATTGTTCAAAAACAAACTCAGATACATATAAAGAACAACAAATATTTGTAAAAAATGGATATATGTATGCAATAGATGGACAAATGAAAACTAAGGAAGGTGCAGTAATAGTTGACTCATACAATGAAAAACAATATGAAACAGTTCTTGGAACAGATGGAATTATGTATGATTTATTAACAAAAATTAATTATCCTGAAAACTTTAGGAATAAGGGAATTATTGCAATGACAAATAATATATCAGGCAAAAGCAATATTGTTCTAGTATATTATAAAACTGGAAAAGTATATGGATTTAACTATGTAACAGGTGAAGAAGTATATGATAATAATGTAAAAGCTCAAAATATAAGTTTAACTGACTACATAGCAAGCAATTTTAATATAAGCAAAATGATGTATAACATGAAAAAAGCTGATTATGTTGCAGCACAAAAATTAACAGACAAATTAGAAAAAGTTTCAATTGAGGAAGCTGGTAACAAAGTTAATAATGATATAACAAAAAACAATGAAACAACAATTAATCATAATCAAGAAAATAATGAAAAAGCAAATAGTTTTGATAACAGCAATAACAATAGTAATCAAAATGTTAATAACAAAGAAACTAGTGAAAAAGATAACAGTCAAAACATGTCAAATGCTGGAAACGAAAATATAAGTACTAACAATCAAATTGATAATAAATACGTAACAGTTTATGATGCAACTACGCAAAGCTATAAAGTATATAGCACAGCAGAATTGACGAAGTCAGGTTCAGCAGAAACTCAAAGCGAAAATGATAAAATAAATAATAATAAAGACCTGATATCATATTATACAAATGTATCATCTAGTATGTCAAAAGTTAAAGATGTTGGAATGATAGTAATTGTAATAATAGTTCTTTCAGTATGTACAATATTAATAATGTGGTATGGTAAAACTAGAAGAGATAACTAAGAAGAAGGTGATAGATAACAATGTCTATCACTTTTTCTGTAACAAAAATGTAATAAAAGCCGTAAAATAACGAATGTTTGTGTTTCGAGAAAAAAACCAAAAAAAATCAAAAATATTCTAAAAAATTTATTGAAAAAAGTACTGTTATATGCTAGACTAAGAAGGAATAAATGCATTTTTAAGTAGCATATTTTAAAGGGAGAAAATTTATGAAAAAATATATATTGTTTTTTTTGAGTATAGGAATATTATTAGGTACCGCACTAATATATAATGTGGTACACATTTCAGAAGAAAAAAAGATGACATTTAATGAATCTGGATATATTTTAAATGGGATAACAAACAGATATTATTTTGAACAAAATGAGAAATACACATCATCATATAATAATCAAATAACATTTCATGATACAGAAGGAGAAAAAGTAACTTTAGGTGACGATAATTTTATACATTATAATAGTGGAAATATTTCAGCTTTGCAAGATAGCGTATTACTTGATTTAAATAAAATAAATGACAATCCAATAGTGTATTATAATGTATCAGCTAACAAAGAAATTAAAAAAATCTCAAATAGATATAGTGTTAGAAATTTAGATTCTGATTTACAATTTGAACAAGCAATTTGGAAAATTTCAGCCAATAAATATATTATTTTAGGAAATAAATTAACAGCAACATTAAATAATGGTGTAACAAAAGAGGCTGACGGGTATATAGAATTACAATATTCAGATAATGAAGTGGTTAGCATATATAATCAAGATTTTAATTCACAAACAATATCATCAAATTCATATATAGATATAGGAAATGGAATAAAACTTAATTTAGGAACTAAAATAGTAAGTCAAAATGATGTTAATAAAATGTCTCTAGAAGACATGGTTATAAACTCAAATGATAATGTTACATTAGTTGATTTAAGTAAAAAAGAAACTGAAAACAAGGACGAAAATAACACTGAAAACACAACAAATGCAACAAACGAAGCAAATACACAAGCAAATACTGTGACAAATAATGAAAACAATGCTAATAGCAGTAATAATAACAACAAAAGTGAAAATGGCGACGAAAATACTACAACTAATGGTGGTAATAATTCACAAACAAATACAACTGTAACGACAAACACAACAACACAATCTACTACAAATGAAATGCAAAATAAAATAAATATTATCACTCCAGATATTTTGTATGAATATGTTGATGAAAACGAAAACAAGGTGGATGAAACAGTTCCAGCAAAAGAACCTAAATTCAAGTTAGAAAATCTTGAAGTAACAGCTGTAGGAATACAAACTGAATTACAAATAAAAGATGATGATGACACATTATCTAAAAGTGATAATATAAATATCAAAATAACTAATAATTCGACAGGAAAAGTTGTTTATACAGATACACAACCATATGGAATTTTTAAAATTCCTATTAATATAGAAACTTTAATACCAGATACAAGTTATACAATAACAGTAAGTGCAACATATGTGGTAAATGAAAAAAATTATACAAAAGACTTTTTACATAAAACATTTGTAACATCAACAGCAGGAGTTGAATTGATCAAAGACTCATATACTGATAATTCATTAGCCTTCAATGTTAACTTTTCAGATAAATTGATTGACAGTGCTGATGTGGCATTATTAGACAGTAATGGTAATGAAATACCAAATAGAAAACAAAATATTAAAAATAATGGAACTGAAGAAAATGTGACTTTTGATGGATTAACAGCAGATACTGATTATACAGTAAGACTTACTAATATAAGTTACAATGGAATAATACAAGAAGGAGATAATTGGAATAAAAATTTAAAATGCAAAACATTAAAAACTACAGCAAGTATTAATAAACTAAACTATTCAGTAAATAAAAGAAATGGAACATTCACATTATATATAGATGATGTAACAGATGACAATGGTGCAATACAAAGCTATAAATATGTAATGTACAAATATACTCAAATTAAAGATGAAAATGGAAAAACTACATTGGATTATGATACGACAAATGTAGTATACCAAAAAGATACAACAAATAAAGAAATAACTATTCCAGTCAATAATGATTCAGGTGATGGTGGAGTAGTAAAAGGACAATACTATGGATTTAAAGTAATTGCTACAACATATGACAATGAAAAATATGTCGACATAGAAAGTACAATGTGTGGAGTATTTACATTAAATGGTTCAACATTTCCAAGCGTAAAATTTGAAAGAGTTGATAGTGACTATCCACCAACAGAAATAAGAGGTTGGTTATACATAATAGATAATGATGGAACAGTTACAGTAGATCAAAGCAATCCTTTGACAATAACATATTACAGCGATGTTGACGAAGGAGAGGTTTATGTAAAAAGAACAGGATTGACAGCTGATGAGAGAACAACAGATACAGATGGAAATGAAGTAATAAAAATATGGGTAGACTTAGGTGAGAAAGGTAGCAACAAAAAAGGTCTAAAAGCAGAAACATCATATACATTTGCAGCATATGGAACAGTAAATTTGAAAGATGAAAACGGCGATTATAAAAATGCTCATATAGGTAGTGCAATAGTAACAACAGGTTCATATCAGCCTATATCAGCAAAAATGGGGACAAGGAGCGTTGCAACAAATACATTCACAGTAGATTTAAGCTTACAAGGAGATGAGGTAGCTAAAGAAGGTTTATCTAGTGTAAATCTTATGCTATATGAAGGTTCTGGAGATATAAACACAGGTGAATACAAACACTGGAGCAAAACAATAACAGCAAGCAATTTCACATCTTGCTTAAATAATGTAAAAGGTGGAAAACAAGTAAACAGTATGCAAGATTTATTTTTTAATAATGAATTAGTAATAACACCTTCATTTATTGGGGGAGGAAAAGAATCAAGCTATACAGAATTGAACTACCAAGTTATTGTAACAGCAACAATAGATGGAACAACCTATACTAATAAAATACCTATACAGTCAGCAGAAGATGAAGATGATAATACTGGAAATACAACATATACAGACTCAAAAACAGCAGAAACATACTCAGCAGCATATATTATAGTAAGTGGAAAAGGAACAGTTGTTGATGTTCCAGATGAATATAAAAATTTGCAAGCAACAGCTATAACAAATGAAAATGCAACAAAATATGGAATTGCTAAAGACGATAATTTAAACAATAGTACATATGTTGGATATTATGTAAGCACTAGTTTTGCAAATACTGGATCATTAACAGCAAAATATATAACATATTATGCTTGGGATAAAGACGGAAGCCCAGTATTAGATGGAAATGGAAATCAACTTATAAAAACTGCTAATTTCATAAACCAAGAAAAAGCACCATCTGCAACATTTGAATTAGAAGATGGAACAATAGATTCAGCAAAATCAGATAATACAACAGGTTTACATAGAGGAAATGCATATTACTTCTCATATACAGTAACATATAAAGACATAGAGGGAAATGAGTTGATATGGCCAACATGTAAAAGTGATGAAAAAAATAAGTATGATAATAAGAGTTTAAAGACAGGAATATTATATCCAGATAAACAAGAACCTAATTTTGTAATGTATCCTAAAACATCTGATGAAACAACAATAACATATCTATACTCATGTACAGATCCAGATAAAGCACTTTATTATCCTGCACATAGTACAACAGAATATGGATATTTAAGTTTATTGGTAAATGGAACAACTCAAAGTTCTAATATAGAAGTTAGAACAGATGGAAAAATACATGAAACAATAATAGGAACATTATCAGCAAATATGGTATATCAAATTGGCTATACAAGAAATTTAAATAAAGTACAAACAACGGTATATGCTTTTGAAGAGCTAATTAGACAAAAATTTGAAGGAATTGTAGATTGCAAAAATGTAAGTGTTGAAAATATAGTTTACAATGATGCAAACAATCCAAACAGTGTTATTGTTCAATTAACTGGAAATGATTTAAATAGAGTGGCTGCAGCACAAGTTACATTAGACAATGGCCAAGAACAGCTAACTACCGAATTGCTAAAATTAGACACAGATAATGGAAACTACTTAAAGGTGGACTTATTACAGATACTAACAAGCGAAAATGTAAGCAGATTTACAGAAAAAGACGTAACTTTAAAAGTAAAGGTATATTATGATAATGGAAGAATCGGATTTTTAACAGAAGGAAGTCAATATGCAACATATGTAAATTCAGAAAATACATATATGAGATTAGATGGAACAAATTTTGTTGAAGATAATAATATAAATGGTAATATATATAAATATAAATTTTATACAAATAATGAAAATGCACAATTAGAATTGAGTGATTTAAAAAGTATAAACAACAATGAAACTGGAAAGACAGTAGATTTACAATATTCAGGAGAAGGATTTAAACAAAATGATAACATACTAGTTCAAAAACAACTTGTGGCAAAGGACTTAGATGATGGAACAGAACATAAAATAAATATACACACAATTCGTCTAGGACTAAAAATGAATAGTATTACTACAACAATATCAACAGCTAATATAAATGCAACTATAATTAATCCAGTAAATGTTTCTGTTAACGGACTTACAATGGAAATTTGGCATTCAAAAGATATAAATGCAGTGCCAAACTGGAGTGAAGCAGAAACAAAATCAATAGATCCAAGTCAAATATCAAATATTACATTAGACAATTTAGCACCAGCAGAATATTATTATATAAGATTTAAATACTTAGATAATAATTCATATGTATATTTATATGATAAAGATTCTAGAGAAATAGGAAAAGTTTATTCATTTGAAACATTAGCAACAATTGGAATTGAAAATGTAAAAGTAGAGTATGAAGCAAAAAACTATAAAAATAAATACTTAAACATTTCGTATAATGTAAATAGTGATAGATCAACAATGTATGCTAAGACTAAATATACATTTTATAAGAAAGATGGAACAACAAAAATTAATCTTTCAGATGCAAATATAGAAAAAACAGATGAACAAGCAGAATATAAAATTGTTGATGGAAGTTTAGTTGTATCTAATACAAAGGGATTAAATAATCAAAAGTTTGACAGTGTAAAAGAAAAAGTGAAAATAAGCCCAGACAGCAATCCGTTTACAATGGGTGATAACTATGTACTAAAAATAACACCAATAGTTATAATTAATGGAACTCAAGAATATGAAATTGATAGTAATGTGGGAGAATTTAATGTGAAATCTCTTCAAAATCCATCTATAGGTTTAAAAATGGAAAGAAAACAATTAACAAATGATAGTAAAGTATTAAGAATAACGGTAGCAATAAAAGATCAAGATGGATTAATTAATGGAGCTGATTGGGGTGAATACACTTTAAGAATATATAAATACAAAGACAATGTGGATAAGGCTGTAGAAGTAAATATATATGACAAAAGTCAAGGTGGAAATAACATAACAGGAAAAAAATTAAATTTAAAAGAAAATGCAAGAAATTATACAGTTTATGTACAATCTCAAGATACAGACTATACATATAATTATATTGCTAGATTAGAGCTAAAATATGACAAAAATAATAATGGGAAAAATTTAGAAAATCATACAGAAAAATATACATTAAATGCTATTTCAAATGATCAAGATGTTGCAATAGGTAGTGCAACATTAGTAGCAAATGGCAATAAATGTGAAATACGTTTTTATGATAGTTACTACAATATTAAAAAAATTAATAGAATTGATTATACAGTATATAACTTGAATAATAACTATATTCAAACAGGAACATATAAGCCAGAGTGGATATCTGCAAGTCAAGACCAAAATGTAATATACTTTAAAACAGAATTACCAGTTGATTTTACAGAAATATCAACATATGCTATAAAGCTAAACTTATATGTAGGAGATGTTTTGGTAGGACAAGTAGATACAACATTTATAAATGAGCAACAACAATAAAAAAGTAGGAGGTGATACCCTTTTGAGAAAATTAACAGCGGGGAATAAAGTCAAATTTGCAATGTTTACATTTGTAATAATTAGTATATTGGCAATATTATGCATATCAGTAATAATAGTATTAAGAGCTGATAAAGAAGTATATACTGTGCCAAACACAGTAAGTATATATGATAAAGATTATAATTATATTGAATTAGCTAATGAGGCAACAATAGCTAAAAAATGGACAGGTAATTATTATTTAAAAGAAAATACTACAAAAAAAGAATATAATTTAGGAAATTATGCTGTTTCATTTGATAAAAATAGAAAATCATTAGAATTATTTGGAAACTTTTATCAAGTTCAAAAAGGTGGCGCAATTAGTAAATTAACAGATCATAATACAATAAATAATGCAAATGAAAGTCAATTTTACAAAATAGATGATAGAAAATATTTAATAGTAGCAAAAAACATAATAAATGATACGGGGTCACTTTCTACACAAAATTACTTAATGGTAATAATAGATAAACTTGGAAATGCATTACTATTAAATAACGAAATTAATGCAAAAACAATTAATGAAATGATAATAAGCACAGATGAATTTAGTTTTGATGTAGCAAATGAGTCTTTGGTATATAATAACGAAAATATAGATTTGAAAAAAATCATAGGAAGTACAAATGAGTATATAAAACAAGAGCAAGAAAAGGAAAATACAACAAACGAGCAAAATACAACAACCACAGAAATTGCAAAAACAGAGGAGCAAAAAGAAACAACAACATCATCAAATAAAAAAGAAAATGTTGCTGTAAATAAAAAGAATCAAGGTTCTTCAACAACTGTTGTACAACAAAACACAAACAATAATGTGAATAATGAAAACAATGGAAATGGAGGAAAACAAGATAATTCTTGGACAAATTCACTAAATGAATGGATACAAAAGGTAGCATCTGGTTTTCAAAGCATTTATAATGGAAACTCTGGAAAGAAAGATGATCAAGAATTAAATAAAAGTATTTCTTTAAATAAATTATCTGCAGGTACAACATATATGGATATTGATTATAAGGTAACTGATCCAGAAGGTAAATATAATGTTGTATATGCAATTGTATCAGATGAAGCTAAATCTTATAATATTTCATTAGATAAAAATGGAACAACATATAGAATAGAAGGTTTAACACCAAGTACAAATTATTCAGTACAAATTGGATATAAAGTAATATATGCAGATTCTAGAGTAGAGGAACAAGTAGAAGATACGTTGATGATTAGAACTAAGACACCATCTGAAAATTTAGCAATAACCAGAGTGTCTGGAACTGAAGTATATTACAATTTAAATTTAGACAGTAATTTTGTATATGATACAGGAGCAAAATTAGTAATGTACTTAAATGACGATAAATATACGGAAACAGAATTAACAAGTGAACAGCTAGAAAAAGCGGCTGCTATTGGTTATATTGGAAAATTTGCAATGCCAAAGGAATATAAAATGAAAAATAGTACAATAAAAATCAAACTAGAAAATACGAAATTTAGTGGACTAGATGTAGAATCAAACTTAGCAACAAAAATAGTTAATTATTAAGAAGGGAGAACAGAAAAATGAACAATGGAGATATACTTGTAGCATCATTGTATTGTATAGGAATAATGATAGGAATGGCATTTTTAGGAATGGGAATAGGAATGGGAATACTAGGCTCTAAGGTAGCAGAGGCAGTAGGAAGAAACCCAGAAACTAAAAGTGATGTAGTACACAGTGTAATGACAATTTTAATAGTATTAGCAATATTTTTATTAATATTATTTGCATTTACATTTTTACTATTATTCTATAACCCATTAATAGCATAAAAGTGTAGAAAGAAAGGAAATGCATTATGACCAGTTTAGTAATTGCAGCAGTAATATTAATTGTAATAATGCTTGCATTTATATTCATCCTTTTTAAAAATATAATAAGAAGGATGGATGACAATGCAAAAAAATACTTTGTTAATAAAATGCAAGGGTATGATTATATTTTAGAGGAAAAACAAGAAAAATTAGAAAAGATTAAAGCAGAAATAACTCAGCTTGAAGAAACAAACAAAAACATCTTAAAAACTACGGATGATGATGAAGAATTTAATAAAGAAATGCATAAAAGTGAAAATTATCAAAAGAAATACGAAAAGGATGAAGATATACCTTTACGAAGAGAAACAAATGAACAAATTAATTATAATCTAAATGTACCTGATTACAGAGAAACACAGTTTTTTAATAATTATAAAGAAGTAAGACAAGCATTTACAATTAATAATGAAAAAATTATAAAAGATTTCATAGCTAAGCATAAAAATTTAAAAGAAGAAAAAGAATATAGAGCACTGAAAAAATTAAGAGGAAAGTTTGACCAAGACACAATTTATGGATGTTTAACACTTGATAAAAAATCGCAAAAAGAACTGTTAGAAGAAGCATTAACAGCTACAGAAAAAAAGTTAGTTAAACTTAAAGAACTTTCAGAATTTCCTAATTTTAGTGTAGAAACTTTAGTAAAATATATAGATGATAGAGCAGAAGAAATAGATCCAACTATATATATATATACAAATGTATTAGACAAAAAGTATGAGAACATAGACAAAAATATAGTAAATAAGCAATATAATAATATGTCTGAAGGTATAATTATTAAATATAGAAATAAAATTTATGATTATAGTATATAGATAAGGAAGGAAAAATACAATGGATACACATATAACAAACCTTGTAAATGAGAAAGTTTCAAAAATAAAAACCAAAAACAATATTTTTGATTCTGGAAAGGTAATAAAGATAAAAGATTATATAGTAGAAGTATCAGGACTAGAGAATGTAATGTACTTTGAAAAAGTTATGATTATGGGAAAAGGAATGGGATATGTAAATGCAATTTATGAAAATTCTGTAATTATAGCTATAGTAAAAGAGGACAAAAAAATAGAAATTGGAGATATAGTTAATTCTACTGGAGAAATATTTAAAGCTGTTTTTTCAGAAGATGCTATGGGCAGAATGGTAGATATATTTGGAGTAGATCAATTGTCTGGAAAACCATTTGAAAAATTTAGATATATAGACATAGAAAAGTCAAATGTCCCAATTATGGATAGAACCTTTGTATGTAGGCCACTACAAACAGGAATTGCAGGAATAGACTTAATATATCCAATAGGAAAAGGACAAAGACAGTTAATTATAGGAGATAAAAAAACTGGAAAAACACAAATAGCTTTAGACACAATAGTAAATCAAGGGCGTGTTAAACAAGAAAATGGACAAGTAATATGTATTTATGTGGCTGTTGGAAAAACTAAAAAAGAAATAAAAACTATTTATAATGAATTATTAAAACGTAATGCTCTTTCTTATACTATAATGGTAGTTGCAACAAATGATAATAAAACACCTGTAATTAGTCTTATTCCATATGTGGGTATGTCAATTGCAGAAGAATATATGAAAAAAGGAAAAGATGTATTAGTTGTAATAGATGACCTTAAAAAACATGCAGAAGTATATAGAGAAATAAGTTTGGTATCTAATAAAACTCCAGGTAGAGAAGCATATCCAGCAGACATATTTTACACACATTCAAGACTATTAGAAAAAGGGTGCCAACATAAGAATGGTGGTTCAATAACAGTGCTTCCAATTGTTGAAACAAAAGGTGGAGATATTACAGACTATATATCTACTAATATTATATCAATAACAGATGGACAAATAGTTTTATCTAATAAAGCATTTTTAAAAGGGCAGAAACCTGCTATTGATTATGGAATTTCAGTGTCAAGGCTTGGTGGTGCAGTTCAAACACCTAGAATAAAAAAAATAGGTGCAGCTGTAAGACTAAAACTCTTAAATTATCTAGAAACTAAAGATGTATATGAATTAGCAAATACAGATGAATTAAGTGAAGATTTAAAAGAAAAATTAAAAGAAGGTAAAAAAATAGAAATGCTACTTAGACAAGAAAAATTCGAACCATTTACAAGTGAAGAAATCTTAGATAGATTTGAAGATTTTGGAGAATAAATTACTATAAAATAAGAGGTGGAAAATGAGAATAAAAAGTGTTGTTAAAGTAATGAATTTTTATTCCCTTCTAAGAGTTGATTCATCAAAAAGAAAAGCAGAAAAATATACGGGATATGAAAAAGCAGTTAGAGAATTTATTGACAATATATTAAACAATAAAAATTTAATACTTGATAAAAAAATGATAAAAATGAATGATAAGGGAAAAGATTTAAATATATATATAGCTAATGATTTAGGATTTTGCGGAAGTTTTAATTCAAATATACACGAAGTATTAAGACAAGACAAAGAAAATGACAAAATAATAATAGGAAAAAAGATAATTCAAGAAGATTCTTATAAAAATGTAATAGTATCTATGTCAAAAGATGAATATTTTGAACAAACATTACAAATGAATGAAATAATGTTTAATAGTATAAGAGATAAAAAATACAAATCAATAAATCTTATATATAATCATTATTATAATGTTAGTAGAATAGAACGCGTAAAACGACAGATTTTGCCACTTGAAAAATCAGACAATAAAAATGAAAAGTATAATGATGACTTTGCCGTAGAGGGAAATATAAATAGTATATTATTAAATATAATTACTCTATATTTGGGATATGAAATAAAAGTTGCAGTAGAAAATAGTTATGCGTCAGAAAATATAATGAGACAAATGATAACTAAAGAATCACTAAAAAAAATAGATGAAATTGAAGAAGAAAAACAAAGAGTAGAAAGAAAACAAAAACAAATGAAAAGTCTAAAAAAACAGCTAGATAATATCAATAAAATAAATTTGAATAATTAAATTTATTTTAAAGAAGAGAGGAAAGAAACATATGAAAGAAGAAACTAGTGTTGGAAAAATTATTAGTGTATCTGACTTAAATGTAAAAGTATTACTTAGTAGTAATGATGTAGAAATTAAAGATATTTTATATTATGAAGATGAAGAAAAGTATACACATAGGTTTGAAGTTGTAGAAATGGATTATAATATGGCTTTAGCGATACCTTTCGAAAGTGTTAATGGTGTAAAAAAAGGGATAGATTTATATCGCAAAGAGGGAGGATTGCAGATAGAATATTCTGATAAGATATTGGGAAAAATGTTTAGCTCATATGGAGATCCAATAGATGGAAGCAAAATAAAAGTACACAAAACTAGAAATGTATATGACAAAAAATTATCAATAAAAGACATTGATATAAATGGAGAAGTTCTTTGGACAGGAATAAAGGTTATAGATTTTTTCGCACCATTACAAAAAGGATACAAAATGGGGTTAATAGGTGGTGCTGGTGTAGGAAAAACAGTATTAATAAAAGAACTTATAAATAATATATATAAAAAATTTAACTCAAACGCAGTTTTTGTAGGGGTTGGGGAACGTTCTCGTGAAGGACAAGAATTGTATCAAGAAATGAAAGAATCTAATTTATTAGATAAAATGTCAATGGTTTTTGGTCAAATGGGTGATAGTTCTTGTTCTCGTTCTAAAGCTGTATATAGTGGATTGACTTTAGCTGAATATTTAAGAGATGAGAAAAATCAAGATGTATTATTATTCATAGACAATATATATAGATTTATACAAGCTCAATCAGAAATTTCAACAGAATTAAAAAGAATACCAATAGAAAATGGATATCCAACAACAATGGTTTCTGATATAAACGAAATAGAAGAAAGAATAAACTCAACAGATCAAGGGTCAATTACATCGTTCCAAGCAATATATATCCCAGCAGATGATATAAATGATGACGCTGTTCAATCAATAATGACACATTTAGATGGTCAAATTGTATTAGATAGAAAAATTGCAGAAAAAGGATTATATCCTGCAATAAATGTATTCAGATCAACAAGTAAAGCAATAGACCCATATAAAGTAGGACCTAAGCATTATAAATTAGTAAAACAAACATTAGCATATTTAACTAGGTATGAAGAACTAGAAGAAATCATCGCAGTTCTTGGTATTGATGAATTATCAGATGAAGATAAAATGATATTTTACCGTTCAAGAAAATTAAGAAATTATTTTACACAACCATTATTTGTCTCAGAAAATTATACTGGAAAACCAGGAAAAATGGTAAATATAAAAGATACATTAAATGATGTTCAAGATATATTAGATGGAAAATATGATAATGTTGATGAAAGTAGTTTATTATATAGAGGTAGTTTAAATGAAGAATAATAGCGAAATCGAAGAAGAAATCAGAGAATCTGAAGAAATGGAAAATATCATAGTACAATTGCTTAATATTGGTGGAGACGTTAAACAATATGATGATGTAAAATTTATTAAAATTAAAAGTTCAAAATACAACTTGATTATAATGAGGGATTATTTGCCAATTATAGGAGAAGTACAAGGATCGATACAGATAGGAAGAGAAAAAGAAGATATAAATATGGAAAAAGTACAAGGATATTTTATGCATAAACATAATAAGTTCAATTTGTTTTATGCAGATTAGGTGGGATAAGATGGAATTAATATTATATTATATGGTTGAAAGTAGAAATTTATTAATATCATTCTTAATACTAACATTTGTACTTGGAATAATTGCTTATGGGTCAATAAAAAACTTTAAACAAAATAAAAAAATGAAAATATTTATTTATGGTTTATTCTTAAAAACAACAAATGTGGATATTTTAAAAATATCTATAATAGTATTAAAGATATTTTTAGTTTTTTATGCTACAATAGTAACAGAAGAACTAATGGTATGGTTATGCATAATAATGCTTGCAATACTTACAATTATATATATTATTTGTGAAATTAAAAGATGTATATATGAAGTCATGTATACATCAATACAAGCTTTAGTGATTTATCTAATTTATTTAATAAATAACTATATGTTAGAAGTCGAATACATGAATGTAGTAATGGGAATAAAAATTTGCTTAGTTGTATTTGAATTAATACTTTCAATATACTTAATGTTTAGAAATATAAACATGATAGCAGAAGACAGAGTAGCTAAAAATTTTAAAAAAGAATCAAAGAAAATAGCGAAAGGAACGAATTAAATTATGAAACAACAACCAAAAAAAAGAAATCCTGAAAATGTAAAAGGTGTAAAAAAAGAAAAAGTGTTTAAAATTGCAGTAATAATTGTTGCAATATTGCTTGCGCTAGTAATTTACAAAATATTAGATATATTAATAATTAAAACAGAGCATTATAATTTATCAGGACAAACATATTATCAATATTTTAATGGAATAGAACAAGAATATTCTGGAAAAATGGAAGTTGTACAAAAAGATAATGAAAATCAATTAATTTTAGAAGATGGTCAAGTTGTATATTTAGATTCAACACCAATGTATTATAAAGATATATTAGGAAAAAGTTTATTACCAAAAGAAATGGAATTAGTAGTGCCAGATAATGGAACATATAAATTAAATAAATTTACAAATGTAATAGAAGAAAACAATAAGATGAATCTAAAAAAATTAAATAGCTCAAAAACAAAAGAAGTTGATAATGGATTTTTATTTGATGGAAATGATTTATATTTTTTCTTAGATGATACAACAGTTACAGTTGGAAACAAAGATTATGAATTG
Source organism: uncultured Clostridia bacterium (assembly GCA_934129785.1). Classification (GTDB taxonomy): domain Bacteria; phylum Bacillota; class Clostridia; order TANB77; family CAG-508; genus CAG-269. Next base: position 97,116 of record CAKOWW010000005.1, read on the forward strand.
CCAGCACTTTCATATGCTATTGTAAATTATAGAACAAATGTAGAAATATATAATTATGATACAAATGAATATACAATAATTCAAGATGAGGAATCTTTAAAAGGTGATGTTACGGCAACAAACAAATCTAAAAATTATATAATAAATATGAGTTTAGATTCATTAAAAACAGATAAAAGTAATCAATTGCTAATTACAAATATAAATAATTTAAAAGAATATGATTATTAAAGGTATTATTAGACATGTATAATATAAAAGTCGAGTAGTGAAAGCGCAAGCCCAGGAAAGGGACTTGCGTTATTTTTGGCTAATGAAAACCCCATGTTATACATGGGGTTCTAAAAGCTTCTAGCTATGAGTGAAAAAAATCCTCC
>CAKOWW010000006.1 GCA_934129785.1 uncultured Clostridia bacterium
TGCCGAACGGCACGATGTGGTGGTGTGAGAGGGAATGAAAATTTTATTTAATAAAATTTTCTACTCTACTCGATTATCTATAGTGTTCCTACTCGATTGTCGTTTTATCAAATATAGAGCAATGAAGTAATAAAAGTAAACGGATTTGGAAACATAGTGGTGAAAGAAAAATTGTGTACAAATTTTTTGCACAAATATAGAATATACTCAGAGAAAAAGAAAATTATAAATTATACGAGGAGAGAATAAAATGATAGAAACAATAATGTTCTCTTATGACGAAAATGATAAAATTCAGTAATAGCATAGGTTTCATCCTAGTAATAATTTAGTAAAAATAAAATTTTTACATATTTAAAAGATGATTTGAGGCATTTTTTATTTGCATTTTTCCTAAAGTATCAAACTTTAAGAAAGATTCTCAAAAGTAGTATATCAATAAAGTATGTACAAATCAATACTAACCGACTAAAAAATACTTTTTTTCTTTTTAGAGTTTTTAAAATATAGATTTTTTAAAATCCTTTGATTTTGAACTTTTTATATGATCAAAATAATCCTAAAGTTTGATACTTTAAGATTATTTCGGACATAATATAAGCAAATAAATTATTATTAAATTTCAAAAAATAAAATGTAGAAAATGAGAGAGGTATTGAAAAAATGAAAAATACAAAAGAACTAAAGCAAGGACAAAAAGGCGTTACGTTAATAGCATTGGTAATAAGTGTAATTGTACTTTTAATACTCGCTGGAGTAAGCATTGCAATGCTAACAGGAAATAATGGAATATTAACACAGGCGAAATTAGCAAAGGAAAAAACATCATTAGCAAAGGAAGATGAAGAAAATAAATTAGAAAGAAATAATGATTATATAAATGAACAAACAGGAAATGCAGTACCAGGAAAAATTGTAATTGAAACAAAAAAAGATAATTATGTTGATAGTGAAGGAAATAAAGCAACAATACCAGCAGGTTTTACTGTGTCAAAAATACCAGGTGAAGAAAAAGTAGCAGAAGGATTAGTAATATATGATATACCAGAGTCAGAGATAACAAATGTAGATTGGAATACAGCATCAACAAAATATAATCAATTTGTATGGATACCAGTAACAAGTGAAGAGGAATATCAAAGGAATTTTACTTATCCTAGTTCTTATTACTATAATGATACATTTATATTTTTAGAAACAACACCAAAAGGTTCAACAACTACAGATATAGGATATTTACCATTAGATATACAACCAGAAGTGGATGAGGCAACAAATAATGAAACAGCTGAAAGAAAAACAGTGTTAAAATATAATGGATTTTATATAGCGAGATATGAAATGGGAATCGAAAATTCAAAACCAGTAAGCAAACAAAATGCAACTGTATATACAAATAAAAGTCAAACAGAGTTTAAAACAATAGGAAAAGATATGTATGGAGATAGTAGCAATTATGTAAAAAGTGCAATGTGTTCAGGAATACAATGGGACATGGTAATGAAATTTGTAGATGGAAAAATAGATGGTAATGAAAATCCTTATAATGTAAGAACATATAATCCAGCTAGACATACAGGAGGTAAAACAGAATCTGGTAAGAACTTAGCAGATAAAGTGAAGAACATATATGATCTTGAAGGAAATTGCTATGAATATGTAGCAGAAAAAAATAACACTAGTACTAGCAATCCGTGCGTTGGTCGTGGTGGCATTTACCACAGTAGCAGCAGCTACATAGCTAGCAGACGCGATTGCTACAGCGGCAGAGGCAACGGCGACGGAACATTCCGTTCAGCACTTTATATTAAGTAGGACTGAACTTTGTGAAAGCCAAAATCAGAACAATAGTAGGATTTAAAAAAATAGTTAAATATGAATTAAACAATATTAAAGTAGCGCCCTAATGTGGCGTTTTTTCTTATCTATAATGTGCCCAGTATGAACAGCAACATTGAGCTGGGCGAGTTTTCTATACAAAACAAAGACCTAGTAATTATTCAAAACTTATATAGTAAATGTGACAAATATATAAGAGGAAAGTTGTTGTTATTAATTGATTGTGGTTTTATAAAATATAGAGCACTGAAGTAAAAAAACAACTTAAAAGATGATTTTAATATAAAAAAGAAGGTATAAAAGTAAACGGATTTGGAAAACATAATGGTGGAAGAAAATTCGTGTACAAACTTCTAGCACAAATATAGAATATGCTCAGAGAAAAAATTATGAATTATAAAAAAATTAGGAGAGAATAAAATGGTGAAAACAAAAGAGGAAAGAGGAATTACATTAATTGCATTGGTAATAACTGTGATTGTGCTTTTAATACTTGCTGGAGTAAGCATTGCAATGCTAACAGGAAATAATGGAATATTAACACAGGCGAAATTAGCAAAAGAAAAAACAGAATTAGCAAAGGAAGACGAAGAAAATAAATTAGAAAGAAATAATGATTATATAAATGAACAAACAGGGAATGCAGTACCAGGGAAAGAAGTAATAGAAACGAAAAAGGATAATTATGTTGATAGTGAAGGAAGTAAAGCAACAATACCAGCAGGTTTCAGCGTAGATGAAAATGAAAATGTAATTTCGAAAGGACTAGTGGTTCATGGACCAGATAAAGCAAATGGAGATAATGGAGATAATGGAAGCGAATTTGTATGGGTACCAGTACCGGACATAAATAGTATGTCACAATGTTCAACAGCTGGTGGAAGTTGTAAATTACAGTTGGAAGATGGAATTTTAAAATGTATAACACATAATAGTACAGATATAGTTGGAAAATTATATGCAACAGAGTCAGGAGAAAAATTTGGAACAGAAAATAAAACATACAGTGCGGATAGTAGATTAAGAGAACCAGCATATTTGACTAATGGCGATTATGGTGATGCATCTAAATTTAATACGATAGGCTTGACACTTTTGGATATGCAAAAGGATTATAGAAGTATGGCAATAAGTGTAGCAAAATATGGTGGATTTTATGTGGGAAGATATGAAACAAGTTTGAACAATGCTACTTCAAGTGATGCTAATGATGGAGATGTGCAATCAAAATCAGGAGTAATTCCAACATCAGCACATAATGGTGCAACATCAAGCTGGTATGGATTATACAGCAAACAAAAAGAATATACAGGAAAAAATGGTTCAGTAGAAAGCAGTATGATATGGGGAAGTCAATATGATACATTGCTAAATTGGGCGAAAAATGGTGCTGACAAAGATAAAATAACAAATACATCATTTGGAAATAATTCAAGTGGAAGTGTCACAACAACAGGAAATAGTAATTATTCAAATGATAGTATAAATAATATTAGAGATTTAGGAGGGAATTTGTTCGAATGGACACTAGAGGCCTATGACACCAACATTCGAGTTCTTCGTGGAGGCTACTGTGATTATCCCCACTCACCCAGTTGTCGCAGCTACGACGAGCCGAAAGATACCGTCAGCTACTATGGTAGTCGCCTTGCACTTTATATTAAATAGAACTAAATCCTGTGAACCAAAAATCAGAACAATATAAAATTTTGAAAAAATAGTTAAATATAAATTAAACAATATTAACATAGCGCCACTAATGTGGCGTTTTTTTCAAAAAAAGACTAAAAAACAATAGAAAGTGGTAAAAAAGACAAAATTTAGCAAAACAACAAAAATAACATAAAATTTTATCAAAAATATACACTTGCAAATTCTGTAAAATAGTATATAATATAGAAGATTAGTAAAGAATGCGAAATAACCATATTTATAATCAAATATCAAATCAAAAAAGGAGAAAAAAGTTGAATATAGAAGCAGTAGAAGAAAGTATAGGATATACATTTAAAAATAAAGAATTACTAGAAAACGCATTAAGACACACATCATATGCATATGAAAACAATGTAAGCAGTAACGAAAAATTAGAATTTTTAGGAGACAGCATATTAGAATTTATATCAAGCAAATATATATATGGAAAATATCCCAAGCTAAAAGAAGGAGAAATGACTAAAGTTAGAGCAACAGTAGTATGTGAAGCAAGCTTATACAAAGTAGCAAAATTGCATAATTTTAGTGATTTCTTATATTTAGGAAAATCAGAAATAAAAACAGGAGGAAACAAAAGACCTGCAATATTAGCCGATAGTGTAGAAGCAGTAATAGCAGCAATATATTTAGATGGTGGACTAAAAGAAGCAGAAAAATTTATAATAGAAAACCTAAAAGACGAAATAGAAATTGCAACAAAACATGTAGGAGACAAAGACTACAAAACAGTATTACAAGAAAAACTACAAGTACATGGAGAAGTAAAAATAAAATACGAAATTACAAAAGAATCAGGACCAGACCATGACAAAACCTTTGAAGCACAAGTAAAATGTAATGGAAAAGTACTAGCAAAAGGAAGTGGAAAAAGCAAAAAAGAAGCACATATGATGGCTGCAAAAAAGGCATTAGAAAATTTTAAATAGAAAAGGAAGGTAAATCTATGAAAAAACAATACATAATACCAATATTTGTACCACATCTAGGTTGCCCAAATGACTGTATATTTTGTAATCAAAAATCTATAAGTGGACAAAAAACAAATATGACAAAAGAAAAAGCAAAAAAAATAATAGATGATTACCTAAAAAGCATGACAGATGAAAATGCACAAATAGAGATAGCTTTTTTTGGTGGAAGTTTTACAGCAATTGAAACAGAAAGACAAGAAGAATTATTACAAACAGCATATGAATATGTAAAATCAGGAAAAGTAGAAAGCATTAGAGTTTCAACAAGACCAGATTGTATAAACAAAGAAATTCTAAAAAGACTAAAAAAATACAAAGTAAAAACAATAGAATTAGGTGTACAATCAGCAAATGACTATATCCTAAAAAGAGCAAATAGAGGCCACACATTTGAAGATGTAAAAAAAGCATCAAAATTAATTAGATGGTATGGCTTTAAATTAGGACACCAAATGATGGTAGGTTTACCAGAAAGCACAAGAATAGATGAAATAAATACAGCAAAATCATTAGTAAAATTAAAGCCAAAAATGATAAGAATATACCCAGTATTAGTAGTAAAAAATACTAAACTAGAAGAAGAATACAAACAAGGCATATATGAACCACTTTCAGTAGTACAAGCAGTTGAAATTTGCAAAGAAATTGTAAGAATTTTTGCAGACAAAAAAATAGACATAATAAGAATAGGGCTTCAAAACACAGACGAAATATCAGACCCTCAAAACGAAAAAAGTGAAGTTGTAGCAGGGCCTTATCACCCAGCATTTAGACAACTAGTAGAATCAGGAATGTGGTATGATGCAATTGTTGGTAAAATAAAAAAACTAAATGTAAAAGTAAAAAAAGTCCAAGTAACTGTAAATCCAATAGATGCCAATAATGTAATAGGGCACAAAAAAGAAAATGTGCAAAAACTAAAAGATACATATGATGTGGACCTAGTATTAAAACAAGACAAAAGCATAAAACAAGGTAAATCTAAAATAGATATAACTGAAACATATTTAGATTAAAATTAATATTAAAAGATGATGTAATGCACCATATAGACCAATTTAGTCTATGTAGTGCATTTGCTTTTTATACTTAAAACTGTATAAAAATTCCTAAAAAGCAAACAATAAACAAGGGAGAATACAGTGAAAAAAGAAGAAAAAGCAAGTGTTAAAAAAATTTTAAAAGAAATAATAGGAACAATAGTTGGTTCTTTTACAATGGCAGTAGGAATAGCTTTATTTTTACTACCAAACCAATTATCATCAGGTGGAATTGCAGGAATAGCAACAATCACATATTATTTATTAAAAATACCAATGGGAACTGTAATAATGTCAATAAATATACCACTGTTCTTATTTTCTGGATACAAAATAGGAAAAGCATTTTTTATAAAATCAATAATAGGAACAATATCACTATCATTTTTTATTGACATCTTAGATAAAATAGAACCACTAACAAATGATAGATTTTTAGCATGTGTATATGGTGGAATTATAATAGGAATAGGAACAGCAATATTATTAAAAGAAAATTCATCAACAGGTGGAAGCGACTTAATTAGTTACATTGCAAAAAAATACAATCCAACAATACGAACAAGCAATATAATACTTATTATAGATTTTATTATTATTTGCCTAAATATGCTATTTTTTAAAGAAATAGAAATAGGGCTATATTCAGCAATAGCAATATATTTAATGGGGAAAATAATAGATATTCTTTTCGAAGGAATTTACTTTACAAAAATGATGATAATAATATCTGATAAAAGTGAAGAAATTGCAAAAAATATTGAAAATGAAATAAAAAGAGGAACAACAGGATTATATGGAAAAGGGATGTATACTAACAAAGAAAAGTTGATACTAATGTGCGTAGCACCAAGAAAAGATATTGCAAAAATAAAATTGATGGCTAGAAAAATTGATGCTAATAGTTTCATAATAATAACTAATTCTAGAGAAGTGTTAGGGCAAGGATTTAAAAATTAGTTTTTTTGGCATTACGAATTTTTGACGTTTTCGTAACTTTTTCGTAACTTTTTCGTAATGAAAATAACCATATTTTATAATTGACATAAATATAACTAAATAGTATAATGAAAAAGATAAAAATACTTAAATAGGAAGTAATACTATGAAAACACAAGAATATAAAATTGAAAAAATTGACTCATTTGAACCAAAAGATATATTTGAATGCGGACAATGTTTTAGATGGACTCAAGAAGAAGATGGCAGTTATACTGGAATTTTTGGGGAAAACATATTAAATGTAAAAAAAGAAAACAGAGCTATAATATTCAAAGGACAATGCAAAAAAGACATTCGGAGAAACAGTGGAAGAATATTTTGATTTAAAAAGAGACTATAAAAAAATAAAAGAAGAGCTTTCAAAAATTGATGAAAATATGAAAACAAGTATTGAATATGGAAAAGGAATACGAATACTAAATCAAGATTTATGGGAAACAATAATATCTTTTATAATCTCAGCGAACAACAATATTCCGAGAATAAAAGGAATAATAGAAAAACTTTCAAAAAAATACGGGAAAGAATTAGAATTTGAAGGGAAGAAATACTATACATTTCCAACTCCAAAAGAATTAGAAAATGTTACAGTAGAAGACTATAGAAGCTTAGGGTTAGGATTTAGAGATATAAGACTATATGAAACAACCAAAATGATTTTAGAAAAAAAGGTAGATTTGCAAGAATTAAGAAAAAATCCAAACACATTTGAAGTAAGAGAAAAACTACTAACACTATCAGGAGTAGGACCTAAAGTTGCAGATTGTATTTTACTATTTTCAGACCTAAAAAGATTTGAAGTTTTTCCAATAGATGTTTGGGTAAGAAGAGTTATGAATGATTTATATATAAGAAATCCAGATGAAACGAAAGTAAGTAAAAAACAAATTGAGAAAATTGCAAATGAAAAGTTTGGCAATTTGGCAGGTTTGGCACAACAATATTTATTTTATTGGAGAAGAGAAGCTTAAGGAAGAAAAACCTTAAGCTTTTTACATACTTAACTAATCAAAAACTTTATTATATATTTTTATGCAGTAACAATTCGGGGGGACCGACTTTTATACTGTCTGTTATGGAATTACAGACAGTTAAAAGGTGGGAGTTACAAATAAAAATATATAATAAAGTTTGGTATATTTTTCTAAAAGTTTATGCTATCAAATAATTTAATAAAACTTGCTATTTTTATATATCTAGTATAAAATTTAAGAAGAAAAATATGAAAGGAGAGTATGGAAAAACAACCATACAAAACAAAATTGGGACTAAGATTAATATATGGAAAGCCAGGAACTGGGAAAAGTGACTTTTGCTTTTCCGAGGTGGCAAAACAAATAGAAAAAGAAAAGAAAATATATATAATAACTCCAGAACAATTCTCATTCACAGCAGAAAAAAAGCTAATGGACAAATTAAACTCAAAATCCGCATTAAATGCCGAAGTAGTAACCTTAAGCAGAATGGCATACAGAGTAATAAATGAAATTGGGCAAGGAAAAAAAGCAAAACTTTCAAAATGTGGTAAAGCAATGCTTATTTATTCTATATTAAGCAACAACAAAGAAAAACTAAAATTTTTAGGAAAATCAGATGAAAATATAGATTTAAGCATAAGAGCAATAAGAGAGTTTAAACAACATGGAATAAGCATAGAAGATTTGGAGCAAGAAGAACAAAAGCAAGAAGATAAATATTTAAAAACAAAACTTGCAGACATGAAACTAATATATAGCGAATTTGAAGGAAAAATTTCAAAAGAATATATAGAAGAAGATGACTTGCTAGAAATTTTAGCAAACAATATAGAAAAAACAGACATTGTAACAGATAGCGTAATCTATATAGATGAGTTTGCAGGATTTACAAAACAAGAATATGAAATAATAAAAAAGATGATTTTACTTAGTAAACAAGTAAATATAACAATAACAATAGACAAGCTAGAATATGCAATAAATCCAGATACAGACATATATTACTCAAACAAGCAAACATTAACAAAAATACTAAACCTAGTAGAAGAAAACAACTTCAAAATGGAAGAGCCAGTAGCCTTAGAAAAAGAATACAGGTTCAAAACAAAAGAATTAAAACACCTAAGTGAAAATATTTATAATATAAAATCCACAAAATATGCAGAAAATGTGGAAAACATAAGCTTATTTCTTGCTAAAAACCAATATTCAGAAATAGAAGAAATTGCAAAACAAATAACAAAATTGGTAAGAAAAAATAATATGCATTATAGAGACATTTCAATAATAACAAAAAATTTAGATAGCTATCAATCACTAGTAAAAGCAATATTTGCAAGTTATGACATACCTGTGTTTATAGATACTAAAAAAGACTTAGACCAAAATATTATTGTAAAACATGTGTTATCGATTCTAGAAATAATAAATAAAAACTTTGCAAATGAAGCAGTTTTTGGATATATAAAACTAGGATTTTGCAATATAGAAAATGATGAAATATTTAAACTAGAAAATTATTGTAACAAATGGGGAATAAAACAAAGTAAGTGGAAAAAAGACTTTGTGTATGGTTTAGATGATAAAGAAAAAGTGCAAGAAATTGAAAGGCTAAATGAATTAAGAAAGCAAATAATAGAACCACTTGTAGAACTTCAAAATAAAATAAGAAAAGACAAAACAGCCAAAGGAATAGCTAAATCATTATACGAAATTATGTTAGATGAAAAAATACCTGAAAAAGTAAAAGCAAAAATAGAAAAACTAGAAGAAAATCAATTATTAGAATTAGCTTCAGAGTATAAAACAAGTTACAAAATAATATTAGAAATATTAGATGAAATAGTTTTAATATTTGAAAAAGACAATTTAACAATAGATAAATTTTATAAAATTCTAAAAATAGGATTAAAAAATAGCGAATTAGGAAAAATTCCTGGAACAGCTGACCAAGTCGCATTTGGAGATGTAGACAGATCAAGAAGCCATAAAGTAGACACAGTATTTATAATAGGATTAAATGATGGAGCTTTTCCAAGTGTAAACAAAGATGAAGGATTTTTTAATGATCAAGACAGAAACATATTAAAACAAAATGGAATAGAATTGGCTAAAAATACAATAGACAGACTCTATGAAGACAACTTTAATATTTATAAAGCATTTACAACAGCAGAAAAGCAAATATATTTATCATATGCATCATCAGATAGTGATGGTAAATCTTTAAGACCATCAATTTTAATAAACAAAATAAAAAAAATATACCCTAAACTAGAAGAAAAAAGTGATGTAATGGGCAAAAAATATGAAATTATAAATGAAAAAATAACTTATGAAGAATTAATTGAAAATATGGCACATGCTAGAGAAAATGAAAAAATAGAAGATATATGGTACTTAATATATAATTACTATAAACAAAATAACAATTGGAAAAATCAACTACAACAAGATATTCAAGCTTTAAACTACACAAATTTGCCACAAAAAATAGAAAAAGAAAATATAGATAAACTATATGGAAATACACTAAAAACAAGTATTTCAAAATTAGAAAGATATAGAAGTTGTCCATTTTCATATTATTTGCAATATGGATTAAAGCTAAAAGAAAAAGAAGAACTAAAAATACAAAGTTTTAATACAGGTTCATTTATGCATGAAACAATAGACGAATTTTTCCAAAAAGTAAGGGAAGAAAAAGTAGAATTAGCAGAACTAGAAGAAGAGGACATACTAAAAATTGTATCAAATATAATAGATGAAAATTTAGGACAAACTAAAAACTATATATTTACTGCTACAGCTAAATATAAGATTTTAGTAAGAAGGTTAAAGAAAATTGTATCAAAGGCATTAAAGTACATAATTCAGACAATAATATATAGTGACTTTAGCATAGAAGGAACAGAAATAGAATTTGGTAAAAAAGGAAAATATGAACCAATTATATTAAATTTGGAGAATGGTAAAAGAGTTGAAATTACAGGAAAAATAGACAGAATAGATACATCAACTACTGAAGACCGGAAAATACTTAAGAATTATAGATTACAAATCATCAGCAAAAAACATTGATTTAAATGAAGTGTATGCAGGTTTACAAATACAATTACTTACATATACAGATGCAATATGTAAGCAAGAAGATATAATGCCAGCAGGAATATTTTATTTTTCTTTGCTAGAACAAATGATGAAAGCAGACAAAAAAATGGATGAAGAGCAAATAGAAGAAATGATAAGAAAGAACTTTAGAATGAAAGGCTTAATAATAGCAGATGTTAAAATAATAAAAATGAATGATAATACACTAAAACAAGGAAGCTCGAAACTAGTGCCAGCAGCACTAACAGCATCTGGTACAATAAATGAAAAATGGACAAATGGAGTAAAAAAAGAAGAATTTAAAATTCTTCAAGATTATATATATAAAACAATAAAAGATATTTCAAAAGAAATATATGAAGGAAAAATTGACCTAAAACCATATAATAAAAAAGGAAAAACACCATGTGAATATTGCAGTTATAAAATGGTTTGTGGGTTTAATCCAAGACAAAATAACAACAAATATAATTATATAGACCAAAAATCAAAAGATGAAATAATAAGAAAAATGGAAAAAGAAATTTAAGGAGTGTAAGTATGGATTTATCAAATGAAAATGTGATTCATGTAAAAAAAGGAAATGTAGAATATCTACAATTTAGAAGATTGCTAGAATATAAAGACATAATTTCACATGCATATTCATTAGGTACAAACATGAACTTTAGAACTGCAACAACAAGCAAAAAGCCACTAGAAGGCTCAGAAGAAGAGCATGCAAATACATCATATAAATTATTAACAAATGCAATTGGAAGTAAATACGAAAATCTTGTTAAAGCAAGCCAAATGCATACAGATAATGTACAAATAGTGGATAAAAAGATAAACAAAGATAAACCAGATTTTAATACTGGAAAATACAAAGCAACAGATGGGTTAATAACAAACAAGAAAAATTTGATGTTAGTAACAACAAATGCGGATTGCATATTATTAATATTTTTCGATCCAGTAAAAAAGGTAATAGCAAATGTGCACTCAGGCTGGCGCGGAACTTTACAAAGAATATCTGTAAAAACTGTAGAAAAAATGCAAAAGGAATTTAACTGTAACCCAGAGGATATAATTTGTTGTATATGTCCATCAATAAGAAAATGTCATTTTGAGGTAGAGGAAGAGGTAGAAAAGCTATTTGAAAATGAATTTAAAGAAATAGAAAAAAATCAAATAATAGAAGAAACAACAAAAAGAAAAAAATGGCATATTGACACAGTTTTAATAAATCAAATAATTTTAGAAAAAGCTGGATTAAAAAAGGAAAATATAATAGACAGCAAAATATGTAGTGTTTGTAACCATGATTTAATACATTCATATAGAGTAGAAAAAGAAGGCTATGGGCTAAGCACAGCATTAATAGAAATAAAATAAAAAAGGGGAAATAAATGGCAGACAATACAAAAGAAACAACAAATAAAACACCAAAAAAACAAGATACAATGACAAAAGAACAAAAACGAGAAATGAGAAAAACAAATATGAGAATATTTACAACATACAAAAAGATAGCCTGGGATTATTTGTTTTATTATACAATAGATTTCTTGTTTTTAACACAGGTGAAAAATATAAAATCAGCAGATGTAGTATTAAAAAACACGTTTAATTCAATATTTAGAAGTGTAATGCAAATTCCAGGAAATATCATTGTAGAATTTTTAGGTAGAAAAAATAGCTTAATATTTGCAAACATTCTTAATTGTTTATACATGGTAATTATAATGCTAAGCAGAAATTTAAGAGACCTAATATTTGCAGAATTTATAGGAGCAATAGCATTTTCTATAAAAAATATAGTAGAACCAAGTTTATTAAGTGAATCCATACCACCATCTAGACATAAAAGGAAAATATATTCGAAAATAAATGCAGAAGGAGCATCTGGTTATTATTTATATAATGCTATTTCAAAAATAATAGGTGGATTTTTATTTATGGTAAATGGATATATTCCAATTGTGTGTTCACTTCTGGTACTAATATTTGTAGTAATATTATCAGCGTGTTTTATAGAACCAGTGCAAAGAAAAAAGAAAAATATTAACCAATTACTAGAAAAGAAACAATTGCAAGATATAAAAGGGGGACTCAAATATACTCTAGAATCTGAACGACTAAAAGCTCTAATATTGTGCGCGTCATTAATAGGAAGCATAATTACAATTCTAACAAGTTACTATGTAAGTATACTACAAGAATTAGACATACCAGCAATAGTAATAACAATAGTTGCAGCATTTGGAAGTTTTGTTAGTGCATATTCTTCTAAAAAGCAAGAAGGATTCCAAAGGTTAAGAAAAAACAAATCTTTAATAACAATAGCACAAACATTATCAATAACATGCTTTTTTGCAGGAGTGTGTGGACTAGGAGCAAATAAAAGCATAATATTATTTTTACTTGTAATAGTAATGAGCTTAATTTTTAACTTCTGTCAAGGAATTTATTATACAAGTATGGATAAATTTTTAAAGAGTTTCTCTAACAAGAAAATAGATACAAAAATATTTGCAGCAAAAGACATGGTTGCAAATGTAGCAAAAGCAGTTGGTGGAATATGTGCAGCATTTTTATTAAGTAAAACAACAACAGCAATTTCAATGATAATAGTAGGAATAATATTTACAATAATATACATGTGGCTAGAAAAATACATGGAAGTTAGAGTAGGACTAAAGCCAGAAGAATATTCAGAAGAAGAAACAAAATATGATGAAATGAAAGAAATATTAAATAAAGGAAAGTAGAAAGATGATAATTCCAGAAAGTTTAAAAATAGGAGATACAATAGGTGTTGTAGCTCCTTCAGATCCGATAATTGGAGACAATGTTAAAGAAATAAAACAAGCTAAGAAAATAGTTGAAAAAAGTGGATTTAAAGTAAAATTTTCAAAAAATATATATTCAAACACATATGGTTATGGGGCTAGTGCTAAAGAAAAAGCAGAAGATATAAACACAATGTTTGCCGACAAAGAAATAAAGATGATTTGGTGTGCAAAAGGTGGAGAAAACTCAAACACAACATTTGAATATTTGGAGTTTCAAAAAATAAAAGAAAACCCTAAAATAATATGTGGTTACAGCGATATTACTTCACTTACAAATATAATTACAGAAAAAACAGGTTTAGTAACATTTAGTGCAACAAATTTTAAAACAATTGCAACAGATGAAACAGATTATAGTTACAATAAAGCAATAGAACGATTTGTAAATAAGAGCTTAGAACTAGGAGAAAAAACAGATGAATATAAAACAATAAAAGAAGGTTTTGCAGAAGGTCAACTAATAGGTGGAAATCTAACATTAATGCGAGGTTTGTCAGCTGGGAAATATAGTGTAGATTTCACAAATAAAATTCTATTTATTGAAGAATTGGGATTTGAAACTGGACCAGAGATGGTTAGCAACCACTTATATTTTATGAAACAAAATGGTGTATTTGACAAAATTAAAGGATTATGGATTGGAAATTATGAACATGAAAGTAAGATTGCTCTAGAACAGATAGTGTTAGGCACATTGAATAATGAGTATGAATTTCCAATTATTAAATCAAACAATTTTGGGCATATAGAAAAGAAAATTGTAGTTCCAATAGGCACAATGGCTAGAATAGATACTAGCAAAGATACTAAAGTTGAATTAACAGAAAATTGCTTGACATAAATAGTTCACTGAGAGTATAATATAGGAGTCAAAACAAAAGTGTTTTGCGGAAAGGAGATTTTTTATGAAAACTAACGTAAATGAAGAAGTACGAGCTCTTATAGAAAGGGCAGTGAATCGGTCCGTCAAAATAAGGGACGCAAACGTACTAACTTCAGATTATTTATTAGCAACAATTATTGAAAGTGAAAAAAACAAACTTGGAAAATATTTGATGCAAAATGGGTACTTTGATAAAGGCGACAATTTTTATGATGACTTACTAGAAGATTATTGTTTGGAAAAAGAATTTATAGAAACAATTAATCCTCGAAAGAGAAGAAAAAAAGAAATTGTTTATTCAAAAGAAGTACGTGAAATTATGAAAGAAGCAGAAAGACTTGCCAAAGAATTAAAACTCGAAAAGGTAAATCTCGATTGCATAATATTTGTATTAATGGGAAGAAAAAATGAGATTTGGTCAAGAATATTTCCTATTCCTGAAATAACAGTAGATGATTGTATTTTGAGAATTTCAATATTTCCACTTGAAATGCTAGATGTTTTTTCAAAAGAAAGATTGGAAAATGGAACATTTGGGGAATTTAAACAAGAAGATAAAAATTCAGACATAGCTAAAGATAAAGTGTCAGGTCAAATTGCCCAAGAAAATGGATACATACCAGAATCTTTAAGAAAAATAAATGTTGATCCAGAAAAAGAAAACCTAATTCTAGGTAGAGATGATCAAATTGAATTAGCTTTTAATATTATGCTGAAAATGCTTATTAAAAATGTAATTTTAACAGGTAAAGAAGGAACTGGTAAAACTGCAATAGTTCAAGGACTAGCAGAAAGAATAGCTAAAAAGCAATGTCCTAAAGAACTTGAACAAGCAGAAATTTTTGAATTAGATGTAGATACTTTAATGACAAATACAAAGTATTTAGGTCAAGCAGAAGAAAAATTTGAGGAAATAAAAAAATTTCTTGAAAAAAACAAAAATGCAATTTTATTTATCGATGAAATACATAATGTTATCGGTATGGGTAGAAGCAGTGAAGGTACACATGATTTTGCTAATGCACTTAAACCTTTATTAGCAACTGGAAATGTAAGAGTCATTGGAGCTACAACAGATTATGAATATGATAAATATTTATCAAAAGATCCTGCATTTTGTAGAAGATTTGAAAAAATTAAAGTAGAAGAACCTACAAATCAAGAATTACCTAAAATGTTAATTTCTCAACTTGACAGATTAGAAAAATTTCATGGTGTTCAAGTAAGTGAAAAAATGCTTGATGAAGTTATTGCACAAGCGACTGCATTTGATTATTTTACAGCTAATCCAGCTAGAACTTTAAATTTATTAGATGTAGCAATGGTAAAAGCGAAAAATCAAGGAAAATGCAAATTAGACACAAGTTCTATTTTAAGTGTTCACAAATCAGAAATTCAGAAATTTCATAGAATGGACACACAAATACTAGAAAATACTGCAGTTCATGAAACTGGACATTTTATAGTAGCAAAGGAATTACAAAATAAATATAGCATAATTAATGTTGTATCAGTAATTCCAACTAAAGATTATTTAGGAGTTAATTGCATTGAAGATAAAAAGAATGTTGTACATTCACAAAGTAGAAAAGAAATCATCAATGAAATAGCAGTTAGCCTGGCAGGGGATATAGCAACAAAATTGAAAAATTTTGAACCAAGTGCTGGAAAACGTGGAGATATGGAAAGAGCAACTAATTATGCTAAAAGAATGATATTGCAATTTGGATTAAATGATAGTGAAAATTTTGGTGAATATAATAGCTTTGCTATTGATAATGAAATTCAAACTCAATATTTATCAGAAAAGCAAAAAAATCTTTTAACAGAAGAGATTAATAAAATTCTAAAAGAAGCAGAAAAAGTTGCAACAGATGTCTTAAATAAAAAGATGAATAAACTAGACATTATTTCTAAAGCACTTATGAAACAAGGAATTTTGAGAAAAGAGCAACTTGACAAATTATATTCCGGAGAGCTAAAGCTAGAAAATTTACCTGAACCAGAAATTAATTTAATATTATAGTTTTTATAAAAATCCAAAAGGCAGTAAGTAATTATCTTACTGCTTTTAAAAATTCAACAATTTATGGCTTGATGGCATTTATTGCTTGAAAATCAGCCTAATATGTTATATAATAAGCAAAGTTACAGTAAGAAAGGGAGTTTTACTATGTCATATAATTTTAAAACAGTCGAAAAAAAATGGCAAACAAAATGGGAAAAAGAAGGAACATTTAATGCTAAAAATGATTATACAATGAAAAAATGGTATGGACTAATCGAATTTCCATATCCATCAGGACAAGGACTACATGTTGGACATCCAAGAAGTTACACAGCACTAGATATAATAGCAAGAAAAAGAAGATTAGAAGGATACAATGTATTATATCCAATAGGATTTGATGCATTTGGATTACCAGCAGAAAACTTTGCAATAAAAAATCATATACATCCAAAAGTAATAACAAAACAAAACATAGACCACTTCAAAAAGCAATTAAAATCATTAGGATTTTCATTTGATTGGTCAAGAGAAATAAACACAACAGATCCAAATTACTATAAATGGACACAATGGATATTTATACAACTATATAAACATGGTCTAGCATATAAAGCAACAATGCCAATAAACTTCTGTACAGGTTGTAAAGTAGGACTAGCAAACGAAGAAGTTGTAAACGGTGTTTGCGAAAGATGTGGAAGTGAAGTTGTACAAAAAGAAAAATCACAATGGATGCTAAAAATAACAGAATATGCACAAAGACTAATAGATGACTTAGATGATGTTGATTATCTAGAAAAAATAAAAACACAACAAAGAAATTGGATAGGCCGTTCAGAAGGAGCAGAAGTAATATTCCAAGTACCAGGACTAAAAGAAGGTTTAAAAGTATATACAACAAGACCAGACACATTATTTGGTGCAACATATATGGTAATAGCTCCAGAACATCATTTAATAGAAGAATTAAAAGAAAAAATAACAAATTTAGATGAAATAAAAGAATACCAAAAACAAGCATCTTTAAAATCAGACTTTGAACGTTCAGAAATAAATAAAGACAAAACTGGAGTTGAAATAAAAGGTGTTAAAGCAATAAACCCATTAACAAACAAGGAAATACCAATTTGGATATCAGATTATGTGTTATCAAGTTATGGAACAGGAGCAATAATGGCAGTTCCAGCACATGATACAAGAGATTATGAATTTGCGACAAAATTCGGATTACCAATAATTCAAGTTGTTGATGGAAAAAATGTAAACCTTGAAAAAGAAGCATTTACAGATGTTGAAACAGGTAAAATGATAAATTCTGGATTCTTAAATGGACTAGAAGTAAAAGAAGCTAAAAAAGAAGTTATAAAATACCTAGAAGAAAACAAAATAGGAACAAAAAAAGTAAACTACAAATTGCGTGACTGGGTATTTTCAAGACAACGTTATTGGGGAGAACCAATACCAATGGTACATTGTGAAAAATGTGGATGGGTACCATTAGATGAAAAAGATTTACCATTAGTATTGCCAGAAGTAAAAGATTTTGAACCAGGAGAAAATGGAGAATCACCACTTGCAAAACAAACAGAATGGATAAACACAACATGTCCACACTGTGGTGGAAAAGCAACAAGAGAAACAGACACAATGCCACAATGGGCTGGATCTTCATGGTATTTCTTAAGATACATGGATCCACATAACAATGAAGCATTAGCAAGCAAAGAAGCATTAGAATATTGGTCACCAGTTGACTGGTATAATGGTGGAATGGAACATACAACATTACACTTACTATACTCAAGATTCTGGCACAAATTCTTATATGATATTGGCGTTGTACCAACAAAAGAACCATACCAAAAACGTACATCACATGGTATGATTTTAGGGGACAATGGAGAAAAAATGTCAAAATCAAAAGGAAATGTAATAAATCCAGATGATATAGTAAATGAATTTGGAGCAGATACATTTAGAGTTTATGAAATGTTTATGGGACCATTTGACCAATCTGCAAGTTGGTCAATGGATAGTATACGTGGATGTAGCAAATTCCTAGATAGAGTATATAACTTAAAAGACTTATTAGTAGAAGGTGAAAACTATTCTGCTGAAATGGAAAAATCAATGCATAAAGCAATAAAGAAAGTATCTAAAGATATAGAAGAAATGAAATTTAACACTTCAGTTTCAACATTTATGACATTGGTAAACGAATTTTACAAATTAAAAAGAGTAAATAAAGCAGAATTTAAAACATTCTTAATATTATTAAATCCATTTGCACCACACATAACAGAAGAACTAAATGAAATGGCAGGATTTGAAAAACCAATTTCTTCATGTGAATGGCCAAAATTTGATGAAGCAAAAACAGTTGATGATGAAAAAACACTTCCAATTCAATTTAATGGAAAATTAAAAGCAACTGTACAAATTTTAGTTGATGAAGATGAGGAATCAGTTAAGGAAAAAGTTCATAAAGCTATTGAAGGAAAATTAGATGGAAAGACAATAGTTAAAGAAATTTATGTAAAAAATAGAATTTATAATATAGTTATAAAATAACAATATCCGGAAGGAAACTAAATCCTTCCGGGTTTTGTATATTATAATAAAGTTTTTTTCTGCGAAATTTTAAAAAGTGAAAAATTATGTAAAACTATTGCAAAAGAAAAAGAAATCTGATAAACTATGCAAAGTAAAATATTGCACAATTGTTGCAAGAATGAAAATTATTATTCAAAAAATATTTAATTACAAATTTTTAAAGTTTAAATCTAAAGCCGATTTCAGGCAAAATACCAATAAAAAACAAAAATAAAATTGAAAAAAGATATTAAAGTAATAATTGTGCATTATTGTACTAATAAGTAAATATTGAATCAAATGGTATTGTATCCAATAAATCCATTTGGTAAAATGGAAAGGGGTAAAAAAAAACTAGAACAATGGATGTGGTTATTTGCAGGAAGAAAGGATATGATAGATATGGCAAGAAAAGAAAACGAAAAAGTAGACAAAGCAGTAAAAACAATGAAAGTAATAAGTGTAGGGCCAGAACAAGAAGAGTTATACGAGTCAATAAGAATAGCAGAATTCTTAAGAAAAATTGGAGAAAATAAGAAGTATGAATCTGGACTAAGAAGAGGAGAGCAAAAAGGAAAAAAGAAATGGAAAACAGAAGGTTTAAAGGAAGGCAGAGAAGAAGGAAAAAAACAAGGAAGAGAAGAAGGAAGAAAATTAGAAAAAATAGAGTTAGCTAAAAAGATGCTTCAAAGAAAGATAAATTTCCAAGAAGTAATGGAAATAACGGGCTTGGAAGAAAATGAAATAAAAGCAATAATAGTATGAAAAAAGTCTTACAGAAAAAGGAACTCCGGGTTATAACTTTAACTCAATTCTTTTTATTAGCAAACGTTTCACTGTACTTTTTTGTCATAAAAATGTAACCAACATTTAATATACTTGCAATGTAAAAAAATATCAAAATATAGTATAATATGAGATAAGGTATAATGTAAACTAAGGAGAAAAGTATGAGTATTGAAACAGAGCTAAAAAAAGATGGAATAGAAGTAATAGAAAAACTAGACACACTAAAAATAAACTCAATTGCAATGAATGTTTCTCTTAAACTATGCGAAACTTTTCCTGAATACAATTTAAATCAAAATAAATTATTTATCAAACTATCAAGACTAAATATGTACAAAGCCAAAATGCCAGAAGGCATGGCAGAAGCAAATTACTTTTATAAAAACACATCAATATATTTTAATGAACATATACAAGATGAAGACTTAGAAGAATTTGCAATACATGAGTGCATACATTATCTTCAGGAAATAAAAGACAAGAGAAATTATCTACTAAGAATGGGACTTTGTGATTATACTGAATTTAAAATATATGGATTAGGATTAAATGAAGCAGCAGTGCAACTAATAGCCTCAAAAGTAAATAAAATTCCAAAAGAATTTGTAAAATATTTTGGAATAAGTTTTGAAACAAACAGTCCTTCATACTATCCATTAGAATGTTGCCTAGTTCAACAATTAGCATACATAACAGGTGAAGATGTATTATTTAAAAGTACATTAAATAGTACAGATGAATTTAAAGAAAAATTTGCAAGCCTTACCTCGCCAAAAACATTTATGGCAATTCAAAATGCTGTTGATGATATATTAAATGCAGAAGAAGAAATAATTAAAATAAATAATAGAATAGCTGGAATTGACGACAGAAACAAGAGAATTGATGGAATGTTGAAAAAAATAGAAGAACTAAAACACGAAATTTCTTTAACATTTATGAGAACACAAAATTTAATAATATCTAGCTATTTTGACAAAGCTTTTAAAGAGATTACAAATTTAGAAGAAGTTGAAAATTACAGAAGAAAATTATATACATTCAAGGATTACTTAGGAGCAATGGAAGGATATACATTTTTTAATGATTACTATGTAAAGAAAATGGAAAAACTAGAGGAAAAATATAATGCTATAGAAAGTGGAGAATTTAAGCCAACATTACAATTAATTCCTAAAAAGCAAAGCAAATTTGCACTTATAATAAAAGCAATTAAAAAGTTAATATTTGGAGAAGCAAAAGAGAACGAAGATAGTTTTTAAAAAAATAATATATTGTTTTTGTATTAAAACAATATATTATTTTTTTGTTATATAAGATTTTTTATTATTGAATATGCCGTATCTCTACCAGAACGAGCAGCCCAGGCAACAGTACCTTTTGAACCAGCAAGTTCTCCACCAGCATAAATTTTTGGGCTTGAAGTTTTATGGTTTTCATCAACTTTTATAGACCCCCATTTATCTAATTCCAAATTTAAAGATTTAACAAAATCATCAGTTGTAGATCCTAAAGCCATTATTACATAATCTGCTTTAATTTCATAATTACTATTTGGAATATTTACAGGAGAAAGTCTTGAATCACCATCTTTTTTAACAAGTTCAGTTTTTATTAACTCAACAGAATTAACTTTTTTTTCACCTTTTATTTCAAAAATGTTATTTTGAAATAAAAATTCAATTCCTTCATTAATAGCGCATTCAATTTCCTTAATCTCAGCAGGCATTTGCTCTCTGGCTCTCCTATAAACAACTTTTACATTTTTAGCACCAAGTTTTTTAACAGTTCTTGCACAATCCATAGCAACATTTCCACCACCACAAATAATTACAGTTTTTCCAGAATAATCAGGGTGTGTATTAAATTCTAAAAGTTCATTACCACCAAAGACACCATTCAATTCTTCGCCTTTTACATTCATTTTAGTTGATTTGTTAGCGCCAAAAGCTAAAAAGATAGCATCATAATCCTTCTCTAAATCTTTTAAAGTTAAATTTTTTCCTAATTCTTGATTGTATTTTACTTTAATACCTAAATCTAAAATATTTTGAATAGTTGCATTTATAGTTTTTTTAGGTAATCTAAAGTCAGGAATACCATGTGATAATAAACCGCCTAAATAATCATATTTTTCAAAAATAGTAACATCTAAACCAGCAATCCTCAAAAATGCTGAAGCAGTAAGACCAGCCGGACCACCGCCAATTATAGCAACTCGTTTTGGATTTTCTAAAGTTTTAATATCAACAAAATCTTTTAAATAATAACCTTCCTCTTGTGCTTTTTCAAACACAAAAGATTCTAAAGTTCCTATTTGAACTGGATCTCCTTTAATCCCTCTAACACAAGCAGATTGACATTGCTTTTGATGAGGGCATATTAAGCCACAAACTCCAGGTAATACAGTGGTTTTGCATAAAGTTTTATAAGCATTTTTATAATCTTTATTTTTTACAAAACTTATAAACTCTGGAATATTATTATTAAGTGGACATCCTTTGTTTGAACATGGTTTCATTTTACAGTTTAAACAATATTCCGCATTTTTTTCTACTTCTTCTAATTGGTACATCTAAAAACTCCTTATATTATATTTTAAATTAGACTTCTAATACTTTTTGTAAATCTTTAATGAATTCAATTTTTTTATTTTCATCTCTTAAAAGTGCCGCCGGATGCCATGTTGGCATATATTTTATGCCACGTTTTTCGAACCATTTTCCTCTAGAAGCTGTTATACCATATTCTTTACCAAGTATATGTTTTAAAGCAACACTTCCGAAGTAAAACAACAATTTCAGGTTTTACTAAAAGAACTTGATTTCTCAAATAATCCATACATGCTATACACTCATCCTCTTCGGGATTTCTATTAGAAGGTGGTCTACATTTAACAATATTTGCAATGTAAACTTCTTCTCTTTTTATTCCAAGCATTTGAAAGGCCATATTCATTAGCTTACCAGCACGCCCAACAAAAGGTTTTCCTAATCTATCTTCATCAGCTCCAGGCCCTTCACCTATAAACATTATTTTAGCATTTTTATTTCCATCGCCAAAGACAATATTTTGTCTTCCTTTGCATAATTTGCATTTTTGACAGTTTTGTATACTTGCTTCTAATTCTTCCCAATTATCGTACATATTTTTCACCTTCTGACTGTTAATATATAATGTAATTTGCATTTAGTCAATAGTATTTTTTGGAGTTACCGGTCAGTAAAAGTAACTACTATGAAAATAATTCTACACCTTTTATAAATGAAGTAATGAATACAGGAATAGAATTAAATGTAGCATAAATAAAGCGTATCAATAAATTAATAATTTATCGATACGCTTTTTAGGTTAAAGTTATTTATTAAAAATTAACTACAGGTGCACTTTTGGCGCTTTCATCAGCTTTAAAGTATTTCATAGGACTATATCCGCTAATTCCAGCTACAATACTGGAAGGGAATTTTTTAATCTTTGAATTATATGCTTTTACTTTCTCATTATAGTATTGTCTTGCAACAGAAATTCTATTTTCTGTACCTGCAAGTTCATCTTGTAAAGCAGTAAATTGTTCATTTGCTTTAAGTTCGGGGTAATTTTCAGTGATTACAAGTAATCTACTAAGCGCAGAACTTAAATTGTTGTTTGCTTCACTAATATCTTCAATATTTCCATTTTCAATACTTCCTGAAAGCTTAGATCTTGCTTCGGCAATTTCTGTAAAGACTTTTTCTTCATGTTTAGTATAACCCTTTACAGTTGATACTAAATTTGGAATTAAGTCATTTCTTCTTTGAAGAGCTGTTTCTACTTGTGATTGTTGCATATCAGCATCCTCTTTTAAAGTTACAAAACTGTTTTGGGTCATAAAAAACCATGATAATGCTAGTACTAAAACTAAAGCGATTGCAATAATTGTTTTTGTTAAATTTGATATAGTTTTCATTGTAAATTTACCTCCTGATGTACTTAAAATTTTGTCTTTTTACAATTTCATACAATATTTTTTTCTAACGTGAAGCACCTCCACCGCCAGAAAATCCACCGCCGAATCCACCACCAGATGAACTGCTAGAACCTCCACTAAAAAAACCGCCAGATGAACCACCAACAGAGTCGCTGCCACGAGAAATAACTATGTAAGCTATAAGTATAAGAATGAATATAGCTACTGTACCAAAATCTAATGTATCATCATCAACAGAAACATCTTCTAAATCTTTAATAGAAATGTCATATTCTTTGACAAGAACATTTAAAACAGCTTCAACTGTCATCTTGGTAGCTTTTGAATAGTTATCTTTTTCTCTGTATGGAACAAAATAGTTATCAAGTATTCGACCACATTTTGAATCATTTAAACAACCTTCTAGGCCTCTTCCAATTTCAAGTCTAACTTTTTTGTCAGAACGAGAGAATAAGAGTAATACTCCATTATCTTTTCCACTTTTTCCAATACTAAGTTCATTAAATACAGTATTAGAGTAAGTTTCAATACTGTTATCAAGTAAACTTTTTACTGAAATAACAGCAAATTCTGCTCCAGTCTTTTTTTCAAGTTCAACTAACATTTTGTTTAGCTTTTTTTCTGTTTTATCATTTATGATATTATCTTCATCATAAATAAAAATATTTTGTTCGGTTCTGGGAATTTGGATTTTTTCAGATGAAATAGCCCGTACTGTAGTTCCATTTATAAGTGAAACTGACAAGATAAAAAGCATTACAAATGAAAATATCCAATTTTTTTTCATAACTTTTACCTTCCTTTCTCAGATTACAATCTGAAATTATTACTACATAAGCTAATAGCCCATGTTTATATATGATACTACAATTTACATAAAAAAACAAGAGAATATACAGAAATACAATAAAAAAGATACTGCATTGCAATATCTTTTTTTTAGAAAATAATCAATTTTAGAATCCACGTGATGCGCCACCACCGCCAGATGTTCCGCCAAATCCACCGAATCCACTGAATCCGCCATGGCCACCGAAATCATCAAAATCATCAAAATCATCAAAATCATCAAAATCATCAAAGCTTGAATGAGATGTGTTGTTTCTATGTTTTTTTGCATCTTTTTTATGCTTTTTATCTTTTTTGGCTTCTTTATATAGAAGATTTACTTGTTTTATGAGCTTTGTATCAAAATATGCCACAGCACCAGGGCTTAGGTCATCATATATTGATTGGGCTTTTTTCAAGTCTTTTAAATTCTTCTCTTTACCAGTATTTATACCAGAAATGATAGACAAAATTTTCTCTTCAGCATTTTTAGCATTTTTAGCATTTTTCTTATTTTTTTCTTCTTCAATTTTTTTATCATAATCTTTCTTTAACTTTAAAGAATCGTTATATAAATCTTCAAGTTTAGAAATATCAGACTTCACAAATGACTTTTGTGATGCATTTAGGCTTGAATAAGAATTTCTAATTTCAGAAAGTTTAGAAACTAAATCTTTACTAGCTTTTAAGGATATTACTTTTTGAATAACAAAATCCATTTCTTTGGCAATAGCCAAATCTTTTTGGCGAATTTCTTCTTCTATCATATCAGAAACTTCCTTATCAGCATTAGGATATAAAGTTTGAACTTTTCTATATTTATCATTTAATTTGTCATAAGATTCTTTAAGACAATCATACTTATGAGCTAGAGTATCGTTATTAAATGTTAAACTTTTTATCTTAGCATGAAGATTATCATTTTCAACTATGGCTAATTTATGCATTTTTTGATTCATTTTTAAAAGATCATTTAACTGTTTTTCTAATTCTTCTATCTCTTTCTTTTTCTGATTAAATTTAGAACAGATAGAGTAAATAGCCAAAAATATAATTACAAACAGAATAAAAATGATACAGATAAAAATGATTACAGGTAGAAAATTTGAAGAAGAGTCTTCAGTTTCATTTTTAGAAGAATCTGTGACTTTATCTTTGGAAGTTGTGGAAATCACTTCATTTATTAAGGCTTCCTGAAGTTTCATAAGACCAGTATTAAATTGGTTTTTCTTCAAATATGGATATGCATATTTGTCTATAAATCTTCCAGCCTTTGAATCTGTAACATACATTTCCATAGCTCTTCCAATTTCTACACGGATTTGTCTATCCTTTGTAGCAAGCAATATCAAAATTCCCATGTCTTTTTTTCCAATTTTGTATTGGTTGTACATTTGTAAAGCATAGTTTTCGATGCTGTCTCCATCAAGAGTTTTAACAGTGGTTACAACTACTTGAATTCCATCGTGTTCATTAGATAGTGTTACTGCATTATCCATAAGCTGAGATTTTTCATCAGCTGAAAAAACTTTTGCAAAATCATTGACATAGAAGTCAGAAGTTGCATTAGGGATATTTGATTGTGCAAATACCACAGCTGAGGATTGAAACACTCCAACAAACAAAATAAATACTACAATAAAATTTTTAATTGATTTTTTCATAAATGTCCTCCTTAGATGTCTAAAAATATATATGTCAAACCAAAAAGTGAGGGACTCTTTCTCACTAATTAGTGAACAAAGAAAATAAGTAATAAAAAAAGCAATTACTTATGTAAATATAATACCATACCTTTATCCAAAAAGCAAATAATTTACTAAAAACAAATTGAAATAACCAATCATTTATGATATTATAGGCATATGCGAAAAAAAGAGAAAAAAGGATGATAAAATTGGGCAAAAGTTTACTAATAACGGAAAAGCCATCTGTAGCAATGGAATTTGCAAAAGCATTAAAAATAACAACCAACAGAAAAAATGGATACCTAGAATCAGAAAAATGGATAATAACGTGGTGTGTAGGACACTTAGTAACAATGAGTTACCCAGACAAATATGATGAAAAACTAAAATTCTGGAGACTAGATACATTACCATTCATACCAGAAGAATGGAAATACGAAATAATTCCACAAGTGGCAAATCAATTTAATATAGTAAAAACACTAATGCAAAGAGAAGACATCGAAGAAATATATAATGCAGGAGACTCAGGAAGAGAAGGAGAATATATACAAAGACTTGTATTTATGATGGCAAAGCCAAACCCAAAAGCAAAAATGAAAAGAGTATGGATAGATTCACAAACGGAAGAAGAAATACTAAGAGGAATAAAAGAAGCAAAAGACATGTCAGAATATGATAGCTTATCAGACAGTGCATATCTAAGAGCAAAAGAAGATTATTTAATAGGAATAAACTTCTCAAGGCTATTATCTATAATATATGGAAGAAACTTAGCAAGTAGAATAAACGAAGAAAAAGCATCAATATCTGTAGGAAGAGTAATGACATGTGTACTAGGAATGATAGTATCAAGAGAAAGAGAAATAAGAAACTTTGTAAAAACAAAATATTACAAAATAGTTGGAGAATTTGGAGATGAAAATTCATCATTTAAAGCAGAATGGAAAGTAACCGAAAAATCAAAAATGTATGAATCAATCAAACTATATAATGAATCAGGATTCAAAAAAGAATATGATGCAAAAGAATTCATAAAAAGCTTACAAGGAAAAAAAGCAATTGTAACTCAACTAAAAAAATCAAAACAAAAAGAAAATGCACCATTATTATTTAACCTAGCAGAAATTCAAAATCAATGTACAAAAAGATTTAAAATAAAACCAGATGAAACATTAGAAATAATACAAAACTTATATGAAAAAAAATTAGTAACATATCCAAGAACAGATGCAAGAGTATTATCAACAGCTGTTGCAAAAGAAATATCAAAAAATTTAAATGGAATAGCTAGAGGGTACAAAGACGAGGAAGTTCAAGGGTTTATTAAAAAAATGATAGATGAGAAGTATTCTACAAATTTAGTAAAAACTAAATATGTAAATGACAGCAAAATCACAGACCATTATGCAATAATTCCAACAGGACAAGGATATGAAAACTATAATAATTTACCAGAACTTCACAAAAATGTATACAAAGTAATAGTTACAAGATTTTTAGCAATATTTTATCCACCAGCAGAATATAATAAAGTACAAGTAACAGTAGATATAGAAGATGAAGTAAATGAGAAAAAAACAGTAGAAAGTTTTAATTGTAGTGGTAAAGTATGTGTTAATCAGGGATTTTTAGAAATACTAAAACCTATAGACAAAAAAGAGAATGCAAAATCCACAAATAAGGCTCAAAATGTGGAAAATATTGAGCAAAACAAACAAGAGGAATCAAAAGAAGAAAAGCAAACAGATTTAGAAATATTAAAAAAACTAAAAAAAGGACAAAAAATAGAAATAAAAAACTTTGAATTAAAAGAAGCAGAAACATCACCACCATCAAGGTATAATTCAGGCTCAATAATATTAGCAATGGAAAATGCAGGAAAACTAATTGAAGATGAAGAATTAAGAGAACAAATAAAAGGTGCGGGAATAGGTACAAGTGCAACAAGAGCAGAAATAATAAAAAAACTTGAGAAAATAAGATATATAGAAATAAACACAAAAACTCAAATAATAACACCAACAAATAAAGGCGAAATAATATATGATATAGTTTTTCGCTCAATGCCAGATATGCTAAATCCAAGATTAACAGCAAGCTGGGAAAAGGGATTAGATATGGTAGCAAAAAAAGAAATACAACCAAAAGAATTTATGGGAAAACTAGAAAAATATATTCATTCAAAATTTGATAAATTAGTAATAAAAATGTAAAAGAAGGCATGATATGAACACAATAATAGGAGAAATGGGGAAAAGCCCCAAATTTATAGAATTACTAAAAAAAATAGAATCAAAACAAAGTCCGATTTTAGTATCGGGCTTAGTTAGCGTGGGAGAGGCACAAATAGCAGAGGCAATACATAAATTTGGAAAAAAATCAATTCTAATATTAACATATAATGAAATACAAGCAAAACAATTATATGAAGATTTATCATATTACAATGAAGATGTAGTATTTTTTCCAAAAAAAGAAATTGTTACATATGACTATATTGCAGAAAGTAAAGACCTACCTTATGAAAGAATAGAGGCCTTAAATAAAATAGTATCTAAGAAAAAACAAATAATAATAACAACAATAGAAGCAGCAATTCAAAAATTACCAGCAAAGAAAAGTTTATATAAAAATGAATTAAAAATAAAAGTAGGAGAAAGTTATAATCTAGAAGAAATAAAGAAAAAGTTAGTAAACTTAGGATATTCAAGATATGACTTAATAGAAGGAAGAGGCCAATTTAGCGTAAGAGGTGGAATTGTAGATATTGCAGTTAACAATAAAACTGGAATAAGAGTTGAATTTTGGGGAGATGAAGTTGATTCAATAAGAGAATTTAGCATATCAAGTCAAAGATCAATAAATGAGCAAAAACAGGTAACAATATATCCAGCACATGAGTACATATTAGAACAAGAAACAGAAATAATATGTAAAAAAATAAAAGAAAGTAATAAAAATATCAAGCAAAAAGATATTTTAGAAGAAGATATTGAACAAATAAAACAAGGAAATTATATAAGTAAAATAGATAAATATTTTGATAGTTTCTATGAAAAGCAAGAAACAATTATAGATTATATAAATGACGAATATTGCATATTTTTAGATGAAATAGGAAAAATAGAACAAAGAGAAATAAACTTAGCAAAAGATAGAGAAAACTTAGAAAAAGCATTAGTAGAAAAAGAAAAAATTATTCCAGATACAATAATAAATAATTTGAGTTTTGAACAAATTAGTGAAAAACTAGAAGAAAAGCAATTAATTTATATAGAAAAACAAGATACACAAAGTAAAATTCAAGCAGAAAAATATAAATTTAATTATAGAGAAATCAACTACTACAAAAGTGAAATTGAAGGATTATTTTCAGATTTGGAAAAATGGCAAAAAGAGAAAAAGAAAATATATATTTTATTAGAAACCAAAGAAAAAGCAAATAAGCTAAAAAAATTATTAGAAGAAAAAGAAATTGTATGTAAAATAGAACTAAACCTAGATAAAACAATAATTTCAGGCACAACTGAAATTGTAAAAATAACAATAGGTAAAATATCTACAGGGTTTGAAAACTACGAAACAAATCAAATTGTAATAGATGCAAATGATTTAATAGATGGAAAAAGAAAAACAAAAAAAATAGTTCATACAGCATACAAAGAAGGCGAAAAGGTAGTATTTGCAGACTTAAAAATTGGAGATTATGTTGTACACAAAAAATATGGAGTAGGAATATATATTGGGGTTAACACAATAAAAGCAGATGGAACAATAAAAGATTATATAAAAATAAAATATAAAAATGACGACATATTATATATTCCAACAAATGACTTAGATACAATAAGAAAATATGTAGGTGGAGATAAAGCAGTTCCAAAAATAAATAGATTAGGAAGCAAAGAATGGGAAAACACAAAAGCAAAAGTAAAGAAAAATTTACGAGAAGTTGCAACAGAATTGATAGAATTGTATGCAAAAAGAGATAAAATAGAAGGATACAGTTTTAGTAAAGATACTCCATGGCAACAAGAGTTTGAAGATAAATTCCCATATCAAGAAACAGAAGATCAATTAAGATGTATAGAAGAAGTAAAAAAAGATATGGAAAGTCCAAAACCTATGGATAGATTATTATGTGGAGATGTAGGGTACGGAAAAACAGAAGTAGCAATAAGAGCAGCATTCAAAGCAGCAGCAGATGGAAAACAAGTAGCGTATTTAGCACCAACAACAGTACTAGCAGAGCAACAATATCAAGAATTTAAAGAAAGAATGAAAGATTACCCTATAAAAGTAGAAATATTAAACAGATTTAAAACTAAAAAATATCAAGATGAAGTAATAAAAAAAGTGAAACTAGGAGAAGTAGATATTGTAATAGGAACACATAGATTACTTAGTAAAGATGTAGAATTTAAAAATTTGGGATTATTAATAATAGATGAAGAACATCGTTTTGGAGTAAAAGCAAAAGAAAAAATAAAACAATTAAAAACAAATGTAGATGTATTAACAATGACTGCTACACCAATACCTAGAACATTACATATGTCAATAGTAGGAATAAGAGATATGTCTGTAATATATGAACCTCCATATAACAGAAAGCCAGTTCAGACATATGTTTTAGAATATGATGAAGAAGTAATAAAAGAAGCAATAACAAAAGAACTAGAAAGAAATGGTCAAGTATTCTATTTGTTTAATAATGTAGAACGAATAATGAGAAAAGCAGAACAAATAAAAGCACTTGTGCCAGAAGCAAATGTAACATATGCACATGGAAGAATGACAGGAAATCAAATAGAAGAAATTATGCAAGAATTTGTAAATGGAGAATCAAACATTTTAGTATGTACAACAATTTTAGAAACAGGAATAGACATACCAAACGCAAACACAATAATAGTAGAAAATGCAGACAGAATGGGACTTGCACAGCTATATCAAATTCGTGGTAGAGTAGGAAGGTCAAATAGGCAAGCATATGCATATATAACATATAAAAGAGACAAACTACTATCAGAAGTTGCAGATAAAAGACTAAAAGCAATAAAAGAATTCACAGAATTTGGATCAGGATTTAAAATAGCAATGAGAGATTTAGAAATTCGTGGAGCTGGAAGCATGTTACGGAGAAATTCAGTCAGGACATTTAGAGCAAGTAGGATATGAAACATATTGTGATTTACTAGATGAAGTAGTAAAAGAAATGAAAGGCATAAAAGTAGAAAAAGAAGCGGAAGTGCAAATAGACTTAAATGTTACAAGCTATATACCAGATGAATACATAAATGATGCAAATCAAAAAATAGAAATATATCAAGAAATTGCATTATGCAAAAATGAAGAAGATATACAAAATGTAATAGATGAAATAATAGATAGATTTGGAAATATGCCAAAAGAATTAGAAAACTTAATTGAAATAGCAAGAATAAAATATTTAGCAAAAGAACAAAAAATTGAAAAAATAGCAAGCAGAAGAACAGCTGTATTATTTACATATACACCAAAAAAAGAAAATGAAGTATTAAATGTGGATATAGTAGAACTTGTAAAAAAATATGGAAATAGAATAAAATTTTCAAATGGAATAAAACCAATGGTAACATTAGAAATTGGTTCAAACGACGAAAAAGAAATTCTAAAAGAAGTAATAAAATTTTTGCAAACAAAATAAAAAGAAGCATTAGATATAAAAAATATCTAGTTTGGAAGGGAATGAAAGCAAAGATGCAAATAATTTCAAGCAAAGACAATGAAATAGTAAAACAAATAAAAAAATTAAAAGACAAAAAATATAGAGACATAGAAAATGCATATATAGTAGAAGGCATAAAACTTGTAAAAGAAGCATTGCAAGAAAATGCAAAAATAAAACAAATAGTATTATGTGATGATTGTGAAAAAGCTGAAAATATATCAAAAGAACTTATGTATGAAATAGCAAAACATAATTGTATATATGTAACAAATAAAATATTTAAATATATATCAGAAGTTCAAGCACCACAAGGAATTTTGGCAGTAATAGAAAAAAACAATGCCAACGGAGAAATAGATTATAGTGAAGGTATAATAGTTGCATTAGATGATATTCAAGACCCAGGAAATTTAGGGACTATATTAAGAACAGTAGATAGTATAGGTCTAAAACAAATACTAGTTTCAAAAGGGACAGCAGATAGTTATAATCCAAAAGTAGTTAGATCTACAATGGGGGCAATATTTAGAGTAAAAATAATAGAATGCGGAAACTTAGAACAAACTCTAAAAGAGATAAAAAAACATAAATTTAAAATTGTAGTATCATCACTTCAAACTGATAATAGTGTGTATGATATAAAATACAATAAAAAAGTAATAGTTATTGGAAATGAAGCAAATGGAGTAGATAAAAGCATTCAAGAAATTTCAGATGAAAAAATAAAAATTCCAATGTTGGGAAAAACAGAAAGCTTAAATGCATCTGTAGCAACAGGAATTATATTATATGAATATGTAAGACAAAAAATAACGAAATAAAGGAATGAAAGAAAAATGAAAATAAATATAGTAATGGTAGAACCAGAAATACCACAAAATACAGGAAATATAGCAAGAACATGTGCAGCAACAGGAGCTAAATTACATTTGGTACATCCACTAGGTTTTAGCATATCAGAAAAATCAGTAAAAAGAGCTGGTTTAGACTATTGGGACAAACTAGAAATAGAAGAACATGATTCATTTGAAGAATTTTTGAAAAAGTATAAACCAGAAGAAAACAATATGTTTTTTGCAACAACAAAAGGAAAGCATGTATATTCAGAGCCAGATTACGGTAAAATGGAAGAAGTATTTTTATTATTTGGAAAAGAAACTAAGGGCTTGCCAGAAGATATACTTCAAAAATATATAGACAAAACAATAAGAATTCCAATGAGAGAAACACTAAGATCACTAAATTTGTCAAACTCAGTAGCAATAGTTGTATATGAGGTATTAAGACAAACGAATTTCGATAATTTGGAAGAAATAAGTAAATATTTTGATTAATAAAATTTATATAAAATTAAATATTAAAAGGGAAAGCAAAGAGCAAATAATTTGTCGAATTTTGCGATGAAAAAATGAAGAAAAACAGAAAAATGTATTGGAATTTTTCTGTTTTTGTGTTATAAATAGATTATATTTTTATATAAGTCAAATAAAATTTGATTCAAAAACTTAATTCAGAAAAATCTAAAAAACCCACAAAATTGAGATAAT
The DNA here is from genome assembly GCA_934129785.1 of uncultured Clostridia bacterium. GTDB lineage: Bacteria > Bacillota > Clostridia > TANB77 > CAG-508 > CAG-269. The sequence continues at coordinate 33,515 of CAKOWW010000006.1, forward strand.
AATGTTAATAAATACTAGTAATAATAATCCTTTAAAATAAACTAATAAATCAATATTGACAAAAATGTAAAACGGAATTATAATTAGGAGGATTAAATTGAAAATATTTACATATAAAAATTATATAGAGTGTATTCATAAATTAAGGCTGAATGCAGTATTAAGAGTGGCCGAAGAAGGTGAAACATATAATTTAGAAGTAAAAACACAAGAAAAAAATAAAGACAAAAAACATGATAAACTTATAAAAACAATATTAAAAAATCCTGAAGAAATGGCAAAAATAATAAATGAATTTTTAGAGCCATCAGTAGAGGTAAAAAGTGAAAAATTAGCAAAATATACAAATAGTTATATAACTCAAAAATACAAATCAAAAGAAGCAGATATTGTATATAAACTAAAAAATGAAGAAGTATTTTTCTTAGTTGAACACCAGTCAACAATAGATAAAAAAATGCCATACAGAATACTAAACTACTGTGTAGACATTATGCAAGAATGGGTAAAAAGCAAAAAATTAAAAAGACAAACCAAGTATCCAATAGTAGTTCCGATAATAATCTATACAGGAATAGAAAAATGGAAGATTCCTAGAAATTTCAAAGATGTACAGATATCAAACCAAATATTTGGGGATTTTAAAATAGACTTATATTATAATTTAATTGAAATAAATAAAATATCAAAAAAATATCTTATAGATCAACAGAGCTTATTTGGATATGGAATGGTAATAGAAAAATCAAAAAACAAAGCTGAATTACAAGAAAATTTAGAACTAATAGTAAAAAATGCTAAAAGCAAAGAAAAATTAATGGAAATAAGTAACATTATAGAATATTTATTTTATGACATGATAGAAGAAAGTGCAAAAGAAATGTTAATAGAAAAAATAAACTTAAAACTAAGAAAGGAAGAAAAAGATATGAGTTCTTTATATGAAAGACTATTAGCAGAAACATGTGAAATGATAAAAGAAGGGAAAAACGAAGGAATAGAAGAAGGCAAAAAAATCATGAGAGAAATAATGAAAGAAGAAGCTACTCAATCCTTATTAAAAAATAATGTAGATGAAGAAATTATTTTAAAAAGCATGAAGATAACTAAAAAAGAATTAGAAGAAATAAAAAAGAACATGAAAATTGAAGCAAAATAGTAAGAACCTAAAACCATTGTTTAACATAAAATACAATAGGATAAAAACATAAGGAGGCAAACAATGGAAAAAATATTAGAAGTTAAAAATATAAGCAAAAAATATCAAAATAAAAAAGGCGAAGTATTAGCACTAAAAGATGTAAACTTTAGAATAAACAAAGGCGAATTTGTAAGTATAATAGGACCAAGTGGCTGTGGAAAATCAACATTACTTTCAATAATTGCAGGATTAGAAGAAAAAACAACAGGAGAAATCTACATACAAGGGAAAAAAATTGAAAAAACATCAAATGAAATCGGGTATATGCTACAAAGAGACTGCTTACTTGAATGGAGAACAATTCTTAGTAATACGATGTTTGGATTAGAAATAAAAGGTAAGAAAAACAAAGAAAATCAAGAATATGTAGAAGAATTGCTAAAAAAATATAATCTATATGATTTTAAAGATAAATATCCACAAGAGCTATCAGGTCGGAATGAGACAAAGAGTAGCATTAATTAGAACACTAGCAGTAAAACCAAAAATATTGCTTTTAGATGAAGCGTTTTCAGCATTAGATTATCAAACAAGAATAATGGTAACAAATGACATATATAAGATTTTAAGAAAAGAAGGAATAACAGCTTTAATTGTTACACATGACATATCAGAAGCTATAAGTATGTCAGACAGAGTATTAGTATTAAGCAAAAGACCAGGAACAATAAAAGACATACACAAAATAAACTTTCAAATAGAAAACCGAACTCCAATAAATTGTAGGGAAAGCCCTAAATTTAGTCAATATTTTAATACATTATGGAAGGAGCTTGGTGTAGATGAATAAGTTAAGCTTATCAAAAGAAAGAAAGCAATATTTGAAAAAAAGAAAAAAAGAAAAAATTTTAGTATTAATAACACAAATTTTAATATTAGTAGCATTTTTAGGTATTTGGGAATTACTTGCAAATAAAGGAATAATAGATAGTTTTATAACAAGTAAACCAAGTAGAATATATCAAACATTTTTAAATTTAAGTTCAAATAATTTATTAAAACACATAGGAGTTACAGTATATGAAACAGTTGTAGGATTTTTGTTAGGAACAACTATAGGAATAATTGTAGCAGTAATTTTATGGTGGTCAAAATTTTTATCAAAAGTCGCAGAACCATATTTAGTAGTATTAAATAGTTTACCAAAAGTAGCATTACGGTCCAATAATTATAATTTGGGTTGGAGCAGGAACTCCAGCAATAATAGTAATGGCAATAGCTATATCCCTAATAGTAACAATATTAGAAAATTTAAATGGATTTTTAAAAACAGATAAAGAAGTTATAAAAATGGCTAAAACATTTAAAGCAAGCAAATTACAAATATTATTAAAAATAGTAATACCAGCTAATTTATCAACATTTATTAATTCTTTAAAAGTAAATATTGGACTTTCATTAGTAGGAGTTATATCTGGAGAATTTTTAGTATCAAAAGCAGGATTAGGTTATTTAATTGTATATGGTGGGCAAGTATTTAAATTAGATTTAGTTATGACAAGTGTAATAATACTTGGAATTGTAGCTGGAATTATGTATGCATTAGTACTTATGTTAGAAAAAGTTATCCTAAAATCAAAAAAGTTTAGATAATAAGGGGGAAACTTTAAGTGAAAAAAAGAGCATTAATAGTAATACTTGTAATAGCTGTAATAATAGCATTTGTAGTTACAGTTATAAAAATTAAAAATGGTAAAGATAATGGTGAAACAAAAACAATAAGTGTAAATGAAGTAACAAGGTCTGTATTTTATGCGCCACAATATGTTGCTATAAATAATGGATATTTCAAGGAAAATGGAATAGAAGTGGATTTAACAACAGGTCAAGGAGCAGATGCTGTAATGACATCAGTTTTAAGTAATCAATGTGATATAGGATTTGCAGGACCAGAAGCATCAATATATGTATATAATGAAGGAAAAGAAGATTATACACAAGTATTTGCACAAATGACTAAAAAAGATGGTTCATTTTTAATAGCAAGAAATAAAACTGATAATTTTAGTTGGCAAGATTTAAAAGGAAAAACAGTAATACCTGGAAGAAAAGGTGGAGTACCATATATGACATTAGAATATGTACTTAGAAAAAATGGAATAGATCCCAAAAAAGATGTAACCTTAGATGATAGCATAAAATTTGACCTAATGGCAGGGGCTTTTACAAGTGGAAATGCAGATTATGTTACATTATTTGAACCAACAGCATCATTAACAAGTAAAGAAAATAAAGGATATATAGTAGCATCTGTTGGAGAATCTGCTGGAGAAATACCATATACAGCATATTTTGCTAAAAAAAGTTATATAAACAATAATGAAGATACAATACAAAAATTTACAAACAGTATTTATAAAGGACAAAAATGGGTAAAAGAGCATACAAGCAAAGAAATAGCAGAAGCAATAGCAAGCTTTTTTCCAAATACAGACATAGAGCTACTAGAATCAGCAATACAAAGTTATAAAAATATAGATGCTTGGAATGAAACACCAGTATTAAAAAAAGAAGCGTTTGATAGATTACAAGAAGTAATGACATTAGCTGGTGAGCTAACAAAAGAAGCACCATATGAAAAAATTGTAAACAATAAATATGCTGAAAATGCGAAGAATTAGGGGGACCTAATTCTTCAAATACGCATAACTAGAACCTATAAGTAAAAATAATTTTATGGATTTGAAAAAGCTAGAATAATTAAAAAATAAAGGGGAAAAATGAGAAATTGTGAAGAAAAGTTTATACACTAAAAGCCATGAGTTTTGACACTAAAAAGTGCTGATGTTATATTTACGCCTAAGGAGGAATGAGACATGGAAGTTGATTTTAAATTAATAGGTGAAAGAATGAAAAACGCAAGAAATGAATTAGGATTAACACAAGAAAAACTAGCAGAAGAATTAGATGTAACAGTGCCACTAATAAGTAGAGTCGAAAGAGGATATGTACAAGTATCATTACAAAGACTAGGACAAATTGCAGAATGCTTAAATATTAGTTTAGAAGAACTAATAACTGGTGTTTCAAAGACTAAACAAAACTACTTAGGACAAGAGTTACAAACCATTATAGGAAGATGCACACCAGATAAACAAAAACTAATATATAATATAGCTAAAATAATAGAAAAGGCAAAGTTCGTATGAAAAATATACATGTATTCCCTTTACAAAACTAGTAAAATAGTATAAACTACAAAAGGTGATAAAAATGTATTTAAAACGACTAGAATTGCAAGGCTTTAAATCTTTTGCAGACAAAACAGTATTAGAATTTATGCCTGGAATAACAAGTGTAATAGGGCCAAACGGGTCAGGAAAAAGTAATATATCAGATAGTATAAGATGGGTGCTAGGAGAGCAAAGCATGAAATCTCTTAGAGGAACCAAATCATTAGATATAATTTTTGCAGGAACGCAAAACAGAAAATCATTAGGTTTTGCAGAAGCATCACTAGTTTTTGATAATAGTGATGGAGCACTACCAATAGAATATACAGAAGTAACAGTAACTAGAAAAATATATAGAAGCGGAGAAACAGGTTACTTTATAAATAAAGTGCCATGTAGATTAAAAGATGTCTTAGAATTATTCATGGATACAGGGATTGGAAAAGATGGATATTCAATAATAGGACAAGGTAAAATAGATGAAATATTAAGCAATAAATCAGAAGATAGAAGAAACATATTTGAAGAAGCAGCAGGAATAGTAAAATACAGAACAAGAAAACAAGAATCAGAGAAAAAATTAGAAAGAACAAAATTAAATTTATTGCGAATAAACGATATATTAAGTGAGATAGAAACAAACATAGAGCCACTAAAGGCTCAATCTGAAAAAGCAAAAAAATATTTAAATATTAGAGAAGAATTAAAAAATATAGAAATAGGGCTATTTTTATATAATATAGAAAAATATAAAAAAGAACTAGAAGAAATAGTAAAAGATGAAGAAATATATAATAGTCAATTAAGTGACGAAGAAGGAAAACTAGAAAGAATAAAACAACTAAAAGAAGAATTAAAAAATGAAATAGATGAAATAACATTAAAAATAGAAGAAATGTCAAACATAGGATTTGAAAGCCAAAAAGAAATAGAAATGCTAAATTCAGATATAAATGTAGCAAACACAAGAATTGCAAACAACAAAGAAAATGCAGTAAGATATGAAAAAGAAATAGAAGAAGCAAAACAAAAATTAGAAAGCTTAAAAGAAGAAATAGAACAAAAGAAACAAAAAAGAGAAAATTTAAAAGAAAACAAAATAAAATATCAAACAGAATTAGAAGGAAAAGAAGCAGAACTAGCAAAATTAACTAAAACTTTATCAGACAAAGAGATAGAAATAGAAGGATATAAACAAACAGTAGAAACAAATACAGATAAAAAATATGAATTACAATCAGAAATAAACACACAAGAAATAAATCATGAAAACTTTGAGAAAAGACAAAAACAAATAAAAAATGAAATTACAAATTACATATCAGAATTAGATAGTACAAGACTACAAAAAGAAGAAATTGCAAAAGGATTTTATGAAATAGAAGGAAAGAGAAACAAAATAGTTTCAAACCTAGAAGAAATTAACAGCCAAAAAGAAGAAGCAGATACAAAAATAAAAGCATATGAAACAAACATAAATGCTTATCAAAGTGAAGAAAGAATAAAACAGTCTAAACTTAAATTTCTAATAGAAACAGAAAAAGAAAAAGAAGGATATATAAAAAGTGTAAAATCCCTATTAAAAGACTGTGAAAATATAAAAGAATTAGGGAAAGGAATGCATGGAGTTCTAGCAAACATAATAGAAGTTCCAGAGCAATACCAAACTGCAATCGAAATGTGTCTTGGAGCAAGCTTACAAAATATAGTAACAGAAACAGAAGAAGATGCAAAAAAATTAGTAGAGCATTTAAGAAAAAACAACTTAGGAAGAGCATCATTTTTACCTATAACATCTGTTAGAGGAAGAAAATTAGACAAAATAAAAGGACATGAAAAAGGTGTAATAGGAATTGCATCTGACTTAGTAAAATATGATAAAAAATATGAACAAATAATTACAAATTTATTGGGAAGAACAGTAGTTGTAGACAATATGGAAACAGCAATAAAAGTTGCAAAACAAAATGGGTATACATTTAGAATAATAACAATACAAGGTGATGTAATCAATCCATCAGGAGCAATAACAGGAGGCTCAGTAGCTAAAAAGACAGTAAATATTTTAGGAAGAGGCAGAGAAATAGAAAAACTAGAAAAAGAGATAACAAACCTAAAAAATAAAATAGAAGCAAAAATAAAAGAAAAAGAAGAATATGAGGAGAGCATAGAAGATATTATAGAAAATGCAACATCACTAGAAAAAGAACTACAAGAAATAGATATAACATATGCAACAGAAAAACAAAAACTAATATCAGTAGAAGAAAATATATCAAAAATAGAGTTAAGACTAAATAAACTAAAAGAAGAAAGCAATTCATTAGAAACAGAAAAAGAAAATTCAATAAACAAAAAAGAAGAAATACAAAAGGACATTATAGAATTAAATGAAGAAACAGAAAAATTGAGTAAAATAATAAATGAATATGTTGAATTAAACAAAGATAATCAAAAATACATAGATGATTTGAATTTTGACATAACAAATTTAAAAATATCTGTATCATCATTTGATGAAAGTGAAAGCTCAATAGAAGAATTACAAGAAAGAATAAATGGAGAAATAGAAGCAACAAATACTAGCATACGAAACAAAGAAGAACAAATAGAACAAATAAAACAAGACAACTTCAATTTAGGACAATCTATAGAAGAAATACAAGAAAAAATTGTAGCAATAAAAGAAGAAGTAAAAAATAGTGGATCAAAAATAGAAGACTTAAAAGCCAAAAGAATTGAAAAAAATGAAAAGCTATCAAAACAAGAAAATGAAACTACAGAAAAATTTAAAGTAATAGAAGACTTAAAAGCACAAATAGTAAAAATTGATGTGAAGAAAACAAAACATGAAGATGAAATTAATGCAATAATAAACAAAATGTGGGAAGAATATGAACTAACACCAAATTCAGTTCAAGACTATAAAAAACCGGAAAATGTAGCACTAACACAAAAAAATGTAAATTCATTAAGAAGAGAACTAAGGGAACTAGGAAGTGTTAATATAGATTCAATAGAAGAATACAAAACCATGAAAGAAAGATATGACTTTATGAGTGAGCAAAGAGTAGACTTGGAAGACACAATGGCAAAATTAAGAAAAATAATAGCAGATATGACTCAAACAATGAAAGAACAATTTAGAACACAATTTGCAATTATAAACAAGAACTTTGCAGAAGTATTTAAAGAACTATTTGGTGGAGGAAATGCTAGTTTAAAACTTGAAGACGAAGAAAATATTTTGGAATGTGGAATAGATATAAATGTACAACCACCAGGAAAAAAACTACAAAATATGATGCTATTATCAGGTGGAGAAAAAGCATTTACAGCAATTGCATTGCTATTTGCAATTTTAAAAATAAATCCAGCACCATTCTGCGTATTAGATGAAATAGAAGCTGCACTTGATGATGTGAATGTTTATAGATTTGCAGAATACTTAAAGAAATTTTCTAGCAATACACAATTCTTAGTTATTACACATAGAAAAGGAACAATGGAAGCGGCAGATACAGTTTATGGTGTAACTATGGAAGAAAACGGAATATCAAAATTATTATCAATGAAACTCAAATCATAAATAAAAAAGTTCTAGATTCAGATAAGAATTTAGAACTTTTTTGTATAAAAAATCCTAAAGTATAAAACTTTAAGATTCATTTTTTTGCTTATTATATCAATAAAATATATATAAATCAACAAAAATATAACAAATTTCTAGCTCCTAGTTTTAAACAAATTTTACATTTTTATGTGTGACTAAAGCTCTTAATTTTCAATAAAAATCATGATAATAGACATCGACTAAATTTCTTAAAGTTTTATACTTTAGGAAAAAGTTGGGAGATATAAATGAAAAAAACGAAAGAAAATAAAGGAATTACACTAGTGGCTTTAACAGTAACAATAATAGTATTAATAATTTTATCAGGTGTTTCAGTTGCAATGTTGGTAGGTGAAAATGGCTTAATAACAAGAGCAAGAGAGTCAAAGTTTAAAACGGAACTATCAGGATTAAAAGAAGAACTAGAAGAATTTAAGTTAAGTAAAATAATGGAAAATGAAAATTTTCAAGAAAGCAGTTTAACCTCAGGTGTAGGTTTATTAAAATATAATACAAAAAAACAAGATGAACAAGGAGATATAGAGAACATTTTAACATCAATAAAAGAACAGCAAAAGGATAAGATTGAAATAATAAAAGGAAAAATGTATTACAAAACGGATAATGAACAAGAAATAAAATGGCTACAAGATTTAGGAATAGAAAAAAATCCATATGACATTGAAAATGGAGAACTGAAGTCTTCATATGAAAATTTAAAATTATTAGATGAAAATGGAACAATAGTAGTACCAGCGAGTGTAACTAAAATTGGAAGAGGAGCGTTTACAAATTTAGAAGGACTAGAAACAATAATAGTACCAGGAACATGTAAAGAAATAGACATAGATGCATTTGCAAATAACCAAACTTTAAAAAATGTAATATTAGAAGATGGAGTAACTACGATAGGAGCACAGGCGTTTAAGGGGTGTTCAAATTTAGAAAATGTACAAATGACAGATAGTGTAGAGCGCATTCGGATTTGCAGCATTTTGGGATGATACACAATTAAAAGATATTAAATTGTCAAAATCAATCACAGAGTTATCATCATATTTATTTAGCAATTGTATAAATTTACAGAATTTTGAAATACCAGTAAATGTTACAAAAATAAACGAATGTAGTTTTATTAGTTGTAGAAAAATTAACTCAATAAAAATTCCAAAAAATCTACAAGAAATTAATATAAATGCATTTAATAACTGCACAAAATTGAATAACATAGAAATTGATAAGGAAAATAAAAATTTTAATTTTGAAAATGGTATATTATTCAATAAAGAAAAAACACAAATGATTATAATTTTACCAAATGCAATAAAAGAGGATACACTTGTAGTACCAAATACAGTAACTACATTAAAAGTTAGTAATTTAGCTTCATATAGTCAATTAACAAAATTAGAATTACCAGAATCAATAACTTATATAGATCCGAGCATGTTTCAAATGTTAAAAATCAATAAAATAACAATTGATTCTAATAATTCTACATATATGGCAACAGATGAGGCAGTTTATAGCAAAGACAAAACACAAATGGTATTTTACTTTATACAAAACGCAAATGTAGAAATAGAAGAAGGGGTAAAATCCATAAATGCATATTGTTTCTTCAAAAATAAAGCATTAACAAAAATAAAACTTCCAAATTCGTTGACTCAAATTGGAGGATTAGCTTTTTGGGAATGCAATAACTTACAACAACTTGATTTAGGTGAAAAAATTACATTTTTGGATCCGATTTTTATATATGAATTAGATGACATAAAAGTAACAATAGATAGTAATAATACTAAATATATGATAAAAGATAATGTTATATATAGCAAAGATGGAAAAACATTAATTACAATTATCGGAAATCCTACAGAATTTGTGATTCCAAAAGGAGTGACTAAAATAGGAAATAGTGCATTTCACAATAAATATAAATTACAGAAAATAACAATACCAGAAGGAGTAACCGAAATAGGAGCGTCATTTAAATATTGTACAGCATTAAAAGAAATAGAAATTCCAAGCAGTGTAAATAAAATTTCAAATGAGTGTTTTGAATATAGTCAAAATATAAAGAAAATAGTAATAAATAATAAAAAGGGTGCAATAGCTGGAGCACCTTGGAGTTGCTCATATGGAGAAAAAGCAATAATATATAAAAAGTGATATAAAACTCCAAAGGAGATTTCAAATTCGAAATCTCCTTTTAAAAATTTAAAAATAATTTAGCTATACCAATGAAAACAAGTAAAAAAGCAGAAATAATAGACCAAATCTTATCAGGTAATTTAGAAAAAGAAGCTAATTTCGAGCCACAAAAAGTTCCAAAAAATAAAAACAAAAGTTGAAAAGAACTAATAAGAAAAGGAAATAAATTAGCTTTAATTCCAATAATACTACCGCCAATACAAATACAAAAGCTATCTAAAGAAAGAGCAAAACCTAAAATACAAGCTTCTTTGCAATCAATAAATTTAGAATTATCAAAATCAAAATTTTTACAATCATTTTTCATGGCTTGTAAAAAAGCCCAAAATCCCATAACAATTAAAAGGCCACTACCAAAAAAATTTATAATAATATCAGAAAAAAATTTTTTTATAAAATTACCCAAAAGCAATGAAAAAACAGAAATACCAAATGAAATGCAAAACAAAATAAATGTACCCCAAAAGGAAATTTTAGTATTTTTTAAACCATATGTAATACCAATTCCTAGAGAATCAATGCTACTAGCGACTGCTAGCAGTAATGAATTAATAAACATAATGATACCCCCTAATAATACATAATATGACAAAAAATTAAAAGTTGATATTAAAATAAAGTAATATATAAAGGACAAACTACATATATTTTATTAATATCAAAAGACAAAGGAGAGATTTTTATGTGGGAAACACTAAGAAAAGAAGAAGTTTTAATAAAACTTAAAACCAGCAAAAAAGAGGGGCTATCTAAGGAGGAGGCACACAAAAGACAACAAAAATACGGAAAAAATAAATTAGAAGACACAAAAAAAGAAACAATAGTGGTAAAATTTATAAAACAATTTAATGACTTTATGATAATAATATTAATATGTGCATCAATAATATCTGCTGTAATATCATATATACAAGGAGAAAATGATTATATAGATTCAATAATAATAATAGTAATAGTTATATTAAATGCATTAATGGGAGTAATACAAGAAGCAAAGGCCGAAAAATCAATAGAAGCATTAAAAAAGATGACTCCACCAAAGGCAAAAGTTATAAGAGAAAATGAGACAAAAGAAATAAATGCAGAAGAACTAGTACCAGGTGATATTATAATCTTAGAAGCTGGAAATTGTGTACCAGCAGATTGTAGACTGCTAGAAACACATAATCTAAAAATAGAAGAATCAAGTTTAACAGGAGAAACAGAGCCAGTATTAAAAAATGCAGAAATGATTTGTAAAAATAATATTCCAATAGGCGACAAACTAAACATGGCATATATGGCAAGTGTTGTAGTTAATGGTAGTGCAAAGGCAGTAATTACTGAAACAGGAATGAATACAAATGTTGGAAAAATTGCAGGAATGATAATACAAGATGAAGCACCACAAACACCAATACAAAGAAAATTAGCACAAGTAGGTAAAATATTGGGGATTGTGTGTTTGGTAATTTGTGTAATAATATTTATTATAGGATTAATAAAAAATATAGATCCAATTGAAATGTTTATGACATCAGTAGGGTTAGCGGTTGCAGCAATTCCAGAAGGTTTGCCAGCAATAGTGACAATAATGCTATCAATAGGTGTAACTAAAATGGCAAAAAATAATAGTATAATACGAAAGTTACCAGCAGTAGAGACATTAGGAAGTAGTCAAGTAATATGTTCAGACAAAACAGGAACACTTACTAAAAATCAAATGACAGTAGTAGAAATAAAATCAGATAACCCACAATTAGCAACAAGGTTAGCAACCATGTGTACAGATTGTAATATAATTTACAAAAAAGGAAAAGAAGAAGTACAAGGAGAACCAACAGAAATAGCATTAGTAAAAAACGGACTAAAAAGTGGAGAAAACAAAACAGAATTATATCAGAAAATGCCAAGAATAAATGAAATTCCATTTGATTCAAATAGAAAGATGATGACAACAATCCACAAAATGGAAAATAAATATAGAATAATAACAAAAGGTGCACCAGACATTTTAATAGAAAAATGCAAACTAACAATTGGTCAAAAACATGAAGCGGTAATAAACAATGAAAATATGGCAAAAAAAGCATTAAGAGTAATAGCAGTAGCATATAAAGACTTAGATGTTTTACCAAGTAAAATAGACAGCAATAACATAGAAAACAATTTGAATTTTGTGGGATTAATAGGAATGATAGATCCACCAAGAGAAGGAGTAAAAGAAGCAGTACTAACATGTAAAAAAGCAGGGATAAAAACAGTAATGATAACAGGTGACCATATAGCAACAGCAAAGGCAATAGCAAAACAATTAAACATTTTAGGTCCATATGATAAAGCATTAACAGGACAAGAACTAAACAAAATATCTCAAGAGACATTAGAAAAAAACATAAAAGATTATTCTGTATTTGCAAGAGTAACTCCAGAACATAAAGTAAGAATAGTAAAAGCATGGCAAAAAACAGGAGCAGTAGTAGCAATGACAGGAGATGGAGTAAATGATAGCCCAGCATTAAAAAATGCGGACATTGGAATTGCAATGGGAGGCAATGGAACAGATGTAGCTAAAAATGCGTCAGACATGATATTAACAGATGACAATTTTGTAACAATAGTTAAAGCAGTAAAACAAGGAAGAAATATATATGACAACATAAAAAAAGCAATACATTTTTTGATTTCAACTAATATTGGAGAAATAGTAACAATATTTATGGGATTAGTCTTAGGACTAAAATCACCATTATTAGCAATTCAACTATTATGGGTAAATTTAGTAACGGATTCTTTACCAGCAATTGCAATAGGGCTAGAACCACCAGAAAAAGATATAATGCAAAGAAAACCTCAAGACAGCAGAAAAGGAATATTCTCAGATGGTTTGTGGAACAAAATAATAGTAGAAGGAATAATGCTAGGAATGTTAACATTAGTGGCGTTTAGTATCGGAAATAAATATTATGGAATTGAAGTAGCAAGAACAATGGCTTTTGTGTCAATTGGCTTACTAGAGCTTGTCCACAGCTTTAATATAAAAAGTGAAAAATCAATTTTTAAGGTAGGAATATTTGAAAATAAGTTTCTAATAGGCAGTTTTATATTAGGAGCGTTTGTACAAACTATAGTACTATTTATACCAAGTTTAGCAGAAATTTTTCAATTAGTACAATTAAACAAGACACAATGGATAATAACATTAGCTATTTCAATATTGCCAATTCCTATTATGGAATTACAAAAGAAAGTTGATGAAATGAAAATTGGAAAAATCGTATACCAAAAAAAGACAGAAATTTCTTGAAGTATCTAACTTTATGATTTTAAATTTAAAAATATTATAACAATATTGCGTATAAAATGCAATAAGCAATAAAAAATAGTTTAGGGAAAAATATTTTGGAAAAATAAATAAAAGAACAGAAAAATAGCCTATAAACATTAAATTATGGGCTATTTTATTATGCATTAAAAATCCTAAAGTTAGATACTTAACGAAAGAAAAGAGGGAAAAAATGAAAAAAATTAAAGACAATAAGGCTATAACACTAATAGCATTAATAATAACTATAATAGTACTCATAATTTTGGCTGGGATATCAATAACAATGCTTACAGGAGAAAATGGAGTTATAACCCAAGCAAAAAAATCAAAAATAACATCACAATTATCATCATATAAAGAACAAGTTGAAATATACATTGCTGAAAAAACAACTGAAAATAATGGATTTCAGGAAAATAGTTTGACAGCAGGAAAATTAAATTTAAATTATAATACAAAAAGCGAATCAGAAACAGGAAACATAAAAACGATAATAAGCAACATTGATGAAAAATATATGGATAAATTGGAAATTATAAAGGGAAAACTTCTTATAAATACTAAAAATAAAGAAGAAATGGAAATAGCTAAAAAAATAGGGATAGAAGTAAATCCATATGAAATAGTAAATGGGGTATTAATATCAGCAGATGCTAATCTATTATTATTAGATGATAATGGAACACTAGTAATACCGAGCTCAGCAACTGAAATAGGAGAAGGAGCATTTTCTAATTTACAAAATCTAAAATCAATAGTAATACCAGGAACAGTTAAAAAAATAGGAAAGAAAGCATTTGCTTTTAATAATTATCTAGAAAGCGTAACAATTGAAGAGGGAGTAGAAATAATAGAGCCACAAGCTTTTTCAGAATGTGATAATTTGAAAAACATAAAATTACCAGAAAGTTTATTAGAAATAAAAACACAAGCATTTTATGCTTGTAGGAGCATAAAAAGTATAAAAATTCCATCAAAAATAAAAGACATAGCGCCTTACACATTTTGTTCATGCTGGCAATTGGAAAATATAGAATTGCAAAATGGATTAACTACAATAGGCGAATATGCTTTTATGCTTGCAGGACTAACTCAAATAAGTATTCCTAAAACAGTAACTAATATAGGAAATATGGCTTTTGAAAATTGCGATAAATTAAGTAGTATAGAATTGAATGGAAACGATAATTATATATATGAATCTGGACTACTTATGCCTAGTTCAAAAAAAACAATATTATATATATCACAAGAATATTTAAAAAAATCAGATACATTTAAAATTCCAGAAGGAATAGTAACATTTGCAGTTGGTATTTCCTCAAATACTAATATAAAAAAGATGATATTCCCGGCAAGTTTAACAAATATAGATATAAATGATTTGCCATCAAATTTGGAACAAATAGAGGTAGAAGAGGGAAACCCAAAATATACAAGTGAATATGGATATTTATATACAGATAGTGGAACTACTTTGGCAATGTGCTATTTAAAAGAAAATGTAATAAAGCCAAAAGAGGGAATATTAAAAATAGGTCCATATGCATTCTATCAAGAAAAAAGAGTACAACAAATTGAGTTACCTGATAGTGTACAAAAAATTGAATCAATGGCATTTAGTCATTGTAGTGCTTTAGAAAAACTTAAAATAGGAAAAAATGTTTCAAAAATAAATCCATTATTTAAATATATTTGCTATTCTGGAACAGTAGAAATTGATGAAAAAAATCCATATTACGAAATTGAGGACAATGTTTTGTATGCAAAAGGAAAAAAGGAAATTATCACTGTATTAAAGAGCATAAATGGAACATTTGAAATTTCTCAAGGAGTAGAAAAAATAGGAACAAAAGCATTTCATAGCCAGAGTGAAATGACAAAAATAATAATCCCCAATACAGTAAAAGAAATTAGCAATTCATTTAACTATTGTAAGCAATTAACAAAAATAGAAATCCCAAGTAGTGTAGAAAAAATAGAGTTAGGTGCATTTTCAAATTCTCCCCAATTAAAAGAAATAATAATTCATAAAAAGAATGAATCTATAGAAGGAAGTCCTTGGGGATGTGATGCAGGATTAAAAGCAATTAAGTGGCAAGAATAAAAAATTGCAAAAAGAAAAATAGTAAAATACCACTTGCCAAAACTAGAAAAATATGTTAAAATAGCTATGTTTGAAAAAAGCATAGTTATTTTTAATAAAAAAATAAATGCAAAATTCAAATCTCTACTTACAGAAAATGTAGGTTAAAAATCCAAAGGGAGGTGAAAATAATGAATAAATACGAAAGTATTATCATTGTTAATCCAAATGTAGACGAAGCAGGATTAAAAGCTATAGAAGAAAAATTTACAGGATTAATCAATGAAAACGGAAAAGTAGAATCAGTAGAAAACATGGGAAAAAAGAAATTAGCTTATGAAATAAAAAAATTCAAAGAAGCAACATATCTACTATTCAACTTTGAAGCACAACCAGCTTCAATAAAAGAACTTGAAAGAGTTTACAGAATTACAGATGATATAATCAAATATATCGTAGTAAGAAAAGAAAACTAATAAAATTAGTAAAAATAAAGATAGGGGCCTTTATTTGAAAGTAAAGAAAGGTGATAAAAAATGAACAAAGTAATATTAATGGGAAGATTAACAAGAGACCCAGAAGTAAGATACACACAAACAAATAACACACTAGTAGCATCTTTTAGTCTAGCAGTAAACAGAAGATTTGTAAGACAAGGAGAAGAAAGACAAGCAGACTTTATAAACATAGTTGCTTGGAGCAGACTAGGAGAATTTTGTAGTAAATACTTCAAAAAAGGTCAACAAGTAGGAATTATAGGAAGAATACAAACAAGAACTTGGGATGATGACCAAGGAACAAAACATTATGTAACAGAAGTAGTAGCAGAAGAAGCATATTTTGCAGATAGCAGAAGAGATGGAGAAACTGCTGGAAGTACTTTTGAAAATACATTTGGAAATACAGCACCAGGAAACATGGGAGCAGACTTTGAAGTATCTTCAAGTGATGACCTACCATTCTAATTAAAGAGGGGTGAAATAAAATGGCAGACAAAAAACAAAATAGAAGAAATAAAAACTATGATGAGGATTACAATCCAAGATTCAGAAAACAAAGAAAAAAAGTATGTGTATTATGTAGTGACAAAAACTTTGAATTAGACTACAAAAATCCAGAACAATTAAAGAAATTTGTAAATGATAAAGGTAAAATATTACCAAGAAGAACAACTGGAGCATGTAGTAAACATCAAAGAGATATCACAACAGCAGTAAAAAGAGCAAGACACATTGCTATATTACCATATGCACAAAACTAATTTAATAAAATAAAAGAAGAAACCGTTGAGAAATCAACGGTTTTACTTTTGCAAATAAAATAATATTTTATTTAAGGTTCAAGACTATTGATATATGTTTGAAAAAACTAAATTTCAACTATTGTCTAAAAGCATTATAAAAAAACAAAAATTAAAAATTTCTTAAACCGTTTACAATTAAAAAACCTTATGGTATAATTTTTTGTGAGAAATAGGAAGGTGAAAAATTTGAATCAAATATTAAGTGTCGAAACACCAAAAAAAGAAAAAAGAAAAAAACAAAAAAATAATGGACCAATAGAAATACAAAAAATAGTAAAATTCTTTTCAATAGTAATAATAATATTTGGGATATGTATGATTGGAAGTGGCTCATACTCAATGTACAAAGAAACATTAGAAGAAGCAGGAACAGGAACAACTAAACCAACAATATATGTACAAGAAACATCAGGAACAGAAATAACACTTCAAGTATCACACAATAAAGCATTAGAAAAGGTAACATACAAATGGAATGATGAAGAAGAAACAGAAATAAATAGTAAGGGCAAAAAACAAGTAACACAACAAATTCAAATACCAACAGGAAAAAACACATTAACAGTATATGCTAAAGATGTAAGTGGGCAAGAAACAAGTTACCAAAAACAATATACAATTCAAGGAGATATAGACATAGAACTAGAAGTGGATGGAGCAAATCTAAAAATAAATGCAACAGGAAAAGAAAAACTATCATATTTAACATATAGATGGGATGAAGAAGAAGAAACAAAAATAGATATAAATGATACACAAACAGAGCAAACAGTTGAAATACCAAAAGGACAACATAAATTAACAGTTGTAGCAGTAGATGTAAATAACAAAACAGAAACAAAAGAACAAGAAGTAAAAGGAGTAACAAAACCAAAGGTAGAAGTAACAACAGACGGAGAGGCAAACTTTGTAATAAAAGCATCAGATGAAGAAGGTATTAAAAAAGTAGAATTTATAATAAATGAAACAGAAAAAAATGTACTAAATCTAGACCAAGTATATTCAATAGACCAAAGAAAAGACTTTGAATACAAATACCCATTACATGATGGAGAAAACAAACTAGAAATAAGAGTATATAACGAAAGCGATGTATGTGAAGTATCAAGAGTAATAGTAAAGAAATAAGCAAATACCTCCTACAAGCTATATTGTAGGAGATATTTATTTGAAAAGGGGAAAACATGAAAGAGCAATTATTTAATATATTAACATATTTTGTTATATATTCTTTCCTAGGATGGGTTATGGAATCTATAGTTAGGTCAATAGCAGAAAAAAAATTAATAAACACAGGATTTTTAGTAGGACCAATGTGCCCAATATACGGAATAGGAGCAATGATAATGCTCTTATTTCTAGATGGATTTGAAAACAATATACTACTTTTATTTATAGTTTCCATAGTAGTATTAACAATATGGGAATACTTAGTAGGTGTATTGCTAGAGACAATATTCAAAACAAAATATTGGGATTATTCAGATCAAAAATTTAATTTTCAAGGAAGAGTATGTTTAGCAAATTCCATATGTTGGGGAATACTAGGAGTACTGTTCGTAAGAGGAATACATCCAGCCATAATTAAGCTGTTAGAAAAAGTGAATATACATATTTTACATTATGCAATATTCATAATAGCAATAGTAGCAATAGTAGACATGATAGTAAGTGTTATAAAAGTAAAAAATATAAAAGTAACATTGGAAAAAATAGAAGAACTAAATAAAGAAATAAAAGAAAAATTAAAAGAAGTTAAAAAATTAACAAAAGAAACTGAAGAAGCAAGCAAAAAATTAGAAAAAGGAAAAAATTCTGAAAATGTTAAAGCAATAGTAGAAAGCTTGAAAAAGAAAAGAAACAGAATAATAAGAAGACTATATAGAAATGTATATAGACTAAAAAAAGCATTCCCAGCAATTAACACAAAAGAAATAACAGAAGTGTTAAATCAAAAACTAGATGAAATAAAAAATAAAAGAAATAAGTAATAAAGGAGCAAAACATGGTACAAGAAATATATATTATAGATGATGATGACTCTTCAATAGTAATATTTAGAGAATTATTTAGAAATGATCCAGAATTTAAATTTATAAGTGTAAAAACAGAACAAATAGATGTAGCACTAAAAAATATTCCATCATTAATAGTAATAAATGAAGATGCTATAGATAGAGATGTTGTTGAATTATGCAGAAAAATAAGAAAAGATGAAGATAACACAATAACACCAGTTATAATAGTATCATCAAAAGGAAGCAAAGAACATCGAATGAGAATTTTGCAAGAATCAGTGGAATACTTTATAAAAAAGCCAGTAGATGAAGAGTATCTATATTATACAGTCAAAAACCTAAACAGGTTGCTTGCAAGTAATAGAACTGTAAGTCCATTAACAGGCTTACCAGGAAATGTACAAATACATGCAGAACTAAAGAAAAGAATAGCAAGACAGGAGCCATTTTCAGTATTATATTTAGACTTGGATAACTTCAAAGCATATAATGATGTATATGGATTTTTAAAAGGTGATGAAATAATAGAATTTACAGCAGAAACAATAGTAAATTCAGTACATAGTGATAAAATAGAAAATACATTTGTTGGACACATAGGTGGAGATGATTTTGTAGCAATTGTACCAGGAACAAGTTGTGAAAAATTGTGCCAAAATGTAATATCAGAGTTTGATAATAATGTTCAAAAATTCTTTACAGAAGATGATTTAGAAAAAGGATATATAGAAGTTGCAAATAGAAGAGGAATAATAGAACAATTTCCATTAACATCAATATCAATAGGTGTTGTTGTATCAGATGTTGGTAGATTTCATAATATCTTAGAAATTGGTGAAGTTGGAGCACAAGTAAAACATGCTGCTAAATCCGTAATGGGAAGCAGTTATGCAATAGATAAAAGAAAATAGAAAAAGAACTTGAAAAAGTTCTTTTTTTTCGTCAAAATATACTCATTAAAATATGAATAAAGAACAAACAAGGTCAATATACTAAAGTTGCAAATGTAAAAGTTTTTAACTTTTTATGATTTTGATTGATAGAATAAAAGTAAAGTGATAAAATGTAGAAAATAAAAGAAAAAAATTTAAGAATAAACAATAAAAGAGAAACATAAAAATTGACAAAACAAATTATACAAGGAGGTATTATGTATAATCGAATTTCTATTGTAGGTGGTTCTGGAAGTGGTAAAAGTACATTATGTAATATTTTATCAAAAGAGTTAAATCTCCCAGCAATACATTTAGATGCCATTAATTATGAACCTAATTGGGTTGAAATAGATAAAGTAGAAAGAGATAAAATAATATCTACTAAGTCGTCAAGAGATAAATGGATTATAGATGGTAATTATAATAAGACTCTTAAGGAACGCTTTAAAAAAGCAGATTTAATAATATGGCTAGATTACTCAACATTTACGCAATTAAAAGGAGTTTTAAAAAGATATTTTAAAACACGCAATAAAGAAAGACCAGAGATACCAGGATGTAAAGAAAAATTAGAATTTAAATTTATAAAATATGTTCTTACTTATAATAAAAAGAAAAGACATATAATTAAAGAGTATTTAATGGATATACCGAAAGAAAAAGTATTAATTTTTAATAAACAAAAAGATTTAAATAAATGGCTTAAGAAATTTACAGGTAACAACAATATTTTAGATAATTTAAAATAAATATAAAAATAAGGAAGTAATAAAAATATGGAATTAGTAGATATTGTAGATGAAAATAATAAATTAACTGGACAGGTGGAAGATAGATGGGTGGCATATAATAAAGGATTATGGAGAAGGACAGTTTCTTGTTGGATAATTAATGAAAAAGGAGAAATACTTTTACAAAAAAGAACAGCAAATAAATTAAAAAATCCAAATAAATGGGCAAAAACTGGAGGACAAGTTGACAGTGGAGAAACAGTTGAAGAAGCTATATTTCGAGAAGTAAAAGAAGAATTAGGAATTGAAATTCCAAAAGAACAAATTAAAGTTGTGGATATTTATAAAAGTAATGATAAAAACAAACGATTTGGATATAATTTTATCTTTGTAGTTAATTGTAAAATAAAAGATTACATATTGCAAAAAGAAGAAGTAGCAGAAGTTAAGTATGTTACAATTGAAGATATGGAATTAATCAAAAAAGAGAATGATTCTAATTATAATTTTTGTAATTGGGAGGATGAGGATTTTTATAGGGAAATAAAATTATTAAAAAATAAAAGAAAACAAATTTTAGGTGGCAAAAATGAAGATTAAAATTTATATTTTACAAAGGAATAATAAAAATTTTCTATGGAAAGGAATAGTATGAAATTTATAATAATAACTGGACCACAGGCAGTGGGAAAAATGACAGTTGGACAAGAATTAGTAAAAATTACAAATTTAAAATTATTACACAATCATATGACAATAGAAGTATTAACAAAAATATTTGATTATAGCAGAGATTCATTTAGAAAATTAAATGAAGAATTTAGAATAAAAATATTTGAAGAATTTGCAAAAAGTGATGAAGAAGGAATAATATTTACAACAACCTGGGACTTTGATGATGAAGAAGAATGGGCTAGAATATATAAATATATACAAATATTTAAAGATAATAATGCACAGATTTATATTGTTGAGCTAGAGACAAACTTAGAAGAAAGATTAAAAAGAAATAAAATGGAAAATAGACTTTTAAATAAACCATCAAAGAGAAATCTAGAATGGAGCGAAAAAGATTTATTAAAATCAGTAGAAAAATATAGATTTAATTCAAAAGAAAATGAAATAAAGGAGGAGAATTACCTAAGAATTGACAATACAAATTTAAATGCTAATGTTGTAGCTGAAATGATAAAGAATAGGTTTAAATTATAATGAAATTTAAAGGCTTAGTACAAAGTTACTGGGTCTTTTTTAGTTAGAGGAGATGATGTGAAATAAAATGAATAAATTAGATTTAAGAGGGGTATGGATTCCAACAGAAATACTATTAGATACTAATAGATTATTAAGTATATTAGGCGAAAAATATAATAAAAATATGTTTGGTATACATGTATATGTTTTAGGGGAACATGGCTCAACTTTTTTCGTCAAAATATACTCATTAAAATATGAATAAAGAACAAACAAGGTCAATATACTATAGTATAAAAATAAACAAGAGGAGTTATAATTATGATGATTATAGACAAAAAAAGAATAAAAATTATACTAGGTTGTATATTGATAGCATTATTTTCTTTCACATTTCAAGTGGCAAATCAGAAAGAAAGCACAAATAAAATTCAGGAACAAACAGCGCAAACAACATCAACACCTGTATCAGGCAAAACTGTTGTACTTGATGCAGGACATGGAATACCAGATGAACGGTGCGCAAAGTTCAAATGGAACAACAGAAGCAGAAACAAACTTAAAAATCACACTAAAAATTCAAAATTTGCTAGAACAAAGTGGATGCAAAGTAATATTAACTCGTTCAGATGAAAATGCAATATATGATTTAGATGCAACAACATTAAAGCAAAAGAAAATATCAGACATACATAATAGAGTAAAAATAGGAAATGAAAGTTCAGCTGATATATTTGTATCAATACACTTAAACAAGATTCCACAAAGTCAATACTCAGGATGGCAATGTTTTTACAAAGATGGAAATGAAAATAGCAATAAGTTAGCAAAAAATATACAAGAAAATTTAAATAAATCTATGCAAAAAGAAAATAAAAGAGTGCCTATGAAATTGGATAATGTCTATATTGTAAAACATGTAGAAATTCCAATATCAATAGTTGAATGTGGATTTTTATCAAATCCAGAGGAAGAAAAAAATTTGCTAGAGGATAGCTATCAAAATCGCTTAGCATGGGGAATTTATAATGGAATAATAAATTATTTCTATTAAAAACATAAAATTATTAATTAACAAATAAAAAAGAAAAAATCTGAAAAAATCATGTTATCAATAAAAAAATGTTGCATTTGTCTTATTTAGTGTTATAATATAAATGTAGAATATAAATAAAGGAGAAAAAATATGGGAAATAAAAAAAGCAGATATACATGGCGTAATTTAAGAAAAGGAAGAGTTCTTGCGTTATTAGCAGCAATTGGAATAACAGGAGGAGGAGTAAAAGCCTTGGCATCAGCTGTCAATACAGGAAATGAAAAGGCTGTAAATATAGAAGAAATAAGTAATGATAAATCAATGTTAAAATCATTGGGAATTAGTAAAGAAACAGCAGAACGTATTAATAGTATCAATGAAAAATTAGAACAAGGTATTGATAGAGAAGAAATGAAAGATTTCGTTAAAGAAATCCATGAGGTTCAATTTGATGTAATAAAAGAAAAAATAGCTAAAGCATTAAATGTTGATAAAGAAAGCATTACTCTTGACTATTCAGCAGATACAAATGCTAATGAAACACAATGTGTTATAGTAGATGGAACGAGATACAATAATAAAGAAAACACATCAGGACGTGAATCTATAGATGGAGAAATTGGTGATTTTATAGTAGATGTAGTTAACTGCAACAGGCTAATAGAAAAAGTTGAAGGAAAAATATATATAAAAGGAACTGCGATTAAAAAATGTGAGGAATTTATGAAAAATGTTAATGATTTCGCATTTAACAATGAAATCGTAGTAGACGATATGGGAAATATATCAACAAAAAAAATAAAAAACGAAAAAAGTATATCAACAGAAGAAGCACAATTAGTAGGTAATACAGTTCAACCTAAAGTTACAGATAGAGAAAAATTTAAAGTTTCAATAAGCGAAAAACCAAACAAGGAAATTAAAGATAGTGATGTTAAACAAACGGGCAATATAGATATTGATGATAAAACATTATATGATGAAGAAAGATAAAAATAACAATGTATAAAAAGCCACTCTTTGCAAATAATATCAGTAAAAGATATTTGCAAGGAGTGGAATTTTTTTGAAAACAAATAAAATATTAAAAATAAATGGAGCCAGACTAGATCAAAACCAACTAGAAAATCATCTAAAAAAAATAGCATCAAACCATAACCTAACAAACAAAGCACAAAAAGACACATATCCAATACCACACATGTTAGAAAGCTATCAAACAATTCAAGAAGTATACAATCTTTTAAATGAACATCTTAAATTAGGAATTAGTATACATCCAGCAGGAGAATGGTTATTAGACAATTTTTATATAATAGAAGAAACAGTAAAACAACTAGAAAAAGAATTAACACTATCAAAATATACAAACTTTTTAGGAATAGCAAATGGGCAATATAAAGGATTTGCTCGTATATATGTTCTAGCATCTGAAATTGTAGCATATACGGATAACAAAATAGAACAAAAAGCGCTAGAAAACTATTTAGCAAGTTATCAAACCAAAAAAACATTAAGCATGGAAGAAATATGGAATATTGGAATTTTTTTGGAAATTGCAATAATAGAAAATGTAAGAGAAATATGTGAAAAAATATATAGAGCACAAATACAAAAATACAAAGCAGAAAACATAGTTGAAAGATTAGTTGAAAACAAGCCAAAATCAGAATTAACATTTAAGAACAGTCAAATTAGAAAAGTAAGAAAAGATATATTAGAAGATATGGAATATCCATTTATAGAATATATGTCATATATTTTAAAACGATATGGAAAAAAAGGATATAGTTATTTGAAAGTATTAGAAGAAACCGTTGAGCTAAAAGGCACAACAGTTTCTGATGTAATAAAAAAAGAACATTTTGACATAGCTGTTAGAAAAGTATCAATAGGAAACAGTATAACAAGTATAAAAAAGATACAAAGAATTAACTTCCTAGATATTTTTGAAAAAGTAAATGGAGTAGAAGAACTGCTAAAACAAGATCCAAGTGAAATATATGAGAAAATGGACAACAAAACAAAGGAGTATTATAGAAATAGAATAAAAGAAATATCTAAAAAAACAAAAATATCGGAATTATATATAACAAGAAAAATACTAGAATTAGCACAACAAAATCCTAAGAGTATAAAAAAATCACACATAGGATATTATTTAATAGATGATGGAACAGAGGAGCTATACAAAACATTAAATTACAAAGCAAGAAAAAATAAAAAAACAGAAATCAAAACAAAAACATACATTGCAATTATCGTAATTTTTACACTAATAATTTCAACAGTGATTACATCTACATTAAAATTACCAAATAATTATATAAAAATAATATCATTCATTCTTTTTATAATTCCATCATCAGAATTAACAATTCAAATAGTACAATATATTTTAAGTAAAATTGTAAAACCAAAAATAATTCCTAAATTAGATTTATATAGTGGAATAGAAGCACAATATCAAACAATGGTAGTAATTCCAACAATAGTAAAGTCAAAAGAAAAAGTAAAAGAATTATTTGAAAAATTAGAAGTATACTATTTAGCAAATAAATCTGAAAACTTGTATTTTACACTATTAGGAGACTGTAGTGAAAGCAGTCATAAAGAAGAAGATTATGATATAGAAGTTATTCAAGAGGGAAAAAATCAAGTTCAAAAATTAAACGAAAAATATGGAAATATATTTAACTTTTTATATAGAGAAAGAGAATATAACCCCAAAGAAGGAACTTATTTAGGTTGGGAAAGAAAAAGAGGGATGCTAAATCAACTAAATGAATACCTTTTAGGAAATATAAAAAATCCATTTAGAGCAAATACCATAGAAGAAAACAGCAAACAAAAAGAAAAAATGAAAAATACAAAATATATAATAACATTAGATGCAGATACAGACTTGATTTTAGACTCTGCATTTGAATTGGTTGGTGCAATGGCACATATATTAAATAAACCCAAAATAGAAGGAAAAATAGTTGTAGATGGATATGGAATAATGCAACCAAGAGTAGGAGTTAATTTAGATGTTAGCTACAAAAATCTTTTTACAAAAATCTTCGCAGGAGCAGGTGGAATAGACTCATACACAAATGCAATATCTGATATATATCAAGACAATTTCAAAGAAGGAATTTTTACAGGAAAAGGAATATATGATTTAAAAGTATTTTCAGAGGTTATGCAAGGAGCAATACCGGAAAATACAGTTCTTAGTCATGACTTATTGGAGGGATCATACTTAAGGTGTGGTCTAGTTTCAGATATTATGCTTATGGATGGATATCCAAGCAAATACAACAGTTTTATGAATAGATTAGCAAGATGGACTCGTGGAGACTGGCAAATAATTAATTGGCTTGGAAAAAATAGTCCATTAAATTTACTATCTAAATATAAAATATTTGATAATTTACGAAGAAGTTTATTAGAAATAAGCATAATAGTGGCAATTATTTTTGCAAATATAATCAAAATCACATATGCTAAGAGCGTAAGTAAAACAATATTTATACTATTAGCTATTCTGATTTTGCCATTTTTATTAGAAATATTTAATATGATAATCTTTAAAAAAGAAGGAGAAGAAAAACAGAAAACATTTACACCCAAAATATCAGGATTTAAAGGGAGTATTTTAAGAGCATTAATAATACTTGGAACTATGCCATATAAAGCATATGTACTAGCAAAATCAATAATAAAAACAATATATAGAAAACATATTTCGAAAAAACATTTATTAGAATGGATGACATCAGAAGAAGCGGAAAAACAAGCAAAAACAAGTGTTATATCATATTATAATCAAATGGCAGTAAATGTACTTGCAGGAATTTGTACAATAAGTATAGGACTATTAGAAAAAAGTATTTTCGCAGTTATGCTAGGAGCATACTTTATGGCAATTCCATTTATAATGTATTATGTAAGTAAAGAAAAAGAAAAAATAGAACCGGTACAAAAATTAGATAAGCAAGAACAAGAATATATAAAAGAAATAGGTAGAAAAACATGGAAATATTTTGAAAAATATTTGAACAAAGAAAACAATTATTTAATACCAGACAATTATCAGGAAGATAGAAAAGAAAAAATTGTGCCAAGAACATCTTCAACAAATATTGGACTTTCACTTTTAGCGATAATATCAGCATATGACCTAAAATATATAGAAAAAGAAAAAGCAGAGGAACTATTAGAAAAAGTAATAATTTCAATAGATAGCCTTCCAAAATGGAATGGACATTTATATAATTGGTACCAGACACAAACAAAAGAACCGCTAATACCAAGATATATATCAACAGTTGATAGTGGTAACTTTGTTGGATATTTATATGTTACAAAAAATTTTTTAGAAAATGAAATAAAAAATGAAAAGCTAATAAATATAGTAAATAGTATTATTGAAAAAACTGATTTTTCTGTATTATATAATTGGGAACAACAAATATTTTCAATAGGATTTTCAATAGAAGAAAATAAACTAACAGACTCATATTATGACTTATTAGCATCTGAAGCAAGACAAGCAAGTTTGGTTGCAATTGCAAAAAAAGATATACCTGCAAAACATTGGGAACACTTAAGTAGAAGCTTAACTATATTAGGAAAATACAAAGGGCTTATTTCATGGTCTGGAACAGCATTTGAATATTTAATGCCAAATATAAATATTCCAAGATATGAAGGAAGTTTATTAGATGAATCTTGTAAATTTATGATAATGAGTCAAAAAGAATATACTAAACAATTGGGGATACCGTGGGGAATATCAGAAGCAGCATTTAATGTAAAAGATCTAAAATCAAACTATCAATATAAAGCCTTTGGAATACCATGGTTAGGATTAAAAAGAGGACTTGCAGATGAATTAGTTGTGTCCAGTTATGGGGGAATATTAGCAATATTAGATGACCCCAAAGGTGAAATAGAAAACCTAAAAAGATTAGAAAAAGAAGGAATGTATGACAAATATGGATTTTATGAATCAATTGACTATACACCAGAAAGAGTCGAAAAAGGAAAAACAAGCAGTATAGTAAAAACTTATATGGCACACCACCAAGGTCTTATATTGCTATCAATAAATAATTTATTTAATAAAAAAATATTACAAAAAAGATTTATAGAAAATCCAGAAATAAAAGCAGTATCAATTTTACTACAAGAAACTATGCCAGAAAAAGCATTAATAACAAAGGAAAATAAGGAAAAAGTTAAAAAATTAAAATACAAAGATTACAAAAATTATGTAGTAACAACACATAACAAAATTGACGAAAGATTAATTACAGGAAATGTTATATCAAACGAAAACTATACAATTGCAATGAATGAAAAAGGAGAAGGAATTAGTAAATACAAAGATATTTATATAAATAGATATAAACTAACAGATGATTATTCTCAGGGAATATTTTTTGCAATAAAAAATATAAAAACAAAGAAAATACTAAGTTCAAATTATAAATTAAATGAAAAAAATAATTATCAAATTAGCTTTATGCCAGATAAAGACAAACAGGAAATATCAGGAGAAAATATAAAAACACAAATAATTACAACAGTAAGTTCAAATGAACCAGTAGAACTAAGAAGAGTAATATTAGAAAATATAGGTCAAGAAGAAGAAATACTAGAAGTAACATCATATTTTGAACCTGTACTATCAAAAAAAGAACAAGATTATGCACATTCGGCATTTAATAATCTATTTTTAATAAGCAAATTTGATGAAGAAAAAAACAGCATAATAGTAGAAAGAAAAAGTAGAGAAACAAGCGGTAAAAAGATGTTTTTAGCAACCACATTATCCACAAATTGCGAAACAATTGGGGATTTAGAATATGAAATAAATGAAGAAAAGTTTATAGGAAGAGGCAACTTGAAAACACCACAAATGATAGAGAATTTAGTGCCATTATCAAAAAAAATAGGGCTTGTTTTAGAACCAATAGTAGCACTAAAAAGAACCATAAAATTAAAACCAAAAGAAGAAAAAATAGTTGATTTAATAATAAGTGTGGGAGAAGAAGAAAGTGTTGTAAAAGAAAATTTAGAAAAATACAAATCAATTGAAAATGTAAAAACAGAAATCGAAATATCAAAAGCACGAGTTGAAGCGGAAAGTAGATATCTACGAATAAAAGGAAAAGAAATAGCAATATATCAAAAAATACTATCATATATAATATTTGACAATTCACCTAAAAGCATAACATTAAGCAAAAACTTGCAAACCAGCTACAAGCAAAGTCAACTATGGAAATATGGAATATCAGGAGACTTGCCAATAATTTTAGTAAAAATAAAAGATGCAAACGACTCATATGTAATAAAAGAAATACTAAAAGCGCATGAATTTTTTAGAACAAAAAATGTCCAGACAGAAGTGGTGATTTTAGATGAAGAAAAGCACAGTTATGAAAACTATGTGAAAGAAGAAATAGAAAATAACATTTTAAATAGTCAAATGGCATATTTAAAAAATATAAAAGGCGGAATCTTTACTTTATCTAAGGGGGAAATAGATGAAAAAGATATAAAACTTTTGGAACTAATTTCAGTAATAAAAATAGACACAAGTAAAGGTGGAATAGAAAATACAGTAAAAGAGCTGGAAGAAGAGTACCTAGAAAAATACAAGCAAATAGGAGAAGAAGATAACCCAGAAGTAATAGAAGAAACAGATGGGGACATTAATATTTTAGAAAATATAGATAAATTAAAATATTATAACGAATATGGTGGATTTTCAGAAGATGGTAAAGAATATTTAATAAAAGTAAATAAAAATAATAGACTTCCAACAGTTTGGAGTCATATAATGGCAAACAAAACATTTGGAACAATAGTAACTGAAAATATGGGTGGATACACATGGTACAAAAATAGCAGATTAAATCGTGTAAGCAGTTGGGAAAATAATCCAAGTTATGATATTCCAAGTGAAGTAATTTATTTAAAAGACGATGAAACAAAAAAAGCATGGTCACTAGGATTAAATCCAATGCCAGATGAGAAAAATTATAATATAATATATGGATTTGGATATTGCAAATATATACACAAAAGTGATGGAATAGAGCAAGAGTTAGAGATATTTGTACCAAAAGAAGAACCATGTAAAATTAATATTTTGACATTAAAAAACACAACACCAAATAGAAAAAAATTGAAATTATATTATTATATAAAACCAGTAATAGGTGAAGATGAAATAAAAAGTAATCAATATATAACTGTAAATTTAGACAAAAATAGTAATATAGTATGGGCAAAAAACTTATATCAAACAGAAGAATTAGAAAATTTAATATATATATCAACAAGTGAAAAAATAAAATCATATACAGGTGATAAAAACTTCTTTTTAGGAAATAAAGGACTTTCAAATCCACAAGGATTACGAAAAGAAAGATTAAACAATGAAACAGGGCTAGGAAAGAAAAGTTGCATGGTATTTGAAATAGAAATACAACTAGAAAGTTATGCAAAAAAAGAAATAACACTAACTTTAGGCGCAGATGAAAAAATAATAAATTGTAAAAACACAGCATACAAATATAGCAAAATACAAAATGCAAAACAAGAGTTGGAAATTTGTAAAAATGCATGGAAAGAATTACTTCGGAAGACTACAGGTATATACTCCATTAGAGTCAACAAATATATTACTAAATGGTTGGATACCATATCAAACTTTAGTAAGTAGATTATATGGAAGAAGCGGATATTATCAATCTGGTGGAGCATATGGATTTAGAGACCAATTACAAGACACATTAGGTCTAAAATATTTAGAACCACAAATAATGAAAAACCAAATAATAAAGCATAGTAAACATCAATTTATAGAAGGAGATGTAGAACACTGGTGGCATGAAGAAACACAGAGAGGAATAAGAACAAGATTTTCAGATGACCTGTTATGGCTAGTATATGTAACAATTGAATATATAGAATTTACAGGAGATAGAACAATATTAGAAATAAAAACGCCTTTTTTGCAAGGAGCAGTATTAGAAGAAAATCAAGATGAAAAATATGACAAATATGCACAAACACATGAAGAACAAACAATATATAATCACTGTATAAAAGCAATTGAAAAAGCATTAAATTTTGGAGAACATGGATTACCTAAAATTGGTTCAGGTGACTGGAATGATGGATTTAGCACAGTGGGAAACAAAGGAAAAGGTGAAAGTGTATGGTTAGGATTTTTCTTATATCTAATATTGGAAAAATTTATACCAATATGCAAAGAAAAAGGAGATTACGAAAAAGCCGAAAAATATGAACAAATAAGAATAAATCTAAAAAAAGCGTTAAATACAAAAGCATGGGATGGAAGATGGTACAAAAGGGCATATATGGATGATGGAAACTGGCTTGGAAGCATGGAAAACGAAGAGTGCAGAATAGATAGTATAGCACAAAGCTGGAGTACAATTTCTAATGCAGGTGATAATGACAAAAAATATATTTCAATAGAAAGTTTAGAAAATCACTTAGTAGACAGAGAAAATGGAATAATTAAACTATTAGATCCACCATTTGAAAAAAGTAAATTAGAACCAGGATATATAAAGGCTTATCTACCAGGGGTAAGAGAAAATGGAGGACAATACACACATGAGTGTTGTTGTTAGCACCAGTTTTTTATAAATATTGATACTCTTAAAAATACATATTGTTATTAAATTTGTAATAAAAGAATTTAATAACACACCTTATTGATATAAAATTAGTGATAAAATCAAATAATACAACAAATTTAAAAAATGTGAAACAAATTAGAAAAAAATGCAAAAAAGTTTCACATTTTTTAAAATTTATGATACAATAAAAATGTGAAACAAAATCAAATAAACTAAGCAAAAATGTTTCACATTTATAAGGAGGAAAATCATGGAAGAAAAAATTGAAATTATGAATCTTCTTCAAAGTAAACAGGTTCTTGAACATGAATTACAATCATTTGTATATGGATCAGTAGAAATAAGAGAAAATGAATCTAATAAATATATATATGTACATTATAGAGAAGATGGAGTAGCTTTAACAAAATATGTTGGAGAATATTCTGATGAATTATATAATTTAATATTAAATAATAGCATTAAAGCAAAACAATTGAAAAAGCAAATAAGAGAGATAACAAAAAAATTAAAACAATTAAATTATACAGAAGAAGAATTATCAGAAAAAGTAGAACAAAATATAGACTTTGCGAAAAGACATTTAGTAGATACAATATATAAACAAGCTATATTAGAAGGTGTTGCAACTACATTTGCAGATACAGAAAGTATTATTGAGGGTGGAAAAGTAAATAATATGACATCTGAAGATATACTAAAAATAGTAAATCTAAAACATGCTTGGGAATTTATATTAAATAAAAATGTTATTTTAAGCGATACAAACTTTGCATTATTATGCGAAATAAATAAAATGGTAGAAGAAGGATTTTACTATACAGCAGGTAAAGTAAGAAATACACCAGTAACAATAGGTGGAACAACATGGAAACCAGATTTGCCTATTGAAAGTGTAATAAAAGAAGAATTAGAAGAAATTTTTAGTAAGGAACTGGATGATATAGACAGAGCAATCGAACTTTTATTATACACAATGAAAAAACAAGTATTTATAGATGGAAATAAAAGAACGGCTGTAATTTATAGCAACCATTATTTAATTTCAAAAGGAAAAGGTATTATAGCGATTCCAGCAGAGCTAACAGAAGAATTTAAGGACTTACTTATTCCATATTATGAGGGAAAAGATGAAAAACAAATAAAAAAATTTATTAAGGGAAAATGTTATATGAATATGGAATAGTAGAATTTGATTTTTTAAGAAAACAACTGTGTAAATATATGAATGGACATTTAAGAGACTATTAAAAAATAACGAATTAGGAATAGATATTTTAGGAGATTTATTTAATATGTGTATGTTTGAGGATGATAAAGATTTAAAAAAATTTATGGAGTTATTTACAGATTGGTACAATAATAGTCCTCAATATATGTTAGGTGGATATTCGCCAATATAATCTACATAAAGATGAAATCTTTTTATCAAATATAGGAGAATATGGAGATTTGTCAGAAGATGAAATTGATGAATTATTTGATATTTAAGCTATTTACTAAAATCTCCACAATATAGTTATGAAAAAGAATTTGACATAATAAAAGAAAATATAATTTAAATACATATAATTAAATAAATTCAAAGTGTACAATACTTGTAAAATACAGGAAAATGTGCTATTATTAACATAATGGCAAAAGCCAGGTTGAAACCGTTATAAAATTATCACTTAAGGAGGTATAAACTATGAGACGGTATGAAAGATTTGTGCTTGAGGCAGAAAGGGGTATAACCTTTGAAGTCTCAGAGGAAACAAGTGGAGCAATAATTATCAAAGCCATGAAGAATTCAACTGTTAATGTCTACTCTACAAACTATGTAAATCCTCCAATTCCAGAAGGATATAAGTATGTCTGTGGAGAATGGAACAATGGCTTTGTCATTGAAAGATGTTCTGATGGAAGCCAGTTTGTATGGATTCCTGTTGGAAGTCTCGACTCTAATGGAACACTTGATGGAGAACATTTTTCGGAGAAATTCGGCAGAAGGGATTATATGAACGATGAATTTTATTTTGGTAAATTCAATGAAGCTTTAAATGATGAACTGCTTGAACAACTTGAAAGTGTCAAAAAACATGGGGGATTTTATATTTCTCGTTATAACATTTCCAAGAGTTCAGAAGGAAAACCACAGTCAGTAAAAGGAGTTATGCCGTGGGTAAACATCGATGTTTATGATGCTAAAAAGATTGCATCCACTATCGAAGACAATGAAGCAGTTAAGAGTCATCTGACATTTGGTGCAGAATATGATTCGGTATTGGAATGGTTTATCAAAACGGAAGTTAAAACTCTTGCTGAAATTGCAGAGGATTCTACTAAATGGGGCAATCATTCGAATACAGCGAATTCTCCACATAAATTAGTTGAAACAGGAAGCAGAGAAGAATGGTGTGTTAATAACATCTGCGACTTTGCAGGTAATGTTTGTGAATGGACACAAGATAAGGACGAAAATTCATATCATGTTGTCCGTGGTGGCTATTATTGCAATGATGGGTTCATTTTTCCTGTCGCCTGTCGCTATTTCAGCAATCCTTATAACTATAGTAACTGCACTGGTTTCCGTGCCACGCTTTGTATTAAGTAGCACTGAACACTGTAAAACTATCCTAATTTGTTTCTAAACACAGATAGAAGGAGAGAACTTTGAAATTTCAGAGTTTCTTCTTCTTTTTTTTGAAAGGTGGATATATGAGATGGAGAAAAACAAAGATAACAGGTTGGTAATAATAGTAAAAATAGAAAAGTATATTTAAGATATAAAAATTCTTCTTTATATTCTTTTACAATTTTATCAAGCCATTTATTAAATTCGAAAAATGAGGAATTATTAAAGAAATTTGAAAATATGAAAAACAAATATGTATTAAATGATAAATACAAAATAGAAATCAGTGAAGTAAGGAATACTTTAAGTGCAATAATAAACAATACAAATATTGTATAGACGATAAATTAGGAGATAAGAAAAAATCGAAAGAATATGCTAAAAAATGGGATGAATATGTGCATAGATAATAAGTTGAAAAGTAGAATATGGTAACATTATCTAAAATAATAGATAGATTGGAATACAAGTAAATATTAAAATGTGAAACAAAATCATATTTAAACTATTCACTAAAATTTCCATAATAGTTATGAAAAAGAATTTGACATAATAAAAGAAAATATAATTTAAATACATATAATTAAATAAATTCAAAGTGCACAATATTTGCAAAATGCAGGAAAATGTGCTATTATTGACATAATGGCAAAAGCCAGGTTGAAACCGTTATAAAATTATCACTTAAGGAGGTATAAACTATGAGACGGGTTGAAAGATTTGTGATTGGGGTAGAAAAGGATATAACCTTTGAAGGCCCAGAGGAAACAGAGGTAGAAAAGTTAACCTTTGAAGGCTCAGAGGAAACAATTATCAGAGCTCTGAACAATGCTACAGACAATGTCTACTCTACAAACTATGTAAATCCTCCAATTCCAGAAGGATATAAGTATGTCTGTGGAGAATGGAACAATGGCTTTGTCATTGAAAGATGTTCTGATGGAAGCCAGTTTGTATGGATTCCTGTTGGAAGTCTCGACTCGAATGCAACACTTGATGGAAACCGTTGGTCGAAGAAATTCGGCAGAAGGTATTATGGGGGCAAAGGAAAAACTTTTGATGAATTCAATGTAGTTTTAAATTATGAACTGCTTGACCAATTTATAAGTGTCAAAAAATATGGGGGATTTTATATTTCTCGTTATAACATTTCCAAGAGTTTAGCAGGAAAACCACAGTCGATAAAAGGAGTTATGCCGTGGGTAAGCATCAATTTTGATGATGCTAAGAAGATTGCATCCACTATCGAAAACAATGAAGCAGTTAAAAGTCATCTAACTTTTGGTGTAGAATATGATTCGGTATTGGCATGGTTTATCGAAACTGATGTTAAAACTTTTGCTGAAATTGCAAAGGACTCTACTAAATGGGGCAATCAATGGAATACAGAGAATTCTCCACATAAATTAGTTGAAACAGGAAGCAGAGAAGAATGGTGTGCTAATAACATCTACGACTTTGCAGGTAATGTGTATGAATGGACACAAGACATGAACGAAAGTTCATATCTTGTTATCCGTGGTTCCTGTTACGACAGTATTGGATTCTATTTTCCTGTCGCCTTTCGCCATATCTTCGAGCCTTGTTACTACCATGACTTCTATGACTACACTGGTTTCCGTGCCGCCCTTTATATTAAGTAGCACTGAACACTGTAAAACTATCCTAATTTATTTCTAAACACAGATAGAAGGAGAGAACTTTGAAATTTCAGAGTCTCTTCTTCTTTTTTTGAAAGGTGGATATATGAGAGGGAGAAAAACAAAGATAACAGGTTGGTAATAATAGTAAAAATAGAAAAGTATATTTAAGATATAAAAATTCTTCTTTATATTCTTTTACAATTTTATCAAGCTCTTTAGTAAATTCGAAAAATGAAAGCAAATTTCATATGGGAGCAAATTCACTTGTAACTGTATAAAAAACTAAAATCTGGAAAAAATAAAACAAGAGGAGTGAGACTATTGGAACAAAAAAAGAAATATAAGAAAAAGAATAATTTTAAGATAAATATATTTTTTAATGAAAAAGGAGAAGTATTGGAGAAAGTTATTGAAAGAGCATTTGAAAATTATTGTTTGAAAACAGCTAAGAAATAAAATGAAATAATGGTATTTGATGAGATAATATGGTATAATGTTTGCAAGAGTATCAATATTATCTCATTATCTTTAATTAGCAAGAAGGGAGAAAATAGTGAGCTATACAATAATGAATAATATTGAGTATAAAGTAGGTATATATATTAGACTTTCAAGAGAAGATGAAGAAAAAGAAAAGTATCAAGAAAGTGAAAGTATTGGTAACCAAAGAACTTTGCTAATGCAATATATTAGACAAAACAAATTAAATTTTATATCAGAATATGTTGATGACGGAGTTTCAGGTACAAGTTTTGACAGACCAGGATTTAATAGAATGATTGCAGATATTGAAGCAGATAAAATAAATATGGTTATTACTAAAGACTTATCAAGACTTGGGAGAAACTATGTGCAATCAGGGTTATATATTGAAAATTATTTTCCAGAACATGAAGTTAGATTTGTTGCAATATTAGATAACATAGATACTGCTTATGATAATTCAAATAATGATATAGCACCATTTAAATCAATATTAAATGAAATGTATGCTAAAGATACATCTAAAAAAATAAATAGTGTTTTACAATCAAAGAGAAAACAAGGAGAATATTTAGGAACAGCACCTTATGGCTATAAAAAAGATCCAGAAAACAAATACCATTTAATAATAGACAAAGAGGCAGCAAATGTTGTAAAACTAATATATGAAAAATATTTAGCAGGTTTTGGTACAATGCAAATTGCAGATTACTTAAGTAAAAAGAAAATTCCAATTCCATCAGATTATAATAAAAGAAATAGAGGAGCAAAATCGGTTTCTTATGGTTTATGGCAACAATCTACTGTAAGATTTATTCTTTCAAACGAGATATATACAGGAACAGTTATACAAGGAAAGAGAAAAAAGGTAAGTTTTAAATCTAAAAAATTTATTAATTTACCAGAGGAAGATTGGGTTAAAGTAGAAAATATGCATGAAGCCATTATAAGTAAGCAAGATTTTGAAAGAGCAAAGAAAGTAATTAATGCAACTAAAGGATCAAGAGTAGTTCAAAATGATTATTTATTTAAGGGATTACTTAGATGTTATGATTGCAAAGGATATATAGGAATAAGAAGTCCAGATAAAAATGGAAATATCTATGGCAGATGTCAAAGATATGGGAGGTTTGGAAAATTTGATGTATGTTCGCCACACAATTTTAATTATCAAGTTTTTGAAGAACAAATGCTAGAAGTTTTAAGAGAAGTTTGCAAAGAATACACCAATACGAAAAAACTAGAAGAAATTGCAAAACAATCTAAATCAAAGAAGTCAAAAGAACTTTGTATAAAAAAGCAAATAGATTCTTTTAAAGAAACAATTGAAAAAGAAACTAGAAAGCTAGAAGTAATGTATGATGATAGATTAGCAGGAATTATCACACTTGATGAATATATGAAAAATGCAAATAGAATAAAAGAGTGTGTAAAAGGATATGAACAAGGCATTAAAGAGCTTGAACAAGAGCTATCTGGAGAAAATGACAAGACAAAAAGTGAAAGTAGATTAGATAATTTAATAGAAGAGTTTCTTAATATAGAGAAACCAACAAAAGAAATAATTAGAGAATTTATAGAGAAAATTGAAATTCATAGTGACAAGCAAGTTGATATATATTTTAACTTCAAGCCACTACAAGAATTAAATAATAATTTTAGTGTAGCTAAAAAAGTATATGAGAAAAAAGTGGGATAGAGAAAATGACCACAACAACAATACACACATAGCAGTTGTTGGGTAATTATTGCAGAAAGCTTACTTGGATTTGGGGACAAAGCAGTAGAATTATATAAAATGATAAATCCAATAGAACACTCTAGAACAAAAGAAGCAAGCACAAAATACAAAGTAGAACCATATGTAATTCCAGCAGACATATATGGTGCTGGCAATTTAGCAGGACAAGGTGGCTGGACATGGTATACAGGCTCTAGCAGTTGGTATTACAAAGCAGGAATAGAATATATATTAGGATTAAAAATAAATGAAGGATATTTAGAGATGAATCCATGTATACCAAGAGATTGGAAAAATTATGAAATTCAATATAAATGGAAAGAAACAATTTACAATATAGAGGTAAAAAATCCAAATAGAAAAAATACAGGAGTAACTAAAGTTTTATTAAATGGAGACGAAACTAAAAATCATATAAAACTAGATGGAACAAGAAAAATTTACAAAGTGGAAATTTTATTATAAGACTTAAAATTCAATATATAATTATTTTTTATATCTTTATAAAAGAGGTATTTAAAAATAATATATATTGAATTTTTTAATAATATAAGAACTTAATACATATATTGAATGGAGTGGAGTTTGAAAAATAGCTGTGAAATACAGTAATTTTAATCAAATTTTATGTCTTGAAAGAAGGAATGTATGTAAAAAATGAAAATAATAGTTTATACCAAGAAAAAAATAATAGTATTAATAGGGCTTATAGCCATAATTTTAATATTAAGCACAATTCAAGCTAAAACAGGAAAAACAATTCAAACAAATAGCGAGGCAGAAAGTAACAACGAATTACAAAAAGAACTAAACCAGCTCGAAAAAGCAGAAGAAAAAGTTGCATATTTAACATTTGATGATGGTCCAACTAAAAAATCAACACCGAAAATATTAGACATCTTAAAAGAAGAGAATGTTAAAGCGACCTTTTTTGTAATCGGCAAAAATGTAAAAGAAAATCCTGAATTAATAAAAAGAGAATATGAAGAAGGACATTACATAGCAAATCACGGATATGACCATAGTAATAAGAATTTATATGAAAATGAGAAAAGTTTTATTGAAGAAATAAAAAACACAGATATAGAAATTGGTAAAGCAATAGGAAAAGAAAATTACCAATCGAAAATCTTTAGATTTCCAAATGGTTTTATGTCTAAAAATAATAAATATCAAAAAAATAAATGTGCTAAATTACTACATGAAATGGGATATGGATATATTGATTGGA
This sequence comes from uncultured Clostridia bacterium, assembly GCA_934129785.1. Taxonomy (GTDB): domain Bacteria; phylum Bacillota; class Clostridia; order TANB77; family CAG-508; genus CAG-269. The sequence continues at coordinate 72,716 of CAKOWW010000006.1, forward strand.
ATTGTTTAAATAATGATTCAATTAGAAAATATAGTGCAAGTGGGCTATTGAACAATTTGAAAAAGTCTGCAAAAAATAAAGGAACATTAGTAATTTTAATGCATGATACTGTGTATGTTAGTGACAGTTCAAAAGCCCTAAAAGAGTCTATAAAATTTTTGAAAGAACAAGGATATGTTTTTAAAAATTTCTATGGATTAGTAACACTGTCTGCTTCAGATTGAGTAATATAACCATTTTCAACCATTTTCCTTAAAACATGAGCTTGTCTTTTTTTGGCTAAATTTATATTGACTGTTGGAGCATATAAAGAAGGAGCATTAGGAACACCTGCTAACATAGAGGCTTCATTTAAATTTAAATCCTTAGGTTCCTTATTATAATATCCCATACTTGCATCATAAATAGAATAATATCCATTTCCGAAATAGCATGAATTTGCATATATAGCAAGAATTTCATCTTTTGAGTAATTTTTTTCTAAATCATATGAAGCAAAAATTTCTCCAACCTTTCTAATTAAAGTTTTATCTTGATTAAATATAACATTTTTAGCAACTTGTTGAGTTATAGTGCTTCCGCCTTCATCAAAATCTTTATCACGAATATTTGTATAGAAGGCTCTGGCAATACCAATAAAATCAACAGGACCATGATTATAATATCTTCTATCTTCTGTTGCAACAACAGCATTTATATAATTTTTAGGCAAATTCTCAAAACTTGTATAATGTTCTTTTTTTGTGATTTCTTCTACTCTTTCAGTTAGGGGTTTTTCATTTAGAGTATTTGAGTAATATCCATAACCTATTAGAAATAGAAATGAACATGCAAGTGTTAAGATAATTATTAAAAATACAATTAATTTTCTTATGAATTTCATAATTTTCACCTTTCTTTCGTAATTATTATATAACAAGAAAATGTATTTTTAAAGTGAATTAATGAAAAATTAAGAATGATAGAATGCATTATTGGATAATAGTTTGTTTTAAATTAATACAAAGAAATCCTTGAAATATAAGCTTTTCATTATATTTCTCGGCTTATTACAAAATTTAAGAAATTCTAAATTGTTTTATGGGTCCTTTCCACTAAAAGTGAACTCTTACCGTAAAACCGCATAGAATTTCTAAAATTTCTCCATGCGCATTTGTCATTTCATTCAAATCTTATATTTAAAGGATTTCTTTTGAAAAATTTCTTAAAATCATTATCCAATAAATTTTAAAAAACAAAAAAATGTTCGCAAACTATTGACTTTTAAATTTTAAAAATATATAATATGAAAATAGAAAAAAACAAAAAATAGGTGATAAAAAATGAAAGAAAAATTTTTAGAAATATTAAGAAAAGTAAATAGAGAAGGAATAGAAGAATTAATAAACTTCTTAGAAAAATCAGATTTTTTCACAGCTCCAGCAAGCACGAGATTTCATGGAAATCACGAAGGAGGACTTGCAGAACACAGCATAAAAGTATATGAAATACTAAAACACAAAGTAGAAAACTGTGTAATGGACATTGAAATACCAGAAGAATCAATAATATTAATAGGATTATTACATGATATATGTAAAACAAACTTTTATAAAATAGACTACAGAAATGCCAAAAACGCATTAGGAGTATGGGAAAAAGTACCATATTATACAGTTGAAGATACAATACCATATGGACATGGAGAAAAATCTGTAATGATGATAACAGAATATATGAAACTAACACCAGAGGAAAAATATGCAATTCGTTGGCACATGGGTTATACAGAACCAAAAGAAAATTATAACGCAATCGGGGCAACATACAAAAAATATCCAATAGCTTTGTTAACACATGAAGCAGATCTAGAAGCAACATACTTTTATGATACATAAAAGGTTTATAGGCAAAACCGATAAAAGCCTAAATACAAACAAGGAGAATATGGCTAGAAATAGTCATATAAAGAGCAAATGTTAGCATATATAAAAGGAACATTAGAAATGAAAATGACAGGATATGTAGTAATAGATGTAGGAGGATTAGGCTATAAAATTTACATGTCAGATGTCGGAATAGAAAACATAGGAAAAATTGGGGACACAGTAAAAGTACACACATATTATAAGGTAAGAGAAGATGACATAAGCATATTTGGATTTAACACATTAGAAGAACTAAAAATGTTTGAATTATTAATAGGTGTAAGTGGAGTTGGAGCTAAAACAGCATTGGCAATGCTTGCTGTGTGTGAACCAACAGAATTTGCATTAGCTGTAGTATCAGAAGATGTAAAGACATTAACAACAATACCAGGAATTGGACCAAAATCGGCTAAAAGAATAATATTAGAATTAAAAGACAAAATAAAAACAAGTCAAGAAGCAGAAGCAATAAAAGCACAAATTGAAAACAAAGAAAAAACGCAAACAATAATCCAAAAAGCAATAATGGAAAATAGTAGAATAGAAGAAGCAACAACAGCACTTCAAGTTTTAGGATATAACAAAAAAGAAATAGAAAAAGCATTTGAAAAAATAGATGTAAAAGATTTAAAAACAGAAGAATTAATCAAAAAAGCTCTAAAAATATTAGGAAGCTAATAAAAATAAAAGGAGAAGTCTAGAAAATGAATCAAAACGAGCCATTAGCATTTAGAATGAGACCAAAAACATTAGAAGAATATGTAGGACAAGAACACATATTGGCAAAAGACAAAATATTATATAGAACAATAAAAGCAGATAGACTATCTAGCATAATCTTATTTGGACCACCAGGCTGTGGAAAAACATCATTAGCAAGAGTAATTAGTGAAACAACAAAATATAAATTCTATAAAATAAATGCAGTAACAGCAGGTGTAGCAGACATAAAAAAAGTAATAGAAGAAACTAAAAATTTCATGTTAAATCCAAATGGAAAAAGCATTTTATTTATAGATGAGATTCATAGATTTAATAAATTACAACAAGATGCATTATTACCATATGTAGAAAATGGAACAGTGATATTAATAGGAGCAACAACAGAAAATCCATATTTTGAAGTAAACAAAGCTTTAATATCAAGGTCAATGGTAATAAAACTAAATCCATTAACAGAAGAAAATATTTATCAAATACTAAAAAATGCATTAAAAAGTAAAGAAGGACTTCGGAGAATACAGCATAAAGATAGAAGACGGAACATTAAAAAAACTTGCATCAATAAGCAATGGAGATGTAAGAACAGCACTAAATGGATTGGAAATAGCAGCATTAACAACGCGGAATGCAAGCAGACCGGATATATACATATAACAGATGAAGATATAAAAAATAGTGTACAATCTAGAAAAGCAATATTTGACAAAAATGGAGAACAACACTATGACAACATAAGTGCATTTATAAAATCAATGCGTGGTTCAGATCCAGATGCTACAGTATTTTATTTAGCGAGAGCATTAAACGGAGGAGAAGATCCAATGTTTCTAGCAAGAAGAATAGTAATAGCTGCATCAGAAGATGTTGGAATGGCAAATCCAAATGCACTAGTAGTAGCCAATAGTGCAATGCAAGCATTACATATGATAGGAATGCCAGAGGCAAGAATTATGCTAGCAGAAGCTGCAATATATGTTGCAACATCAAAAAAATCAAACGCATCATATTTAGCAATAAACAAGGCGTTAGAAGATGTAAAAAGCAAAGACACAGGAGAAGTTCCAATGCACATTAGAAATGCACCAATAGAAAAAATGAGAGAACTTGGATATAACGAAGGATATTTATATCCACATGATTTTCCAGGCCATTATGTAGAACAACAATATTTACCAGACAAAATGGTTGGAACAAAATACTATGAATTTGATTAAAAAAATATAATAAAATAATTTTAAATCCAAAACATAAAAATAATAAAAAATGGGAAACCTACTAAAAAAGAGAAGTAGGTTTTTTATTATGTTTAAAAAAGCAAGTATAGGTTTACTAGCAGGAATAGTAAGTGGTCTATTTTCAACAGGCGGTGGAATGATATTGGTACCTGCATTCATATATTTACTAAAAATGGAAGACTCAAAATCAAGGGGAACATCAATATTTTGCATATTACCAATGGTAATAACAAGTAGTTTTTTCTATTATAAAGGACATTATATAAACTGGAAAATATCAATACTATGTGCAATAGGAGGTTCAATAGGAGGATTTTTTGGAGCAAAACTTTTAAAAAAGTTGCCAGAAAAAACACTTAAAATAGCATTTACGATTTTCCTAATATATGCATCATATAAAATGTTAATAACATAAAACCAATTCTAGAAATCAGAAAGGAATACCAAAATGGCAGAAATATTAATAGGTGTAATATCAGGAATAGTAAGTGGCACAGGAATGCGGTGGTGGAACAATATTAATATTTTTGCTAACAATAATGTTAGGCATAGATCAGCACATAGCACAAGCAACAAATCTAATATTTTTTATACCAACATCAATAGTTGCAATAATAGTAAATTTAAAAAACAAAAACATAGACTTAAAATTAGCAATATTAATATCAATTTTTGGGATTTTAGGAGCAATAATAGGGGCAAATATTTCAATTCATATAGATGTAAAAATTCTAAAAAAATGTTTTGGAATATTTTTAGTAATAATAGCGATAAATGAAATATGTACTATTTTTAAAAAGTATAAAAAAGAAAAAAAGAACAATACTAAATAAAAGGGGTGAGCATATGAAATTTATAAAAGGTGTTATGATAGGCGGATTAATAACAACAGGACTAGTAATGATGTACACAGAAACAGACATAATGAATAAGAAAAAAATGATGAAAAAGGGAAAACAAATGGTAAAAAAATTGGGAATAATGTAAAACAAAAGAGCTGAAATCTATTAAAGAACTCAGCTCTTCTGCTTTTTGTTACTTAATCTTAAATAAAGAAAATTAAAAGCATTTAAAAAACTAGCAGTTTTCTTGCTTGCAATCGTCCTTAATTAAGCAATCATCATTATTACAACAATCAATATTTCTATCACATTTATCATCTAAAAAGCAATCGCATTTATCATGTATATCACCTTTTAAGCATTTGCCTTCATGATGACATTTTGCACAAATTTTTATTTTTTTAGTATCATTTACCCAAATTTGAAGAGCATATTCTTTACCTGGACATAAAGGACCAAATACAAATTCTCCTTCTTTATCTGTAAAAGTATGACCAATAGGTCTTCTTTCTTCTTTTCCGTGTTCAAAAACAACTTCAACTAATTTTACAACTGCGTCACATACAGGTTCTTTAAAACAATTTTTAACAACTCCATATATTACATCACGGTTATCTTCTGGAAGAGTAATATCAAGGTCAAATTGTTTGCCACCAGAAATGACTCCATCAACATCTAATACAGGGCAGTGTGGTCTTTTTTTATCTATTTCCATATATATTCATTCCTTTCAAATTTTACAACATATGTTGTTTATATTATTATATGAATTAGAAAAAATAATGCCATATAAAGAAATAAAAATACAAAAATGTGATAAAAAGCATAAAAAAGCACTGCAAAAGTGTGATAAAATGACGAAAAAAAGTTGCAAAAGTGTGAAAAAATAAACAAAAAACATTGAAAAAATGTGATTTCGTAGTATAATTAATAGTAGATAGTAATATAATAAGCATAGGAGATGAGTTATATGAAAAGATTTATTGTAGAAAAATTAGTAGAATGGAAAAACAGCAAATATAGAAAACCATTGATTTTAAAAGGTGCAAGACAAATAGGAAAAACATATATACTAAAAGAATTTGGAAAAGAATATTATGAAGGTGTAGCATACTTTAACTTTGACCACGATGAAGATTTATATAACATATTTGAAAACACAAAAGAACCAAAAAGAATATTAGAACAATTGTCATTTATATATGGAAAAGCAATATTACCAGGAAAAACACTAATAATATTTGATGAAATACAAGAATGTCCAAATGCATTAAATAGTTTAAAATATTTTCAAGAAGAGGCAAATGAATATCATATTGCATGTGCAGGAAGCTTATTAGGAATAAGATTGTCACACACATCATTCCCAGTGGGAAAAGTGGAATTTTTGAATATGTATCCAATGACATTTAGTGAATTTCTAATAGCAGACAATTGTGAAAATTTAGTTGAGTATATGAAGTCAATTACTAAAGTAGAGAAAATACCTGATATATTTTTTAATCAGTTGGAAGAAAAACTAAAAGCGTATTTCATGATAGGCGGAATGCCAGAAGCAGTTGAAATATGGGTAAATGAAAAAAACATTGAACTTGTAAACAATGTGCAGGAAAATATACTAAAAGCATATGAAAGTGATTTTTCAAAACATACCGGAAATAATGAAGCAAATAAAATATCTTTAATATGGAATAGTATACCTTCACAATTAGCAAAAGAAAATAAAAAATTTTTATATCAAACAGTAAAAAATGGTGCTAGAGCAAGAGAATATGAAGATGCATTAAATTGGTTAAATGACGCAAATTTAATATATAAAATTTATGATGTAAAAAAGGCAGAATTTCCATTAAAAGCATATACAGATTTATCAGCATTTAAAATATACATGAACGATGTAGGATTGCTAAGAAGAATGGCAAATCTAGATAGCAGAATTGTAGTAGAAGGAGATAAATTATTTAGGGAGTTTAAAGGAGCTTTTACAGAAAATTACATACTTAATATGTTAAATATTGTATTTGACTTAGTACCAAATTATTTTACATTTGATAGAAACGAGATAGATTTTGTTATTCAAAACAAAAATAAAATTATTCCAATAGAAGTAAAATCAAATAAATCTACAAATAATATAAGTTTAACTAAATATAGTGAAAAATTTGATAATGAATTGTCAATTAGGTTTTCTATGAATAATTTAGCTAAAGATGGAAAAATATTAAATGTGCCATTATTTTTAATCGAATATATAGAAAAATTCATATAAATAAAATCTACAAGAATAAGTAGTTAAATAAACTTATTTTTGTAGATTTTTTGTTATATAAAATAAATTTTAAAATTATTTCACATATATTTTTATATGTTTGATAAAAAATATGCGAAATTTATCGAAAAAACTAGTATATTAATTTTATATAATGTAATGCTTATCATCTGTAAAACCAATTAACCAAATAGGAGATACACCAAAAAAGTCAGCAATCTTAGTAATTGTAGAAATATCAGGTTTTAATTTACCATTAGCATACTTTGAAATAGTTCCTTTTGATTTTATGTCTAGACTTAAAGCAATTTTTTCATAACTTAAATTTGAATCTTTTAAAAGTTCAGTAAACCTTTCTGGAAAACGATAATTTAACATATTAACCTCCTATTAATATCAAGATTATAACACGATGAAAAAACTTTGTAAACAAAATAATAGTTAGAAAAATCAATATTTGGTATCAGAAAAGTGGAAAGTATTGACATTTTTGACTAAATATTATATTATATTTCCATCAAGGAAACGGTCGGAGGAAGATATGAGTTCAATAGATATAGGAAATAAAGTAAAAGAATTAATGAAAAAAAACAAAATGACAAACCTAGAATTAGCAAAGTTACTTAACATAGAAGAACAGGAATTAAGCGAGAAATTATCAGGTAAAGAAGAATTTTTAGCAACAGAGGCAACAAAAATTTCAAATATATTTAAAATAAGTATAAATGATTTTGCAAATATTTTCTTTAATACAAATAAAGAAAAAATAAAAAATATAAAATAGGAGAATCATATGAAAAAACAAACGGTACAACCACCAAAAACATGGAAAAACGTAGAAAATCATTATCTAAAGGCAATAGACAATGAATGGTATTTAGATTTAATAGAAATAGAAAATATGATAAATAAATATACAACACTATTCTATTCAGAAAAAAATATAAAGACACTACATATGCCAATTACAACAGGTTCAATATCAAGCCCTATGGGATTAGGAAGCGATTCATTACCAGTAAAAATAAAATTGCACAATATAGATACATATTTAGCCGATTCAATGCAATTTTCTTTAGAATACGCAACAAGACTATTTAAAAATGGTGCATATTACATAATGCCATCATTTAGAGGAGAAAAGGAAGATGAGAGACATCTAAGTCAATTTTATCATAGTGAAGTGGAAATTGCAGGAACATTGGAAGATGTAATGCAACTTGCAGAAGAATATATAAAATATCTATCAAAAAATATTTTAAGAGAATTTGGAAATGAATTAGAAAAAATAGCCGGAGATACGGAGCATATAAAGAAATTGATTGAAACTAAGAAATTTCCAGTAGTAACATTTGAAGAAGCTTGTGAAATTTTAGAAAATTCAGACAGATATATTGAATACCATGAAGAAGGATTTAGAACAATAAATTCTCTTGGAGAAAAAGAACTTATAAAATATTTTGATGGTATTGTATGGCTAAAAAACTTTGATATCTTGTCAGTACCATTCTATCAAAACTGTACTCCAGATAAAAAATATGCAATGAATGCAGATTTATTATTTGGAATAGGAGAAACACTAGGTGCGGGGGAAAGACATGAAAATGGTGAAGAGGCTAGACAAGCATTAAAAATGCATAATGTAAATGAAAATGAATATGGATGGTATATAAAAATGAAAGATAAATATCCTCTAAAGACTTCTGGATATGGAATGGGAATAGAACGATACATATTATGGTTAACGAAAAAAGATGACATTAGAGACTGTCAATTGTTACCAAGATTTAATGGCGAAGAGATTGTAGTTTAAACAAAAATAGGAGAGTGTAATGGATTTAAATGAAATATATAAAGTTACAAAAAATTCCAGAAGAGAAGAATTTGAAGTGGCTTTTGAGAAAATAAAAAAAGACTTTATAAGACAGCAATCAAAAAAATGCGAGAAACCATTATTCATATTAGCTGGTGGGCAACCTGGAAGTGGAAAAACAGGAATTATAGAGACTATAAAAAACATCCATAGAGACAGGGAGTTTATAGTAATAGATTTGGATGAATATAGAAAATATCATCCAAATTTTAAAGAAATAAGAGAAAAGTATCCTCAAGAAGCAGTAACATTAACAAATGAATTTGTATTTGAAATAGAAAACGAAATGTTGTCATATGTGAAAAAAAATAAAATAGATACTATAAATGTATCAACACTAAGAAATACAAGTCTGATATTAAAGTCAATAGAAGAAATAAGAGAATGTGGTTTTAAAATTGAAGCTTATGTTATTGCAGTATCAGCAGAAGAAAGTTACTTTTCAACATTAACCAGATATCAAGAGCAAGAAAAAGACATGAGTGAAGTGCCTAGATTTGTTAGCAAAGATTTTCATGATATTTCATATAAGAGTTTAATGAATACAATAGAAAATTTTGAAAGAATTAATATACCAATAACGGTTTTGAAAAGAGCTAAAGAAAAGAAACAACCAGCAATTATAGTTGATAGAGACAAAAATGTGATAGATGAAATAGAAAATATAAGAAAAGATACAAAAAATGAAGCAATAGAAAAGATTAAAAATAGTAAATTAAATTTTCATGAAAAAATAATTCAATTAGAATATGAAAAATTTCTTAAAGAAATAGGTGAATAATAAAATGAATGTAGAACCAATATTAATAGAAAGAAATGGCAGTAAATATATTGATAATATAAATTTAGAAAGTATAAAGGAAAAAGAACATGGTCCGATAATAATTTTTAATAAGAAAAGATTAATAGCATTATCTGAATTTATAGATAAAAGCTTTAAAAAATATTATAAAAATACAGAAATACATTATGCTATAAAAGCGTGCTATACACCAGAAGTATTGAAAACATTTCTTGAAAATGAACTAAGATTAGAAGTTATGTCAGAATTTGAATATAAATTAGCTAAAAAAGTAGGAGCGAAGACTCAAGAATTAATAGTGAATGGACCTGGAAAAACAGATGGACTGCTAGAAATGGTAATAAAAGAAAATGTGGAATCAATAAATGTAGATTCTGAAGAAGAATTAGAAAAAATTATAGAAATATCTAAAAAATATAGTAAAAAAGTAAAAATAGGATTAAGAATACAACCAGATGTACCAAAAGATTCATTTTTAAAACGTGGTGAAAAATTAGGGGTCGATGAAAAAACGGGACAAGCAGAGAAAATAATAAAAAAAGCAATTAATGAACCTAATATAGAGTTAATAGGAATACAATTTCATTCTTTTATAAATCAAAGTAGTGATACTAATATAGTAAATGCATTAAAATATGTAATTAAATTTGTTTTAAATATGAAAGAAAGCTATGGATTTAAACCCGAATATATAGACATAGGTGGTGGACTAGCAACATTAGATAATTGGGAAAAAAATGGAATAGATATATTTGCTAAAAATGTAAGTTTAGAAATGAAAAAGATGAATTGGAATCCAAAATTAATACTAGAACCAGGAAGATTTTTGGTATCTGACTGCGCAATAGTAATAGCAAAGATAATACGAAAAAAAATGAATGGCGACAAAAGATGGATTATTGTAAATGGGAATACAAATATGTTAATTCCATTAGCAAGTGCAGATTTTAAAGTGGAAAGCCTAAAATGTTATAATGATAATTTGGTTGAATATAATGTAGGGGATTGTTTATGCTCTGCAAGTGGTACAATACAAAGAGATGTAATGCTATCAGATGAAGTAGGAACAGGAGATTATATAATAATAAAAAATGCAGGATCATATACGATAAATTTATCAGAGCCATTTGCAGAACCAATAATGCCAATATTTATAACAAATAGTGGAAAATTAGAAAAAATACATAATGGTGTAGATATTGATAAAATGTTAGCATACTTTTTAAAAGGATAAATTATGAAAAAGTTAGTTGGGAAAAGAATAATATTGAGACAATGGAAAAAAGAAGATTTGAAAGATTTATTTGAATATGCAAAGTTAGATTTGGTTGGTCCTAATGCAGGGTGGAAACCACATAAAAATATTAAAGAATCAAAAGAAATATTAGAAAGCTTTATAAAAGGAAATGAAGTATATGCTATAGAATTAAAAAATGAAGGCAAAGTAATTGGAAGCATAGGATTTCATAATAGGATAATAGATAAAAAGTATGAAGCATTAAATCAAAGAGAAATAGGAATTGTATTAAATCCTAAATATTGGGGAAATGAATACTCAAAAGAAGCAATTAATTTATTAATACAATATGGATTTAAAACTTTAAAATTGGATATGATATGGATGTGTCATCATGAAGAAAATACAAAATCAGAAAAAATGATAAAGAAATGTGGTTTTAAATATTGTCTAGAAAAAGAAATAACTTTAGAAAGATTGAACAACAAAAAAGTATTAGCAAAGTTTTATATTCTAAAAAATAAATTTTAAATTGGAAGATATAAATATCATAATCTCTAAGAACAAGCATACAATTAAAGTAGCTTGAACTTGGAGGTTTTTTTATGTTTTTAGTATTAAACAAACAAAAAATATACACATATGTAGTATCACTAGTAACAGTAGTAATACTATTTGGAATGGCCGGAGGAATAACAGAAAAGCAAAACACACAAAAAGAAAACAACACAATGGCAACATCTGCAACTACTGGAACAAAACTATTACCAATATACAATGTAAAAACTGAAGAAAAAAAGGTAGCATTAACAATGAACTGTGCATGGAATGCAGATGATATAGACAAAATATTAGAAGTATTAAAGCAAAATAACACTAAAATAACATTTTTTATGGTAGGTGAATGGATAGAAAAATTCCCAGAAGCAGTGAAAAAAATAAATGAAGAAGGGCATGAAATAGCAAGCCACAGTGATACACATCCACATGTAAACAAATTAAGTTATGAAGAAAATATAAATCAAATAGAAAAAAGCAATGAAAAAATAGAAAAGATAACAGGAAAAAGGACACAAATATATAGACCACCATATGGCGAATATAACGACACAGTAATAAAAGCAGTAGAAGACAAAAATTATTATGCAATTCAATGGAATCTAGACACATTAGACTATACAGGGCTAACAGGAACTGAAATGTGGAATAGATTAAAAGATAAAATAAAAGCAGGAGATATAATACTTACTCATAATGGAACAAAACACACAGCAGACAGTTTAGATATGTTAATAAAAAATATAAAAGAAAAAGGATTGGAAGTTGTAACAATTTCAAATTTAATTTATAAAGACAATTATAAAATAGATAATAATGGAACGCAAATAAAAAATTAGAGTGTATAAAACTGGAAGAGATGGGAAAAATAAAAAAGAATAAAAAGTTAAGGGGATTTTTATATGACTTTTATTGGTATAATTTCAGATTCTAAAAGTTTTGAAAGAATGAAAGAAAAAGTAAAACAATTAGATATAGAAACAATAAAATTAATTCATATAAACAAGAAAAGTATAGGAAATATAAGAAACATAAAATTTCAAAGTGTAATTATAAATTCAGATTTAGAAGAATATCAAAATGAAAAAAAGCTAATACAAACAATATGTAAAAATGCAAATTATATAGTAGTAAATACAGATATAAACCTAAAAATAGGAGACAAAAAAAGCCAAAAAATAATAACATATGGCTTAAATAGAAAGGCAAATGTAACAATATCAAGCATAACAGAGGCGAATATATTAATATATTTACAAAAAAATATAAAAATACCAGGAAAAGAAGAAGTAGAAATAGCTGAAAAGCGCATAAAAAGAGAAGAAAATAGCAAAATGAAAACATATGAAATTTTGATTTTATATATAATATTTTTAATAAATTCCATACCCATAATCGAGCAAATATAGGAAAAAACTAACTTTTTTGAATAAAATTAACTTTTTATGTAGACAAAACCAAAAAAATAGTGTATAATAAAAAATGTATTTAAACGGAGCGTAAAGAAAAGTATACAATTGATAAATAAAAAAAATAGGGAGGAAAAGAAATTGGATACAAATTATTTAGAAAACAACTATTTAACATTAGTTGGGAAAGTTACAGGAGAAAAGAAATTTAGTCATGAGATTTATGGAGAAAGTTTCTATATATTTAACTTAGAAATACCAAGACTAAGTGGAAACAGTGATATAATACCAATCACTATTTCAGAAAGACTAATCAAAGAAGATACATTACAAGTAGGGAAAAAACTATTAGTAAAAGGACAATTCAGATCATACAATAGCTATGAAAATGAAAAAAACAGACTAATATTAACAGTGTTTGCTAAAGATGTAGCAGAATTAGAAGAAAATAGTGAAGAAGAAGAAAACGAAATGGTAAAAAAAGATATAATTACAAACGAAGTAGTATTAGTTGGATTTATATGTAAAAAACCAATCTATAGACAAACACCATTTGGAAGAGAAATATCAGATATACTATTAGCAGTAAACAGAGCATATAACAAATCAGATTATATACCATGCATCGCATGGGGAAGAAATGCAAGATTCTGCCAAAACTTAGAAGTAGGAACACAAGTAAAAGTAGTAGGTAGAGTTCAATCTAGAACGTATGAGAAAAAACATGAAGATGGAACTGTAGAAAATAGAGTTGCATATGAAGTATCAGTTGGAAGCTTAGAAATTATTGAAGAAGAGGATACACCAAAAGAAACAGAAAATCAAGAAGCTGTATAATATAGAAAATAATATAAATAAAAAGTTTCAAAAGTATAGTCTTTTGGAACTTTTTTTGATATAATTTCAAAGAGAAAATACTAGGGACTATGTAAGGAGAAATATGATGAAAGAAAAACGAAAACTAAAAACAAGTACAAAATTTACAATAATGGCAATAGTGTTAATAGCAATATTTTCTGTGGCTTTAGCACCAGTAACATTGCAAAATGACACATTTTACACAATAAAAATAGGAGAACATATAATAAACAATGGAATAGACATGCAAGATCCATTTTCATGGCACCAAAACTTAGCATACACATATCCGCACTGGCTGTATGATGTAATAACGTATTTAATATATAATGCATTTGGCATGATGGGTATATATATAACAACATGCATTTTATCAGCAACACTTGGAATAACAGTATATCTAGTAAATAAAAAGCTAGCAAAAAATCAACTATTTTCATTTTTAATAACAATAGGTGTAATGTATATGATGAAAGGATATATTGCAGCAAGAGCACAGTTAGTAACATTTATATTATTTATGCTAACAATATTATTTATAGAACAATTCTTAGAAACAAAGAAAAAGAGATATGCAATAGGATTAATAATAATACCAATATTACTTGCAAACTTACATTTAGCAGTATTTCCATTCTATTTTGTTTTATATTTACCATATATTGCAGAATATTTTATAGCATCATTTGCAGAAACAATAATATATCAAAAAACAACACAAAGACAAATAAAATTCAAAATAAAAAGATTATCTAAAAAACCAGGAAACGAACAAAAAATAAACGAACTACAAGAAGAATCAAAAGCTATTGAAGAAAAAGTTGACAAAATAAAAATAAAAAGAAGCAAAGAATTACAAAATCCATATAAAATAAAACTAGAAAAAAGAAATACAGTAAAATGGCTTATTTTAATAATGGTAATATGCTTATTTACAGGACTTTTAACACCGCTTGGAACAACACCATACACATACCTAGCAAAGACAATGGAAGGAAATACAACGCAAAACATAAATGAACATTTACCAATGACATTAGCTTCAGACACAGAAGTACTATGTACACTAATATTATTTTTGGCAATACTTATTTTTACAAAAGCAAAAATAAGGCTAAGTGATTTATTCATGTTAGGTGGACTATGTTATTTAATGTTAGCAACAAGAAGACAAGTAACAATGTTTGTGCTAATATGTTCAGTAATATTAAATAGACTAATTACGCAAGTAATAAAAATATACTTAAAAGAAGATATAGAAGTAGTAATGAAAAAAATAACAAGTGTGATAGGAATTTTAGTAACATCAATTTTAGTGCTAGGACTATGTTATTATGTAGCTAAAGATAAAGTAGACGATAAATTTATAGATGAATCTTCATATCCAGTTCAAGCATGTGACTACATTATAGAAAACATAGATTTAGGGAAAGCTAGATTTTATAATGAATATAATTATGGAAGTTACATGTTATATAGAGGAATACCAGTATTTATAGATTCAAGAGCAGACTTATATGCTCCAGAATTCAGTGGAAAAAAAGATGACATTTTTATGGATTTTATAGACACATCAAATATAGGAAAGTTTTATGAAGACACATTCAAAAAATATGACATAACACATGTAATATGTTATAAAAACTCAAAAATGAATATGATAATAACAAAAACAAAAGACAAAAATTACAAGGAATTATATTCGGATAAATATTTTGTAGTATATGAAAGAGAAAATAGCAATAGTAATAAATAGATGCAGAAAGAATGGTGAAAATGAAAAAAGTTATTGTAGAAAATGAAGAGAAAAATCAAAGAATAGATGCATACCTAGCAAAAAAATATGAAGATATGTCCAGAGTTGCAGTAAAAAGATTAATAGATGAAGAAAAAATATTAGTAAACAATAAAAAAACAAAAGCTTCATATAAAGTACAAGAAAATGACGAAATAACAATAGAAGAAGAAACACCAAAAGAAATAGAATTAAAAGCACAAAATATACCACTAGAGATTTTATATGAGGATAATGATATAATAGTGGTAAATAAGCCAAAAGGAATGGTTGTACATCCAGCTAATGGAAATCCAGATGGGACTCTAGTAAATGCAGTTATGGCAATCTGCCATGACTCATTATCTGGAATAGGTGGAGAGATAAGACCAGGAATTGTGCACAGACTTGACAAAGACACATCAGGTGTAATTGTAGTTGCAAAAAATGACAAAGCACACATCAATCTTAGTGAACAAATAAAAAATCATAAAGTAGAAAAAACATATTTAGCATTAGTAAAAGGATTTGTAAAAGAAAATGAAGCAACAATAAATATGCCAATAGGAAGAAGTACAAGTAACAGAAAGAAAATGGCAGTAACAAAAAGTGGAAAACAAGCAATAACACATTTCAAAGTAATAAAGAGATATAAAACACACAAACAAGATTATGCACTTTTAGAGGTAAAAATAGAAACAGGTAGAACACACCAAATAAGAGTACACCTATCACAAATAGGATATCCAATTGTAGGTGATTCAACATATTCAAACGGAAAAAACGAATGGGGAATAGAAGGACAATGCCTACATGCTAAAAGCCTAAAATTCAAACATCCAATAACAGGAAAAGAAATGTATATAGAAGCTAAATTACCACAATATTATGAAGAACTTTTAAGAGAGTTGGAGATATATGGAAGAAATTAGATTACAAAAATATATAGCAAAATCAGGAGTAGCATCAAGAAGAAAAGCAGAAGAATTAATTTTAGAAGGTAAAATACAAGTAAATGGAAAAACAATAACAGAACTTGGAACAAAAGTTAATCCTGAAAAAGATATAGTAACATATAATGGAAGAAAATTAAAAACAGAAGAAGAATTTGTATATATTTTATTAAACAAGCCAATAGGATATGTAACAACTGTAAAAGACCAATTTGGAAGAGATTCAGTATTAGACTTAGTAAAAATAAAAGAACATTTAGTGCCAGTAGGAAGGTTAGATATGTACACATCAGGAGCATTGATACTTACAAATGATGGTGACTTTGTATATAAAGTAACACACCCAAAGCATGAAATAGAAAAAACATATACAGTAACAATAAAAGGAATAGTAAAAAATGAAGAAGTAGAAATGTTACGAAAAGGTGTAAAAATTGAGGATTATACAACAAAACCTGCAAAAGTAAAAATACTAAAAACAGACGAAGAAAAAAATATTTCTAGACTTGAAATAACTATTCATGAAGGAAAAAACAGACAAGTAAGAAAAATGTGTGAAACAGTTGGACACAAGGTTATAGCATTACACAGAAGCAAAATTGCAGGAATTGGAGTGAAAGATATACCACTTGGAAAATGGAGATTTATGAAAGAAAAAGAAATAAGAAAAATTTTAGGATAAACATTGAAAACTAAAATCAAAACTTATATAATAAAGCAAACATAAGATAAAGGAGAAAAAACAAATGAATGCATTTAAATTCGTGCCCGAAGGTTGGAATAATGAAATTACAAAAGTAAATCAAAACAATATAAAAACATATATTGAAAATCAAGAGACATTACAAGGATTAGTAAAAAATTGTGATGATAAATATAATTTATATGTAAGCTTTGAAAACGGCTTAAAAGGAAAAATACCAAGAGAAGAAGTAGAAGGAATAAATTTACAAGAAGATGGATTACCAAAAACAAATCTATGCACAGGAAAGGTTCATAAATTTGTACAATTTAAAGTAAAAAACATTGATGATCAAAACAATATAATTTTATCAAGAAAAGAAGTACAAAAAGAAGCACTAGAATGGGTAAAAGAAGACTTACAAGAAGGCGAAAAAGTAACAGGAATTGTAAAAAGTATAAAACCGTATGGAGCGTTTGTAGAAATAGGTGGTGGAATAGTAGGTCTTGTACATATAGAAGATTTATCGGTAGCAAGAATAAAAACACCATATGAACGCTTGAAAATTGGACAAAAAATAGATATTATGGTAAAATCTATAAATAGAGACCAAGGAAAAGTAATATTATCATATAAAGAAACATTAGGCTCATGGAAAGAAAACATTCAAAAATTCAAAACTGGAATAAGAGTAAAAGGTAAAATTAGAGAAACCGAAAAGAACAAAAACGGAATTTTTATAGAACTAACACCAAATCTAGTAGGAATGGCAGAATATAAAGAAGGGTATCAATATGGGCAAGATGTAGAAGTATATATAAAAAAAATTGATGAAAAACGCAAAAAAATAAAATTATTAATTGTGTAAGGAGGAATAAAAATGGTTGAAGATAATCAAATAAAAGCACAAGTATCACCATTTGCAATAAGAGAAGGAGAAATAAAAACATTTGATGGAAAAGATGGATATGTATCAATGAATCAAATAGTTCATAAAATCAATATAGGACATATAAATGAAATTCATTTTGCAATATTAGATTTAGTAAATGAATTTGAATTTATAACATCAAGACAATTATATCAAATGCTTGAAATAAAAGGGATAGACCCAAAATCACAAGACAAATTAAATAATAAATTAGATCAATTAGTAAAATCTAAAATACTAACTAGATATTATTTTACATCTGATGAAGGAAAAGGAATTTATAGAATATATTGCCTAGAAAAAATGGGAAAATATTTATTAAATTCAAAAGAAGTTGACTGTAAATGGCAACCATCAGATAATACAAAACCAGTTCCAATGATAAAGAAAAGATTAGCTGGAAATCAAACTTTAATAGCATATTTAAGAAAAGTTAAAGCATTTGATAGTTATGTTGTAAAACCAGCAATTACTGCAAAAGTTGCAGGAAAATTATTTAAAGCAACAGGTGGAGCTGTAAAACTAACTAAAAATGGAAAATCAATTCAATTTGTTTTCGAAGTTATAAGAAGAGAACAAGATTGGCAAAAGAAAATAGTAGACAAAATGAGACTTTACAAAGATTTTTATGAGAACTTTGTTCAAGGCGATTCAGGATTTTCATCAATGCCTCAATTAATTTTGATTTGTGAAGATGAAAAACATATGGCTGAAACATTTAGAGAAATTGTAACAAATCAAGTGGAAATTCCACAAATTAAATTGTATTTTACAACAGATTTAAGACAAAATAATGAAACATTAGAAAATACTTTAGTTGAATTTAAATTAGTAGATGGAAAGTATAAAATGGAAGATGTTGAGTTAAAGTTATTAGGTATGTAAAAGACATGAAAGAATAGTTACTATAGAATAGCTTTGATAAAATTTTCAAAAGAAATCCTTGATATATAAGCTTTAAATGAAATGACGAATGCGCATGAAAAAATTTTAGAAATTCTATGCAGTTTTATGGTAAGAGTTCACGATAGTGGAAAGGACCCATAAAACAATTTAGAATTTCTTAAATTTTGTAATAAGCCGAGGAATGTAATGAAAAGCTTATATATCAAGGATTTCTTTGTATTAATAATAACTCATTAACCAGTAAAAGAGAATATAAAAAGAGATTTAATATATATTTTATAAAAATAAAATAGTAGAAAATTAATAAACAAGAGATTTAATATATATTTTTTACTTTGTGACTCCCACCTTTTAACTGTCTGTAATTGCATAACAGACAGTATAAAAGTCGGTCCCCCCGAATTGTCACTTCGTAAAAAATAATATTAAATCTCTCTTTCAGTTAGTTTTCAGTAATTTTTAAATTCATTTAATTTATAATCCTAAAATCTTTTTAGCTCTATCAACATCAGCTTGATCTGCTTGTCTTACACCCTCTAAAGGGTAGGAAAATCCAAGTTTTTTCCACTTAAATTCTCCCATATTATGATAAGGTAAGATTTCAACCTTCTCAACAGTTTTTAATGTATTAAGAAAATCTCTTAATTTTAACAAATCATTTTCATCATCAGTATAACCAGGAACCAAAACCTGTCTAATCCAAATAGGAATATTGTTATCACTTAAATACTTAGCAAAATTAAGTTCAAGTTTATTAGAAACTCCAACGAGTTCTTTACATTTTGCATCATCAATATGTTTTATATCTAATAAAACTAAATCTGTAACACTAAGCACATTTTTAATATCATCTGTTAAAGGCAATGAACCAGAAGTATCAACACATGTGTGTATTCCTTCTTTTTTCAATTTTTTAAACAATTCAAAAATAAATTTAGATTGTAAAAGTGGTTCACCACCTGTCATTGTAACACCGCCATTAGGATAAATGTAATTCTTATATCTCATTATTTTATCAAAAATATCATCTAATGACTTAAATTCTCCACCATTAACATCCCAAGTGTCTCTGTTATGGCAGTATTTACATTGTAGATGACAGCCTTGTAAGAAAAGTACAAATCTTATTCCAGGTCCATCTACTGTGCCAAAGGACTCAATAGAGTGCACTTTGGCGTAGCTTTTTAAATCTTTTTCTTCCATTTTAATGCTCCTTAAATTAGGCTATTAAATTTTTTCATGTATTGTACGATTAATTACATCTAATTGTTGTTCTCTTGTTAATTTTGTAAAGTTTACAGCATATCCAGAAACACGAATTGTTAATTGTGGATATTTTTCTGGATGTTCCATAGCATCTACTAATAATGCTCTATCAAAAACATTGACATTTATATGATGTCCTGTTTGTGTGAAATATCCATCTAACATATTAACTAAGTTTGTTATTTTTTCATCTTCAGTTTTACCAAGAGTTCCAGGTGTTATTGAGAAAGTATATGAAATACCATCTTCTGCAGAATCAAATGGTAATTTTGCAATTGAGTTCATAACTGCTAATGCACCATTTGTATCTCTTCCATGAAGTGGGTTAGCACCAGGTCCAAATGGAGCTCCAGCTCTTCTTCCATCAGGAGTGTTTCCAGTAGCTTTTCCATAAACTACATTTGAAGTAATTGTTAATATAGATAAAGTATGTGTTGAATTTCTGTAAGTTTGATGTTTTCTTAGTTTATTCATAAAGTTTTTAACTATTCCAACAGCTAATTCATCAACTCTATCATCATCATTTCCGAATTTAGGGAAATCTCCTTCAATTTCATAATCAACAGCTAATCCTGATTCATCACGAATAACTTTTACTTTTGCATATTTTATAGCAGATAAAGAGTCTGCAACAACAGATAAACCAGCTATACCACATGCCATAGTTCTATATATATCTTTATCATGTAAAGCCATTTCAATTGCTTCATATGAATACTTATCATGCATATAGTGAATTGCATTTAATGCTTTAATATAAATCTTGGCAACATAATCCATCATTTGATTAAATTTTTCCATTACTTCATCATAGTCTAAGTATTCTGATGTAATAGGTGCATATTTAGGTGTTACTTGTTTTCCTGTTTTTTCATCTTTACCACCATTTATTGCATATAATAAAGTTTTTGCTAGGTTTGCTCTTGCACCAAAGAATTGCATTTGTTTTCCTATTTTCATAGGAGAAACACAACATGCTATTCCATAATCATCACCTAATGTAATTCTCATTAAGTCATCATTTTCATATTGTATTGAAGAAGTTTTTATAGATAAGTCAGTAGCAAATCTTTTAAATCCTTCTGGAAGTCTTGTAGACCATAAAATAGTTAGGTTTGGCTCAGGAGCTGGTCCTAAGTTTTGTAATGTATGAAGTATTCTGAAAGAGTTTTTAGTAACTAAAGTTCTTCCATCAATTCCCATACCACCGATACTTTCTGTTACCCAAACTGGGTCTCCACTAAATAATTCATTATATTCAGGAGTTCTTAGGAAACGAACTAGTCTTAATTTCATAACAAAGTGGTCCATTATTTCTTGAGCTTCTTCTTCTGTTATAACTCCATTTTTTAAATCTCTTTCAAAGTAAATGTCTAAGAAAGTTGATGTTCTACCAATACTCATAGCAGCACCGTTTTGATCTTTTATTGCTCCTAAATATGCAAAATATAACCATTGAACAGCTTCTTTAGCATTTGTTGCTGGTTTTGAAATATCAAATCCATATTTTCCGGCCATAACTTTTAATTCATTTAATGCTGTTATTTGTTCACTAATTTCTTCTCTTTCACGAATTACTTCTTCAGTTAATTCATCTACATTTATAGCATCTAATTCAGATTTTTTTTCTTCTATTAATACATCAACACCATATAATGCAACTCTTCTGTAATCACCAATTATTCTTCCACGACCATATCCATCAGGAAGACCTGTTATTAAGTGTGAACTTCTAGCAGCTCTTATATCTGGTGTGTAAACACTAAATACTCCGTCATTATGAGTTTTTCTATATTTGTGGAATATTTCATCAGTTTCTGGATCAACTTTTCTTCCATATGCTTCACATGACTTTTCTACTATTCTAATTCCACCAAATGGCATAATAGCTCTTTTTAATGGTTTATCTGTTTGTAAACCAACTATATCTTCTAAATCTTTGTCTATATATCCAGCATCATGTGCTGATACTGTTGAAACAGTTTTTGTATCTATATCTAAAACTCCACCTGGAGCATCATGCTCTTGTTTATAAAGCTCTAATACTTCATTCCATAACTTTTGTGTTTTTTCAGTTGTACCACTTAAGAAAGTTCCATCACCTTCATATGGTGTGTAGTTGTGTTGGATAAAATCTCTTACATTTATCTCAGATTCCCAATCTCCTTTTTTAAATCCTTTCCATTGTTCAAATTTCATAATAATTTTACCTCCTATAAATTATATATATTATTTGCAATTTCTTCAATTATTATAATATCACATGAAAAAAATATTAGCAATGAATTCACTGGAAATTTACAATTAATTGTCGAAAAAAAAGACCTAAAACGGTCTTTTTAAAAATATTTCTTATAGTGGATCATGTGGATCAGCTGCAGCAATAACTTTTGCTACATCATATATTAATCTTTGTGTTTCAGGTGAACAACTTTTTAATAATTGTGAAAATTCTTTATTTAAGTAATTTTCTGAATTACTAGCAACACCATTTAATATGTAACCTTCAGAAACATCTAATATTCTACAAAGTTGATTTAATCTTCTTAAATTTATATGAGAACTTCCTCTTTCAATTCTACTTAAAAAAGCGACAGAAACATCTAATTGCTCTGATAAGTCTTCTTGAGTAAGGTTTTTTGAAATTCTAGCTTCTCTTATTCTTTGACCAATTACACTATAATCTATAGCCATATTTATCACCTTCCTATTACGAATAATAGCATTTTATGGTTTAAATTTACAGGCACTAAAATATACATCTAGAACCTATAGGTTTATATTTTTATGAAAATTGGAAAATAATATACATATAAGGTAAGTTAAAAACAGATTATACAGAAAAGCAAAGAAAATGAGAGAAAATGAAAGCAAAACAAAGAAAAAATAGCAAAAACAGCAAAAGCAAAAGAACAAAATCTTTTAAAAATGACAAATTACGAGCAATTGTGTATACATAATTTGCTTTTGGAGAGAATATATAGTATAATAGAAGATGTCGCGCAGAGAAAAAACAATAAAAAAAGGAGAGTGGAGCTATATTTTAAACACAAAATTAAAATACTACACAAAAGAAATTTTAAAGTATTTTAACATAGTAGTAATAGCATTTGGTTTTATTATCGCGATAATATTAATAAAATATAAGCCAATGTATAAGGTTAGTATTTCTGGTAAAGAAGTAGGTTATATACAAGAAAAAGAAACATTTATTGAAAATATAAAAAATGATATAAAAGAAGGAAGTAATAAAAATGTTGAATCAATAGATATAAAAACAGAACCAGAATATGAGTTAAAATTAGTAAATAGAACACTTACATCAAATGAAGAAGAAATTGCAAAAAAAGTAAAAGAAAACATTGAAGTAACATATAAATATTATGAAATAGCCTCAAATAATGAAGCAATAGAAAAGGTAAATACAAAAGAAGAGGCTGAAGAAATTGTAAATAATATAAATGAAGAAAACAAGGAAGATGTAAGTATAATAGAGAAATACACACAAAATGGAGAAGATGTGGAAACATCAACTGTTGAAGTAGCAAAAACAAATATTCAAGAAAAATTAGAACAAAAGAAAGAAGAACAAAAACAAAAAGAAGAGCAAGAAGCTAAAAAGAAAGAAGAAGAAACAGCTATAGCTAACATAAATGGAATCAAAATAGCAACTAAACCAATATCAGGAACAATAACTTCAAGATATGGAGTAAGTAGTAGTATAAGAAAATCAACACATACAGGGTTAGACATTTCTGCAACAACAGGAACACCAATAAAAGCAGTATCAGGTGGAACAGTAACTTGTGCAAGTTATACCGGCTCATATGGTAATTTAGTAAAAATAGACCATGGAAATGGTGTAGAAACTTGGTATGGACATACAAGCAAAATGTATGTAAAAGTTGGACAAAAAATTTCATCAGGAGATGTAATTGCAGCTGTTGGTTCAACAGGAAATTCAACAGGTCCACATTTACATTTAGAAATAAGAATAAATGGAACACATGTAAATCCACAAAAATATTTATATAACTAGGTCACAGTAGGAAAATCCTATTGTGGCTTTTTCTTTTATACCAAAATAGAAAAACTTATTAACCTTTTTGTTAAAATTTTGTGAAAACAGTTGAAAAATAATTAAAATTATGTTAATATTTAAAAAGTGTTATTTAGACACTTTATTTTTTCGAATGGCAATTCAGCCAAAATTTCCAAAAAAAGATTATAAAACAGAAGAAAAGCAATTTTTAAGAATTACATGAAGGAAAGGTGAGAAGAATAGAAAACATTT
>CAKOWW010000007.1 GCA_934129785.1 uncultured Clostridia bacterium
AAATTCAAGCATGAAAAAAGTCCTCCTTTCTAAAAAGAGAACTTTTTAAGTTTTATATAAAATAAAAACTTACGAACAATTAAGTCCGTAAGTTGATTTCAAATGGAGCGGGTAGCGAGAATCGAACTCGCGCGACCAGGTCGGAAGCATGACATTCTACCACTAAATTATACCCGCATATTTTAGTGCTATAATTGAAATTCTAAAAATTATGCTATAGATAATATTAATATCTATAAGTATATAACACTTAAATAATTTATACAAGAATTTTTATATTCTTTTTACGATTATATAATTCTTGTTGTTTTAACATAAAATTGCCAATTATACATCTAAAATGGTGGAGATGAGGAGAGTCGAACTCCTGTCCATAACATTTTCCACATAAATTTCTACAAGTTTAGTTTGTTTTTTATATTCATTAAAAGCTCACCAACAAACAGGTTAACCTTTAACATAGCTTTTAAAATACCACCTATTTCCAAAGCAAGAAACAGGTTCGTTTCCCACTAAAATTATGACACATTATTAAAATATGTGGGATATTTTAATAACGCGTAGCCGCATTTAGGCAGCTAATGCTAATTCGTTATTATCAGCGTTTAATTTAGTTTTCGCTTTTTTTAAGTGGCCGAAGCGACCATCCACTACTTGCTTTTTATGCTTCTTATGTAATGTCGAAACCATTACATCCCCATGCGCCTTTTATTATACTATATTTTTTTATCTTTATCAATATTTTTAAATTTATTTTGGTATGTATTTAATGTAGGAAAATGTCAAGAAATAATTTGAAATTTTGTAAAATTATTGTATAATACACAGTAAGAGGGGAAAAGTATGGAATATATAATTCATTTAACTGAAAAATGTAATTTAAATTGTACATATTGTTATGAAAATAAGAGGAACAAAGATATTTCATTTGAAAATATAAAAAATTTGATTGACTATGAAATAAGCAGAAAGCAGAAATATTCAATAATTATATTTTATGGTGGAGAACCTTTATTACAAAAGAGTATGATAAAAAATACAATTGATTATATAAATTCTAAAAACTGTAAAACTGATTTCTATTTTGGAATAACTACAAATGGAACCTTATTGGATGATGATTTTATAAAATACATGAAAGAAAATAAATTCATAAATGTTGCTTATAGTATTGACGGAATGAAAGAAACACATGATTTAAATAGAAAAACAATTGATGGTAATGGTACTTTTGATATAGTCCAAACAAATGCTAAAAAGCTTTTATATTATTTTAATGAAGTTGTCGCAATGTCAGTAATAACACGAAATAATTTATTTAATCTAAGTAAAAATGTTGAATATTTAATAGATATGGGTTTTAAATACATAAATTTATTATTTGATTATTCACAAGATTGGCAAGATGAGGACTTAAAAGAAATAAAAAAACAGTATAATGAAGTTGCAGAAATATATGCTAACAAAATTTTACAAGAATCTGATGTTGAAATTCCTTTAATAGATGACAAAATTAGAACATATATAAAAGATGAATATAATTGTAATGAAGATTGTAAACTTGGAATGAAAACAATAAACATAGGAACAGATGGGAATTTTTATCCTTGTATGCAGTTAGTAAATAATGCAGATTTTATTATAGGTAATTGTAAAGAGGGAATTGATATTAATGCAAGACAAAGTTTAATTAAATCTTCTAGAAAAGAAAATGAAGCCTGTAAAAACTGTTCTATTAGAAAAAGATGCAAGCACACATGCACCTGTAAAAATTATATATTAACTAATGATATAAATGAATTATCACCAGTTATATGTGAAACTGAAAAAATTCTAATTGAGGCATCAGATAAAATGGCAGAAAAACTATACAATCAAAACTCAAAAATGTTTATTCAAAAGTTTTATAATAAAGATTATAATATATTAAAACATATTGCTAATAAATATGAAAAAGGAGGATGAGTATTATGGAAATAAAAAATGTTGTAAACAATGTTGAAAATGAATATCCAAAAATGGATCAAATAAGTAAAAAACATTTATCAAATAATGTTCCAAAAAAATGGATAAAAATTGGATTATCTTCTTTAGGAATAGCGCTATTAACTAATAATAAGGCATTTGCTTTATCAAATTCTAATCTTACACGTCTTGATGTAGCAGGTGGAGCACCTGTAGATATAATTACAATTACATCATTACCTGTAAGAATATGTAATATTTTTCAAATGGTTTCAGCTGTGGTATTTATTATAACTGGTGTAAGTATGTTACTTACAAAAATAAAAGCAAAAAAACAATCTGAACCTAAAAAAGCAAAAAAATGAATAAAGATTTTATTTATAATTTCTATAATTACATTTATTTTGAGCATTCTGACAAAATTTATTATGCAAAGGTGGTAAATACTATGGGGGATAAAGAAGTTACTAAGATTAGATTATCTACATTTTTATTGATAATTGCTATAATTATAATTACTATAATTGGATTTTTTATTTATAAATTAAACAGTGAAAAATCTATTAAAGCAAAAAAATCTGCTGATTCACAAGAACAAGTTAGCAATTTGAATAGTACTGTTAGCGATTTACTATCTAAAATGAACACAAATTCAGAAACAGTTAATTCTTCAACAACTACAAACACATCTGAAACAGATGATATAAAATATGAAATTTCAAAAAAGAAAAATCAGTATGGCGATGAAGTAATTGCTGTAATAAAAGCTACAAAAGAGGGTAAAACTACAACAAAAGAATTTGAAATGGATGCTTTAATTACTGATACAGGAACAATGATACTTCCAACAATTGGTTCTGTTGCATTAGTTGCAGAAACTGGCGGAGAATATTTTGGAGTTAGTGTTTATCAATTAGTAAATGGTGAAATAAAAAAATTAGGGACTATTGATTGCAGTGCTGATATGGTTAAAGAAGCTACATACTCAGTTGAAAATAAAGGAAAATCAACAGTTGTTATAACAGCCAATAGAAATGGTGAAATAACAAAAAAAGAAATTGAAATGTCAGCAACAATTGACAAAGCAGAAGTTATTGATGTCTTGGGATGTGGTAAAGTTGTTTTAGTTGCAGAAACTGGTGGAGAATATTATGCATTTAAAGTATTTAGATTAAGCGAAGATTACACTAATGGCAAAACACAGGGAATTGTTGAAGTAGGTACACTAAAATATTCATTATAAATAATTTAGTGTCGATGGTAAAATAAAAAAACTCTAACTGCTTATAGAAGTTGTTAGAGTTTTTTTGACACTCTTGTAAGGGTGAGTTTCTTATTTATAATTTTCATTATCAAATTTTTTTGCATTAGACTTCGTGCATAAAAATCTCCTTTTCATAAATAACAAATTTATTTATTATTTCAGTTTAAAACTTTTTCCATTTAAGTAGTTTAAAATACCAGCATCAGATGTAAAATTAAATTTCAAAATATAGCTAGTAAGCATTTGATATTTTTTCTTAAACAACTTATTAATATCGTTTTTTCCATATTTACCGGTCACCAATAATAGGAAAACCAAGGTAAGCTAAATGTGCGCGAATTTGATGAGTCTTCCCGGTCTCTATTTGTACATCTAAAACACAAGAATTGTCTGAATTAGATTTTAAAATAGAATAAGAAGTTATAATTTTGCTATATCCTTTTTTAGGAACATCGCTAATATATACATGAGCTTTTTTATTATCTTTAAATAAATAAGCTACGCATTTTTTAGAAATTTCTTTTGGAATACCATAAACAACTGCTAAATAGTGTTTTTCTATTTCGTGTTTTTTAAATTTATCGAGCAATATATTAAGAGCTTTTTCATTTTTAGCAAATAAGACCAAACCTGTAGTATTTCTATCTAATCTATGGCAGGGCATAGGCTTAAAATTTGAGGCACTATAAGCTTTGCTAACAATTGAAGTTAAGCTATTTTCACCAGTAACTTCAATTGCAACAGGTTTGTTGATTATTAAAATATTTTCGTCTTCAAAAAAGATATCTAATTTAATGTTTTGATCTAATAAATTATCAGCAATATAAACTAAAATTTCATCTCCTTCAAATACAGAAACATTTTCATTAACTCTTTTTCCATTTATTTTTATATCTTTTTTTCTTAACGTTTTATAAAATAAGTTTTGACTAAGTGCAGGAAAATTGCCTGCTAAATATTTATTTAATTTTTTTCCATTATTTTTTTTATCTACAATTAATTTTTTCATATGACAATTATATAGTGAAAGCAAGAAAAAATCAACTGGAAACCTTGATTTTTAATAACTTTTGGGGTATAATTTTTAAGAAAAATAAACAAGCAAAAAAGTTAAAAAAATTTTTTAACTAAAATTGTGACTTAGAAAGGAAACAAAAATGAAAGCAATAGAAATAAGAAATAAATATTTAAAATTTTTTGAAAAACATGGACACAAAATAATACCATCAGCACCATTAATACCAGAAAATGATCCATCTGTATTATTTACAACTGCTGGTATGCAACCACTAGTACCATATTTACTAGGTGAAAAACATCCAGAAGGAAATAAACTAACAGATTACCAAAAATGTGTAAGAACAAACGATATAGATGAAGTTGGAGACAATAGACATTTAACATATTTTGAAATGCTAGGAAATTGGTCATTAGGGGCATATTTTAAAGATGAATCAATAGCAATGAGTTTTGAATTTTTAACAAAAGAGCTACAAATACCAGTAGAAAAATTATCTGTAACAGTATTTGCTGGTGATGATGACTGCCCAAGAGATGAAGTAGCAGCAGAAGCATGGAAAAAAGCAGGAATACCAGAAAATCATATATATTACTATGGAAAAGATGACAACTGGTGGATAGCAGGGGAAGAAGGACCATGTGGACCAGATACAGAAATGTTCTATGACACAGGAAAACCAGCATGTGGACCACATTGTGAACCATCATGTGATTGTGGTAAATATGTTGAAATATGGAACAATGTATTTATGGAATACTTCAAAGATAAAGACGGAAAATATAGCAAATTAAAACAAAAAAATGTTGATACAGGACTTGGACTAGAAAGAATGGCAATGCTATTACAAGGTAAAGAAACACCATTTGATACAGAAATATTTGAACCAGTTATGAAAAAATTAGAAGAACTACAAAAAGAAGATATAATAGAAAGCAGAAGAATTATTTCAGAACACTTGCGTTCAAGTATGATGATAATAGCAGATGGAGGAAGACCAAGTAATTTAGATAGAGGATATGTTTTAAGAAGATTAATTAGAAGATTTATAAGACACATGAACAAATTACAAATAGATTTAAATGAATTATCAGCATTAATAGACTTAAACATTGAAAACCTAAAAGAAATGTATCCAGAATTAGAAAAAAACAAAGAAACAATAAAATCAGTTATAATAGAAGAAAAAGACAAATTTGTAAAAACATTAGCAAATGGAGAAAGAGAATTTTTTAAAGAAATATCAAAATTAGAAAATACAAAAATACTACCAGGAAAAATGGTATTTAGATTATATGATACATATGGATTCCCACCAGAAGTAACAAAAGAACTTGCACTTGAAAATGGATATGAAATAGATTTAAAAGAATTTGATGAATTATTTAAAAAACATCAAGAAAAATCAAGAGCAGGTTCAGAACAAAAATTTAAAGGTGGACTAGCTGAGCAAAATGAAACAACAATAGCATATCACACAGCAACACATTTACTTAATGCCGCAATTAAAAAAGTATTAGGAACAGATGCACATCAAAGAGGATCAAATATAACAGTAGATAGAATGAGATTTGACTTTAACTGTGACCATAAATTAACTCCAGAAGAAAAAGAAAAAATAGAAAACTTAGTTAATGAATGGATACAAGCTGGATTACCAGTAACAAAACAAGAAATGAAAAAAGAAGATGCAATAAAATCTGGTGCAGAATGCATGTTTATAGAAAAATATCCTGAAATTGTAACAGTATACACAATAGGAGATGTATCAAAAGAATTATGTGGTGGACCTCATGTTGAAAATACAAAAGAATTAGGAAAATTTAAAATAAAAAAAGAAGAATCTAGTTCATCAGGAGTAAGAAGAATAAAAGCAATTTTAATAAAAGACTAAAAGTAAATGCTATTTTAACCTTGTTTAAAATAGCATGAATTTATTAAAAAGGAGGAAATGATAATTTTATTATCATAAAAAGAAAATGGAAGATTGTTTATTTTGTAAAATAATAAAAGGAGAAATCCCAAGTAATAAAGTATATGAGGACGAAGAAATTTTAGCTTTTAAAGACATTAATCCAGTAGCACCAATACATATTTTAGTAATTCCTAAAAAACATATAGATTCATTAGTACATATGGAAAAAGAAGACGAAATAATAGTTGGTAAAATTTATGGAGTTATAAATAAAATTGCAGAAGAACAAGGATTTAAAGAAAATGGCTATAGAGTAATAGTAAACTGTGGAAAAGATGCAGGACAAGAAGTTATGCATTTACATTTTCACCTTCTAGCAGGGACAAAATTTGGAGAAAAAATAGTTTAAAGAATTTATTCACTTTTTAAAAATAGTATGTTATAATATAAAAAGAGAGTAAATGTACGGAGGTAAAAATATGTTTGAAAGTAAATATAGTAAAGTACTAACAGTAATACTAGTTATAGTAATAATAGCAGTAATAGGGTTATTAGGATTTTTAGCATATGATTATTATCAAAATTACATGGTAACAAAAGATACATCTGACTTTGTTGACAATTTCCAAGGAGATGTAACAGACGGAGAAGCTAATGATGACAATCAAACAGCCAATGCAAATACAAGTGGACTAGAACAAATAAAAGACTCACAAAGCAATACAAATTCAAAAGCAAAAAGAACATACAAAGGCTTTGGAGTGCTTGGAACAATGGAAATTCCAGCAACAAATTTAAAATACCCAATACTAGAAAAAGTAACAAAAAAATCAATAGAAACAGCAGTAGCATTTCTATATGGTTCAGGAATAAATCAACCAGGAAACTCTGTAATAATAGGACATAACTACAGAAATGGATTATTCTTCTCAAACAACAAAAAATTGAATATCGGAGACAAAATCTATATAACAGGAAATGATGGA
The DNA here is from genome assembly GCA_934129785.1 of uncultured Clostridia bacterium. Classification (GTDB taxonomy): domain Bacteria; phylum Bacillota; class Clostridia; order TANB77; family CAG-508; genus CAG-269. Next base: position 7,149 of record CAKOWW010000007.1, read on the forward strand.
AAAAAAGTTACATATACAATATATAACAAATTCGAAGCAACACCAGAAGATACATCATTCTATCAAAGAGATACAGGAGGAAAAGCAGAAGTTACATTATCAACATGTACAGATGATAGCAAAGCAAGATTAATAATATGTGCAAAAGCAGAATAGTTGCAAATAGTAGGTTAGAAAGAATATAAAAATAAATCCTTTTAAAGTTCATAAGAAGGGTTTATTTTTTTTGTAAAATTGTATATAATATGAAAGAAAAATGAGCCTGGGAAGGAAATGAAAAAAATGAACAAAAAGCAAGCAAAAGAAAGAATTGAAGAATTAAGAAAACAAGCGGAATATCATGCAAAAAGATATTATGATGATGATAAACCAGAAATATCAGATTTTGAATATGATATGTTGATGGTTGAATTAAGAAACTTAGAAAAAGAATATCCAGAATACCAATCAAAAGAATCTTTGACACAAAAAATAGGAGGACATGTAAAAGAAGGATTTCAAAAAGTAACACATGAAGTCCCACTTCAAAGTTTACAAGATGTTTTTTCAATAGAAGAAGTTGAAGAATATATATCAAAAATAGAAGAAAAAGCAGAAAAAGAAAATATTAAAAATAGAACCTTTGTGGTAGAGACTAAAATAGATGGACTATCAGCAGCGCTAGAATACAAACAAGGAAAATTCGTAAGAGGAGCAACTAGAGGAAATGGACTAGTTGGTGAAGATGTAACAAATAATCTAAAAACAGTAAAAACAATACCAATGGAATTAAATGAAAAAATAGATATAACAGTTCGTGGAGAAGTTTTTATATCAAAACAAGACTTTGAAAAAATGAATGAGCAAAGACAAGAAAATGAAGAAGAACTATTTGCTAATGCAAGAAATGCAGCTGCACGGATCATTAAGACAATTAGATAGCAAAATAACAAAGACAAGACCATTAGATATATATATTTTTAATGTTCAAAAAATCGATGGAAAAGAATTTAATTCTCATTTTGAAGAACTAGAATATCTAGATAAACTAGGATTTAATGTGAACCCAGTTAGAATACCATGTAAAAATATGAAAGAAATAGAAAAAGCAATAGAAAAAATAGGACATGACAGAGAAAACTTAACATTTGGAATTGATGGGGCAGTAGTAAAAGTAGATGATTTGAAATTTAGAGAAATGCTAGGAACTACTTCAAAAACACCAAGATGGGCAGTAGCTTACAAGTATCCACCAGAAAGAAAAGAAACAATACTAAAAGACATTATATGTCAAGTTGGAAGAACAGGAGTAATAACACCGATGGCAGTGCTAGAACCAATTAATGTAGCAGGTTCTAAAATATCAAAAACAACACTTCACAACGAAGATTTTATAAAGGAAAAAGGATTAAAAATAGGTGATACAGTTGTAATTCAAAAAGCAGGAGATGTAATTCCAGAAATAGTAGAAGTAAAAAAAGACAAAAGAACAGGAAATGAAAAAGAGTTTGAAATGCCTAGAATATGCCCAGTATGTGGAGCAGAAGCTGTAAGAGAAGAAGGAGAATCAGCAATCAGATGTACTGGAATAGAATGCCCTGCAAAATTAGTTAGAAATTTGGAACACTTTGTATCAAGAGAAGCAATGAATATAGATGGACTAGGTGAAAAAATAATAGCTCAATTATTAGAAAATAACTTAATAGAAAACATCGCAGATATCTACACATTAACTATTGATGAAATAGCATCATTAAAAAAGAATGGAAAAAAATTCGCACAAAACTTAATAAATAGCATAAACACCAGTAAAGAAAATGATTTATATAGATTGATAACAGCGCTAGGAATAAGACATGTAGGAGCAAAAGCATCAAAAATTTTAGCTAGAAAATATAAAACAATGGAAGCATTAAGTATGGCAACATCAGAGGAATTATCAACAATAAATGATATAGGACCAATAGTTGCAAATAGCATAAGAGAGTTTTTTGACCAAGAACAAACAAAAGATTTATTAGAAAAGCTAAAACAAGCTGGAGTTAATATGGAAAGCTTAGAGCAAGAAGAAAATATAGATAATCGTTTTGAGGGAAAAACTTTTGTATTAACAGGAAGTTTAGAAAAATATTCTAGAAATGAAGCGGCAGACATAATAGAAAAGTTTGGAGGAAAAACATCAGGTTCTGTATCTAAAAAAACAGATTATGTTTTAGCTGGAGAAGAAGCTGGAAGCAAATTAGCTAAAGCAGAAAAGTTAGGAATAACAATAATAAATGAAAATCAATTTGAAGAACTAATAAAATAAAAAATGGTTATAGGAACCTTAAAACCTAAATATTTTATGTAAGGAACAAGGAATGGAAAATTATACTTTTGAACAAATGTGGCTAGATTTAAAAAATGGCTATCAAATATATTATACTTATGTAGGGAATAGATACTTACTTTTTAAAACAGCTGAAAATTGCTATACTCAAAAATTACTTTCAGAGCATAAGAAAAATCCACAACCTAAGATGCTTATGCTAACTTTAAAAAGAGTTAAAGAAATTTTTCCACATATGGAAGATATAGAATATCGTATAGGAATATCAGGAGAAGAAAATGTGTGATTTTTGATATGACTTAGCTTTTAAAAAGGTGAAAATAGAAATAATTAAGGAGAACAAGAGATGGCAACAATAATTGATGGAAAGCAATTAGCTAAGAAAATTAGAGCAAACCTAAGAATAGAATGTGAAGAATTAAAAAAACAAGGAATAAATCCTAAATTGGCAGTAATAATGGTAGGAGATAATCCTGCTTCAAAAGTCTATGTTAAAAACAAAAGTAGAGTATGCAATGAAGTAGGAATTGAATACCAAGAATATTTATTGCCAGAAAGTGCAACTCAAAAAGAATTGTTAGAATTAATAAAAAGGCTTAATAAAGACAAAAAAACAAATGGAATATTACTACAAAGCCCACTGCCACAACACTTGAATATAAACGAAGCATTTAAAACAATAACATATTTAAAAGATGTAGATGGATTTACTCCTTCTAGTGTAGGGAAATTGTGCATAGGAGAAGATACCTTTATATCATGCACACCATATGGAGTAATAAAAATGTTTGAAGAATACAATATTGACTTAAAAGGTAAAAATGTGGTAATATTGGGAAGAAGCAATATTGTAGGAAAACCATTAATACAATGTTGTTTGCAAAAAGATGCAACAGTAACAGTATGCCATTCAAAAACAACAAATTTGAGTGAATACACTAAAAAAGCTGATGTAATAATATCAGCAATAGGAAAAGCAAAATTCCTAACAGAAGATATGGTAAAAGATGGGGTAGTAATAATAGATGTTGGAATAAATAGACAAGATGATGGAAAACTAGTTGGAGATGTTGACTTTGAAAATGTATCAAAAAAAGCAAGTTATATAACACCAGTACCAGGTGGAGTTGGACCAATGACAATAGCTATGCTTATGAACAATGTTATAAAAGCAACAAAAGAACAACAAAAAAGTATTTCAATGTTATAAAAATAGGGGGCATTATTAGAATGCCCCCTTTAAAAGTGAGAGTGGATGACATACTAAGTGTTATTTTCTACTCGATTAAATATAATAAATTGGATAAAAATAAAATAATCAACAAAATAATATGGAAAATGTAGAAGAAAAAAAGTATTGGATATGGCTATCACTAATAAAAAATTTAGGAACTAAAAAAATAAAAAAATTGCTAGAAATATACAAAACACCACAAAAAATATATCAATTAAGTAAAGAAGAATTATTAAAAGTACCGCGGAATTGGGGAGGGTACAGTAACAAATATATTGAGCTTAAATGCAAGAAAAGAAGTGGTAAAACACATAAAGTATATGCAAAAAAATAATATAGATATTTTAAATATAAGAGATAAGCAATATCCAAAAATGTTAAAAGAAATTTATGACCCACCAATGAGCTTATATATAATAGGAAATAAAAAAATATTAAACAATGCTTCTATTGCTATTGTGGGATGTAGGGAAGCAACAGAATATGGTAAAAAATCTGCTAAATATTTTGCGTATAACTTATCAAAAAATGGAATAAACATAGTAAGCGGATTAGCAAAAGGAATTGATAGCTATTCTCATATTGGAACACTTCAGAATGAAGGAAAAACAATTGCAGTTATTGGCAATGGATTAGACATGATTTATCCAAGTGAAAATATTTGGATAGCTAAAAAGATTATAGAAACAGGAGGAGCTATTATATCTGAATATCCACTTGGCACGAAACCAGAAAAGATGAATTTTCCAGCAAGAAATAGGATTATTAGTGGAATGAGTAAAGGAATTATTGTAGTAGAAGCAAAGGAAAAGAGTGGAACACTTATAACTGTGGATTTTGCATTAGAACAGGGAAGAGATGTTTATGTAGTTCCAGGCAATATTAATTCTATTAATTCAATTGGAACTAATGAACTTATAAAACAAGGTGCTAAGATGGTTACAACATATGATGAAATTGAGGTGTAGCAAGCTATTCAGAGCTTTACTTCAAAAATGACAAATTTTTTAATATTTTTTTTGAAAAATCTATTGACAATTAAAAAGAAATAAGTTATACTTTTACTTGTGCTAAACAATAGCATATGCTCCCTTAGCTCAGTTGGTCAGAGCAACCGGCTCATAACCGGTGGGTCCAAGGTTCGAATCCTTGAGGGAGCACCATTTATTTTTATATGGGTAGGTGGCCGAGTGGCTAAAGGCGGCAGACTGTAAATCTGTTCTCATTCGAGTACGAAGGTTCGAATCCTTCCCTGCCCACCATAAAAATACAACCTTGTAATTGTTAAATACCAACAGTTACAAGGATTTTTTATTTCTAAAATAATGCAATTTTAATGCAACTAGTTATTTAATGCATTAATGTAATTTATATATTTATCAATTTCGTTATCTCTAAACTTATCAAAAACAGAAGTATATGTGTTTATTGTTGTTTGTATATCTTTATGTCCTAACAATTTTTGTAATACAGGTGCAGACATACCAGCTTCAATGCATCTTGTTGCAAAAGTATGCCTTAACATGTGAGTATTGCAATCACTAGTGTTAAGATTTATTATTTTTCCATTTCTATTTATTTGGCGTTTTATACAATGAATATTAGCATTTTTGCATATTTTTTTAAATGCTATATTTATAGATGAAGGAGCTATGATTTTTCCATTTGGCTGAGTAAATATTAAGTTATAGTCATTTTTAATCATAGTGTCTAAAGAATGTTTTAAGTTATGTTTATATAATGTTGTAATAGGAATCTCACGACAAGAATTATAAGTTTTGGTAGTAGTGCCAATTATAACTTTTCCATTCATAGTTTTAGTTAAAGTTTTATTTATATCAATAATATTTTTATCTAAGTCAACATCATCTGGAGTAAGAGATAAAAGCTCTCCAATTCTCATACCTGTGTAAAGAGCAATAATGAGAATGTCTTCATAAGTTTCGCCTTTAACAGCTTTTAAAAATTCTTTTTGTTCTTCAAGTGTAAGCGCTTCTATTTTTTTGTCTACTTTTTCTGATTTGGGTTTTAAAACATGATTCAAAGGGTTTTTATAAATATAATCTCTGTTTATAGCTTCTTTAAATATGCTTCCAAGTAATTCATATATTTTATCAATATGTGAATTGGCATATTTTTTCTTTGTATTCATAAATTTTTGTAGTTCTGTAGGTGTAGCATTTTGAATTTTCAAGTCATAAAGATTGCTTTGCTTTATATGTTCAAATGTACCAAGTAATCTACCATAAGTTGTTTCTTTTATGTTGTTACTCTCAAATTTTTGCTTTATAATATCTTCACCTAACTGTCCAATAGTTATGTCATTTTTATCTACATATAAGTTTTTTTGTACATCAGATAATGCTAGTGTCATTTTTTCTTTTACTTCTTTTCTTGTATTTCCATATACAGATTTACGATTTATTCTACCATCAGCTTTTCTACCAGCAGTAAATTGCCCAACCCATTTATTTAATTTTTCACTATAATATATTGTTCCTTCTCCATTGCCACGCCTTGCCATATTCTACCTCCTTAAAAAATAAGATAAGTATATTTCAACTTATCCTTAGTATATATATCCATATTTATCTTCATAAAATTTTAGAGCATTGCTCATATATTCGATTGTAACTTCGAAATATTCCGCTAGACTATAAAGTGTATTAATTCCGACTTAAAACGGCTAATTTTAGCTTTTCAAAAGGAATTAATACAAAATATGACCACTTTTTAGCTCTATATTCTTGTTTATTAATTAAGATTTTATCAGTACAGTTAATTGAGTATGTTGCATCTTGATAATAATGACCTAATTCTTCTGATAAAGTTTCTTTTTCTATATATGAGTTATCTATATTTGTATAATTCAATGCAATAGCATTTATTTTATCTATATTTATAAAACAACCATAAGCATCTTCTATATAATAATCATAAATTTTAATATGTTCTTTTTCTGCTAAATCATATAAATTATTTAGATTCATTCTTTTTATCTCCAACATCTTTTTTATTATCTTTCATAATTACTTCTAATAAGCCTTTTATTTGTTGTTTTTGGGATTCAGAAGGTGGGTTGTAATCCTTCATGCTAAACCCAATTTTTGCTAATCCTAATGGATCAGATTCTTCTGGATTTCTGATATCAGATTTTCCTAATAAATAATCTAATGTACAATTAAAAATTTCGGTCATTTTTAATTTTATATCATCTTTAGGAATACTGTATCCTGCTTCATAATTAGCAATAGCAGTATCATTTTTTAAACCTAATTTTTTTGATAAATCTTTTTGAGTCCATTTTTTTTCTAATCGCATTTGTTTTATCCTAATGCTTGTTAAATTTAAATTATTGTTTTCATTTTCCATATAATCACCTTTGTAATATTCAATTTAATTGAATTATAGCATATTTTTTTTTGATTGTAAATACTTAAATTTCAATACTTTTGAATATTGACTACAAAAAAATTGAAGTTTTTTTTAAAAAAGTATTGACTTATTCAAAAAACTTGTATATAATCCATTCAAGAAAGTTGAAGAAAGAAGGTGGGAACATTGAACAAGTATGCTATATATGTAAATACTGAAGAATTGAAAAAAGCTAGATATAAGAGCAAAAAGAATTACGAAGATATGTCTAAAGAGATGGGAATGAAGAGCCCGATTAGTTATTATAATATTGAAGTAGGAATTGTAGAACCTAAAATTAGCCAGATGATTAAAATATCAGAAATTCTAAAGAGACCAGTAGCAAAATTTTTTAACTTTAAACTTCAAGAAAATTGAATAAAAGGAGAAGAAAATGTCAGAAGAAGAATTAAAAAGAATAAAAGAAGAAATAAAACGAGAAATTTTGAATGAAATGACAACGAAACAATTGATAAAAGATGATACATGGACAATATTAAAAAAAGACTTTAAGAAAATGTTTTATTCTAAAGGCTATACAGACACTAGGGAGTTAAACAAAATTTTTGATTCAATATCAACAATAGCTAGATTGTCCTTGGGTTACAGGAGAGTACAGGCAATACCAGCAGAGAAGGCAGAAGAATTAAAGCAAATAATGTACAAAGTTTTAAATATATTTCCTAAAAAATAAATTTCAAAAATCTATTGACAAATAAAAACTGCGTTTTAAGAAATAAAAAAATTAATTATAAAATGCAAGAGAAGAAAGGAAGTGAAAAGATGAAAGAAAAGAAATCAATAAGAACATATGAAGAATTGCCAGATACAATAACACCTTATGATTATGCAGATTGGCGTGGAGTTGGGGAGAACACAGCAAGAAATATTTTTAATAGCAAGGGTTTTCCAAGACTTCAAGGAACTGGAGTAAAGCAATTAGCAGATAAAAGAGCAGTTTATTTATATGAGTTGGGACTAGATGAAGAAGATAAAAAAGAAGTGCTTAAAGAAATAGCAAGAGAAATAGTGTAAAGGAAGGTGAAACAAATGAAAAGAAGTTGGAAGAATTTTAGAATAGACAAAAACAAAGTTTACATGAGAATAGGACAAGCAGTAGTATATAGCAGTTTATATATAAGTGCAGTAGCATTTATGATTTTGGGATTTTGTCAAAATACAATTTATTAGGAGGGGGAGAAAATTGAAAAATAAAAATAAAGAACTATCAAAAGATAATCCTTTTAAATATTTTTGGAAATTAGCATTAATTGCATTATTCTTTATTGGAATTAGTATTGTTTTTCTTACATATATCATCAGAGTAATTTTTGGGATTTGATATTTTAGTAAAAACAAAATGAATATAAAGAACAAGGGTAATAATGCCGAATGCAAATGCAAATAAAAACAATAAAGTCATAAAAGCATCAAACCAAGAAAAATTCACAATAATCACCTCACTTTCGAGAAAATTATACATTATTTTTTAAAATAAAACAAGAAAGGAGCTGAATGGAATATTTAGAAGAATAAGAGAATTACAAAGTTTAGTAAATGCAAGTAGAAATGCATTAAAAGAAGCAGAAAGCAAAATAGAAAGATTAGAAATGAGTCAAAAAGACTTAAGGTCAGAAATAGAAGATGAACATTTAGAAAATTATAAACATCATAGAAAATTGCTAGAAATAGAAAAACTTTTACAAGAGCAAGACTATAATAGCATAGAAAATTTAAAGAACAAAATAAGAACTATACTAAATAAAAAAGAACTAGTAGACCTACCAAAATCAAACTAGTTCAGAGACACTTAAATATATGAATCTATTGATATTATAACATTTTAAGTAATAGAAATCAAGAGGCACAAAAATGATTGTAAAAGATTTAAGTACAAGTTTTTATCCATGCCCAAAGCGGACAAAATAATTTAACAATAAATAATAAAGCAAAAAGAAATACTACTAAAGTAAATCACAAGAAGCGGAACAAATGAAGTAGTAACAGACTTTTGCATTATGCCTAGAAGCACAAAATACAGTATAAGAAGAACTAAAAAATATTGTGAAAGGCATGAAATATATTATTCAAGAGCATATAGAAATAAAAGCATAAAAGATGGACTAATAATATTTTTAACAGAAGAAGATCATAGAGGAACCAATGGAGTTCATGGAAAAAATGGGAACAAATTAAATAGATATTTGAAAAAGGTAGCACAAAAGGCATGGATAAATTATTATCACAAAACAAAAGAAGATTTTATACAAAGATATGGAAAAAGTTATATTTAGGAGGCACAATATGGAAAAACCAAATTACTATTCAATAATACCAGCTAAAGTAAGATATGATAAAGATTTAATGGCAAACGCAAAATTACTATATGGAGAAATTACAGCTTTATGTAATGACAAAGGCATTTGCTGGGCTAGAAATGAGTATTTTGCGGATTTATATGATGTTAGCAAAGAAACAATATCACGTTGGATAAGTCAATTAAATAATAAAAAATATATAAACATAAAAATGTTTTATAAAAAAGGCAGTAAAGAGATAGATAAAAGGATAATATCTATTCGACAATACCCTATTGACGAAAACGTCAATACCTATTGTCAAGAAAATCAAAGTAATAACCTATTGATAAAAAAGTCAATACCCTATCCACAAAAAAATCAAGAGGGCATTGATGAAAACATCAAAGAGAATATTACAAGTATTAATAATAAAGAAAAAGAAGAAAGGAATTTTCAAAAAGAACTAAAAGATGTTACTGAGTTCTATGAAAATAACATAACGTTAATAACAGCATTTGTTTCAGAAGATATAGAAAAATATTTAAAATCAGGACTGTATTCAGACTTAATTATTGAAGCAATGAAAGAAGCGGTTTCTAGAAATAAAAGAAATTGGAAATATGTTACTGGAATATTAAATGATTGCATAAATAACAAAGTATATACAGCAAAACAATTTAAAATCAAACAAGAAGAGTTTAAATCTAATAAAACAATACATAAAAACATCAAAACAAAGGAAAAAATAGAATACGATGAAGTTGATTTTACTAATGAAGAAGAATACAAAGAAAAAATACTAGGGAAAGGATAAAACATGTATGATGAAGATATAGAAAAAACAGTGCTTTATTACTTGATTTTTGAAAAAGAAGCAATAGTTGTAGATGAAGAAGATTTCTTTTTACCGAAGCATAAACAAATAATTAACGCAATATTAGAACTACAAAATAAAAAAGAAGAAATCAATATTTTGAGCATAAAAGAGAAAATAAAGGGTAAAGATACAGATATTTTAAGATACATAAGCAATATAGCTGAATGCAAATATGGAAGTTCAATACAATATGCTTATAGAGAATTAAAGAGATTAAGCAAAAAAAGAAAGTTAATAAAGCTAAGCAATGAGATAAAAGAAAATGCAGAAAATGAAAGAGAAACAGAAATATACATAGAAAAAGTAATTAAACAGCTTAATGACATAAATCAAGAGACAGAAAAGGAAAAGACGTTTTTAGATATAGTTTGCGAAACATCAGATATAATTGAAAAAAAGAGAATACAGGGAACAAAATATGATTATAAATATTTCACAGGAATATTTGATTTAGATAAAACCACAAATGGTTTACATGAAGAAGAACTAACGATAATTGGAGCTAGACCAGGTGTGGGAAAAACAACATTTGCATTACAAATTGCACAGCATATAGCAGAAAAAGGAACAGCGGTAGGAATAGTTAGTTTAGAAATGTCAGAAACTCAAATAGTACAAAAACTAATATCTAAAGTTTCAAATATAGATAGCAATAAGCTAAGAACAGGAAATTTAAATCAATTAGAACAAGAAAAGGTGGCAATGGCAGAAGGGAAAATATCAGATTTACCGTTTTTTATAAATACGAGAATTAGGAATATACAAGAAATAGAAAATTATGCAAGAAGATTAAAAAATAAAAACAATTTAGGATTACTAGTAATTGACTATATTCAATTAGTGAAAAGTAAAAATAAGTTTAACAGTAGAGAACAAGAAGTTGCAGAAATATCAAGAACATTAAAATTATTAAGTTTAGAATTAAAAATTCCGATCATAGGGCTATGCCAATTAAACAGAAATGCAGCGAAAACTGAACCGACTTTGGCAGATCTAAGAGAAAGCGGGGCAATTGAACAAGATGCTGACAATGTAATTTTTATATATAAAGAAAACGATAATGAAGAAGAAAAGACAGTAGAAAATGTAGTAATAGATTTACAAAAGCAAAGAGCAGGAGGATTAACAAAAGTAACAGTTAGATTTGATAAAAAAGTAAGCGAATTTAGAAATCTTATTAGGAGGTAACAAATGAAAAAAGTAATAAATGAAGAAGATATAAGAAAATCAAATGATTTAGAAAGATGCAGATTATTAATTGCAATAATAAAACGGACAAGCAGTATATACACAAGATATAAAAACTCATTAAAAGGAGGAGTTTATGAATAATATAACGAGAGAAACAAGAAAAGAAAGTTTTGAAAAAATACAATTAAAAAGGAAATGTAAACTAATATATGAACAGCTAGGAAGCGGAGAATATACAGCGAGAGAATTAGCAATAAAAATGTACAATACAACTGATGAAAATGGAAATAGATTATTAAGAACCGCAGAAAGACAAGAAACAGCTCCAAGGTTAACAGAATTAGTAAAATTAGGGCTAGTTGAAACAGAAAATAAAAAATATGATGAAATAAGTGATTGCAATGTAGCAGTTTATAAAAGAAAGGAACGGAACAAATGAAAGAGGATAAAAGAATAAAATATGTGATTATCATATTTGTAAGTATTGTATATGTAGTAGGAATAATATTAGGAACAATACTAGGAATGATGATAGCATATGACAAAGATAAAGAATTGATAAATAATCAATATATAGAATTAGATAATTCAAGAGAAGTAATAGACAAGTTAACACAAGAAAATAATAAACTAGAAACAATATTAAATAATTATACAATAGAGTAGAAAAAAGGAGATAATTCGCATGAACAATAAAATTGAAGTAAATGAATATGTAAGAACAGATAAAGGAAAAATAACAAAAATAATTGGAATAGATGAGTTTATAGATAGCACAACTTTTTATGAAACAGAAGATAATCCAGGATATATGGATTTATGCAATAAAAACATAGTAAAACACAGCAAACAACTAATAAATGTACTTGAAAAAGGAGACATAATTATTACTAAAGATAAAAAAGTATATAAATTTTATGACATTAAAAAAGAAAAAATTTATTGCGAAGATTCTCTAGCTGATGATACTTTAATTAGAATAAACATAGATGAAGTATCAATGATATTAACAAAAGAACAGCTGAAGGCTAATTGCTATAAAGTGGGAGGAGAAGATGAACAAATATAAAAAAGTATCTAAAGAAGAGGTTCTTGAAATGTTTTATGATTTACAAACTAAATTTTGGAAAGCAGGGTGTTGGGTAGACGGAATTTCAGTTCAGTTTTTAGCTCATAGAATGAAAACATCTATATATCAGATAAGAAAAGCCTATAAACAATTAGCAGAAGAAGGATATTTAAAATTAGAGAAGGTTCCAACTGCTTTTGAGGAATATGATAATGGTTTATATTGTGAAGCTATTCCATATTTATTTTGTAATGTTTATACTTTAACAAATAAAGCCAAGAACAAATTTAAAAAAATAGGAGGAGAATAGATATGAATAAAACAATAGAATTTGTTGGAGAAATAATATGTATTATAGCAATACTTATATGTATAACAACAATAATAATAGTTAAAGATGAAAGAAAAACACAAATAAAGATATTAGAACAAAATTTAAATGAGCAAATAGAAGAAAAGCAAGTATATATGAATATGCTCGAAGAAGAGAGGAGTAAATAAGATATGAGTGAAGAAATTATAAAAGTAATAGATGAATTAGGAAAAAGATTTGGGATAGCAATAGATTGGAGCAATCAAAATATAATTCCATATTTGCAAGAATTATTGAAAAGGTTTATATGTTATCGAAATATTACAGCGTGTATATGGACAATAATATCAATAGCAATGACAATAGGCGGAGTTGTAATGTTTAAGTTTTTAAACAAATGGAGAAAAAGCGAGAATTATGATAGTGATTATAATAGTGATGATGATACAATAGCTGCAGTTGGATATATATTTTCAATATGCATAATAGCATCAGGAATAGGATTGATACTCGGAAATATGTTTGGGATTGTCAAAAATGTATGTATGCCAGAAATGGTAGTATATGAATACATAAAAAATATTCAATAGAGAGGAGTAATACATAATGAAAGAAAAAATAAATAAAAGAACAACTAAATATAGTATCGAATATTTAGAATTACAATGTATTGTTAATAATAGAATACATGATTATATTTCAAAGTATCATAATTACCCTAAATACATAAAATTACCTTTATGGATATTTGAATGCTTGAAACAAACAATGTGTGAAGTAGATTTAAAGATAGATTATAAAACAGAAGAGTTTACATTCTTTAATTTAAAAGTTTGTGAAACTGTTAGTATAGAAAAAGCAGAAGAAATTGAGGTGTTTTAAGTGAAAGAAAATAGTATAGAAGAAAGAGTTAATATATTAAAAATAGAATGTTATATTACAATAAATGACGAGAAAGAGCCAATATTAAATATTGGTACAAGCTTTTCAAATATGGTAGAAAGTGAAGAATTTAAGTATTATAATGATGAGTTACATAAAAATATTAAACCAGTTTTAAATGATTTAAAACAAATGTTACTAAACACATTAGAAATGGAGGAAGAATGAAAAATAGTATAGAAGAAGATATGAAAATATTAAAAGGAATAATAAAAGGAGATGAAGATTGTATTAATGCAATATACAGTCAAATGAAAGTAAAAAATGACAATGATGAAGATATACAATATTATAAAAAAGAAATACAAAGCATTAAAAATATAGTAGATAATTATTTAAAAGAAAAAGCAAGAGCAGATAAATTAGAAAAAGAATATAGTGTAATGTTGACAGAATCAGATGAAAATGAATGTGATTATAAAAGAGTATTAAAAGAGAATGAACAGCTAAGAAAAGATATAGAAGGCTGGAAAAAATACTGTGAAGAAATACAAGAAGAACAAACAGAAATGAGCAACAAAAACTGCAAATTAGAGTTTGAGGTAGAAAAACTACAAAAAGAGAATGAAGAGTTAAAAGAATATTTAATAACTCAAAATTGTGAAATTAATAGATTAAATTTAGCCAAGATAAGACTTGAGTTGTCACAAGTACCTGACACAACAGAGCAATATAAATATTTAAAGAATGAATATAAAATGAGATTGGAAAGAACAGATTTTGAAAATTATAAATCCAATTACATATCAATTCAAAAAGTAAAAGACAAGATAGAAGAAATATTAAACAATGGAGAATATAGAATAATATTTGAAGGAGATGCAGAATTTCCGGATGACGCAACAATTATTAAAGCACAGAAATATATAAAGCTAGAAGAAATGCAAGAACTAATAGAAGAAAGAGAGAAAAATTAAAATGTATGTAATATATGATATGAAAGAAAAGGAACAATGTGTTGCAATATTTAAAACCAGAAAAGAAGTTGCGAAGTTTTTCAATACAACTGCAAATTCTATTGGAACATCAATAACAAGGAAACATAAACGTAAGCATAGATTTTTAATTGAAAAAATAAAAGAAAGAGAGGAAAAATAAAATGTGCGAACATTGTAAATTGTTAAGTGGAGATTGGACAATATTAGCAGAAGATGGCGAAACAGAAATAAAAATAGAAAGACATAATAAAGAGTACTCTCTAGTAGCAGAGTCATTAACTGACATTGCAGAAACAAGAATAAATTATTGTCCAATGTGTGGAAGAAAATTAAAGGAGGATTAAAATGTTAGGATATTACATAAAAAGTACAATAGTATTTTTAATAATATACTTTGCTTCAAGTAGAGCAATAAGAATATTATTACATAATAGAGATGAAATAGATTATAAAAAATATACAAAAAAAGATAGCAAAGGAATGTGGTATATATTTTGTTTTATACCAGTGTTAAGAGTAGTAGTATTGTTAGTAATGTATTGGTTAACAATAGCTTCTAAAGAAGATTTAGACAAGTTATTTGATAAAAAGGAGGACTAACATATGACAAAAGAACAAGAAGAATCACTTAAAAAAATTAAAAGACAAATATCAATAGGAGAATGTGAAAAAAATATTGGAATATCTGTTTTTATATCAGATTTAAAGAATGTTTTATCTATGCTAAAAGAAAAAGACATAGAGTTTATTGAAACTAAAGAAGCAAATAGACAATTAAGCGTTGAACTAGAAAATAAAAACAAACAAATAGAACAATACATGAACATATTAGCAACAAATGACATGTTACATGTAAAAGAATGTGAAGAAAAAGATGAGAAAATAGAAAAACTAGAAGAAATAAAAGATGAAGCGATAAGAACATGTTTTTATGAATATAACGATGATACAGAAATACTTTGCAGAAAGTTAGCAAAACATGGTTACATAAAGGTAAAAGAACGGAATATATATAAATCCGTTTAAAGATGAAGAATAAGAAGGAATTATAAAAAAATAAAAGAGCATACTACATCTAAGAGGTGTGGTATGCAAGATAAAGAAATAATAACAAAATGGAGACAAGGATTAAGTAAAAATCAATTAGCAACAATGTATAAAAGACAATATAATCAAGAAATAAGAATAATAAGAAGCACAGTAAGACACAGACATGATGGAAGATACATAAGCAACTATGAAGCATTAGCTTATGTAGAAAAAATAATATATAAATATTTAAAAGAGAGATAAAGAAATATGAGAAGCGGAGGAAAATACAAATGATTATACATAAATGTGATATATGTAAAAGAGAAGTGCCAATTCTAGAAACGATAATTCTATATAAAAAACCAATAGATTATTGTGAAAGATGCAGAAATAGAATAGAAAAGGCTAAACAAGAATATAAAAGAGAAATAGAATACGAATATTGTTTGTTAGATAGCAGACTAAAATCAAAAGAAAGAAACTTAATAAAAAGTTTAAAACAAGAAAATAATAAGGGAATTACAAGAAAGGGAGGTACAAATGAATAAAGAAGACTTAAAAAATTATAAATATAATCAAGAATGGATAAAAGGCAGAGTAGAATACATAGAAGAATATAAAACAAGTATAACAAATATTACATCTGTATTATCTGATATGCCGAAGCGGAAGCAAAGAAGTGCAAGATAGCATGGCAGAGAAAGTAGCAATATTATTAGATAATGTAAATGAATTATTAGAAAAAGTAGTAATGGAACAGGAAAAACAAAAGAAGATAATAGAACAACTAAATTTAGTAGAGCAGCCATATAAGTTAATACTGGAAAAGGTATACATACAAGGTAAATCATTAGTAACAGTAGCAAGTGAAATGAATTATAGCTATGAACATATGAAACATATAAATGGAATTGCATTAAAAAGGTTTGATAATATTAACACCAAATAGCACTGAAAAACACCATGAAAATATGTTATATATATAATCAGAGATAAAAGAAAAGTCGTAAATAGAAATATCTCATAAGTTCAAGCGACAAGGTCCTTATCTAATAAAATTAAGAATAGATGTTTTAAATGTCTATTCTTTTTTTGTTATTGTTATTACCAGTATGCTAGGTAACTGATAATATAAAATGGTTGTTATATTTAGCTGAGTATAATTAACCTCCTTTCGAAACTTAGAATACATGATAAAGAACTTTCCTAGCGAGTTCTAATTTATAAATGAAAAAGAAGGGAAAAATATGAAAATAAAAGATATTGAAGTTGAGATAAAAACAAATATAGATGAAGAAAAAGAAAAAATGAAAGAATTAGTAAGTTTACTAGAAAGAGCAAACGAACTAATTCAATCTCTTAATAATATAAAAGTAACAAATTTAGAATAATTGTTTTTTAACATATTCTACACTAGCAGTTTTTTGCATTTCATTCCAACTATTAAATGTAGAATTATTAGAAACATATTTATCTAAATCTGTTTCATTAATATTTTTCAAATCTTCTTTTGAACTAATAGAAAAACCGCCATGGCCAAAGAAGTCATCAATGTTAGAAAATTTAGTATATGTATTCATAAAAGAAGAATCGAAAATATCAGCAAATGTTTTTGACTTAGAATTTAAGTTTTGAACTTTTTTATTTAAATCTTTTTGAAAATTTTCTAAGCCAGATAAATTAATATTCAATGACATTAAATCACCTCCAGTCGAGATGATTATAACACAAAAATATTGAAAACCAAAAAATGGAAATGATAAAAAAAGAAGGTGTACATATGAATAATCAAGAAAGAGTAGAGAAATACAAAAAAGAACATTGTAAAAGATGTAAAAATAGAGAGAAAGATTTATGCGAAATAAAAGTATTTCAAGAAGATAAAACAATATGTACAAGATGTATATATTATGAAAGAAATTAACTATGCTAATTGTATGATAAGAAAATGTGAGCAATGCAGATATTATGAGTATTGCTTCAAATATAAAGTAAAGAAAAAAGGAGGTAATTATCATGCTAGTAAAAGCAACAGATAAATATGAAAAATTAAACATAAAAGATTTAGAACTAAACAAAATACCAAAGAAGGGTGAAATATTTGAAGTATCAGAAAAAAGATATAAAATATTAACTAAAGAAAATGAATATCACGAGATATTTGTAGAAAAAGTAGAAGAAGTAAAAGAAATAGAAACAGCAACTAAAAAAGTAAAGAAAGAAACAGCTGTGAAAAAGAATACAAAGAAAACTAAATAGTTATGACATATAGAGATAATCCTGAGATAGAAAAGAAATATAAAAGCAAAAGATGGCAGAGCTTAAGAAAGCAAAAGTTACTAATGACAAACGGTTTATGTGAAAGATGTTTAAAGAAGCGGAATATATAATTCTGCTGTAATAGTGCATCATAAAGAATATGTTACTGATTTAAATTATGAAGATGATAATATATTTTTTAATATTGATAACTTAGAATGTTTATGCCAAGACTGTCATAACAAAGAACATTTTAGCAGTAGCGAAGAAGAATATATATTCGATGAGAATGGAGATGTAGTAAAGAATGAATTTAAATAACAAAAAAAGTATAGATATACAATTAAATATAGAAGCGGAAGAAACGATAAAAAAATTAGAAAAGATAAAGCAATTATTACAAGATATAATAGAATTAGATGAGACAATGTACAATAAAAATATAAATATTATAGACATAAAGATGGAAGTGTATCAACATGTCCAGAAATAGAAATTAATATCAAATAAAAGATAATCATAAAAAGTAGCAATCCCCCCTGTATCCATTCCACACTGTGATAATGGGAGAACGGTGGGTGGGGCTTCGAAAAATACACAAGTCAATCCACGTAAGGGGTGTAGTCAAGGAGGTGTAGAAATGGAAGAAGAAAAAGGCAATTTGCGTGAAAAGTTGAGTGGTCAGGCACTAATACAAAAAAATAAGGAAATAAAAAAAGAAACTAATAAATTAAAAAAATTATTTAAAGAATTGCCAGAAAACAAAAAGAAAATGGCAGAAAAATTAATAGAAAATGCTTCTTTTATGTCTATAACGCTTGATGAACTAAAGGAAGATATAAAGGTATATGGAGTCAAAGAAACATATGTAAATGGCAAAGACCAGTTTGGATTCAAAGAATCAATTGAAAGTAAAACATATAACGCTATGGTAAAAAACTATATGAACATCATGAAACAGCTAAATGACATGTTACCGGAAGAGAAGAAAATAGATGTAGATGATGAATTTGAAAGATTCAATGGTGGAATATGACATATATAGAAGAATATTATCAGTTTTTATTGAAAAATCCAGATAAGGCATGTCATAAAGTTTTAGCTACATACAAGAAACTTGTACAGGACATATATAATCCTAAACAGGTTTCTTTTTTTAACGAAATAACAGAAGAACAAGAAATACATACATATATCTTTAATGAAATAAGAGGAAACAGACCAATAGATTTCATTGAAAAATTCTGTAAACATTCGAAAGGTAAGTGGGCAGGAAAACCAGTTTTGCTAGAATTGTGGCAAAAAGCTTTTATACAAGCTTTGTTTGGTTTTATAGATAAAGAAACAGAATTAAGAAAATACAAAAAAGGGATATTAGATGTTGGAAGAAAGAATGGAAAATCAACAATAGATGGTGGACTTGGAAATTATATGTTAACATCTGATGGAGAAGGCGGAGCAGAAGTATATTCTGTAGCGACAAAAAAAGACCAAGCAAAAGTTGTTTGGGAAGAAGCTAAAAGAATGATAAAGAAGAGTCCAGCTTTATACAAAAGAGTTAGATGTTTAGTGAATGGTCTCTTTTATGATAAAACTGAAAGTTCATTTAAAGCTTTAGCATCTGATTCAAATTCGTTAGATGGATTAAATGCTTATTTTGTAATATGTGATGAAGTACACGCATGGAAAGATAAGAACTTATTAGATGTTATGTACGATTCTATGTCTGCTAGAGAACAGCCGTTACTTTTAGAAACATCAACGATGGGAACGGTCAGAGAAAGTGTATTTGATAATGAATATGAATATGCTTCTGCTATAATAGATGGATACGAAGGAAAAGAAGGCGGAATTGCAGATGAAACTGTATTAGCGGTTATATACGAATTGGATAATGCTGATGAGTGGCAAGATGAGAAAAAATGGTACAAAGCCAATCCTGGGCTAGGCACAATAAAGAATGTAAAAGATTTGCGAGACAAAGTTAATAGAGCAAAGAATAATCCAACCGAATTAGCTAACCTACTATGTAAAGATTTTAATATAAGACAAAATGACCAAGACAAGTGGGTGAGTTTTGATATTGCAAACAATGAAGAACGATATAGTTTTGAAGATTTGTTTGACAATTATGCAGTTGCTGGTGTTGATTTATCAAGTACAACAGATTTAACATGTGCAACTCTATTAATCATAAAAAATAAAAAGAAATATGTTATACAGCAATATTTTATAGCTGGAGATAGATTAGAATTTAAGATAAAAGATGACAAAATACCGTACGATAAATGGGAAAAAAGAGGACTAGTAACCGTATGCGAAGGAGCAAAAGTTGATTATTCGCAAGTAACTGAGTGGTTTCTAAAAATGAAAGATGAATACCAAATTGCGCCTCTATGGGTTGGATATGATCCATGGAACTCAAATTATTGGGTAGATGAAATGAAAGAAAATGGATTTGAGATGCTAGAGGTAAGGCAAGGAGCAAAGACAATGAGCAATCCGATGAAACAGCTAGAAGCGGACTTGATAGAGAAAAATGTAAATTACAATAATAATCCGGTATTAAAATGGTGCTTATGTAATACAGCAGTAAAAAGAGATGACAATGATAACATAAGATCTGTCAAAGGAAAAAAACAAAGAGCAAGAATAGATGGTACAGTAAGCTTAATAATAGCCTACTGTATTTTATTTGAAAAAATGAATGATTATTTAGCACTACAGGAGGAGTAAGATGAAAAAAGAAAAAAGAAGCTTGTTTAACATGGTGTTTGGAAATAAAGTTCAAAAAATGGTAAATGAGACAACGTTAAAGTTGCTAAGCGGATATAATGCAACATATACAGATATTTCAGATAATATTGCAGACAACATAATAGCAAGAGAATGCATCAACACTATAGCAACACATTGTGCAAAGATGATGCCCAAACACTATCAACAAAATGGTGAATTAAAAAACCATATTTCTGGGCAAATAAATTATATTATTAGTGTAAAACCCAATCCGTTTATGACTACATATGATTTTATATACAAGACAATTAGTCTATTATTAGCACAAAACAATGAGTATATTTACATAGACATAGATGAAAAAGGATATTTAAGAGGATTATATCCGTTAAATCCATTATTTTGCACATTAGTCGAAGATGATGGTGAAGTTTGGCTCAAGTTTCAATTTATTGATGGTAATATTTACTATGTAAAATACAGCAGAATAATTCATTTAAAAAATTTCTATAACAAGCACGATTTCTATGGAGATACAAACCAAGTTTTAGACAAAGCGATAGAAACACAAACAGTTGCAGATGATGGGATAAAAAACGCAATAAAGATAAGTGCATCACTAAGAGGAGTATTGAAAGCAGCAAATGCAATATTAAAAGATAAAGATATAAAAGATATGAAAAACAATTTTGTTCAAAGTTTATTATCAAGCACAGATGGGATAGGAAGCTTAGATGCAAGAATGGATTTTAAAGAAATAAATTTAAACCCAGTTTTATTAGAAAAAGAGCAGCTGGAAATGGTAAACGGAAACATATATGGATACTTTATGATATCAGAAAATATTATAAAAAGTAAATATACAGCAGATGAATGGAATGCTTTCTACGAAAGTGTTTTAGAGCCGAAGGCAATACAAATGGGACAAGCTTTTACAAATGCAATATTTGGTGAAAAAGCGATTAAAGATGGACATAGAATAGAATTTTCTGTTAATCGTATAAAATATGCAAAAACAGAAACGAAGATAACTTTAATAAAAGAAGCAGGAGCGCTTGGCTTAATAACTGTTGATGAAGGAAGAGAAATATTAGATTTGCCCGCGATTGGTGGAGAAGAAGGTAAAAAAAGATTACAAACATTAAATGTAATAAATGCAAATTTAGCAGACAAATATCAAGGAGGTGGAAATGATGGAAAAAGCAATAAAGGAAATGAGAATTAGTGAATTAAGAGCTTTACAAGAAGAATCAGATGAAATGATAATTGAAGGATATGCGGCGGTATTTGAGCAAGAAACAGACTTAGGATGGTGTAAAGAAATTATAAGCAGAGAAGCTTTTAATGACTGCAACATGTCAGACTGTGTATTAAAATATAATCATAATGACAATTGCTTAATTTTAGCTAGAACTAGAAACAAAAGTTTAGAATTAATAGTAGATAGTAAAGGCTTAAAAATAAGAGCGAAATTGATAGATACAACACAAAATCAAGATATATACAAAATGATAAAAGCAGGATTACTAGACAAAATGAGTTTTGCGTTTTCTGTAAGAAAACAGGAATGGGACTATGAAACAGACACAAGAAGAATTACAGAAATTGCGCAATTATTTGATGTTTCTGTAGTTGATGTTCCAGCTTATGATGGAACAGAAATATATGCAAGAAGTAAAGAAAATTATGAAGAAGAAAAACAAAAATACAAAGAATACAAAAATGAAAAAGAAAGATTAGAATTGTGGTTAAGTTTATAATCTTGATAAGAGAAGCGGTGGTAGAACTGCTTCTTTTTTGGTTGGTAGAAATCAAATAGAGAGTTTATAAAAACGGTGGTAGAACTGTTAAAAATAAAAAAATAGGAGGAATTAAAGATGACTTTAAAAGAATTAAACGAAAAAAAAGAAGAATTAAGAAAAAGACTAGAGAATGCTAAACCAGAAGAATTAGAAGAAATAAGAAAAGAAGTGGAAGCATTAAAAGGTGTTGAAGTCGAAGAAGAAAAAACAAAGGAAATAGATGAAAGAAATCTATTGAAAGGAGCAATTGAAGATTTAGAAAAAAGAAATGTAAATCTTTCAAATGCAAAAGTTATTGAAAAACCAAAAAAGGAGGAAAGAAAAGTGAATGAAAAAGAATTAATCGAACAAAGAGCAAAAGATTTAAAAGAAGGAAAAACAGTTAGTATAGCATTTGATAATGCAGAACAAAGAAGCGTAACAGTCCAAGGTGGAACTATACTAGTGCCAAAAAAATACAAAAATGAAATATCAGAAAGCTTTAATGCTGTATCTGGGATGGTTGACATGTTGAATACAGTACCACTAAATGGTGGAGACTCTTACAATGTAGCTTTTGAAAAAGGATATGGAGAAGGAGATTACAGTACAGAAGGTGGAGAATATAAAGACATAGATGTTGAAACTGATTATGTTGAAACAGGTAGAGCTAAAATTACATCATATATCGAAGTAACAAAAGAAGTTAAAAAATTACCTGCTGCTGCATATTTAGCATTAATATCAAAAAGAGTAACTAGCTCAATTAAAAAGAAAATAGGTGCACAAGCAATTATAGGTGCTGGAACAACAAATACTATAAAAGGTATTTACAATGCAGATGTAAAAGTAATGCCAACAGAAGATGGCACAAGTGATATAGAATTAGCAGGTATAGATTCTGACACATTAAACGAAATTACTTTTGCGTATGGTGGAAATGAAGATGTTGAAGCTCCACAAACATTAATATTATCTAAAGAAGATTTAAAAGCTTTTGCAAAAGTAAAAACAGAAGATGGAAAATTTGTTTATACTATAACAAAAAATGGAGCAAAAGGAACAATTGCTTATAAAGATGGAGGACTAGCTGTACCATTTGTCATCAATTCAGCTTGTAATTCAATTTCAAATAAAGCAACAGCAACTGGAAAATACACAATGATTTATGGTTCATTAATGGACTTTGAATTACCTGTTTTCTCTGATTTAGAAGTTCAAGAAAGCACAGATTATCAATTCAAAAAAGGCATGATTTGTTATAGAGCTGATGCTATCGTAGGTGGAACAGTATCTAAATATAATGGATTCGTAAGAGTAAAAAAAGCTAATGTTGTTTAAAAATAGGAGGACTATATGGAAAAATTGTTGAAAATAACTAAGCAATGTTTGAGCATTGTGGAAACAGCAACGCTTAAAGATGAAGAAATCAAAATGCTTATAAAAGCAGGAATAGAAGATTTAAAAAGAATGGGAATCAATGTTACAGAAGACACTGACAATACATTAATTCAATCGACTATTATAATGTTTGTTAAAGCAAATTTTGGAAATACAGATATAAAAGAAAAAGAACAAGCTCAAAAGACATATAGTCTTCTATGTAATAATTTAAGTTTAAGCACAGATTATAAGGAGAGTGGTAGCAATGCGTGATGTAAGTTGTAAATTGCTATCTACTCAAGTTTCAAAAGATAGCATAGGAGTTTCAAAACCAAAACAGGTAATAGAAACTGAAGTTCCGTTGATAAAAGTAGAAGATGTTTATGCTAATGAGTTTTATAAAGCAAACGAGCAAGGATATAAACCGACCTTGAGACTGAAAATTTCTCCTTTGAGTTACGAGAATCAATCAGAATTAATTTATATGAATCAGACATATACAATTATTCGTGTTCAAGAGAGTACAGCAGATGAGCTTATATTGATTTGTGAAAGGAAAGTAAAAAATGTCAAAAGGAATTAAAGTCGATGATTTATCAAAAGAAATAGAAAAAGCTTTAGTAGCATATTCTGATGATATTTCAGAATTAGTCAAAGAAGTAGCTGATGATGTAGGAAAAGAAGCTGTGCAAGAACTAAAAAATACTTCTCCAAAAAAGAAGCGAAAAGGTGGCAGATATGCGAAAGGTTGGAAACTAAAAAAAGAAAAACTAGGTAAGAATAAATATTCTGTTAAAATACATAACAAAACAGATTATCAACTGACACATTTACTAGAATTTGGACATGCTACTAGAAATGGTGGAAGAACCAAAGCGATTCCACATATAAGGCCTGTAGAAGAAAAATATTCTAAAGAATATGAAGAAAAATTAAAACAAAAAATAGGGGGTATACGATGACTTTAGAAGAATTAAGAATGAGATGTGAAGAACAAGGATTTCAATATTCATATGGAAAATTCGATGAAGAAGTAGAACCTCCGCATTTAGTTGCTATAACCACAGAGACTAATAATTTTTTAGCGGACAATAAAGTTTACATGAAAAAAGAAAAAATTCAACTAGATTATACATATATAAGCAAAGACATAGAAATGCAAAACAAAATAGAAAATGAAATTCTAAGCGATGTCGTTTGGAATAAAACAGAAGAAACTTATTTGTCAGATGAAAAAATTTGGCAAGTGAGTTATTTTTTTGAAATTTAAAAGGAAAGAAGGAAATAAAAATGGCAGAAACTGAAAATAAAGTTTTATATGGAATTAAAAATGTACATATTGCTAAGTTAACAGAGAATAATGGAAAAATTACTTATGGAGAACCTTTTGCTTTGCCAGGGGCTAAAGGATTTTCACCGGATCCCCAAGGAGAAGAATCTAAATATTATGCAGACAATATGATTTATTTTAGAAAAAACACAAATCAAGGATATCAAGGAAATTTAGTTGTTACATTATTAAATGAACAATTTGAAACTGAAATATTTGGAAGAACAAAAGATAAAAATGGAGCAATAATAGAAAATGCAGAAGATAAGGAATCAAGATTCGCGTTAATGTTTGAAGCTGATGGCGATGACAAAAAAAGAAGATACGTTTATTGGGACTGTACTGCATCAAGAGCAACTAGAGAACACAATACAAGAGAAGAAAGTTTTGAACCAGGAACAGATAGCCTTCCAATTACAATAGCACCTCGTTCAACAGACAGTGCAATTGGAACCTATTTAGAACCAACAGAAGCCAACAAAACTATTTATGAAAAATTCTTTAGTAAAGTATATGAAAAAGATGCAACAGCGGAAATATAGGAGGAAAATTATGAAAACAATTGAAATTTGCGGTAAAAGATATCAAATTGATTGCAATGCGTTAACTTATAAAAACTATCGTAGCAAATTTAACACAGATATTTTTAGTGATATAAGAATTTTACAAGCGTTTTTAACTAAACAAGTTTTATTAGCTGAGAGTTTAAAAAAAGAAAATCCTGATATAGATGATTCTAACATAATTTCAAGTTTATCAACTTTAATGTTGGATGATATGGGATTATTCATTGAAGCGGCAACAAGAATGGCTTATATAATGATATTAACAGCAAACAGAAAAGCACCGGAGTATGAAGAATGGCTAGAAGGAATACCAGCAATAAAAACAAATGATGAATGGATTGCAGAGGTAACGGAATTTGCCGTGAATTGCTTTTGTTGACAATGAACTATATGAAAAAATTCAGAATATTAATACCGACAATGAAGAACTTATAGAAGAATATCCAGAGCAAGAATTTATAGCTTCCTGCTTGCGAGTGGGATTAACTATAGATGACTTGAAAGAAATTACATATATAGAAGCAATGAAAATCTTATATTCAACTATAGAAAAGAAGAAAAATAAAAAGGTAAGGAAAGCTACCCAAGCTGATTGGGATAGATTAATGTAAGAGGCTATTTAGCCTCTTATTTTAGTATAAGAGGTGAAAAAAATGGCGAATATAAAAGGAATTATGGTAGAAATTGGTGGGGATACATCAAACTTACAAAATGCATTAAAGAAAGTTAATTCTAGCACAGCTAGTTTAAGCAAGGAATTAAAAGGAATTAACTCTTTACTTAAGCTAGACCCAAAAAATACAGAGCTATTATCACAAAAGCAAACAGTTCTAAAACAAAATATAGAACAAACTTCTAAGAAATTAGAAGAATTAAAAAATGCACAAGAAATGGCTGATAGCACAATAGCAAGTGGTGGAAAAATTTCTCAAGAAAATTATAGAAATTTACAAAGAGAAATATTTGTTACTGAAAACAAGTTAAACAGCTTAAAAGCGGAAGCTTCTAATTGGTCAAAAGCAGGAAAGAGTATAGAAGAATTTGGCAACAAGATAACAAATATATCAAATAAGATCGATAATATGGGTAATACTCTAACAACAAAGTTAACATTACCTATAGTTGGAATAACTACAACAGCAATTGCTTCAATGGATGATGTGGATGAAGGATTAGATACTATTGCAACAAAAACTGGAGCTACGGGTTCAATAGCAAAAGAATTGCAACAGATATATAAAGAAGTCGCAAGTGAAGTGCCAGGCGATTTTGCTGATATTGGAGCAGCTATAGGAGAAATTAATACTAGGTTAGACTTGACAGGAGGTAAACTAAAGACAGCATCTATAGATTTCTTAAAATTTGCGAAAGTAAACGGAACAGATGTAAATACTTCTGTGCAGTTGGTTACTAGAGCAATGGGAGATGCAGGAATAGAAGCCGATAAGTACTCAGAATTATTAGATATGCTTACTGTAGCAGGACAAAAAAGTGGGATTTCTATAGAATCACTAACGACAAATCTTGCTAAATATGGTGCACCAATGAGAGCTTTAGGCATAGATACAAAAAATGCAATTGCAATGTTTGCTCGGATGGGAGAAAGCAGGAGTAAATACAGAGATTGCATTTTCTGGAATGAAAAAAGCTATATCGAACTGGGGAGCAGCAGGAAAAGATTCTACAAAAGAATTTAGTAAAACTTTAAAAGAAATAGAAAAATGTCCAACGATTGCAAAAGCGACTACAAAAGCGATTTCAGTATTTGGTGCAAAAGCGGGACCAGACCTAGCAGATGCAATAAAAGGAGGAAGATTTGAATTTCAAAAATATATAGAAGCATTAGATAGTGGAAAAGGAACAATAGAAAGTACATATGAACAAATAATCGATGAAGTAGATGATACCCAACTTGCAATGCAAAATGCAAAAGTTGCAATGCATGATGCAGGAGAAATTGCGGCAAAAACGATTGGCCCAATTTTGTTGGATTTGTCAAAAAAATTTAAGGGGCTAATGGAAAATTTTGATAAATTGAGTGACAAAGAGAAAAAACAGATTTTAAATATGATAGCAATAACAGCATCAATAGGACCAGCAGTTAAAATTTTAAGTGCACTTGGAAAAACAGTAGGAACAGGAACTAAAGCAATAGGAACATTCACACAAGCTGTTGGCCTTATAGGAAAAACAAGTACAGATGCTTTTAAAAAAGCTTCAGAAGGAACACAATCTTTAGCGAGTGGATTAACTTTTTTAACATCTCCTGCTGGATTTGCAACAGTAGCTATAACTGCAGCAGCAGGTGCGGTAGTATATTTTGCAACAAAGCAAACAGAAGCACAAAAGAAAGCAAAAGAATTTGCAGAAGAAATGGCAAATTCAAGACAATCATTAGAAGAATATAATCAAAATATAGACAAAACAACAAGTGCAAATTTAGCTCAAATGGATTCTGCAAGCAAGTTAAAAAATGAATTAACTACATTAGTAGACGAAAATGGAAAAGTCAAACAAGGATATGAAAGTAGAGTTTCATTCATATTAAATGAACTAAATAATGCATTAGGAACTGAATATAAACTAAACGGAAATATAGTTCAAAGTTATAAAGATTTGCAAGGTGAAATAGATAATACTTTAGAAAAAAAGAGAGCAGAAATACAACTTAATGCAGAAGAAGAACAATATAAAAATGCAATAGAAAACCAAAAGGATTCAGTAGAAAAATTGAAGATAGCTCAAGAAAATTTAGGAATGACAATAGAAGATGCAAAACAAAAATATCAAGATTATACGGAAGCAGTAAGTGAAGCACAAAAAAAACGGAGACAAAGATGCTCAATTAAATTTATTGTTACAAAAGAAAGAAATGGATGCATTGAAAGACAAAATTGATGCTTACGATGATGCAGAGTGGGAAGTTAAAGACTATACTGATAAGACAAAAAAATACGAAGAAGATTATGCGAAATTTACAGAAGGAAAATACAGTGAAATAGGCAACGCAATAAAAGCATCGACAGAAGATTGGACAACAAAAACTTTAGAAGAAATAAACAAATCTATTGGAGAACAAAGCAATGCAATGGAACAATATAAACAGATATATGAAAATACAGGAAATCAAGTTGCATTAGAATTATCACAACAAGCACAACAGAATTTGGATAATTTAACTCAAGAACTTGTTAAAAGAACACAAACATTAGCTGAATTAGGGCCACAGGAAGTTGAAGCTTGGAAGAAAGTGGCAAGTGATAGTTATTCGTCTTATAGCGAAGAGGTTGCTAAAATGCCAGCCGAAATGCAACAAAAAATACAAGAAGCTACAGGAGTTATTGCAGGAGGAACTCCACAAATGCAGGAAAAAGCAGAGGAGTTAGGAAGAAAAACAGTCGAAGAATTTGATAAATCTGCAGAAGCGAAGAAAAATGCTTTGAATACAATAACTGGATATTTAAATGGACTATCGGATGAAGACAAAAGAGAATTAATAAAACAAGCAGGTATAGAAGATGTAGATAAAGTATTAGAGGAGTTGAATAGAGGAGATTTATCAGAAGAGAACGGAAAAAACATCTTAGAAGGATTATGGAAAGGACTTAAAGATGGAACTTGGCAAGGCAAAATACTAGGAGCTGCATCAGGATTAGCTCAAGCAGTAAATAAAGCTTTTACCGGTAAAGATGGATGGGATGAACATTCGCCATCTAAAAAAATGAAAAAGTTTGCAGAATATTATATACAACCTATTTCAGATGTAATGAATGCCCGAAAAAAAAACATCGTATCTACAGCGAAAGCATTAGCTAGTAATGTTAATGATGTATTTAATGAACAAATGAACATACCTCAGGTAAATGATTTTGGAAAATTGCAAGGAAATTTAAGCAGAGAAATTGCAAACAATACAAGTACTGTGAATAACAATAATAAAATAATATTTCAAATATATCCACAACAACTAACAGAGAAAGAATTAGACAAAGCGGTAGATTATTTAAATAAAAAATTAGGGCAGTATATATAATATATTATTATTTTCGACATTTTTCGACAAAAAAATACTAAAAAGTATGATACACTCTTTTTATAAGTATAAAAAAGGGGGACAATAAATGGAAAAAAATGAAGAAATAAAGGGAACTTTAGAACAAACTGTGAAAGGTGGAAAAAAAGAAAAGCAAAAGAAAGAAAAAACTTTTTACAAAAAATGGTGGTTTTGGGTAATTATATTAGCAATAGTAATAGTTATAGGAGCTACTATAATAATGGCAATAGCTTTGAACATAGTTACAGGTGGAATACATAAAGTTTCTTTAGCTGTTCAAACAATTGACAATGAAGCAACCGTATATACTTCTGCTGGCAGTAATACTATTATAATAGAAATACCAAACTATTCGGATGCCACAAAAAAAAATAAAGAAGAAGCGATAAAAATATTAATTGAAAAACTTGCAAAAAATAATGAAATATTAAGCAATTATTCAAAGGCTATCTTATGTGAAAAAATAAATTCTGACGATAATATCGAAGATTATTTTTTATCTATTAAAACTTATTTACTTCCAAATATGACACAAGACCTAGAGAATAGTGATGTCTATATTGATTTTTTAGAGTATACTAAAAAAAACTTGAATACAACATCAACTACTAGCGATACCAAGTCTACAGAAAAAGGAGAAAATATTACATTAACAGCAGGAAAGTATGTAGTTGGTGAAGATATAAAGCAGGGGAAATATGATGCTGTGGCTAGAAAAGGGAGTGGAAACTTTTTTGTGGATGGTTCATCTTCTGTAAATGAAATATTAAGTGCTAAAAATGATGGATGGGGAATAGAAAAATATTCCAATTTAAGTCTTAAAACAGGGGATACTGTAGAAATAAGAAATAACCTTTCGGTAGAGTTACAAGCGAAATAGATAAAATATAAAGATATAAAACACCTAGATTTTCTCTAGGTGTTTTATTTTAAAAAAAATTAAAATACCTCTTGACATTTGACAGACAAAAATGTATAATTATGTCAGTCAAAAGTTGAGGAGGTGAAAATATTGACTAAAAAAATGGGTAGACCTACTGATAATCCTAAAAATAGTAGGCTTGATATACGATTAGATGATGAATGCATGGAGATATTAGAAAAATATTCTAAACAAGAAAATAAAAGTAAAGCAGAGTCTGCTAGAATAGGAATAAAAAAGTTAAAAGTAGATATAAAATAAGAGTTAATGTGGAATCGCCAAACTCACAACATTAACTCACCCAACAGAGATTAACTCTATCTATGAAATATTATATCATAGAATTAGAGAAATCTCAACTTAAAATACAAAAGTTTTAAAGGAGGTTTCTTTTTATTATGGCAAAATTAAAAATTGAATATAGAACAAAAGAACAAGAAAACAAAAATTGTTTTAAAAATAGTACTTATTTTACTTTTACAATTAAAGATAGGACTACTGTAATAAGTATTACACCAAATGAAACAAGAAAATTAAAAGATATTGTATATGGAATTGAGAGAGAACTTCAAGATGGGTATCATTTACAAAAAGATGAAAATTTTGAAATATGCAAGTTTGATAGGTATGTTATTGAATATGAAAGTCAAACAAATAAAAGAATTGATTCAAAAGTTTATAATATTTGCAAAAATGCTTATCAATCAGTTGAAGAAGGTAAAACAACTTGGGAACATCTAATAAAAATTCTTAATGAAAGATGGTGTTCTGAATGTATGTAACTAATATATGGGGAATATTATTCTGCTTTTATATTCCAACAATACTAATTGCAATAATATCTTATTATGAAGGTAGAGAGGAAGGTAAAAAATATGCAAGAATTAACAGAGTTCAACATAGAAAAAACAACGGCAGAAATTCTTATGCTAAAAGACCAAACGGCACAAAATATAATAGAAATAGGTAAAAGATTAATAAAAGCTAAAAACAATTTACCTCATGGAGAATATTTGAGTTGGCTAAAAAATAAAGTGGATTTTAGTGATAGAACAGCAAGAAACTTTATGAAAGTAGCGAATACATTTGAAAATTGGCAACCGGTTGCCAATTTAGGAACTAGAAAATTACTTGCACTTGCTGGACTAGATGAAGAAGATAGACGAGAAGTAATGAAAGAAAATAAAGTCGAAGATATGACAACAAGAGAATTAGAAAAAGTTGTAAAAGAAAAGAAAGAAATAAAAAAACAATTAGAAGAAAAACAAGAACTTTCTAATGAACTTCAAGAAGAAATAAAAGAAAAAGAAAAACAAATTAAAACACTACAAAATGAAATAGAAAATATTCAAATACCCAAAAAAGAAGTAATAGAAAAAGAAGTTATAAAAGAAGTAATACCAGAAAAGCTGATTTTAGAAAAACAAAAATTAGAAGAAGAATTAGAAACGCTAAGGAAAAGAACAGAAAAAGCAGAGAATACATTAAGTAGAATGAAACTAGATAAAGAGATACAACAGGACAAAGTATATACTAATGTAAAATTAGATAATTTACTAATAAATATAAAAACTTTTCTTGATAATGCTTCTAAATATACTTACTTAAAAGAAGAATTACAAAAAATACCTACTCAAAATAGAAAAATATTGGAAAGTAAAATAAATGAAGTTGAAAGTTGGACAATTTTAATGAAACAAGCATTGAGAAATGAAAAAAATATGGTCGGAAATGTGATTTTCGGAGAAGGAGAGATAATAAATGAGTGATATAATATTAAAAGAAAATAAAGAATTAAGAAAAGAAACAAAGGATTTAGACATTAGAGATTTAATAAAGGGACTTACAGAAAGTCAAACAGTTATGAATTATGCTTTTGCAGGTTTTAAAACAGAAACAGAACAAAAATTTCAAGAAGTTGATAATAGACTTCAAGAACACGATGAAATAATTAAAAAGAAAATATATTTAAGTTCAAATAAAGCAAGATTATTAAGGAAAGCAGTAAAAGAAAAAGTAAAATTAATTTGCGAAGAAAATGGACTTGAATATCATAAAATAAAATCTAGAATATTCCCTAGAGTATACGGAAAAATAAATGACCAATATGGAGTAGCAACATATAGAGAATTACCAGAATATTTTTGGGAAGATATTATAGAAAATTTACGAAATATGATAGTAGATGTTAAAGACTTGAAAGAAGTAGCTTAAAAAAAGCACTAGTTTAACTGGTGCTTTTTTATGAGGGGAAGTGAAAAAGTGGTAAGAGAGTTTAAATTAATAAATGAAAAAGGGCAAAGTTACTCTTTAATGGATATAGAGAATGCTTGCTTATTAACAGAACCAGGTGGATTAGGGTATTCATATAATGCTAGCTACGAGCAAGTAGGAAATGTATTTGTAGAAAATCTTAAAAAAATAGAACAAGGAAGCATAACGGGAACAGCAAACTTTATGAAATATGACAATTATAAAAAGTTAGTAGATTTTATAGAAAACGCAGAAAGTTTAAGATTTGCCTACAAAGTACCGTTTGAAAATGAAGAAAAAGAATACTTTAAAAATGTAGACTTTAAAGAAATAACTAAAACGCAAAAAGAAGTAAATGGAATAATAAGTGAAACAATAACATTCAATTGTCTGAGCTTGTGGTATGAAGAGAACACTATAGAATATACTATAAATCCATCCGATGATGAAATGCGTTGGAACTTTAATTGGGATGTAGTGTTCAATGACAACAATAGTCAGAATCTAATGTATAAAAATACAGGACATGTTCCAGCACCGATTACATTAGAGATGCAAGGGCCTGTCTCAAATCCAGCGGTAGAAGTATATATTGGTGATACTTTATGTCAAAAATTAGAAATAAAAACAATTATATCAGAATATGAAAAATTGATTTATAATAGTAAAGAAAACGAATTTACAATAAAAAGAATAAAAACAGATGGAACAGAAGAAGAGTTATATGACTTAGACATAATCGATTTTGAAAATGACAATGTAATAAGGCTTCCGAAGAACAAAGCTTGTGAATTAAGATTAAGAGCAGATAACGCAATAGAAAACGCTAAATTAACAATATTCCCGCAATATAAAAGCGTATAGGGGGCAGATATGAAGATTAGGTATAATGGAAAAGAATATGATGCAAAATACAATGAACAAACTGGATATTATGAAATAAATTTAACTGCTCCCGATACAGGAGGAATATACAATATAGAAGCTGAGTTTACAGACTTATTTGAACAAAAATATACAGAACAAAAAGCAATTCAAATATTTGCACAAGAAAAGATAAAAAGCAACAATGAAGCAACATTCATGTGGGTATTTGATGGAGATGATTTTAGCATAAAAGGAATTGTAGAATTAAGTAACTATGAAATATCTATAGATGAAGTAACTAATGCAAATACAATAGTAAATGTATTGAAAAACATACAAGCAAAAGAAGATGATATTGTTGCAGTAAAGAAAGAAAACGAAGTGATTTATTGGGGAATTGTTAAAGAAGTAAAGAACGAAGATGGAGAAGCTTTATATCAATATACACTAAAATATATTACTAATATGTTTGACCAAAAAGTCACTTTGAAAAATGAAGATATCATAAAAACAACAGGGATAGAAGATTTTATAGCAAAGACAATCAAAGAAAATTTTATAAATAATACAGATACTTTCTTGAATAAAACTTATTTAAAAGTAGTAGTAAAAACTCATACAAAAGTACAAACAACAGTAGATAATGTTCAAGATAGTATTTACAATTTACATACATGGATAGCAAATTGTACACAGAGATATAACATTGTGTACAATTTTTCTATTGAGTCAAAAATGTTAGTAATTACAATAGAAAATAAATCAATAAAGAAAGAGTTGATAGATACAACAGCTCAAGCAATATCAAATTATTCAGAAGTTTTTGAAACTAATGTAGTATCAAAAGTTACAGTACTTACAAAAAATGAAGGAGAGTACAATTTATATTTGTTAACAGATAGAACAACGACTACAGATTCGAAAAATAAAAATAGAGCAAAAGGAAAAGTCGAAACAGTGTATACAGAAAAGATGGAAGATGCAAATCAAAAAGCATTAGACACAATGAAAACAAATAGTTACAATCACAACATAACTTTCAAAATGCTAAATAAATACATGAAAGTCGGAACGCCAATTGCGATTAAGACTAAGAATAGTGTGATTTTAGATACTTACATTTCTGCAATAAAGATAACCCAAAGTAAACTTATAGAATATACATGTGGAAATATAAGAATTAAATTTATAGATAAATTATTGAAGGAGAGAAAAAATGGTTAAAGGTGAAACTTACGATAAGCAATTATTTGAAAGCGATGCTTTCAGACACTTTATTAATATCTTTTTAAATAAACAAAGTGGAGTTACAAAAGGCTGCGAAATTACAAAAGATACACAAAACATAACAGTAGCAGCAGGGTGCTTTGTGATTCAAGGTGGACTTTTAAAAGAAACGACAGGGACAGATAATGCAATTCCAACTGAGGCTGGCTATTATAAATTAGTTTATGAAATTGACTTATCGAAAACAAACAATAAAGATGAGTTCAAACAAGGAAGTTACAAATTTGTAAAGGCAATTGGTGATTATCCAAAATTGACCCAAGAAGATCTAGATGAAGGTGGAACTATATATCAGTTACCATTTTGCCAATTTAGAATTACAGAAGAAGGGATTCAAGACTTTGCAGATATTAGAACAAGAGTTAACTATGGAATTTATGAAAAAAAAGGCACAGTTATATATGAAAATGCAAAAGGACAATCAACAGATTTTGCAATAGACTCTAAATTTAATTTAAGCAATTATTCGAAATTAGATTTTGTAGTTGGGAGAAGCCAAGGAACGACAGGTGGCGTAATAGTACATGCAGATTTAGAATCAAACGGGAAAAGCTCTATGTCAATGATACCACTTTCATTTTCGGATACAGATGGTGATAGCAATACGTTTATATACTTGTCACGTATAAGAATCGATGGCAACAATATCAAGTTTTTATATAACGGAAGACACATATTAGGTGGACAAAAGGATATGAACTACAGGTTATCAATCTACAAAATTATAGCATATACAGAGTAGGTGATAAAAAATGGCAAATAAAATAACAGAAATATTAGTAGAGCCAAATAAATTAAAAGTTGGCTCTACTTTTAAATTGAAAATAAAAGCTATAAGATATATGACTTGTGAAGAAATGAAGAAAAAAACATGTGCAGAATCATCAAAATGGAAATGTAAGGAGGTAGCAGGAGAATGAAAAAATCAGAGAGTGGAAATTACACGGTTTATGAAGGAAGCGACCCAAACTCACTACATGATTATTCACAAACTATAGCTAAAGAACTTGAAAATAGAGACAGACAATTTGAAGAAGAACAAGAAAATCAAAATACAACTATAGAATCACTACAAAAAGAAAACGAAGAAATAAAAGAAGAAAATAGCAGATTAAAAGAAGACTTAAACGCATTTCCAACAACAAACGGAAGTGGAGAATATGTAACATTAGATACAGCTGATAGTAGGTTTAAAGATTTTAAGGTATCTGGAAAGAGTGAACAAGAAACAAGAGAAGGATATAACTTATGTAATGTAACTGACCAAACTAAATATGGAGTAACATTTAAAAAAACGAAAAATGGAATATTATTAAATGGAAAAAGTACAGAAACTTTTGATGTAACAGTATGTGAGAAAACTGTAGCAGGTGGAAATTACTGTATAAAAGGTTTAGGTAGTACGGCAAGTAATTCAACATTTCAAGAAGTAATATATAAAAATGATACGATAGATTGTTACGTTGCAACAACTAGTAAAATACGTACTTTTGCTGATAATGATGTACTGAAATCGCGTTTTTATATTTATAAAGATGCTACTTTTAATAACTTATTAGTACCTGTGCAGATAACAAAAAGCGATGATAAAGATTATGAACCGTATGGATCAATGCCTTCTGTAGAATTTCCAAGTAAAATTCGAAATGTCGGAGACAACATAAATATATTTAATAAAAATGCAAAATTTAATGGTTACAATGCAAAAAGTACAGTATTAGAAACAGGAATAAGAGTTACAGCAACTGCTGCAGGAACATATAACAATGTGAATGCTTTTTTAGGTGCTGAAGAATTATTAGGGAAAACAATAACAATAAATTCTGATATTTTAAAATCTTCAAATGCATCTGCTGGTATTATTTTATATTTTGGAAAAAATGGAAGTCCATCTTCTGGAGGAGTAATACAGAACATGATTACTTCTGTAACTCCAGGAAGAGGAATCTTCAAAATTCCTTCTACTTTTCCAAGCGATAGTACAGGCATATATATTTTCTTATATTGTACTTTCTCAGGAACTTCAATTGTTGGAGATTATGTGGATTATAATAATTTAAAAGTTGAAATAGGGGAAACTCCTACTTCTCATAGTTCTTATAATAGTGGAAATTTAGGTATCAATGTACAAGGAAAAAATTTATACAATTCTAACTATAAAGATTATATTAGACCAGTGGAGTATTATGTATGTCCGATAACTTTAAAAAAGGGAAAAACATATAGTATTTCTTCTAGGTTGGTTGGCACAGCAATGTCTAATACGGTTGTAGGAATTGCACCATATGGAGATAGATATTCGGAATTTTCTAATGCTATTATAATTACTATAGGCGCAGGTTCTGTTATTTCAAATAAAACTTTTACAGTAGATGACACTTGGACTTCACCAAAATTAGTTGTATATGTGACACGGTGGTTCTCAAGAGCTTTTAAAAAGTGTTTTTGAAAATTACGAGATACAATTAGAAGAAGCAGAAGGTATCACAGATTATGAAAATGTTAAAAAACAAAATATAGTATTTCCGTTCGAGTCAGGTCAAAGATTAATGGAAGGAGACTATCTAGCAGATGATGGAATACATCATACTAGAAAGCAAAAAGTATTAGATGGTACAGAGAATTGGACTTATGATTCAATGGGCGGAAACACAGGGACTACAATATGCTTTAGAACAGAAATAGAAGATTATATTGGAAATGAAAGTGGTTTTGCAACTACTGGAAAAATAATATGTTCGCATTTTAAAGAACAAGGAATATATAAAAATGATTTAGAAGGAGTCAGAGGCGGCTGGGGAAAAAATATTTTCTTAAAACTAGAACAAAGCAATCTAACAACAGCAGATGTGGCGGGTTTTAAATCATGGCTAGCAGCACAAAAAGAAGCAGGAACACCAGTCACGATAGAATATGAATTAGCTGAAGAAGAAGTCGAAGCGTACACAGAAGCACAAAAAGAAGCATGGAAACAAATAAAGAATGCTAAAAGTTACGAAGGTCAAACAAATATATTTAGCAATGATGATGTAAGCCCAGTTTTTGAAGTTACAGCAAGAAGAAATTTGAATGCAATATTAAATAGCTTACAAAGTCAAATATTGGCAGATTAGGAGGTGTTTTTATGGATACAAGTAAATTATTTAAAAATGCAATCATCAACTTATATAAAGGTAAAATTTATACAGTAGATTTTGCAATATTAAAAGCTAGTGATTATGCAGATAAAAATAAAATAACAGCAGAAGATTATGAAGAATTAATAACATACTTAGCAGAAGAACAAAGAAAATCAATGCAAGTAGTTGAAGATAATGCGGATAACACTGTAGAAGAAGCAACAGAAAATGTTGAACAAAATGAGAATGAAGAAGCAGAAGAACTTGAAAATACCAAGGAGGAAGAGTAATGCAAGAAATAGGAAAATTGATAAACGAATATGGTGTTTCACTAGTCATAGTAATACTTTTCTTATACGACTGGCTTACAACTAGAAGAAATATGCAAAAAACAATAGAACAAAATGGTAAGTGCTTAATCGAAATACAAAATACAAATATGAATACAGCTAAATCCTTGGAACTATTACAGAAAAGTATGGATAATCAATCAGAGTTTTTACAAGTGCATGATAGAAGATGTGAAGCTATAGAAAAAGATATTGAAAAAATAGAAATAAAAATGGAGGGATATCAATGAATAATGAGCAAAAAAGAAAAATAATATTAATAATTTCAGCGGTAATAGTTGGAATGTTAGGTGGATTTGGATTTTACAAAGCAAATGAAAATAGCTCAACTAATGAAATAGTAAGTAATGTAGTTAATGAAGTTAAAAACAATATAAGTACATATGATATGACAGAGCAAGAAGTAAAAGATTTACCAACTACAGAAATACAAGTTCAAACAGAAGAACAAGAAAAAGTAGTAGCAGAAGAACAAAAGGTTGAAGGTGAAGCATTTGAAGAACAAGGCGAAATAGCTTACAATGGTACAAGCGAATATCCGAATGTTTCTTTAGGAAATTATCAAGGTCTTACATATTATAGTCAAATAGACAATAGATGGCGTTATAAAATGTATTCTAGCGTAGGGAATAGTTCTCAAACAATAGGAACATCAGGCTGTGGGCCAACTTGTGCAAGTATGGTAGTAACAGCAACAAAGGGAACAATAACACCACCAGAAATGTGTGATTTATTTGTAAAATACGGATACAGAAGTGCTAACAATGGAACTTATTGGAGTGCTTTTAGATTTGTAGCAGATACATTTAATATTGGATATCAAGAAACAACAGACATTCAAAGAGCATTGCAATTATTAGAAAGTCAAAATTATGTTGTGGCTAGTTGTGGTAATGGATTATTTACTACAGGTGGCCATTTTATTTTACTAACTAAAGTTGAAAGCGGAATGATAGAAATATATGATCCATACTTGTATGCTGGTAAATTTGATACAGCTACAAGAAGAGGAAAAGCAGTAGTTGAAGGTAATAAAGTTTATGTGAGTGTAGATAACTTCAAAAAGTATGCTAATTATAAAGGTTTCTTTGCATATAAATATGATGGTAGTACACAAGAAAATAAACAAGCAGTTACAACACAAGCATATACTAGATATGTAAATGCTAAAATAGGATTAAATATAAGAAATAATGTAAATGGAAGCATAATAGGTTCTTATAAATATGGTACAGCAGTATTAGTATATGAAACAAGAGATGGTTGGAGTAGAGTAGGAACAAATAGATGGGTTTCTAGTAATTATTTAACAAGCTATATGCCTTCAAAACAAAATACTGTTAAAACTATTTCTGGTGTAAAATATACAACAGGAAAATACAAAGTTAATGCTAGTGTCTTAAATGTTAGAACAGGAGCAGGTACAAAGTATAAAATAAAAGGATATAAACAATTAACATCTAATGCAAGATACCAAAATAAAAGATTAGGAAATCAATATACTAATGGATTA
The DNA here is from genome assembly GCA_934129785.1 of uncultured Clostridia bacterium. Classification (GTDB taxonomy): domain Bacteria; phylum Bacillota; class Clostridia; order TANB77; family CAG-508; genus CAG-269. The sequence continues at coordinate 47,190 of CAKOWW010000007.1, forward strand.
AAACGTGGAGTAGTAACAACAGTTATTAAAGTTCGAAATGGATTTGGATTAACTCCAAGTGGATGGATTGCATTGAATTATTGTACAAAGATGTAAAATAAAAGGGCAGATATTATTCTGCCTTTTTATTTAATATGAGTTTATAATGCTAAAAGTATGGTAATCCTCAGCTACTTCTATTGAAATAGTATCAAGAGGTTTAATCTCCTTACGAGAGATTTTATATATTAATTCATGAATAATGTTTGAACAAAAAGTATAGTATGGACCAGGAGAATGTGGCATAATAGCAGGATTAAAAACTACAGTTTTGATATCGTCGTAATTAGACAAGTATATCTCATCTAGCATAAAACTACATTTTTTGCCATTGAAAACATAATTATATTTTATGCTTTTTATATTAGGCAAATCTTCTCTTTTAAAATCAATTTTCATATAAATCACTCCTTTTTTCTACACTATATCACACAAAAAAATGAAAATGTTGTCGAAATTTGTCATAAAGCGAAAAATATAAAAAACAACTTAAAAATCAAGGCATGTAATTATATTAAATAAAAAATAAAACGGCTTAAAATCGATTCTAAAGAGTTGCTTTTCGTTGAAATATCAATAAAAAATAAGATTATAAAAACTATTGACAAATGAAAAAAATATGCATATAATTTATTAAAGATTAATACAATTTGTATTAGTTAAAGGAGGTAGATAACTATGTATGGAGATTGGATGGGAGATAATAAAATAATAATAAATCAAGGTGAAAACCAAGAAAAAAAATAAAGGCAGTTGTTATTCAACTGTCTTTATTTTAGGATTTAATTTTTTCTTTTTGCTTCTCTTGTTTTTTCTTTCAGTTATTAAGGATTTTTGATAAATTTTTTGCCATTCTTCATATACTTTAATAATATTAGTATAAAATTTATCTGAGTATTTACCATTATTTCTTATAGAAATTTCTATTGATAAAGTTTCTACTGTATCAAAAAATATTTGATGTAAAGATTGATAGATATATGTATAACCAGCAGCATGGGTTGAAAGATTCATACAAAGATATTCCAATTTGTTTAAAACCTCATTTTCTAAATTCGAAAAATGAAATGGGAAAGATGAATTATCCAAAGTAAATAATTTTTTTGCTTCTTCAGTAGTATAAATATATTTTTCATTTCCTTTTTCATCAATTGATTTAAATTTTTCATTATAATCTTTAGCAGTTGTGATTCTACTTTCCAATACTCTAAAATACAAGTTATCAAAATCTAAAGAATCTTTTATTTTTTTATAATCGCTAGGAAAATCATCGTTTTCTGTTAGTTCTCTTAGTTCTTCGGTATTAAAGTCTATAGAACAAGGCTTACGTTTTATTAATTTAGAAAGTGGAGAATTTTCATAAACTGCTATTAAAGTACTACATTTTTTCAATAGACCATCGGAAAAATTTTTTGCTATTTCAAATGATTTTTCTTGTTGTCTTAATGAACTGCTTTTTGTGTATTGATACATAGCCCAAATAGAAGCAAAAACAGTTCCTATTAGAGTAAGCCAAATACCCCAGTTATTTAAAGAAATACCAAATAAAGTTATTTCCTGACTTTCAACTTCAATAGGATTTTTAGTTGGTAAAAATAAAAGTAGAAAACCAGATCCTATAATCAATGCTATACAAATAATAACATAAACAATATGCTTTTTTACATAATCGATAAAATTCATTTCAACATCCTCCCAATTAAAAGTATTATATAGAGATAAAATCAAGAAGTCAACAGTTTTTTAAACTTATCCCAAAATATTCCATCTAAGTGACACCGTTCGACACACAAAATTAACATAATGTGCTATAATCTATGTAGAGGTGATGAATATGAAAGAAGCATATAACAATTCACTACTAATGCTAAAAATTTTAGGAATAAGATTAACAAGAAAGCAGTATACAGAATTAGCAAAAAGATTTAACTTATTAAGCATACAAAGTTTACAATTCATGTCAAACAAGAGTTATGAAAGCATAATGAAAGAAATACAGAAAGAATCAAAAAAGGCTAAAAAGGAAATTGCATAAAAAAAGATACTTCTAGCAATAATAAGCTAGAGGTGTTTTTATGACTGTAGAATTAAAAATAAAAGAAATTAGACAAGAGATGGGAATATCATTAAGAGAATTATCAGAAGAAACAGGAATTGAAAGACATAGACTAGCAGAAATAGAAATAAATGTAGATAAAATATTATTTATAGAAATGTTAGTAATAGCAGAAAATTTGGGTAAAAAAATAACGGACTTATACGATACTGGAACCTTAGAGCTACAATAGATGTAGCTCATTTTAGTGTAAAACCCAAAATTCGACAAAAAGCAAGTTTTATAAAATAAAGAAGTATTTTCATAAAACATTTTAACATTTAGATAAAATCTAAGATACAATTATTACATCAAAAGAGCTCTGAAAAAGAAAAAGGAGAAATGTAGTAATGAATATAGTAGAAGATGAAGTAATGAAAAACGAAAAAAGTATAATAATTGAAAGAATAAGAAATAATAAAAGAATTTTTAATGATAAAGAAATTGAAATAATATTAAGTAATCAAAACTTAATTAGTAAATTGTATTTGCTTGGATTTCTTGATTCAACATTTTAATGCAATTTTTAATGCAACGCCAAAGAAAAGTTATAAAAAACGAAAGAAAAGTATAAAAAAATGAAAAAATTAACAAGCTCTAAAAGCTATGGAATAAGCGGGAAAGGGAAAGTGTAAGAAAAAAAGGGAAAAAATAAAAACTTTTTCTTTTTCCCTGCCCACCAAAAAGTTGAAATTTTAACCGATTTCGGCTTTTTTTATTTGTATTTAAAAATACCTGTAAGTATTGATATTGATTTATTCTAGTCACTTTCATTATTTAGAATATATTCAAAATTATTCAACATTTTTTGTTGTTTTTTGCTTCTGCACAAAATCTGCACAAATAAATTGCACAAAAAGATAGAACCAAAATGCAGTTCTATCTACTTTTAAAAATAATATTATTTATAAATGAATTTACTAATCTTTTTAATTATTTGTTTTGTTCCGATGTTTCATTATAATAAGTAAATTCATAATTTCCAAAATATTCATATACTTGGTCTCTTAATTTTAAGTATTTAATTGTTACAATTGAAAGAATAATAATTAAAATTATAATAATACTTAAAAAAATTGTACATAATTTCTTCATATAAACCCCCCTCTTTTTTTATTATATTATATTAATATAGTAATAGCAATAATTAATTGTTATTATTTACAATATTAGTTGTATTTTATTTTTAACACATAAACGAACAGAAGTTTAAAAAATGTTTGGATATGGTATTTAACACAAACAAAGAAAAAGGTAATTCTGGACTAGGAATAGCAACTATTCGAAAAAGTTGACATAATCAAAATAAAGTAGTACAATAATAATGGATACACTAAACAGTGTCCAAATTCTTTGAGGCATGAGGAGGAATAACAAAATGGAGAAAAAGAATTTGAGTCTAAAAAAACAGATAAGCAACTTAAAGAAAGAAGTAAAGGCTGTAGAAGGAAAAGTGCACCTAATTAGCATTTTATTTGAAGACCCTGCAAAACCAGCATGTGATTTTTGGGAACATATTCAAAAATTAAAATTGTTGCTTTTAGAGGTTGATTCAGACGAAGAAAGAAACCTTTTGAAAGAAGAAATTGAAAGAAAACAATGGGAATATGAAACCATTGTATATAGGGTAGCAAGAATGCTTACCTTTGAAGAAATAAAAAATGCACTAGAACATCCTTATAAGGATTTTGAATGCTTTGTCTTAGATGACATTATGTCTGAAAAGATAAATGACATGCAAAATGGAAAAAAATAAATAGTATCTGTTTGAAACCCCTGCATGTATGCGGGGGTTTTTACAAATATTATAAGCTAACAATTTTATGAGTAAAATCAAGATTACTCCAAGAATCATACATATATCCTATAGAATACACATCAGTTGCCCAAATATCTTTATCAAGCATAAGCTTCAAATTTCTATTAGAATTTCCATCAACAAAACGTTTAACAGAAGTAACAATCTCAAGTTTAGAATTAGCCTTAGCAATCTCAGAAATCAAAAACTTACCGCGATTTGTAAGCCCTAAAACTCTTGCGTAAGGAGAAACATGTTTAGACAACTCCATATCCTTTTTAGTAAAGCCAAGCAAAGCATAAAGCAAAATTCTCTGTAATCTAGTTTCAGTATAACGCTTAGATTTAATTATATTCAAAAACTCAGTCACAGAATTGCAAGAATTTGCAGTATTTTTAATAGCAAACTCTAAACCTTCAGAAACATCTGGAAGATTAGCAATTTCCTTGATATCCATTTTCCTTAAAGTATAAATAATTTCTTTTTCAAAAGCAGACAAATCAGTAACAAAATGACCTTGTTTTATATTATCCATTAAAATAGAATAACTAGATTCTGGTAAAAGCCTTCTTAAAATATCAAATCCTCCATTTTTTACAATATTACGAATAGCTGTAGCACTTGCTATATTTCCAGAAAAATCAGAATCATTATAACCAGCTTCAAACCTAGGAATTGCAACAGGTACAATTTTACTCTTGTGTTTTTTCAAAGCTTTAATATATTCAATACCTAAAATATTGTTAGGTGAAGAAAGAATATTAGAATATTTTTTAGAATTATTTAAATACATAATTAAGGCATTTTCACGAGCTTTAGGAAAGGAAATTCCCTTCTTTAATTCAGTTGTTAAAATATTTTTATATTCTTTAGGCTCGCGATATAGAACATCGGCTAATTCACTTAATATATCTACATTTGAAGTTTCAGCACCAAAAGCTATAAAATCTACAATTCTCAAAGAGTTTAAAAGCTTAATAGCTCCATCTGCAAAGTTTTCAGCACTAGAAGTAGCATATAAAGTTGGTAATTCTAAAACTAGATCAACACCACATTTAAGAGCCATTTCAGCTCTAGACCATTTATTTATTAAAGCAGTAGAACCGCGTTCAGTAAAATTGCCACTTATTACAGCCACAACATATGTTGCACCTGTTAATTTTTTTGCTTCTTCTAAATGATGCAAGTGGCCATTGTGAAATGGATTATATTCTGCTATAATACCTAATACTTTTCCCATAAAGTACACAATCCTTTCTAATTATTCTTGTATAAATCAAATTAAACTGATATAATATTATCATAAAAAAGAGAAAAAAACAATTAAATAGCGGGTTTTAAGGATTAAAATTAAGCTAAAATTAGGAAAGGAAAATAATATGGAAAAAGTTGTAATATATACAGATGGAGCATGTTCAGGAAATCCAGGACCAGGTGGTTGGGGAGCAATTTTAATGTATAAAGAAAACAAAAAAGAAATATCTGGTGCCAAAAAAAATACGACAAATAATGTAATGGAGTTAACAGCCGTTATAGAAGGATTAAAGCTATTAAAATTTCCATGCGAAGTAAAATTATATAGCGATAGTGCTTATGTTGTAAATGCATTTAATCAAGGGTGGATATACAACTGGGTAAAAAACAATTGGAAAACATCAGGAAAAGATCCTGTGAAAAATAAAGAAATATGGCAGGAACTATACAACTTAACAAAAGTGCACAAGGTAGAATTTATAAAAGTAAAAGGACATAGTGACAATGAATATAACAATAGATGTGATGAATTAGCGAGAAATGCGATAAAAACACTATAAAATTTATAAAAACAAGAAAGCAATGTTTATATAATTATTACAATTATGTGACATGCCCCAAAAATATTGAATTATTTTACTAATTTTAATATAATAAAATTGTATAAAAACGGAACAAAGGAGAAAAAAATGGAAACTTTTGCAGATTATATATTAACAGAAGAAAATTTGGCCTCAAAAATAGAAATAGTTTATTATTTATCAAAAAAGAGAAAAATATTTTTTGATAAATCAGTGATTTTTAAAACAGAAATAGCAAGAATATTTTTAAATTACTCTAAAATAGATGTAGATAAAAATCTAGTATTAACTGCATGTCTATTATCTAATTGCAAGAAGGTTGACAATGCACAAGATATAGAAAGTGTACATACATATGCAAAAAATGGAGCAGATTTTTTACAAACTCTTGGATTTGAAAAAAGATTTTGCAAAATTTGTGAAGAAATAAATAGGTATAGTAAAAGCAATCCCAGAGAAAGAGAAAGTGATATATTAGAATTAGTTGACCAATTTGGAGGAATGTTATTAGATAGACCAGAAAGAATTGGATTTAAACCTGACGAAGCATTAGTTTTACTAGAACATAGAAATTTAAAAGATGAATACAATAGATATTTAGAAACATTTAGAGATTTTGTGAATTTTATGGAAACAATAGAAATTAATGATATGTTAAACATGACAGCATTAAGAAGATTGGTAAAAATTTATAATGAAACAGAAGATTTAGTGCGATTCATAGAAAAAGTAATGTATGAATATGAACCTAAGGTAGACAAACTAATAGAAAAAAAAATAGATAATATAGCAAAAAAAATATTTGAAGATGTATCAGATCCAAATAGACCGTTATTTAGTAAAGAAACAGCTAAAAAGATAATGGAACATATGGGAGAAAATGAAACAGCAGAATTAGCAAAAATGAAGGAGTAAAAAATGTACGAAATATTTGCAGATTTACATGTTCACATAGGAAGAAGTGAAAATGGAAAACCAATAAAAATAACAGCAGCAAGGTCATTGAACTTTGCAAACATAGCAAAAGAATGTGCTGATAGAAAAGGAATAAATGTAGTAGGAATTATAGATTGTGCGTCTCCATACGTAATAGAAGATATAGAGAATTTCTTGAAAACAGGAGAAGCGTATGAATTAGAAGATGGGGGAATAATATACAAAGATAAAGTTTGTATATTACTGGGAAGTGAAGTAGAAACTTCAGAAAAAGGAAGAAATGGAAAAAGCGGAGCAGCACATAATATATGCTTTTTCCCACATCTAAGCGATATAAAGCAATTTTCAAATGAACTTAGTAGACACTTAAAAAATATTACTTTAAGCACACAAAGAACAGATTTATCTGGATATGACTTAATAGATATAGTTGAAAAATATAATGGAATATTAATTCCAGCTCATGTATTTACACCACATAAAAGCTATTATGGAAATTGTACAGATAGATTAGAAAATATATTTAAAGAAAAATTTGATAAAATATTTGCTATAGAATTAGGGCTAAGTTCAGATACATATTTAGCAGATATGATATCTGAACTAGAAACAAGAACATTTTTAACAAACTCAGATGCACATTCATTACCAAAAATAGCAAGAGAATACAATAAGATGGAAGTAGAAGATATATCTTTTAAAGAAGTTGTTAAAGCATTAAAAAATGAAGATGGAAGAAGAATAGTTGCTAATTATGGACTAGATCCAAAACTTGGTAAATACCACAGAACATATTGTGATGATTGTGAAAAGTCAATTGAAACAAAAGAACCAGTTGAAGTTTGCCCAATGTGTGGTGGAAAAAATGTAACATTTGGAGTTTTTGATAGAATTGAATTAATAAAAGATAAAAAAGAAACAAAAAGTCCTAAAACAAGACCACCATATATATATCAAATTCCACTTGGATTTATACCAGGCGTTGGTGGAAAAACAATAGACAAATTATTGAATACTTTTGAAACAGAAATGAACATATTACATAAACTTTCAAAAGACGACCTAGAAATGGTTGTAGGAGAAAAAATTGCGACAAATATAGATAATGCAAGAAGTGGAAATTGCCATGTACAATCTGGTGGTGGCGGTGTATATGGAAAAGTTTCTGTAAAAACAAAAAAATAGAGTTCTAAAAATCTCTTTATCGAATACACATTATGTTATAAAAGATAAGGAGATTTTTAATGAGAAATAGTAGTAGAAAAATAAAACAAACAATTATTGAACATGTAGCTAATAATAGGAAAGAATACATAATAATTGTACTTTTATTTATTATAGGAATATTTTTAGGAGTATTTTTTGTAAACAATATGCAAGAAAGCTCAAAAGAAGAAATACAGTCATATATTAATAATTTTATTGAAAAAATGAAAAATTCACAAAATATTGATAATATGAGTTTATTAAAAAATAGCATAACTCAAAATATAGTATTTGCAGTATTAATATGGTTTTTTGGAACTACAGTAATAGGATTACCAATAGTATTTGGACTTGTACTGTACCGTGGCTTTTGTTTAGGGTATACAGTATCCTCATTTATTGCGATACTTGGTATAGGAAAGGGAATTGTTTTCATATTTGCAAGCTTATTATTTCAGAGTTTATTATCAATACCTGCAATTTTAGGCTTAGCTGTAAGTGGATTTAAATTGTATAAATCAATAATAAGAGATAAAGCAAAAGAAAACATAAAATTAGAAATAGCAAGACACACAATTTTTTCTATTATTATGATAGCGATACTTTTGATAGCATCTATAATAGAAATATTTATTTCTACAAATTTAATAAAAATATTGGCAAAATATTTATAAAATTTGTGAAAATGTATTTACAATTAACAAATATTCTGATATAACATATATAGTTTATGTAAATATATTATTTTGAATATAGGGGTAGTGAAAAGAATGGAAAGACAATTAAAAAACTTTTTTGATTTTTTAGAAAATGAAAAGAAATTATCAGAAAATACATTACAATCATACAAAAGAGATTTAAAGCAATTTAGAAGATACTTAGAAGCATGTGAAATACATTATAATAGAGTAAAAGAAGAAGATATAAAAGATTACATAAGAGAATTACAAGAAGATGGAAAAAAAGCCTCAAGTATATCTAGATGTATAGCATCTATTCGTTCTTTTTATCAATATATATTAAAAAGAAAGAAAATAAAACAAGATCCAACAGCAAATATACAATCACCTAAAATAGAAAAAAGAATACCAAGTGTACTAACATCAAAAGAAGTAGAACTATTATTAGACCAACCAAAAGATGTTGACCTAAAAGGAACTCGTGATAAAGCAATGCTAGAATTTGCATATGCTACAGGAATGAGAGTAACAGAAATAATTTCATTAAACATAGATGATGTAAATTTAGAAGAAGGATATGTAACTTGTAAAACAGGAACAAAACAAAGAACAATACCATTAGGAACAATGTCATTACAAGCATTAAAAGAATATATTGAAGATGCAAGAGACATTTTAATAAAAGATGAAAATGAAAAAGCATTATTTGTAAATATAAACGGTGGAAGACTTACAAGACAAGGATTTTGGAAAATTATAAAATATTATAAAGAACAAGCACACATAACTAAAGACATAACACCACATGTTTTAAGACATTCATTTGCAACACATTTATTGCAAAATGGGGCAGATTTAAAAGCAATACAAACAATGTTAGGACATTCAGATATATCATCAACACAAATATACATGCAATTTCAAGATGAAGGAATAAAAGATGTATATAAAAAAGCTCATCCAAGAGCATAAAATAAATAGGGGCTAAGGAAGAAACAAATTCTTTGGCTCTATTTTTTTACTGATTAATGGCTTATTTTAAATTAATACAAAGAAATCCTTTATATATAAGATTTAAATGAAATGACGAATGCGCATGGAGAAATTTTAGAAATTCTATGCAGTTTTATGGTAAGAGTTCACGATAGTGGAAAGGACCCATAAAACAATTTAGAATTTCTTAAATTTTATAATAAGCCGAGGAATGTAATGAAAAGCTTATATATAAAGGATTTCTTTTGAAAATTTCATCAAAACCATTATATAGCAACCTATTTTTTTATAAAACCTTTTTTTTACTAGACATATGAGCTAAAAAAAGATATAATAACAATATCGAAAAAAACAAGAAAAAGGTGCGAAAAATGAAGAAAAAAGTACTATTTATATCAAGCACAGGTGGACACTTAAATGAATTAATGCAACTTGCTCCACTATTTGAAAAATATGAATATTATATAATAACAGAAAAAGATGAAGCAAGTAAAGCATTAAAAGAAAAATATAAAGAAAAAATATCATATTTACCATATGGAACAAGAACAAAAATATTTTCATATATATTTAAGTATTTCTATTTATGCATAAAAACAATATATTATTATATAAAAATAAGACCTAAAGTAATAATAACAACAGGAACACATACAGCAGGACCAATGTGCTACTTAGGAAAAATATTTGGAAGTAAAATAATTTATATAGAAACATTTGCAAATAGAAACAAAAAAACAGCAACAGGTAGGCTAATATATCCAATTGCAGATCTATTTATTGTGCAATGGAAAGAAATGCTAAAATTATATCCAAAAGCAGTATATGGAGGTTCGATTTATAAATGATATTAGTATTATTAGGAACACAAAATAATAGTTTTCACCGCTTATTAGAAAAAATAGATGAGCTAATAGAGAAAAAAATAATAAAAGAAAAAGTTGTAGTTCAAGCTGGACATACAAAATATGAATCAAAAAATATGCAAATTTTTAGTTTAATTCCACAAGAAGAACTAGAAAAATATCAAGAGAAAGCAGATTTAATAATAACACATGGTGGAGTAGGTTCAATAGTAAGTTCAATAAAATTAGGAAAAAAAGTAATAGCGATACCAAGACTACATCAATACCAAGAACATGTAAATGACCACCAAAAACAAATAGTGAAGTCATTTTCAAAAAAAGGATATATAATAGGGATAAACGATGTAGAAGAATTAGAAGAAGCGATATGCAAGGCTCATGAATTTATTCCAAACAAATATGAGACAAGAGAAGGCGAAAATAGAATTATAAAAATTATAGAACAGTTTATAGAGAAGATATAAAGATAGGGTGCAATATAGACATGCAAAAAATGCTAGAAAAAGAAAAAATAAAAAATGAAGAACAAATAGACACTAAAATACAAAATAAAAAAGCCAAAGAGCTATTATCAAAATTTGTAAATTCAATATGGTTTGTAGTAATTACAGGAATATTATTATTTATGAAAACAATGTTTTTTTACAATAACACAATAAGTAATAGTGGAAAAATAGAAATGCAAACTATATTAGGAACAATAGGATTTACAGTTATATTAGTTTGTATATTAATTATATTGCCAAATAGAGCAAGGATAATAGCTACATTAACTAGCAATTTCATAGTGAGTTTAGTACTTTTTGGAGATAATATCTATTATATTTATTCAAATAGCTTTTTATCAATTGCACAAATAACAAATCTTCAATATGGAGAAGAAATATTAAGTACATTACCGGCTGTTTTTGAAATTAAGCATTTATTATACTTTGTAGATATAATATTAATTATTGCTACATGTAAATTGATGAAAATAAAATTCCATAAAAAAGAAAACAAAACAAAGAAAAAAGTTTTGGCAAAAGCAATTTCAGGAATAGTTGGAATAGTGGTGTTTTGCATAGTAGGTGCAAAATATGTGAAAAAAGGGAAAGACAAATCATATAACAAAGATATGCAAATAAGAGAGTCAACAATATGGGGATACCATATATATGATATAGAAAATTTATTAACACAAAAAAAGCATACAAAATATAAATCTTATAGCAAAATGGAAGCAGATTATGAAAAATTAAAAGAAGAATATAATGATAGATATGGCAAAGAAAAATATGATTTTAAAGGAATATCAAAGAACAGCAATGTAATTGTTCTACAATTAGAGTCTATTCAAGAATTTGTAATAAATAAAACAATAAATGGAGAGCAAATAACACCTAATTTAAATAAATTTTTAAGTGAAAATATAGAAATTTCTAATATGAATATGCAAAGTTATTCAACAACAGCAGATTCGGAGCATTCAAGTATAACATCAATATATCCAATGGAAAATGGAATGTCATATAGTAAATTTTATACAAACACATATGACAACCTATTTGAGATGTTCAATAATGCAAATTATACAACATCATATATGCATGGAAATGAAGCAAAATTTTGGAATAGAGGAAATGTGTATAGCAAATTTGGCGTACAAAATATAGAACTAAAAGATAAATTTGATGATACTGAATATATAAATGGATTTATGTCAGATGAAATTTTATATAGGCAGGGCATAGAGAAAATAAAAAAATATCAAGATCCATTTATGTCATTTATAGTGTCAGCATCATCACATACACCTTTTGAATTAGAAGGACTGCAAGATAGAAATAAAGTTAGAATTGATGTTGGAAAATATAAAGGAACATATTTTGGAAATTATTTAGAAGCGGTAAATTATGCGGATTATGCATTTGGAGTGCTTTTAGAAGAATTAAAACAAGAAGGATTGTATGAGGACACAACTATACTAGTATTTGGAGACCATAATGGAATAAACATGTATAATGAAGAAATGCTAGAATTTTTAAAACAATACAATCCATATCTAACAGATGTAGATATAAAATTAAACTACACCAAAGTAGCTTGTGGACTTAAAATACCAGGTGTACCACATATAAAAATAGAAAAACCAGTCAGCAAATTGGACATAAAGCCAACACTAGCATATCTATGTGATTTAGAAGATGAATTTTCTTTAGGTACAAACATGTTTGGTAGTAAAGAATTTGTAAGTTTAAATAATGAAAGAATTATAACTAATAGATATTATTATGATGAAAATTGGTATGATATAAAAACAGGAAATCAATTAGATATAGAATCATTAGATAACGATACAAAAGAATTATTAGAGAGATATTATAATTTCATGAAAAAAGAATTAGAAATTTCAAATTCAGTAACAATAAACAACTTATTAGCACAAAATTAAAATATAAACAAAGGATGTAAGTATTAATGGAAGAAGAAAGAATAATAAGCCCAGAATTAGAAAACAGAAATGAAGAAAGGCTCGAAAATACATTAAGACCACAAAATCTAGAAGAATATATAGGACAAAATAAAGTAAAAGAAAATATGAAAATATACATAGAGTCTGCAAAAAAAAGAGGAGAGCCATTAGATCACTGTTTACTATATGGCCCTCCAGGACTTGGAAAAACAACATTATCTAATATAATTGCGAATGAAATGAACTCAAATATAAAAATAACATCAGGACCTGCAATTGAAAAACCAGGAGACTTAGCAGCATTGCTCACAAATTTATCAGAATTTGATGTTTTATTTATAGACGAAATTCATAGACTAAGTAAAAGTGTTGAAGAAATATTATATCCGGCATTAGAAGATTTTACATTAGATATAGTAATAGGAAAAGGACCAACAAGTAAGTCAATAAGACTTGACCTACCAAAATTTACTTTAATAGGTGCAACAACAAAAGCCGGTTCACTTACAACACCACTTAGAGACAGATTTGGAATAATACACCGTTTAGAATTATATTCTGAAGATGATTTAGCAACAATTGTAAAAAGATCAAGTAAAATTTTAGGAATAAAAATAGATGAAAAAGCAGCAAGAGAAATAGCAAGAAGGTCAAGAGGAACACCAAGAATAGCAAACAGATTATTAAAAAGAGTAAGAGATTATGCAATTGTTTTAGGAGATGGAGACATAGACTTAAAAATAGCAAAACATGCATTAAATAAATTAGAAATAGATGAACTTCGGATTAGATGATATAGATAGAAAACTTTTAGAAACAATGATAGTTCAATATGGAGGAAGACCAGTCGGAATTGAAGCATTAGCAGCTACAGTAGGGGAAGAGCTAGATACAATAGAAGATGTTTATGAACCATATTTAATACAAATAGGATTTATAGCAAGAACATTAAGAGGAAGACAAGTATTGCCACCGGCCTATAAACATTTAGGATATGAATATTTAGGACTTTAAAAATAGACATATACATTTAGAAGGGAAAAATAAAATGAAACAAACACTAAAAATAGTAATTACATATTTTTCTTTAATATTAAGTTTTATGTTATTACTTACAATAAGCAGTGTGTTTCCATCAAAATACATAAAAAGGAATGTAGAACAATCATCAAGAACTTTAATGCAGGAAGGAAATACATTAAAAAAAGAAGTAATTGGAAGAGAAGAACCAATGGAATTTGATAATTACACAGATGCATTAATGATAAACACTGCATATTCTGTAGATAATAAAACACCACTGTATTCAAGTTTTGTAGCAAGAAAAAATTATATTCCAGGCATAACAGAATATATATATGAAGATGCATCGGGAGAATTAAAATCTGCATCAAAATATAAGCGTCACAATGAAGTAGGAGAATTGGTAGATACTGTGAATGGAGAAAAGCTAGAAAGCTTTGAATATGCAAGATATTGGCACGGATATTTAGTAGTATTAAGACCATTACTTTTAATAGCAAATTTGGAACAAATAAGAATAATTTTTACAATTTTGCTTTTCTTATTATTTATAATTTTTGCGTATTTTATATACAAAAAAATAAATTTTACAGTTTCAGCCATATTTACTATGGGACTAATAAGCATTGAATATTTCTATTTAGGCTTTTCAATGCAAGGAATATTTATATTTTTCATAACAATGATATCATCGATAATATTACTTGCCAAAAATGGAAAAATGGAGAATTTAAATATATTTTTCTTTGCAATAGGTATGCTAACAAACTTTTTCGATTTTTTAACTGTACCAATGGTAACATACGCAATTCCAATGATTTTGTATTTTTTATTAAAACAAAAAGAAGAAAAGGTTACGGTAAAAAATATGTTAATAGATAGTATAAAATATGGAATGCTTTGGGGAATAGGATATGGTTTAACTTGGATTATAAAATGGATTTTAGTTGATTTTATATATAGTAAAGATATAATAGAAACATCAATAGCTCAAGTATTTTATAGAAGTACAGGAACAAATATAATAAAATTCAGTGAATCTATAAAAAGAAATTTTGAATATGAAGCCAAATTTTTACCAATAACAATAGTTGCTACATTTATCATTATAGATATTGAACTGGCAATAGGAAAATTAAAAATTAAAACTAATAAATTTAATATAAAATCATATATAATTGAAATTTTACCATATTTAATATTAGGTGTAATGCCAATTATATGGTATACAATATTAAAAGAACATTCATATCAACATGCATTTTTTACATATAGAAATATATTAATAACAAATATTTGTGCAAACGTATTGTTAGAAAAAATATTTGAAATGTTTACAAATGACAGAAAAATCAAAATAATAGAAAGTAGGAAAAAATAAAATGAAATTACTGATGCATACATGTTGTGCACCTTGTAGTGTATACTGCATAGATAGTTTAAGAGAAGAAGGAATAGAACCAACAGTATATTGGTATAATCCCAATATTCATCCATATACAGAATATAAAGCAAGAAAAGACTGCTTAAAAGGATATACAGAACAAATAGGAGTAACAGCCATATTTGAAGAAAACTATGGATTAGACGAATTTTGCAAAAATGTTGTAAAAGATTTAAAAAATAGATGCAAAAATTATTGCTATAGAGTCAGATTAGAACAAACTGCAAAATATGCAAAAGAGTACGGATATGATGCTTTTACAACTACCCTTTTAGTAAGTCCTTATCAAAATCATAAAGCATTAATAGAAGTGGCAAATGAAATGGCAGAAAAATATGGTATAGAATTTTTGTACAGAGATTTTAGAATCGGATTTAGAAAAGGACAAGCTAAGGCAAGAGAGCTAGGATTATATATGCAAAAATACTGCGGATGCATTTTTTCAGAAGAATATAGATACACTAATCCTAATCCACCTAAAATTGTATTGCCGGAAAATTTTGAATATCTTCCAGCAGAGAGAAACATTATTATAAAAAAGGAAAAAGAAGATAACGAAAAATATATAGATTTACTACTTGAAGCAGACCCAAGCAAAGATATGATAAATAAATACTTAAAAAATGGAGAATTATTTGTCTTAACATATAAAGAAAAAGTAGCTTGCATAGCAGTAGTTACTACATTGAACAATGATACATGTGAATTAAAAAATATAGTAACAAAGCAAGAATATCGAGGTAATGGATATGGCAAAAAAATGCTTAAATATTTGACAGATAATTATAAAACAAGATACAAAAAAATGATAGTAGGAACAACACAAAATAATATTCCATTCTATGTAAAGCAAGGTTTTGATAAGTATGAAAAAACAATAAAAGATTTCTTTATTGATAATTATGAAGAAGAAATATGGGATGGAGATTTACTTTGTACAGATATATATTATTATTCAAAAGAATTAAACTATTAAAAAACGGTCTTATTTCAATTTTTATGATATAAAACAAGAGTTATTAAATAGAGAATATCCTACAATGAGAGGATTTAATAGAGCAGGAATATATAGAATGAAACAATTTTATGAAACTTATAGAGACTTTCCATTTGTGTCACCATTGGTGACACAAATTAGCTGGACTAATAATCTATTAATTTTAAGTGGGACTAATTCAATAGAAGAAAAAGAATTTTACATAAAGATGTGTATAAAAAACAATTATTCTAAAAGAGAATTAGATAGACAAATTTCAAGTGGATATTTTCACAGGTATATGTTATCAGATGGTAAAGCAAGTCAAAGTCTATCAAAAACTGTAGGAGAAGAAGATTATCCAAATACAAAATTATTAGATACATATAGTTTAGAATTTTTAGACTTGCCTAACAGTTATTCTAAAAAAGACTTAAAAAAGGCAATTATCTCTAATATGAGAGACTTTATTTTAGAAATAGGTAAAGATTTTTCATTTGTTGGTGAAGAATATAGAGTACAAGTAGGCAATGAAGATTTTTATATTGACCTATTGTTTTACAACCGAACATTAAGCTGTTTAGTTGCATTTGAGCTTAAAATTGGAAAATTCAAACCAGAATATATATCAAAAATGGATTTTTATTTGGAGGCATTGGATAGACAAGAAAAGAAACAAAATGAAAACCCAAGTGTAGGAGTAATCTTATGTGCTAGTAGAGATAAACAAGTTGTTGAATATGCAATGAGTAGAAGTATGTCACCTACTATGATATCTCAATATACTTTAAAATTAATAGATAAAAAATTATTAGAAGAGAAATTAAAAGAAATTAATGACATTGTAGAAGAAAATAATAATAAGGAATAAACAATTATATTATTATTCAAAAGAATTAAAAAAGTGAGAGATAAGTAGTAATTGAAAGTGAGATGATAGTATAAATATGAATCCAATAGAGAACTTAAAAGATTTAATAATTTATCAAAGTAAAAATAATAATAATATTTCTGTAGAAGTTTTATATGATAATGAAGATTTTTGGTTAACTCAAAAATCAATGTCAAAATTATTTGATGTAGAAGTAAATACAATAAATTATCATTTAAAAGAAATATTTAAGTCAGATGAATTAAAAGAAGAATCAGTTATTCGAAAAATTCGAATAACTGCAAATGATGGAAAAAACTATAACACAAATTTTTACAGCCTAGATGCAATAATTGCTGTAGGATATAGAGTAAATTCAAAACAGGCAACAGATTTTAGAATATGGGCAACTAATACATTGAAAGAATACATAAAAAAAGGATTTGTTTTAAATGATGAACTATTAAAAAACGGTCCTAAATTTGGAAAAGATTATTTTAAAGAGTTGCTAGAAAGAATTCGTTCAATTAGAACAAGTGAACGAAGAATATGGCAACAGATAACAGATATATTTGCAGAATGCAGTATAGATTATGATAAAGATTCTAAGACAACACAAAAATTTTATGCAACTGTTCAAAATAAATTTCATTATGCTATTACAGGTAATACAGCTGCAGAAATAATATATCAAAAAGCAGATCATACCAAAGAAAATATGGGATTAACTACTTGGAAAAATTCACCAGATGGAAGAATTTTAAAATCTGATGTTATTATTGCAAAAAATTATTTAGATGAAAAACAAATAAAAAGATTAGAGAGAACTGTTTCGGGATATTTTGATTATATAGAAGACCTAGTAGAAAGAGAAAATACATTTACTATGGAAGAATTTGCAAAAAGTATAAATGAGTTTTTGGAATTTAGAAAATATGATATTTTAAAAGATAATGGCAAAATATCAAAAAGACAAGCAGAAGAGAAAGCAGAAGAAGAGTATAATGAATTTAATAAAAATCAAAAGATAGTTTCTGATTTTGATAAGTTGATTATTGAATTGAATAGTAAAAAGTAATTAATAATAAAAATCTAAATTATAGTATCTTTGATGGAAAATGACAAAGAATGCAAATTTTAAAGAACAGAAAATAATAGGAGGAATGAAATTGAAAGTAATATTTTTAGATATAGATGGTGTTATGAATTCAACTGATTATATAATAAAGAATAATATTAAAGGACTAATAACAGAAATAGATCCGAAAGCAATACAAATGCTAAAATTTGCTCTAGATGTTACTGGTGCGCAAATAGTTTTATCATCTAGCTGGAGAGAGAGCCATAAATATTATGAAAAATTAAAAGAATTATTCTCAAAATATGATATCAACCTAAATGAAAAAACGCCAATATATAATAATGGTAAAAGAGGTTTAGAAATTAAACAATATTTAAAGGAACATCCAAATATAGAACAATACCTAATATTAGATGATGAAATATTTGATTTTTATGAAGATGAAGAACTAAAAGAAAACCTAATCTTAACAAGAGAAAATCCGAACGATTACAGTGGTGGGGATGGACTACAAATCAAACATATAGAACAAATTATGAGAAGATTTGGAAGAGCAAAAAAGAAAGAACAGGAACAGATACAGGTACATGAACATGATGAGGAGCGTTAAGATAAATAAAAGAAAGAAGAAATAAAAATGAACATTATAAAACCACAAAAGTTAAAACTAAAAGAATTAGAAGTATCAAACATAAAAGAAATACAAGAAAATGAGCAAAAAGAATACTTAAAATTTGAAAATGAAGAATGCAGTGGAATACAATTATACGAAAACGAATTTGAACATTGTACATTTAGCAATATAAATATGCAAGAAGCAACAATAGAAAAAGCAACATTTAGAGACATTATATTTGAAAAATGTAATTTTTCAAACACTCAATTCATAGAAAATGCATTTATAAGATGTGAATTTAACAATTGTAAAATCTCTGGTTGTAACTTTTCAGAAAATAGACTATATAATATTACATTTAATGAAACCAATGCAAGTTATTTTAACTTATCAATGGCAAGTATAGAAAATATATTATTTAAAGATACAATTTTAAGAAATAGTTATTTTCAAGAAACAAAAATGAAAAATACATATTTTGATAACTCAGATTTAACAAGAGCACAATTTTTTAAAACAAGCTTAAAAGGAATTGATTTATCAAACAATAAAATAGAAGGAATAGCAATTACAATAGAAGACATAAAAGGAGCAATAATAGACCAATTGCAGGCAGTGGATTTATTATATTTGCTTGGCGTAGAACTAAAATAGGTATAAACAAAAAGTAAAAAATAAAAAAATATATCATTAAAATGATATAAAATATATTATACAAGGAGAGAAAAACTTTGAGTAGATTAGTATTAGTAGATGGAAACAGCATAATGAATAGAGCGTTTTATGGAATAATGGGCAGTAGAATGCTAACAACAAAAGATGGAAAATATACAAATGCAGTATATGGATTTTTAGCAATATTATTTAAATTATTAGAAGACTTAAACCCAGAATATTTAGTAGTAGCATTTGACCTAAAAGCCCCAACAGCAAGACATAAAATGTATGAAGGATATAAAGCAAACAGAAAAGGAATGCCAGAAGAATTAGCAGAACAAATGCCAATAATAAAAGAAGTATTAAGAGCAATGAACATAGACATAGTAGAAATGGAAGGATATGAAGCAGATGATGTACTTCGGAACACTTTCGCGCTATGGAGAAAATAAAGGGCTAGATGTAACAATTTTATCTGGAGATAGAGATACATTCCAACTAGCTACAAAAAAAGTAACAATAAGAATCCCACACACAAAAGCTGGCAAAACTGAAACAGATGAATATGATGAAGAAAAAATAATAGAAAAATATGGAATACAACCTAAACAACTAATAGATGTAAAAGGTTTACAAGGAGATGCATCTGACAATATTCCTGGAGTGCCAGGGGTTGGAGAAAAAACAGCATTAAGCTTAATTCAAAAATATGGTTCAATAGAAAATTTATACGAAAAAGTAGAAAAAGATGAAGATGACTTAAAAGGTAAACAAAGAGAAAAAATAGTAGCAAATAAAGATTTAGCTGTATTATCAAAAACACTAGGAACAATAAATTTAGAAGTGCCAATAAAAGATACATTAGAAGATTTTAAAATTGAAGAATGGGACAAACCAAAAGTTTTAGAATTATTCCAAAACCTAAACTTTAACAGATATATAGATAGATTTTCATTAAGATCAACTGCAAATAATGAAGAACCAAAAAAAGAAGAATACAAACTACAAGAAAAAAGCTTAGAAGAAATTATAAAAATAATAGAACAACAAAAAGAAATGATATTTTACTTAATAACAGAACAAGATAAAGAAAATGAAGAAAAAATAATAAAAGAAAAAATCGTTGGAATAAGCATATACAATAAAGAAAAAGAAGAAGTATATTGCATAAAAATAGACAGCATAAAAAAACTAAAAGAAATATTCGAAAATGAAGAAATAAAGAAAATAGGAATAGACTTAAGTAAAATATACATTTTATTAAAACAAGAAAATATAAATTTAAAAGGCATAAACTATGATATCTCAATAGCTGCATATATACTAAACCCAACAAATAGCAAATTGAAAATAGAGGACTTAATAGCAAATTTCTTAGAAATAAATGTTGAAGAATATACAGGGGAGAAAAAAGAAGAAAGCAAACAAATAACTTTATTTGATGAGCCACAAGAAGAAAACAAAGAAGAACTAAACAAAGAAAAATATGGGTTATATGCTTATTCAATAGGAAAAATAAAAGAAAAAACACTAAAAGAATTAGAAGAAATACAATGTTTAGAATTATTTAATAACATAGACATGCCAACAGTTGAAGTACTTTCAAATATGCAATGGAATGGAATGAAAGTAGATGAAAAAGAACTTAGTGACTTTGGAAAAGAATTAACAAAAAAATTAGAAACAATAACAAAAATAATATATGAAATGGCAGGAGAAGAATTTAATATAAATTCAACAAAACAATTAGGAGTAATTCTTTTCGAAAAAATGAAATTACCAGTAATAAAGAAAACAAAAAGTGGATATTCAACAGATGTAGATGTATTAGAAAAATTAAAGAAAGAAGATCCTATTATAGAGCAAATACTAGAATATAGACAATTAATGAAACTAAACTCAACATATGTAGAAGGATTAAAACCATATATAAATAAAAAAACAAAAAGAATACACTCATTTTTCCATCAAACAATAACCGCAACAGGAAGAATAAGTTCAACAGAACCAAATCTACAAAACATACCAACTAGATTTGAATTGGGAAAAAGAGTAAGAAAAGTGTTTAAACCAGAAGAAGGAAAAGTGTATTTAGATGCCGATTATTCACAAATAGAACTAAGAGTTTTAGCTTCAATTTCAGAAGATACACATATGATAGAAGCATTTAAAGAAGGCCAAGATATTCACAAACAAGCTGCATCAAAAGTTTTTAAAACACCAATAGAAGAAGTAACAAAAGAACAAAGAAGCAATGCAAAAGCAGTAAACTTTGGAATAGTATATGGAATAAGTGACTTTGGATTAGGAGAGCAACTTTCAATAGGAAGAAAGAAAGCAAAACAATATATAGAAGAATACTTAGAACAATATTCAGGAATAAAGAATTTTATGGAAGAAATAACAGAACAAGCAAAAGAGCAAGGATATGTAGAGACACTATTTAAAAGAAGAAGATATATACCAGAACTAAAATCTAAAAATTACATGGTAAGACAATTTGGATCAAGAGCAGCCATGAATACACCAATTCAAGGTACTGCAGCAGACATAATGAAAATAGCAATGATAAAAGTATATAAAGAAATAACTAAAAGAAACTTAAAATCTAAAATAGTATTACAAGTACATGATGAAATGATGCTAGAAGTACCAGCAGAAGAAATAGAAGAAGTAAAAGAAATAATGAAAAACTCAATGGAAACAGCAACAAGTCTAAAAGTACCACTAATTGCAGAAATATCTGAAGCAAATAATTGGTATGATTGTAAATAAACAAATTACGAAGGGAGATACAAATTTGAAAAACAAAAAATTAATAATTTTTGCAATAATCATATTAATAATAATTGTTTTTCTAGGAATTTTTAAAAATAAAATCTTAAAAATTATATATCCAAAAACGTATAGTGAATTTGTAACAATATATGCAGAAAAATATAATGTAGAAGAAAACCTGATATATGCAGTAATAAAAGCAGAAAGCAACTTTGAAAAAGATGCAGTTTCTCATAGGAATGCATTAGGACTTATGCAAATAATGGAAGATACAGCAATAGATGTAGCAAAAAAATATAATATAGATATCAACCAAGAAAATGCAAAAGAAGAAATAGTAAATGTAGAAAACAACATAAACATAGGAACAAAATATTTAAATGTATTAATGGAAAAATACAAAAACAAGGAATTAGCTGTTGCAGCATATAATGCAGGAATTGGAACAGTTGATACATGGATAGAAAAAGGAATAGTAAAACAAGATGGAAGTGATGTAGAAAATATTCCGTTTAAAGAAACAAACAATTATGTAAGAAAAATATTAAAAAATTATGAAATTTACAATAAACTATATAAATAGTAAAGCAAAAACTAGACAAATGAGAAAAAATAAAATAAAATAAGTAAAAAAGCAAAAAGGGGAAACAAAATGATAATAGAACAACTAATATTCACAATTATAGCATTAGCAATATTTGTTTACATGTTTTTTAGAATGATAAAAAACAATGACACAACATATATAGCAATATTAATATTAGAAGCACTGGGAATATTTCTAAATTTTGTAGAAGTGCTATTTGGAAAAAAAATAAATTCATTATTAGTAATAATAAAATATGTATTAGCAATACTACTTCCAATAGGAATAATTGTTCTTGAAAAACAAGACATATATTTATTGGAAATAGTAAATTTAGCAAAAGCAAAAATATGCTTATTATTTGGAAATAATAAAAAAGCGAAACAAGCATTATTAAGTATATTAGAAAAAAATCCAAACAGTTATAAAGCACATAAATTGCTAGCTCAAATATATGAAAAAGAAGGTGGAATGAGAAGAGCAATTGATGAATATGTGCAAGCTGTAGATTTAAATAAAAAAGATTACGAATCATACTACAAAGTAGCATTATTATTAAATAACTTAGAGAAAAGAGAAGAAGCTGCTCAAATGCTATTCTCATTATTAAATAAAAAACCAGATATATATGAAGCATCTTTATTATTAGGTGAAATTTTAATAGATAGTGAAAAATATAAAGAAGCGGTAAATGTATATCAAGAAGCACTAAAATATAATCAAACAAGTTTTGAATTGAATTATAATTTAGGAATAGCATATACAATGTTAAATGATTTTCAAAGTGCAAAGATATACTATGAAAAAGCAGCAGAATTAAATAGTTTAGTATATAATACAAAATATTCTTTAGCCGAAATTGCATTAATTTATAAAGAATTAGAAGAAGCAGAAAGAAGATTTTTAGAAGCGGTAGAAGATGATGAACTATCAGCAGATGCATATTACGAAATATCAAAAATAGCATTAATAAAAGGCGAAAAAGATAAAGCAATAAAATATGTAAATGTAGCAATAGATATTGATAGCAAAAAAATTGTAGAAAAAGTAAAAAAAGATCCAATTTTTATACCAATAATGGCAAGAATTTCAATACCTTTTAACTTGGAAAATAGAGAAGAACCAATAGCAAAAAAATTAAAAGAGAAGGAAATAAAAGCAAAAGAACATTTAGAAGAAACAGCAGAAATAACAAGACACTTAAGCTATAATGATATAAAAATGTTAAAAAAAGAAGAAAAACAATCAAAAGAGACTGAACAAAAAACAGAAGAAAAAGAGCATAAAGAAAGACATGATTAAAAAAATTCATAAAAATCGCCAAAAATAATATAATAATATTATTGGAGGGATTTTATGAATACAAAATTTACAGTAATAGGTGGAGACCTAAGAACAATAAAACTAGCAAAAATGCTAGCAGAAGATGGAAATGAAGTATACACATATGGATTGGAAAAAGCCGAAGAATTAAAGGAAGAAAAAAACATAATACCAGTTCAAAAACTAAGCAGGGCAATACCAAACGATGTAGAAGTAGTGATAGGACCAATACCGTTTTCAAGCAATGGAGAAAATATAAATACACCATTTAGCGAAAATGAAATTTCAATAAGAGAATTAATGCATTATTTAAATGCAAAGATTCTAATTGCTGGAAGTATAACACCAGAAATTTATGATATGGCAAATGATGAATATATAGAAATAGTAGACATAATGAAAAGAGAAGAATTTGCAGTTTTAAATACTATTTCAACTGCAGAAGGAACAATAGAAATAGCAATAGCAAATACAAATAAAATATTGCATGGAAGCAATGTTTTAATACTTGGGTTTGGAAGAATTGGAAAAGTATTAGCAAGGAAAATGGCAGGTTTATCTTCAAAAGTAACATGTGCAGCAAGAAAAGATGAGGACTTAGCTTGGATAAAAGCATATGGGCATATGGCAACAAATATAAATTTTTTAGGAGAAAACCTATCTAAATATGACATAATAATAAATACAGTACCACATTTAGTACTAACAGAAGAAAGAATGAAACATGTAAAAAAAGATTGTTTGTTAATAGATTTAGCATCAAATCCAGGAGGTATAGACAAAAAATCAGCCAAAGATAAAAATTTAAAACTAATATGGGCATTAGCTTTGCCAGGAAAAGTAGCACCAATTACAACAGCAGAATTTTTAAAAGATACAATTTACAATGTTTTAAAAGAAATATACAAAAATAATTTTTAGTAAAAAATAAAATTATGAAAGAAGGAACAAAAATGTTTTTAGAAATTATAAAATCAGTAATATTTGGAATAGTAGAAGGAATTACAGAATGGCTACCAATAAGTAGCACAGGTCATTTAATATTAGTTGAACAATTTCTGAAATTTAAAGAAGTATCACCAGAGTTTTGGAATATGTTTCAAGTAGTAATACAGCTTCGGAGCAATACTAGCAGTTGTATTACTATACATTAAACAAATATGGCCTTTCACAAAAGATAAAAATAAGGCTATAAAATCAAAAGGATTATTATCTATATTTGATAAAGAAAAAATGAATTTGTGGGGAAAAATCTTAGTAGGTTGTGTCCCTGCTGCAATTGTAGGAGTCTTATTTGATGATGTATTTGAAGCGCTATTTTATAACCCAACATGTATAGCAATTGCTTTAATAGTATTTGGTGTAGCATTTATAGTTATAGAAAATTGGAATAAAAATAGAAAAGCTAAAAAAGAAACAAATGAACAAATTACATATAAAGATGCTCTAATAATAGGATTCTTTCAATTATTAGCAGCTATATTCCCAGGAACTTCACGCTCTGGTGCAACAATAATAGGGGGATTATTAATAGGTTTATCTAGACCAAATTCAGCAGAATTTACATTTTACTTAGCAATTCCAACAATGTTTGGAGCTAGTTTATTGAAGTTAGTTAAATTTGGATTAGCTTTCACTGGAATAGAAATTGCAGTATTACTAGTTGGTATGTTAGTTTCTTTTGTAGTATCTGTTGTAGTAATAAAATTCTTAATGAGTTATATTAAAAAGCATAATTTTAAAGTATTTGGATATTATAGAATTATATTAGGAATTGCAGTTTTGGCATATTTCTTTTTAATAAAATAGTATTTTTCTATATAAACAAAAAATTTTGATATAAAAAAGCATTAGATTAAATTTCGAATGTGTATGAAAAAAATCTAGAAATTCTTATGAAGTTTTATGGAAAGAGTTCACTTTGTAGTGGAAGGGTGCCATAAAACAAGTTAGAATTTCTTGAATTTTGTAATAAACCGAGAAATTTAATCTAATGCTTTTTTATTAAAATTTGTTCATATTAATAAAAAGATTATTCAATCTTTCTATTGTCTCTTCGATCCATTGTTGTACGATTAGAAGTCGAATCGCACATTTTTTCATATTCTTTACATTTTATCTTATAATCCATTTGCATACACAAATATCTGTAATAGCAATATCCTTGTTCATATTGTAACATAAGCATAGGGTCTTTATACATTTCGCTCATATCCATTCCCATATTCATATTAGGATAACCCATGTTAAAATCCATAAAAGGTGAAGCATAATTATTATTAAAATCTTTTTCCAAAAAAATCACTCCTATAAAAATAAATTTAGTTTTTAAAAGGAACTATAACCTTATAAATCAAAATTAAAAAATGGAAATATGCTAATAAAAATATATGTATAAATACCAGCAAAAATGCCATGAAGAAGTTTTCCATAAATGTAAGGTTTTATTGATAAATCAGTTTTAGAAGTAATACTTAGTACCTGAAGTAATACTGAAATTCCACCAAAACCAAGCAAAAAAGCAGAAATAATAATATTAACAGAAAGTTTTTTATTAGGAATAGAAGAAATAGTGCTTATTCCATTAGTAATTTCTAGGAATCCACTAAGTAATGGTTTTGCAAAAGCCGGAGATATATTTGCAAGGCTAAAAAGAGGACTAATAATATCTGCACAAAAACTTAAAATACCACTGGATTTCAAAATTGAGATAACACTTGCAAAAATAACAACAAAGCCACCAATTAATAAAATGGTAGAAGTCGCACTAGTTATACTCTCTGCAAGAACAGAACCTAAATTTGAAAAAGAAACAGTAGAAGAATTTTTATTACTAGTATAAGAAATATCTATTTTATTAGAATTAGATGGAGAAGATTTGTATTTCCAAAATCTAAAAATAAAACCGACAGTAATACAAGCTAAAATATGTGTAATAAAAAGTAATAGTCCAATGGCAGTATTTTTAAACAATAAAATGCCAACAGTTCCGATAATAAATAAAGGACCGGAATTGTTAGTAAAGCTTAGTAACCTTTCACACTCTTCCTTTGTACAAATATTATGTTTTCTAAAATTAGTAGCAATTTTGGCTCCCATAGGGTATCCACTAATAATTCCCATTACAAAAGCAAACCCACCTTCACCACGAACATTAAAGAGCGTTTGCATAAAATTATTCAAAAGATTCCCTAATTGATAAATAATGTTAGTATGCATCAAAAGTTCAGTTGCAACAAAAAAAGGGAAAAGTGAAGGAACCACAGAATTTGCCCATAAAGCTAATCCACTTTTTACTGCCGGTAGATTTGAATTTGAAAATAATAAAAGACTAACAGTAAAGCCAATAAATACTAGTGAAAAAAAGTTTCGCTTTACTTTTACAACATAAAAATTTGGTTTCAATATCATTTAATACATTCCTTTCCATTTATTAGTTAATATATATGAAATAAAAATTAAAAAATCACAATTAATTATACTTTATATTTAAATTCAAAATACTTTAATGTGAAAAAATATAGAAAAAGACCTTTTTATTATTGGATAACAAATATATAGAAAGTATAAAAACAAACGGATTTGGAAAACATGGTGGTGGAAGAAAAATTGAAAATTTGTAAAAACAGTTGAAAAATAATTAAAATTATGTTAATATTTAACAAGTGTTATTTAAACACTTTATTTTTTCGAATGGCAATTCAGCCAAAATTTCCAAAAAAGATTATAAAACAGAAGAAAAGCAATTTTTAA